>CAVXVD010000107.1:0-53112 GCA_963765015.1 uncultured Acidobacteriota bacterium | reverse complement strand
CCCCCCCCACCACCACCACCACCACCCTTGCCTGCACCACTATTCTGAAAATGAGAAAACAGTTTTCTTTTCCACCATAGTCACTGACAGCAGGCTCCATTAAAAATAGGTCTCACAAAATCCATCAGCACGATGAAAAATCAATTTTCTGTGGACATTGGTGCTGCACTTTGCATGCTCAGCTCACAGACAGGGCACTTTGTGTGGAAAAATCGTCTGCAATTTTGTTGAGCTACAGTGTCTCCTCATTGAAACAATTTCCTTGCTGTCTCCAACAGGGCACCCAAGATCATTGATGAGATGACAAGTCAACAAGACCGACTTGTTAGCACAGTCTGCTCTCTCATGCACACCCACAGTCGGCCAACCCCACGCTCACTCATCTCCTACCGATCCTTTCCAAAAAAATTGGCGCAGTGCGTGTTCCTCTCCAGCAGCTTTGCATCCCGGTTTGTGATCACAGCCACCTCAGCCAGCACTCAAGGACAACTACAACAACAACGCCCACCACTCCACCCGTCTCACAACAACGCAAGAGGGTACACAAGGAGGACAATGAGCTGCTCGAATACATATGTCTGCACACAAATATGGCATGGGGAGGGGGGGGGGTTCAGCAACCTCCACACACACACACACCACAAAAAAAAAAAAAAAAAAAAAAAAAAAAAAAAAAAAAAAAAAAAAAAAAAAAAAAACACACACACATTCAAAAACCACGCCCATTCAAAAATGAGAGCACATACATCCATTCCGAGCACAAACCCACCCCCGCCTTGTGAACGTGATGATTTCTCCTTTTGGTTTACATGAGCAGGTTTGTATGCATTGCTTTTGTTGTGTTTGTATATCGGCTATGTTGCCGTATCTTATCTGCGTATCAGGAAAATTCAAGACGCGTCGGTGTTCTTTTGACGCCGTATGACTGGGCGCCCACCGCCCGCCCATGGTGCATAGTGCGCGCACACGTCCATCTCCCTCATCGTCGGCAAGTTTGTAGAAGAATATTTGTGGCAGGTGTTGTTGTTGTTGTTGTTGTTGTTGTTGTTTCCGTTTGCGCGATCGCGGACGGTCGAATCGAATCATGTTCAATCCAGTGTTGTGCGGCGTGTATTAGCACTGTCAGCTACGCACTTGAATTCGTGTGGGGAGGGGGCGGTGAGATTCAAGGATCACACCCGAATCATACATCAGCCTTCTGTGCTCCCCCATGCACGTTGCATGCCTTTGGTTATGTAAGCAATCTACATGTGGTTTTGTGTGGTTTTTGGCGAAGGTTAAATGTTAATTAACCCCCCCCCCCCCCCACCGTCACTATCATGCACACCACTCCACGCCGACCACGCCGCCACACCGGCACACCCCCCCCCCCCCACCACTCCAAAAGCCACTACTCGTGCTAAACTAAACTAAAATTATTTTGCAACCATGCAACCACGGGGATTTTGAGAAAAGCGGAGCTCAAACTGTTGGGGATTTATTCATCAATGGTATTATCGATGTCTTCATATGGTGGGGGGGACTGTAAGGTTTTGATGGGTAGAGGTACTTTAGTAGAAGGTAGTTTTGGGAAGAAGGAGTAAAGGGGGCTTTGGAGGGAGAAAAATGATATAGACTTAAAAATAGGTGAAAAATAGCGAAAAGAAGCATAAAAGCTCAGTTTTTCCCGTAGGGAATGATTTAGTTTGGTCATGCCCTAACTATATAGGCACAGGATATGGAACAATATAGGGGAAAATCAAGAAAAATCGAGAAAAATGACCTTTTTGAGGCAAAGAAAAGGGACCAAAAAGCAAAAAAAAAAAAAAAAAGGGGACACACCAAAGGCCTTTTTAGCTGTAATGTAACCTAAACGGGGTCAAAAGTGGTGGAAAATAGTCGTATAGAGGTCCCAAAATCATATTTTTCGGTGGGGAATGATAAAATTTAGTCAACGGAACGATAAAAAAATTTTAGGCCCAAAAAATAAAAAATTCGAGAAAAACGACCTTTTTGGTTTCATTTTACAGCTAAAAAGGCCATTTTCAGCCTCAAAAAGGGCCAAAAAGTGGTCGAAAATGGTCGATTTGAGGGTTAAAAGTGGCATATTCGGATGCCAACTATAAAATTGATCGATTATGCAATTCGATTTTTTTTTCGGAATTTGTTTTCTAAGTCCGGACCCCCCCCCACGGCCGAGCAAAAGGGCCGGCCAAAAGGGGAAAGGTGCAGGGGGAAAATTTCTCTGAACACCCCCCTCCCCCCGTGCCGGCAATTTGGACTCCCGCGGGTCACCTACTTCTTCGTGCCTCCCGGACCCACTCTCTCCTCCGGAAGGGCACATAGTGGAGTGGCTCGCCTTCGGCTCATCCGACAAGAGTGGGGGGGATAGGGAGGCTGTATCATTAACCGGGGGCGCGTTGTTTTTTTGTTGTTTTTTAGTTGGTTTTTTCCGAGTTGGTTGTTTGGTTTGTTTGTTTGTTTGTTTGTTTGTTTGTTTGTTTGTTTGTAGGCGGCCCGCATGGCGTTGTTGCTCGTGAGCGGCTGTGTGTGGGGCATGGTGTGTGTATGTGCTCGGTCCCGGGTCGGCGCGCAGTGGATCGTGTGCGCCCACCTCGTCTACCTGCCCTGCCAATTGGCCCTGGTGCTCCTGCCGTTTTTCTTGCGTTCATGATCTTCGACCTGCAACCTCATCCGGTCCACCCTGTTAGGTGTCCACCCCTTGTTGGGGGGCCCAAGAATCCTTTTTTTAGCAAGACCTAACTGAACCAAGCCCGCCACAATAAACATAACACCACCAATTGCCGTTCCATACACGCTTATCTGGCAATTCCAACACGGGGAGCGTAAGCCAGCAACTCGAAGTGGCCGCAAACCTGTGGCGCTCCTAGATTGAGTACGGCAAAGCCTCAGGTTTGCGAGGCCCTTTAAGCTCGCTTGATAGGGCCGGATCGCGGAGATCCGGCCCTCACAAACTGTAGTTGCGACCGGTGGCTGGGCTTCGTAATTGGGCCACGCTGGGCCACAAATGTGGTTTCAATCGAAACTGCGAAAGCCGCGTAAACCAATGAAAGGGCGGATAAAAAGAATGGCTCCTCAGGTAGGATTCGAACCTGCCTGTAAACGTCAAACAACGAACTTAACCGAGCACAGTTGGCAAACTTGAGCGTTGTAAGTCCATGGTAGACAAGCAACTGATTTCCGAAATCGCCTCTCAGATAAAGCCGTGAGCCACCCCGACGTAATACCGCGTGCTGATAGTGGATGGCAAGATTATGAAATCGTCGGATGCTCGGCGCAGTCCAAGACCTGGACTCCGGTTTCACTCCGGGTGCGGCGCGCAAGTATATCCGGCGACTCGATCCTGCGTTGTCCTTGGTCTGGACACGACCGGCCTCTCCAGCTCGGGCCGGCAAAGGACGAGCAGATCATGTCAAGAACCTACGCAATCTCCGTGGTACCATAAACGTCCTTTGTCGCTGACCGAAGCGCATACAGCCCATGCTTTCGAGGTCGGAATGAAAGTTGCTTTCCCTTGCCAGGCGCCGCGGACCAGACTCCTGCGGGTGGGTTTCTATCTCCTTCTTGGCTTTCTCTTAGCCACTGGCGCTTGGGCACAGGCGCCATCGCATCGTCCAACGAAGGTTGATCGCTCAACTTCTGAATCCGCGGCTGCTAGGCGTGCCGCCCTGCGACGGAATGGGCGATTTATAGGCTGGAAGTTTGCGGCGATGTCGGGTCAAGACACTCGGAAGTGGCAACGCAAAAGTGGTCCGAGCCAACAACTTCTAGCGCCTGAAACCGCCCACGGTTCGATCAGAACTCCAAGCGGCACTCCGGGAACAAGCGGCTTCGCCAATGCCGGGTTCGCGGAGCGGCCTTCCCTTCCTGCGGGTTTCATCCCAACTGCCATCACCAATGGAGATTTCAATGGCGACGGTAAGATGGATTTCGCCATCAGCAACGGCGGCGACAATACGATCTACGTGTTTCTCGGAAAAGGAGATGGCACATTCAAGGTTCCGTCTGTCTTGTATACCCAAGGCCAATCTCCCAACTGGATCACCGCAGTCAAGCTGCGCAAGAATGGCCCCGTCAATCTGGCCGTCACCAACGGCGATTCGAACACGGTGGAGGTCTTTCTTGGCAATGGGGACGGAACCTTTCAGCCGAGCACGCAAGTCTCTCTGCCTCAAGTCCCGACGCTCATCCTGGCTGCCGATGTTAACAACGACGGCAATCAAGACCTTGTCGTAGGTCTGACCATCGCCACGGATTCGACCCAGCCTCAGTTTGAAGTGCTTTTGGGCAACGGCTCAGGAGGCTTTTCCGGAACCGTTTTTTCCCAAGCGATCTATGGCGATCCGGACGGCCCGGTTCCCACTGGATGGATTGCCGCGGGGGACATGAACAACGATGGTTACGTGGATTTTGTAGTCACCATTACCGGAGGATCTTTCATACCTTACGTCAGCCAGTCTGGCACGGGCTTTCCTTTTAGTAGCTATCAGGGATACAACGACGGCCCAATGGTGGTCGGCTTGGGCGACATGAACGAGGACGGTTGTCTCGATGTGGTGCAACTTGGAACCTTGGGAGTGGTCACAGTGGCGCTCGGAACCTGCGATGGAAATTTCGCCCAGAACCCCGATCCCACTGCGATGGTAGGCGACATCGACCCCGCGATTGAAGTGGTTGACGTAAACGGTGATGGGCATCTGGATGTAGTGGGGTCGGCGGCGTACTACCCGATCATGGACAACCCGGAAGCTGGTACAGAAGCTGGTTACCTGGTTTCAGTTCTCAAGGGAGATGGAAAAGGAAACCTCGCCGTGGCGCAGACGTACCGCGGCGGTGCCAACGTGTACTCGTTTGTCGCGGCAGACTTCACTGGAGACCAGCGCCCAGAGATCGTCACAGCGGATTCCATGGAAAACCGAGTCAGGATCTTCACTAACGACGGTGCCGGCAACTATGGGCCACCGCAAGGGGCGACGATTGGATACACTATCGGCCCGGTAGACGCTCCTGACCATGAGGCGCCGATGGAGGTTGCTGATCTAAACGGTGACGGGAAACCAGACCTATTTCTGGTTGAATTCGGCGTCGACGTAGGCAGTCCTCCCGAATTGACAGCGCTTCTGAACGACGGCACCGGGAAGTTTCTTCCGCCGGTGCGCAGTACGATCACGGGCGAACCGGCGGTGCCGGTTCCAGTTTTTGTCGCGGGTGCCTTCCGGAATCCGGCCACGCCGGACGTGATTTACGCGAACACCTATAACCAAGGCAATAGCGGCTTTAACGTGCTCTACCTTCGCGGAAATGGGGATGGTACGTTTGCTCCGCCCGTTACCCTGGCCACATTGCCGAACCCCCAACAGGTCGTCGCGGGCGATTTCAATCACGACGGGAAACTGGATTTTGCAGTTGTAGGCTGGACCAACCTAGCCTCAGGCCCCGTTTTTCAATTTAATACCTTCCTCGGCCACGGTGACGGAACATTCACGCCGTTGTCGATGCAGCAGTTCCCATTTCAGACTAGTCTTACCGCGCAGCAGCTATTTGCTCTGGATCTGAACCACGATGGGAATCTCGATCTGCTCATCGGCATGAACGGAAACCTGGGTTGGGAAGCCAGCGGAGACGATCTGATTGAGGCTCTTGGCAATGGCGATGGAACGTTTCAGACTCCCACGACTCTGTTTGCTCATTTCGGAGCCGTAGCAGTAGCAGACGTAAATCACGATGGCTACGTGGATCTGATTCAAGCCCGGGACCCGAATAATATATTCGGAGAGTCACTCACAGCTCCGTTGGGTATCACCGTTTATCTTGGCGCCGCCGACGGCACCTTTCACCAGCAGCCAAGCTACGATCTTCCGGAGATCACCTATCCCCCGTTTAACGGGGCGCTGGTGGGAGACTTCAACGGCGACGGCATCCCTGACATCGCGATGATCTGCTGGCCCACACTGCAGATCGCGTATACCGACCCAATTCTGGTGATCTTGCAGGGTGTTGGGGATGGAACGTTCATTGTCACCGGTCACACCTATCAGCTCGCGGCGTTCAGTCAACCGCTCCTCGGCGCGGATTTCAACGGGGATGGCGCCACTGATCTCATGGAACTCACGGCGAGCACTTCGTCGTTCACTACGATCCCGGCTGCCCCAGCTCCAACGCTCGACATCTCACTCGATTCGAGTCCTGTGATTGGAAACGCCGGCCAAGCCACGGTCACCCTCGATTTGCCCGCCACGTCTACTGAAACGGTTGTCCTGTCCGCAAGTGACCCAGCCATTAAACTTCCAGCAAGCGTCACCTTCAACGCAGGCCAGCAGACGCAGACAGTCGCCTACACGCTCGGCTCAGGCTTCGATGCCACGCACATGTTCGCGCTATATGCGACGCTGGGCTCGCAGACCGCGGTCGCCTACGGCACCAAGCCGAATCCGAATCTCACCGTGGGAGTGACTGCCTCGCTGTACTACCCTCCAACGGAGAGTTCAAACGTCAGCGTGGAACCGGGCGAACACTTCATCATTTATTTGACGCTTCAGAGCGAGGGCGGGTACTCCGGCAATTTCTCATCCCTGACATGCAGCGGATTGCCCGCGAACTCTTCTTGTACGTTCGGTGCGAACGCTACTTTGATTCTCCCCGCCGACGCGCTGAGCATTCCGATTACGGTCGACACCTCCAGCTCTACCCCGTTTGGCAGACGAACGGTCACAGTAAGCGCGACCGATGGAATTCTAACGACCACGGTGACTTTCAAACTGGGGATCGGCGATTTCTCCCTCAGTATCGCCCCTACGACCATCGTGGTGGGACCGAGTGGAAACGTGAACGCTACGCTTAGTTCGACCGCGACGAACGGACTGGGCGAACTGTTAACGTTCGTCTGTACCGGGCTGCCCACGGGAACGCAATGCGCGCCAGGCTCCAATCTCTTCACTTCCGGTCCATCGACCGCGTTCGGGTTCAGCTACAACCAGTTGACTGCGAATGACTATCCCTTCCAGATCACGGGAACCGCGGACATCGTCTCTCATACCATCGACGCCTTGCTGCGAGTCGGTGACTTCACTGCGACTCTCGACAAATCGACAGCCACGCTTGCAGCGGGGCAGTCAGCCACATTCAACTTGACGCTGGCATCTGTCAATCACTATGCCAGCACGATCACGATTTACTGCCAGCCCGCAGTGTCCAGCGTGACTTGCGCGGCGAACCCGTCGACATCCACGCTGGCCGATAGTGGAACTGCAACTGTGCAATTGACGGTTACGAATACGGCGAGTGCATCGAAAGTCCAGCGTGGGAGTCGGTTAATCTCCGGTGGACCATTCCTCTTTGCAATCCTCCTGCCGCTGGGCTTCGTACTACTCTCGCGGAGAAAGGTGAGGGTCTTGATCGCTCTGGCCGCGCTCGCGACTCTCGCCACTGTGGTTTCCTGCGGCGGAGGCGGCAGTGCGGGTACTGGCGGCGGGGGTGGAGGAGGCGGCGGTGGCGGTGGTGGCGGGAATCCCCAAACCGTGAATGTCTCAGTGGTGGCGCAGGCAGCTTCAACTTCGAGCGACAGCGACAATCAGAAAACACTTTCTCCGATTGTGATTACGCTTAATTAGCACCGTTCGCACCGGCATCCTGCGAGCATCCGCATCGAGGCGCACTGCCCGTTCCGGAACTTAGGTGAGGGGCTCTGTCGCTGCTGGCGGGAGCAGTCACAGCCATCGGTCCCTTATCGCTCGATCTGCAACGGGCGGGGCAATTCCCATTCAATGCCGAGGCGGCGCGGGCTTCCCGGCGGAAACGCTCGAGCGCTTGCGGATCCTTGGCCACGTCATCGGGCAGGAATTTCAGAGCCACGAAGCGTCCCAGTTCGGTGTCTTCGGCCTTATAGACCCCACCCATGCCGCCCCCGCCAAGTTTCTCGACAATGCGGTAGTGCGAGATGGTCTGGCCAATCATCGCAGCTTCGCATACTCCGCTTTGGCTTGCTTCAGAATGGGGATGTCGGGGTCGGCGTCTTTCCAGAGGGTGAGAAAATCCTTGTAGGCGGTGAGCGCCCGAACGCGGGCAGCATCGGCATCCGCGCTCTGCGAGTTTTTGGCTTCGAGAGCATTGGCCCGAGCCACGCCCAGATGCGCCAGCGCTCCCGTCCAGCAATTCCAGACGATGCCGCTGTGGTCGATGATCTTCTGGAACTCGGCGGCGGCTTCCTTGCCTTGTCCCGAGGCCAGATACGCCTCGCCGCGAATGTAGGTGGGATAGAGGCAGGAGATATTTGTAAGAAAGAAAATCTGCCCATATTCAATCGGCGGCACGGCAGGCTGCAGGCTGGCGATGGCCGCAGAAGGATTCTTACGGTTAAGCGCCAGTTGCGCGTGAATGGCGGGCAGCCAGAGCGCTTGCATCTGTGTATCCAGAGGATAGCGCTTGTTTAGGTCTCGCGCGATCTGCTCCGCCAACTCAGATTCGCCTGCCATGGCGAGGGCTAATGCGGCTTCAACGTCAACGGCTTGACTGGTAGGCATCAACTTCAGTCCTTCTGCGGCGACCTGCTTGGCCTGCGCCGGGTTGCCGAAGGCGGCTTCCCGCTGCGCCGCGATGGCCAGCCAGGTCGCCCCAAGTTCCTTGCTATCAGCGCGAATGGCGGAGTCGAGGGACCTTCGCGTCAATTCCCGAGCCTCGCCAAGATGGCCCGTATAGGCCTCCGTATCGGAAGCGAGTGAAAGCGCCATATTTTCTTCGGGCCTGCCCTCAAACCAATGCAGTTGTTCCGTCATAGCACTGGTATCGCCACCAAGAAAAGCCAGCCCATAGAGCGCGTTGTGCAGTATGAAACTATCAGCCTTTCGCGCCTGCGCCTGCGCAACCACTTGCCGCGTTTCCTCAAAGTTTTGCAAGATCAGTCCGGCATTGGCGAGATGGGTGTAGGCGGTGGGGTCATCGGGCCGCGCCAACATTTCCTCGCGAAGAAGTTTCGCTCCCTTCTCGTACTCCCCTTCCTCAAACGAAATGTAGCCCAATCCCGCCTTTGCTGCGTCCCCGGGATAACTCGCAGCCAATTCTTCCATCGCGCGCGCGGCCTTGTCCAACTCTCCGGTCACTGCGGAGTAGTAAGAAGCGGTGATCAGCATCCTCTCGCGAGCGCTGGTATGCTCTCGCAACTGGAATGCTTTGGTTGTGTATTCGCTGGCGCGCTCAATCTCTCCGAGCGTTCCATAATCGCGGGCCATTGCGAGATAGGCCATCGCAAAATTAGGATCGAGTTCGACGGCTCGTTGTTCGTAGGGCAGTTCTGCAGTCGGGCCCTTCTCCCGGAAAGCCTTACCGCCCAAGGCATCGGCCTGCAAAGCCTCGAGAGAGGAAGTGGTGGCCTGATAAAGCGGAACGTCAAGCTTCTGCACCGAGGCCAGCGATTCGCCCAATTCGGCGCGCAGCTTTGATGCTGCGGTTCCCAGCGCATCAAGAACTCTCTCTTTTGCACCTGCAGTTGTTTGCTCCTGCGCCAGCGTGTCGCCGCTTTGGCAGTTCACCACTTTCAGTCCGAGCACATATTGGCTGCCCAGGCTGGCAATCGAGCCGGCAACGTATGCCTTGCTATTAGCACGCCGGCAAAGATCGCGAGCCACGTCCGGGGTGAGCCGCGTGTCGGGCGGCTTCGTCATCAACTTCAATGTCTCGGCGACTGTGCTGTCGGAGAGCACGTTCAAAAACGGGGACTGGATCAGCGATACATTGAGTGCGGTCTTGAGCGTGTCATCAAAGACCGGATCGCCCGTTTTGTTGTCAAAATCGGCAAGAACGATGGTGTCTTTGTCAGTCAGCGGCTTGGTGCGGTGCGAACGATAGTAAAGTCCGCCAGCTATTAATGCGCTTGCCACTACGACCGAGGGAACCGCGATCTTCCAGAGATTTCTCTTCGCTGCGTGCGTCCCACTCTCCCGCACTGCGGTTGCTGATGCCGAACTGCCCGCGCGTACGCGCCCGGTCTCCGTGTCCCTCTTCAGACGCTCCAGCTCCGCTCGCATGTCCGACGCATGCTGATAGCGCAGGTTCCGATCCTTCTCCAGTGCGCGGTTGGCGATCCGTTCCAGTTCCAACGGCAGGTCGGGATTCAATCGGACAGCGGGAGTCGGTGCCGCATCGAGAATCTCCCTGAAAATCACGCCCGAACTTTCGCCCCGGAACGGTAGTGTCCCCGTCGCCATCTCGTACAACACCGCTCCGAACGAGAACAAGTCCGTGCGCGCATCCAGTTCCTTCGCCCGTACCTGCTCCGGAGACATGTACGCCACCGTCCCTACCGTGGCTCCGGGGCTGGTCAGATGTTCTTCCAGCGTCACCGTTGTTTGCCCCACCGATTGCGCTCCGCTGCCCGGATTGCCGGTCGGCTGCGTCACCTTCGCCAATCCGAAATCCAGAATCTTCGCGTGCCCGCGCTTGGTCACGAAGATGTTCGCTGGCTTGATGTCGCGATGGATGATTCCGGCGGCGTGCGCCGCGTCCAACGCGTCGGCGATCTCGATCCCCAGCGACAGGATGGTCTCAGTCTCCATCGGACGGCCGGCGATCCGGTGCTTCAGCGTCATCCCGTCCAGATACTCCATCACCAGGAACGACTGATCGCTGTTTTTTCCGATCTCGTAAATGGTGCAGATGTTGGGATGGTTCAATGCCGAGGCCGCACGGGCTTCCCGACGGAAGCGTTCGAGGGCTTGCGGGTCCTTGGCCACGTCATCCGGCAAAAACTTCAAGGCAACAAAGCGCCCAAGCTCGGTGTCTTCGGCCTTATAGACCACACCCATGCCGCCCCCGCCGAGTTTCTCGACGATGCGGTAGTGCGAGATGGTCTGGCCAATCATTGCAGCTCCGCGCAGAAGGACGGTCAACGGGGCCCTTGGTTCTCGGAGACTGATGGTAAGTACAGCCGGTAAAGGAGTCAATTCGGCAGGGGGGTACCGCTTGCGGGACCTGTCATTAACCGTCGGGCGGGCGGCCATTAACCGTTGGGTTAGTGAAAGGATGCTAACGCGCACCTTCCTTCAGGTCGCCGAAATTGACGTCTTTTCTTTTCAATCACTTCCGAGCCTCGCGGAATTCGGTTTGAGAGGTTCAAGGCTTGGTCCGTGGTTTGCATCTCTCAAAAGCGAATGGAGGCGCCATGAAAACCAAGACGAATGTGAAGGCCGGCATGCGCGTTGCATAGCGGGATCGGTGAGCAGCGATAAGCGGTTAACGTTACAGCAGACACATCACAAGGATGACTGCTGCGAACTAACAAATCCGAAAGGACAGGAGAAGCTATGAAAACCAAGACGAATGTGAAGGCTGGATACCGCATCCAGTAATTGAGGAACAGCCGGATCAAATCTGAGAGAAGCCGCCCTGCAAGGCGGCTTTTTAAAATTTCCCTTAGCAAAAAGAACCGATTTGCAAGATCCAGTTCCTGCGGAGGCATTTCAGCGCTAAGATGTTGCGCCTGAAGGCTCGGCAGCGGTAATGGCTGGGATGCACGGCGTCGTTGCCGGCGGTCAGTAGCGACCGGAGATCAATCTATGCCGAGTCCGTTTTTTCGCTCAGAGCGTTTTCTGGAGTCCGAAACATTTAAGCGCGGCGCATGGGGATTGCTGATCGCGGTCGTTCTGCTGGGCCTGTGGGTCGCATGGTTCTTCCGAGCGCGGGTGGCGGTTTATGCCGTGAGCGAGACGGCCGATCTGGAAGTGGACCGCGCGGCGCATCCGGTCGAGTCGCAATACAGCGGCCGCGTGGTGTCGAGCACGCTGGCACTGGATCGCGGAGTAGAGGCGGGCGAAGTACTGATCGAACTCGACGCCGACATGCAGAAACTGCAACTCACGGAAGAGCGCACAAAGCTGGGTGCGCTGGGGCCGCAGATTCGATCGCTCGAGGATCAGATTGCCGCCGAAGATCGCGCCTCTGCGCAAGAGCAGCAGACCGCCGCGGTGGCGCTGGATGAAGCTCGGGCCCATTTCCGGGAAGCAGATGCCGGGGCGCATCTTGCCGAATCGGAAGCGCAGCGCCTCAGCCAGATGTACTCGAGCGGTGTACTCGCGAAAGCGGACTTCGAAAGGGCGCAGGCGAACGCCGCCGAGAGGCGTGCCGCAGCCGACAGCCTACGGCTCGCCGTGAACAAACTGGAACAACAGCGGCTTACGGATGCAGAGGATCGGCGAGCGCATCTCGAAGGACTGAAGAGCGAGGTCAACCGCCTGCACGGCGGGGAGGCGACAACCCAAGCTTCGATCAAGCGACTGGAAGAGGAAGTGGACCGGCGCCTCGTCCGTGCCCCGATCAACGGCAGGCTTGGCGAAGTCGCGAATGTGCGGGTGGGTACTGTGGTGCGAGAGGGAGAGAAACTTGCGGCTGTGGTACCGACGGGGGACCTGCGAATTGTCGCGAGCTTCCAACCGGCCGACGCCCTGGGCCGCATTCAGCCAGGGCAACCCGCTCGTTTGCGGCTGGACGGATTTCCCTGGACTGAATACGGCAGCATCGGCGCGACCGTCACTCATGTTGGTAGCGAAGTGCGCGACGGACGAATTCGCGTTGAACTCGCGGTGAATCCCCATTCTGCCAGTCGCATTCCCATGCAGCATGGCCTGCCCGGCGCAGCGCAGGTGCAGATCGAACGCATTTCTCCGGCTTCGCTTGTGCTGCGAGTGTTGGGCAAAGGTCTGAGTGGCTCTAAAGACGTAGCCACGATGCAGCGTGTGGAGCAGCCATGAAACTCAACCACCGCCGCTGGCTGGTTCCCGAAGTTGTCCAGACGTCCGCCATGGATTGCGGACCGGCAGCTCTGAAGTGCCTGCTCGAAGGATTCGGGATTCCAGTCAGCTATGGCCGATTGCGTGAAGCCTGTCAGACCGATGTGGACGGAACTTCCATCGACACAATGGAGGAGATCGCCGTGCAACTTGGACTCGAGGCGGAGCAGATCATGGTTCCCCCGGACTATCTTCTGCTCGAAGAGACCGAGGCCTTGCCGGCAATCGCTGTCGTTGAGCTGCCGACCGGGGTGACGCATTTCGTGCTCTTGTGGCGAAGACATGGGCCACTTGTGCAAGCGATGGACCCGGCAGTTGGGAGGCGCTGGTTCAGGCGCGAGCGTTTGCTGTCGACTCTGCACTTACACAAACAGCTCGCACCTCTTCACGCCTGGAAGGAGTGGGCCACATCGGAAAAATTCCTCAAGCCGCTTCGCAGGAAGCTGTCCGACTTGGGATGCGCCAACACTCAAACCTCCCGTCTGACGGAAAGAGCGGCGGCTGATATCGGATGGCGGCGCTTGGCTGCCGTGGAAGCCTCGGTGCGAACCGTCGAGGCGTTGGTACTTTCGCGCAGTCTCAGGCGCGGCTCCGAAGCGAGCAATCTTGTCGAAAGGCTGTTCGAAGATTCGCAGTCCAATGGTCATGCGAAAGCGGCAATTCCGCCGCATTTCTGGTCTGTCTCGGAAGCGCCGGGCGCTGAAGATGGAACCGAGCAGATCTACTTTCGGGGAGCGGTGCTGGTGCATGCCATCCGGCGTCGTGAGGAAGTAGCGCCGAGCGTCATGGCAGCACCGACGCAAGCAGTACCGGCAGAAGACGAATCCCATCCAGCAGTTTCGCCGGAAATCGCCGCTGCGCGGCGGCAACCGCAAACGCAGCCCTACCTCGAGCTACTTCGATTGCTCAAGGCGGATGGTTTACTTACTCCGGCGTGCATCGCTACGGCGCTTCTGGCCGCCAGCATCGGAGTCATGATTGAGGCGCTACTCTTTCGCGGCCTCCTTGACCTTGCTCACAGCATGGGAGAGCCGGTGCAACGCATGGCGATGATCGGCGCTGTGATTGTACTTGGGGCGGCTTTGCTCATGTTGGAGTTCCCGATCGCCTCGGGCCTGCTCCGCATCGGACGACAGCTGGAAGCACGCTTGCGGATCGCATTCCAAAAAAAGATTCCACGTTTGGGCGATCGCTATTTTCACAGCCGGCTCAAGTCCGATATGGCAGAGCGCTACCATCAAATTCACCACATCCGGCTTCTTCCGGAACTGGGCGGGCAGGTCTTGCGCTCAACGTTTGAGCTCTTCTTCACTGGAGCGGGCGTGATCTGGCTAGACAGGGGAACCGCTCCGCTGGTCATCCTGTTGGCGCTTCTGTCCGTTGGCCTCAACCTGGCATTGCAGCCGGCGCTCGCCGAGCGCGATATGCGTGTGCGGAATCATGAGGGTGCCCTAAGCTGTTATTACCTGGATGCGTTCCTGGGACTGGTGCCATTACGGGCACATCGTGCAGAGCAGACCTTTCGCCGGCGGCACGAAGCCCAGTTGGGCGAATGGGTCGGGGCCGCATTTTCCGTCGAACGACTAGTTGTCTGGGTGGAAGCATTGCAGTTCTTTTCGGGCTTCGCACTAGCCGCGTGGATTCTGATCGATCACATTTCGCGCACTGACAATTTTGCCAGCGTGTTGCTTCTTGCGTATTGGGTGCTCAATCTTCCGTTTATTGGTCAAGACATCGCGGAAGTCGCATGGCAATATCCAACGCTTCGCAACCGGACGCTCCGGTTGCTGGAGCCTCTGAGCGCGCCGCAGGAGATGGAAGGTGAGGAAGACCAACCGCCAGCCGGTGTCACGGCGATGATCGCAGCTCCGGAAGAAACCGCCTCAGCGGCAAGGTTGGTGTTCGAAAACATCGCTGTCCGCGTCGCCGGTCACGTGGTCCTAAAAGATATTGATCTCACTCTCTCACCAGGTTGTCACGTAGCCATCGTCGGTCCGTCGGGGGCGGGCAAATCCAGTTTGCTCGGCCTGTTGCTGGGCTGGTATCGGCCCGCATGCGGCCGAATCTTGGTTGATGGGGTTCCGCTCAGCGGAGATGTCCTGAATCAACTTCGTTTGCAAACTGCTTGGGTGGATCCCGCGGTGCAGCTGTGGAATCTTTCTCTGTTTGAAAATCTCATTTTCGGCGCGGGCCCTGGAACCATTCCCGAACCGGAGCTCATGGAGTCCGCCGAGTTGCACGGACTCTTGAAAAAGCTGCCAGCTGGTCTGCAAACGGAATTGGGGGAAAACGGCAGCCTGGTCTCAGGCGGGGAGGGGCAACGCGTTCGACTTGGACGCGCCATGCATAAGCGTGGCATCCGCCTTGCCATTCTAGACGAACCGTTCCGCGGCCTCGATCGCCAGCAACGCCGAGATCTTTTGGGTCGCGTTCGCAAACACTGGCGCAATACAACCTTGCTCTGCGTTACTCATGATGTGGGCGAAACCCTGTCATTCCCGCGCGTGCTGGTCGTAGACTCCGGACGCATCATCGAAGACGGCAGTCCCGAAGATCTGGTCAGACAACCGGACTCGACCTACCGCAAGTTGCTGCTCGCCGAGGAAGAGGTGCGCGAGAGACTCTGGTCCGACGACAACTGGCAGCACCTGCATCTGCGCGACGGTCAATTGCGGCGGGCCGAGAAGGTTGGCGCATGAGCAGCGAATCTCTCGCCCTCAGGTGGTCGGCCCCGCAGCTCGCAAGAGCGATTGAGGCCGTCGCTCGAGCTAGCGGTGTAAATGCTCGTCCCGCCCATGTCCCCTCCGACTTTGGGGATGCTTCTTTGCTGAACGGCGCTCTCGACAAGTGGATTCAGGATAATGCCCAGTGGTTTGGCCTGGAGGCTGAGTACGTCGATGTGACCTATGACGCGGTGGATGAAATGTTGCAGCAGACCGGACCGGCTCTGCTGCAGATTCAAAGGGACGGAGAACCAGAATTCCTCGCCCTGCTCGAAGGCGGGAAATCCGTATCGGTACTCGCGCCCGATCTCAGCACAAAGAAGGTTTCTGCCGGCTGGATTCGCTCCAGACTTGTGGAGTCTCTTGAGGAGCCCCTCTCGCGCGAAGTTCAACCCCTGATCGAGCTCGCAGCAATCCCACCGCAGCGCCAGGAACGCGCCCGCGCCGCACTGATCCGCGAGCGCCTGCGAAATAAATCCGTGACTTCCTTCTGGAAGCTTGGTATCCCGCCCGGAGCGAGTTTCGCTCGCCAGGTGCGCCAGGCGAAGATTCCTTCCCGGTTTGTGGGTTTGATTGGAGCTTACCTTGGAGAATATGCGCTCTGGATCCTCTCCTGGTGGCTGATCGGAAAGGGAGCACTCGAAGGCACCTTCGATACCGGCTGGCTGCTGGCGTGGGCTTTGCTTCTGCTCACAATCGTTCCCTTCCGCTTGCTCAGCACATGGTTGCAGGGTGTCGTTTCCATCGGCTTCGCGGCCTTGCTGAAGCGCCGTCTTCTTTATGGGGCGCTTCGCCTCACTCCGGAAGAAATTCGTATGCAGGGTGTGGGCCAGTTTCTCAGCCGGGTTCTGGAATCGGAAGCGGTCGAAGCGATGGCTCTGAGTGGTGGCTTCTCGGCCTTAATTTCTGTGATCGAGTTGCTGGCCGCGCTCTTCGTCCTGAGCTGGGGAAGCGCGGGAGGTTTATTGTGCCTCCTACTGGGGGCATGGTCGTTGCTGATGTCCTACTTCGGCTATGACTTTTATGTGCGGCGCAAAACCTGGACCAACGCCCGCCTCCACATGACTCACGACTTAATTGAGCGCATGGTCGGCCATCGCACGCGCATGGCCCAGGAATCGCACGCCCACTGGCACGATGGCGAGGATGAACAGCTTGAACACTATCTGCAGCTCTCGAAAAATGTGGACCAATCCGAATTGCGCCTGATGGCGCTTGCGCCGCGCGGATGGCTCATTGTGGCCCTGATCGGCCTCGCGCCAGCGTTCGCGCGCGGCTCCAACTCCCCGGAACAATTGGCCATCGCCATCGGCGGAGTTCTAATCGCTTTTCGTGCCTTTACGCGGGTTGCGACCAGCCTCTGGCAGCTCGAAGACGCGGCCATTTCATGGAACCAGGTCGCTCCTTTGTTTCATGCCGCCACGCGCCGTGAGCCCGTCGGCATCCCCCTGCTCCGCCCTGCCAGCGAGCCCCAGCGGGAGCCGAAGACTGACGGCTTCAATCTGGTGGAAGCCCAAGATCTGACCTTCCGCTACCAGGATCGCGGCGAGCCGGTGTTGCGCCGATGCAGTTTCTCCATTCGCCCGCAGGACCGGATCCTGCTCGAAGGCCATTCCGGCGATGGCAAGTCCACGCTGGCTTCGCTGCTGATCGGCATGCGCACACCGCAATCGGGACTTCTGCTGCTGGATGGGCTCGATTGGCAAACTCTCGGCACGGATGGCTGGCGAAGGCGCGTGGTCTCCGCTCCGCAGTTCCACGAGAACCACGTCCTGACCGAGACCTTCGCCTTCAATGTGCTGATGGGCCGCGGCTGGCCTCCCACCCAGAAAGATATGGAGGAGGCCGAAGAGATCTGCCGCGAACTCGGTCTGGGAGACTTGCTCGACCGAATGCCCGCCGGACTTCTGCAGATGGTCGGGGAAACTGGCTGGCAGCTTTCTCACGGAGAGCGCAGCCGCCTCTACATCGCCCGTGCCCTGCTGCAGCGCGCTTCGATGATCATTCTCGACGAGAGCTTCGCCGCGCTCGACCCCGAGACCTTGCGCCGTTCTCTGCAGTGCGTCTTAAAACGGGCGCCGGCTTTGATGGTGATCGCTCACCCATAAATGGCCCTTGTGTCTTGATCCGGTCTGATATCGCTCGATGCTCTTCAGGTCCGAGTGGCCCATCTGGTCTCTAAGCGAGGCGATGTCCATGCCGTTCCGCAGGCAGTGAGTGGCGTACGTCGAGCGCCAAGCGGTGCAGCCACCAGTCGTCCTGCATTCATGCCCGCCGCTCTTGCGATCCGCTTGCACATGATGAGTAGTTTGTTGTTTGGCGTGCCGTTGCGGGTCGGGAAAACGAGGTCGCAGCCAGCCATCGGCTTCACCTTGCGAAGCTCTTCAACAAGCTCAGGCGGGATGTAAACGTCCCTGCACTGATAAGCCTTGGGCATAAAGTCGTATTTTGGATTCTCGTCGATGCGGATCACGCCCCGATCAAGGTGCAGGCGGTCGAATGTGAGAAAGACAAGCTCGGACTCCCGCAGTCCCGCCATCAGGAAAGTCTTGAAGATCACCCGCTGGCGAGGATTGCAGGCGACGAAGAACTTCTCCAGTTGCTCCTCCGAGTAGACAAGCACGGGTGGGTTCTTCGTGTACTTCGGGGCGTCTGCGTTTGTGGCGACTGACTATTCCTCGCGCCTTGAGGAACTGGTTCACGCGGATGAATTTCGTGTTCGCGGTGCGACGAGATTTTGTAGGGCTTTGCTCGTAAGCCCAGCCTGCATAGTTGAGCAGGTCGAGCTTGGTGATCTTTGACAAACCCTTCTTGCCATCGCCGCTCACAGTACGCTTGGAACTCGCAAAGGATTTGCTTGCAAGCGGCGTAGGTCTGTAGGGCGTTTGCTCCCGTTGCGGACCCGAGCCTCAAGCTCTGCGAGATACTCCGAAACTGCCTCGTCTATCGTACCCGTGGTCTGCGTTTTCGTGGGTCGCTCGACGATGCCGTGCTCCATCGCCTTGAAGAGTGCCCGCTGACGCTCCGCAGCGGCAACGGCGTCCGCAGGCTTATGTCCGCATTTCTGCCAAGTCAGCCTCGGGTTGTAAAAGCAGATGACAGTAGGTGCCTTCCGTGTGCCGCTCTTCGAGCCCGTTGACGATCACCATGTCGGAGACGATCTTTCCCTTGGCGTCGAGCACCGGGCGGCAATACCGCCACTTTCCGTCCGCCAGACGCACGTGCTTCCAAATGCTCACTCTTCTGTTCACTCGCATCGACCTCTCCCGTCTAATACTGGATTTGAGAGAAATCGGGGCGAAACATTAGAAAGAACATTAGAAAGGAACGTCGTAGCCTTGCGGAGTCAGTGGCTTAGAAAAGAAATGGCTCCTCAGGTAGGATTCGAACCTACAACCCTCCGGTTAACAGCCGGATGCTCTGCCATTGAGCTACTGAGGAGTGTGGCGGCGGGCGCTGATGGCCTGCCTTGAACTTTATCATCATAACATTCTGGGCTGCTTCCTGAAAACAGTTCTCGCTGATAGGCTGGGGCATTGAGGTGAACATGTTGGGGGTGCGTTTGCTTCTGGCTCTTTCCGTCTCTCTCGCCGCCGTCGCTGTGGCAGTTTATACGGGCGATTCCAAATCTTCGCCTCCTCGTTCCCAGTCCGTCCCCAGTGCGCCTCCCGTCGCGGAGCCCAAGCCGATCGTCGACATCCTGCACGGCACCAAGGTTCTCGACAAATATCGCTGGCTGGAAAACAGCTCCAGCCCGGAGACGCAAAAATGGGTTGAGCAGGAAATGTTCTACACGCGCGCACTTCTCGATCCGCTGCCCCGACGGGACGCCATCCACAAGCGTCTGACCGAATTGCTCTCGATCGGCAGCGTGACTCCCCCCGTCATCGCGGGCAGACATTATTTTTATACCCGGCGAGAGGGGATGCAGAACCAACCGGTGCTTTACGTTCGCGATCGAGTTACACCGGAAGATCACGCTGGCGAGCCACCCGACGCTACCCCGGGAAAAGACCGCACCCTCGTCGACGCCAACCAACTCGCCGCCGACGGCACCGTCGCCCTTGACTGGTTCCAGCCCAGTGACAACGGGAAGTATGTCGCTTACGGAACATCGCAAAGCGGTTCGGAGATGAGCACGCTTCACGTCATCGAGACCAAGACCGGCACCATCCTTCCCGACACCATTGAGCGAACCCGCGCCGCCTCCGTCGCCTGGCTGCACGACAACTCCGGCTTTTATTACACGCGCTATCCGACCCCCGGCGACGTCCCCGCCGGACAAGAGATGTACAACCGCCACGTCTTTTTCCACCTGCTCGGCAGTCCCGTCGTCACCGACGATCCCATCTTCGGCGAAGGGCGCGATCCGGAAGACTGGCCGAGCGTGCATCTTTCCAACGACGGCCGCTGGTTGCTGATTCATGTCTCCGAGGGATGGACCAAGTCCGAACTTTTTCTCAAGGACCTGCAGTCTGACAAACCCGCCAGCCGTCTCACCACCGGCAAAGATTTTCTCTACGGCGCCGACATCTATGACGGTAAGGTCTACATCACTACCAATGAGGATGCACCTCGCTATCGTGTCTTCGTCACCAACGCCGGAGACTTCGAGCGCGAAAACTGGAAAGAAATCATTCCCCAGAGCGACGCCGTGCTGCAAGGCGCGTCCGTTTACGGCGGCAAGTTATTTGCGCAGTACGAGCAGAATGCGTCGTCGCTGCTAAAGTTGTTTGATCTGGATGGACAGAAGATTAGCGACATTTCCCTTCCCGCAATCGGCACCGTCTTTGGAACGGGTGGCCGGTGGAATCGGGACGAAGTGTTCTACGGCTTCCAATCTTTTACCCTGCCACCCAGTATTTATCTCCTCGACTTGAATCCGATCGGCGTTAAAGTTCCCAATGGTGAGGCGAATAGCGCATTTATCAGCACGCTCTGGGCCAAGGTCGACGCCCCCTCGATCGATCCCTCGGCCTACGAGGTCACGCAGGAGTGGTTCAAGTCGAAAGATGGTACGCGCGTTCCGATGTTCATCGTCCACAAGAAAGGATTGGCGAAAAACAGCAAGAACCCCACGCTGCTCACCGGCTACGGAGGCTTCAACGTCAGCCTCACGCCCAGCTTCAGCCGCACCGCATATCTTTGGATGGAACACGGTGGCATTTATGCCGTAGCCAACCTCCGCGGCGGGGCAGAATTTGGAGAGGACTGGCACCGAGCCGGCATGCTCGACAAGAAGCAGAATGTCTTCGATGACATGATCGCCGCCGCCGAGCACCTCATTTCCGAAAAGTACACGGACAAAAATCATCTCGCCATCCAAGGCGGATCGAACGGCGGCCTGCTCATGGGCGCCATGATCACGCAGCGTCCTGACCTGTTTCGCGCCGTTGTCTGCCAGGTCCCGCTGCTCGACATGATTCACTACCAGGACTTCCAGATCGCCAAGTTATGGATCCCGGAATATGGGACTTCTGAAAGCGCGGAGCAGTTCAAGTGGCTCTACGCCTACTCCCCATATCACCACGTGAAGCCGGGCGCGGAGTATCCTGCAATCCTATTTATGACCGCGGACACCGACACCCGAGTCGACCCCATGCACGCCAAGAAAATGGCCGCCCTCATGCAAGCCGAAGCCAAGAACGGTGCAAGCAAGACGCGCCCGATCTTATTGAGGATCGAGAGCAAAGCCGGCCACGGCGCCGGTAAGCCCGTGGCGAAGCAGATCGAAGAATTTACAGACGTGTATTCGTTCTTGTTTTGGCAGTTGGGAATGCGGGAGTAGCTTTGAGAAACTCTGTCATCCTGAGCGAGGATTGCGCTTTGCGCCCAAGCGCAAAGACCAACCGCAGTCGAAGGATCCCTATCAGTTTCCGATCGCGATGGGCTTTTAGGGATTCGGTTTCGCGCTCCCACCCGGCTGGTACGCATGCCAAGCAAACCCGCGTTCTAATTGATCGCCCCAACCGTAAGTGGAACGTCAAGAATCGCGGAATAACGTCGATAGCGCACGACTACTTTTGCCCCCGGCATCAGACGAGTGATCGCCTCTCTCAGCTCTGCGACCGTGAAGAGATAGTGACCGTCGATCGCTAGAATTGCATCCCCTGCTCGGATGCCCACCTGATCAGCGGGACCGCCCGGTGTTACCGCGGTTAACGTTACTCCATCGTGCCGCACATTCACGTTGCCTTCAGCGAATGCGCCGATTGTGGCTTGACCTATCACTTCAGGCACGGCGGTCGGAGTCGCTCTTGGATCGGGCCCTTCTCTAACTCGTGTCGCGAAAAACGCATCTTTCTCACCTACGGCTGTGGAGCGAGTCGGTTGGACGCTGAAGTCATAGACATATGGAGCCAGGCCCTCGCCGCGAGCTAAGAACAAGGCGTATTCGCCCTTGCTGAGCTCGACGCTCGGAATAATTCGGTAAACATCCGGTTCGACTTCATCGCGGAGCAGCTGAATCTGATGCGTGAGTGTGATACCCGAACTGTATCGCCATGCACCGCTGGCCGCGATTTCGAACTGCCGCCGATTGGGCTTTTCTTCCAGTCGGATCAGGATCAAATCACCGGCATTCACACCCGCGGCTTGTTCCTGTTTAGCCGGCACGAAATAAAAAACAGGCTGCGCAGGGACAACCGTCTGAGCTGTGGGTCCCAAGAGTTGGATGTTCACTTTCCTCGTCTTTATTCCCAATGTCAGATTGTTGGCAATGAGACTTCCGCTGCGTTTGAACTCCGCAATTTGACCAATGATCTTCCTGAGCCGCCCCGAATCGTCCACAAACATCCCGTGTTCAGCCGGAGGAGGCAAGGAAGTAGTCTGCCCCAAAACTGATAGGACACATAGTGACGCAAAGAATAAAGTTAGGGTGAAATGCTTCACAATGGTCTCATTGACGCCTAGATTTGGACAGCGCACGACATACTGCTCCGTTCCTAACTTCGCAGTCAATAGCACTTAAGTGGCCGACCAAGTGCTGTAGCTTTCGCGGGAACTTCGCCAAATCTAAGCAGGAAGCGCAAAATAACTTCTATAGAAGATCTCATGGCGACGAAATACCGCGTGATCAAAGTAAAAGATGCGAAGCCAGAAACTTTTATCGTTGTCGGAATCGATTTCGAGAAGTCCCTCATCGCCAGCACATCTGAATCCATGTCGGAAGCGGACATGCGCGCCCACCTACACAGGTCCGGCGCCTCCGAGGGCGACACCAACAGCTGGATTGACCAAGCCCGCAAGTATCCCAGCTAAAAGGTGTGGTTGCCCTGGGGGCAAAGACGAATCCTCGCTGACGAATGACAGATTTTATGGGGGACTCAGGGGCATAAGAGCCCGCTTTCTTGAGTAGAAAGATTCGCTACCCTGCCCTTTCGCAAAAACCGCGAAAGCATGGGCCACCCGCGTTCGCCTAAGCGCGAACGGGAAGGTCGATCGTCCCGCTTTTTTGGGGGTCATCGGAACCACGGCGTCGGGAGATGGCGATACGGCTCACCTCGCGGCAGCGCGAGCAGGGACACTTGAGGTAAGGATCCTCGGGCGTCGCCCTGTGACCGCAGCTCACGCACGCGAAGTATTTCTTCCTGGATGCTTGCCGCAGCATTGGCCGGAATTCGCTGCCCATCACGCAATAGGGACAGCGTACGATCTCTTCTGACATTCTTTCTCGTTCTCTTCCCGTCGTCCGTCCATCGCTGAACCTTGACCATCGGCATCGCAATAGCGAAAAAATACCGAACCGGAAGGGCTTTACTTTAAGATAGTTATGGAGCATTGGTAATGGCCCGAAAGTTTAAGCCTGTAGCCTGAAAGTGCCTCGATTCCAGTGCACAAAGGCGAAAGCGCAGCAGCCTTCATTTAGTAATCCCCACAAAACTAACAACGCTTTCCAGGAGAGAAACGATGGCAACGAAATACCGAGTCATCAAAGTAAAAGGTGCGAAGCCAGAAACGTTCATCGTGGTCGGTATCGACTTCGAGAAATCCCTGATCACCAGCACCTCGGAATCGATGTCGGAAACGGACATGCGTGCCCACCTGCATAAGTCCGGCGCCTCCGACGGCGACACCAACACATGGATCGAGCAAGCCCGCAAGTATCCCAGCTAAAGGCACTTTGCCCGCAGCGTTCCAACCGAGGCACCCCCATCCTTCACGGCTTTTGCGAAGGATGGGAACCACGGAGTCAGGCGCTACCCGCATGCACCTTCCATGCGAAGCACTCCGCTTCCTGAATCCCTTAGAATGAAGCTCGAATCGAAATGAGAGACATGACCCCAGGCACAGTGCTCGTAACCGGCGGATCGGGATTCATTGGCAGCCACTGCATCCTGCAACTTCTCGCTGCGGGACACAACGTACGCACCACGGTGCGCAACCTCAAGCGCGAGGGTGACGTGCGCGCCATGCTCAAGGTTGCGGGCGTCGACGCCGGCGATCGGCTGTCGTTCGTGGCGGCCGATCTCGAGCAGGACGCGGGTTGGCCCGAAGCGGTCGACGGATGCGATTACGTACTGCACGTGGCCTCGCCGTTTCCCTCGAGTGTCCCCAAGCAAGAAGATGAGTTGATTCGCCCTGCGCGGGAGGGAGCGCTGCGAGTGTTGCGCGCTGCGCGCGATGCTCGCGTCAAACGCGTGGTGCTGACCTCGTCGTTTGCTGCGATTGGATACGGTCAGAAGCCGCAGACGACGGCCTTCAACGAGACCAACTGGACCGATCCCAACGGCGAAGGCGTGGGCGCTTATGCCAAGTCGAAGACGTTGGCCGAACGCGCGGCGTGGGATTTCGTCACTGCGGAAGGTTCTGGGCTCGAACTTGCGGTTGTCAATCCAGTGGGCGTATTTGGTCCCGTGCTCGGTCCGGATTTTTCCACGTCGATTCTGATCGTGCAGAAGTTGATGGATGGAGCCATGCCGGGCCTGCCTCGGCTGTATTTCGGTGCGGTCGATGTGCGGGACGTCGCCGGCCTGCACCTTCGGGCGATGATGCATCCCGCGGCCAGCGGCGAGCGCTTTCTCGCGGTCGCAGGTGATTTCCTGTCGATGCTCGGTATTGCCAAGATCCTGAAGAAACGGATGGGAGCGGCGGCGAAGCGGGTTCCGACCCTCGAGCTACCCGATTGGATCATTCGTCTGGCTGCGCTGCGGGATCCGGCGGTCAAGCTGATCCTGCCGGAACTCGGCAAGCGGAAGAACGCGACCCACGAAAAAGCCAGACGCGTGCTGGGATGGAAACCGCGGTCGAATGAAGAATCCATTATCGCCACTGCCGAGAGCCTGATTCAGCTTGGCCTTCTCAAGGACAGTCCGAAAAAAGCAGCCTGAACTCTTTCAGCAGAATCGGAGCGAGCCATGAACTCCAACCGGGCCATTGAACAGGAAGTGTTGCCAGCATTGCCACTCGATTCCTGGAAGGACACGCTGGCCACCTTGCACATGTGGACGCAGGTAGTGGGGAAAGTGCGCCTCAAGCTGTGCCCGCTGGTGAATCACTTCTGGAATGTTCCTTTTTATGTGACCGCGCGCGGCATGACGACGTTGGCGATGCCATACAAGAACGGAGCAGTCGAGATCCATTTCGATTTCATTCAGCATGAAGTTGTGATCGAGACCAGCGCGGGATGCCGTGTCGTGCTGCCGCTGAGGTCGGAGAGCGTTGCCGAATTTTACAAGAACATCACCGCGGCCCTGACGGAACTGGGCGTGGGCGTGAAGATTTGGACGACCCCGTGCGAGGTTCAGGACCCGATTCCGTTCGAGCACGACACTGTCCATTCCGCATATGATCGCGAGGCGGCGAACAAGTTCTGGCGCATTCTGGTTTGGGTGGATCGCGTGCTGCACGAATTCCGCAGCGGCTTTCTGGGAAAGGTAAGCCCCGTACACTTCTTCTGGGGAAGCTTTGACTTGGCGGTGACGCGCTTTTCGGGCAGAAAGGCTCCGGAGCGGCCGGGAGCGGATTCCATCACGCGGGAAGCCTACTCGCATGAAGTTAGCAGCGCGGGATTCTGGCCGGGTAGGGGCGACATCAAGGGCCCGGCCTTCTACTCCTACGCGGCGCCCGAGCCGGCAGGCTTCGCCGAGCAGCCGGTCCGTCCACCGGCGGCTTTCTACCATCCGCAACTGAAGGAGTTCCTGCTCCTGTACGACAATGTGCGAACGGCAGGCGACCCGAAGACAATGCTCATGGAATTTCTGCAAAGCACCTACGAGGCAGCGGCCAATTGCGCAAAATGGGACCGCAAGGCGCTCGAACGCTAAGCAGGCTTAAGCATTTGATTCGACGCTGACGCGGAGTAGTTGATTCACATTATGCTTCCGTGTTCTCCCGCCAAATAGAATAGCCGCGACACCATGAGAAGTACGTGCTGCAGAGCATCGCGAGTCCTTCTTACCTGCATGGTCCTATCCCTGCTGCCAGCGTCCGCGGGTGCCGTTGAGCATCCCGGGACACTCAGTAAGGATGCGGATTGCTCGTCATGTCACGCTAAGAAGATCACCGGGAAATCGGTGCATTCGGCAATGGCTACGCCTTGCACGGTTTGCCATGTGACGATGACGCAAGGTGACATGACGACCATGAGCCTGGCGATGCCGAAGGACAAGATATGCTTCGCATGCCATGAACAGTCGGCAGCATTGCGGCAGCACGTTCCGTCAGTGAAGGGTCGGTGCGTGGACTGCCACGATGCGCACAGCAGCGATCTGAAAATGCTGCTGCGGGTTTCTCAGGGAACCCCTCCGCCCGCGCTGAAGCACAAATAATCTCCAGTTCGCCTGGATGGGAGGTCGCCCATTCTTGCCACTGGCAAGGGTGAGCGACCTCAACGCATATCGAAAGCATCCAGTTCGCGTCGGCCCTTCGTCACTTCTAAAGATGCTTCGCGAAGAATGCTTTGCTTCGCCTCGACTTCGGCGAATATGCCGCCGGAAATGATACCAGTGGCTCTGAAGGTAGCCGGAATGGGCGAGATGCAGACGATGGCGCTCACGGCTGCAACGAGGAATCACGCTCGAAATCCACCAATAGCGCATAGAAGTCCGCTGCGATCGGAGGACTGGAGAGCGGACACCAGCGGCGGAGTTCCGGATCGCGAGAAATCAGATGCGAAAGCCGATTCAGCGGGTTGGTATTCGGAGACGGCTCGGGTATCGGCCGGCAGTTCCTACAGGATACTTCTTAGCGGAGACGTGAGTGGTTAGAGACACGTTGCGAGCAACGTCTCTACGGAGCCTTCCATTACGATCCTGCCGCTTTGCATCAGATTGCATACCGCCGAGGCTTGTAGAACGCCCACTTGAGCGGGGATACTGAATCTCATAAGTCACGCCAGCGGACGGCCGATTTCCCAATGATGGCCGAAGGGATCGACGACCCGCCCGACACGCCAGCCGTGCTCTTCGGTGACTGGAAAAACTTCCTTCGCTCCCGCCTTGATGGAGCGAGCGAAAAGCGCGTCCGGATCAGCGACCGTCAGAATCAAACGTACAGTAATGCCTCCCAGGGATTCAGGGCTGAAGTTGTGGTGTTCCGGCGATTCGTCGCTCAGCCAGAACTCGGCGCCGTCCACCGCCAGTCGGGCTACGGCGCTGTCGCCATCTTCCATCAGAAAGAGCTCTCGCGCGCCAAATGCCGTTTTGTAGAAAGCGACGGCGCGCGTGCCATTGCGAACGCAGAGCCAGGGAGCGATCGAGGTTGCAATCTTTAGAGCGCGTCTGGCGGGCTTGCTTCGCGCCGCAGATTTCCGGACTTTGCGGGTGACCTTTTTCTTCGGCGGCATATTCCGCATACGATATCAAATCTTGAGCGAGGCAGGTTGAGCAAAGACAGAAAACCGCTTAGGCACGAAGGGTTCACGAAGGAACGCCAACCAGATTCCGTTGCCCTTGACCGGCACGGTGAGCGAGAATAGCCGTTCCTGATTTTACTCGTGGATCATGCTGAGGAGATGCTGATGAAACTGCTTCATCTTGAGGCGTTGGCCGGTCTTGTGCTTTTCGTGGGGATGGCAACACTTCCCTTTCGTCTGGCCGCGCAAAATAGCGTTGCGCTCGCTTATCCCAAAGCCAAGACGGTCAACCAGGTGGACGACTACCACGGAACGAAGGTGGCCGATCCGTATCGCTGGCTGGAAGACACCGACTCGCCCGATACGCACGCCTGGGTTGAGGCTGAGAACAAGCTGACCTTCAGCTATCTCGACCAGATTCCTTACCGGGCGGCGATCCGCGAGCGACTGCTGAAGCTATGGAATTATGAGCGCTTCACAGTGCCGGCACAGCAGGGTGGACGATACTTCTATCAGCATAACAACGGCCTGCAGAATCAGAACGTGCTGCTGGTGGGCGAGTCACTGAATGCCGAACCGCGCGTGTTGCTCGACCCAAACACGCTCTCGTCGGATGGAACGGTCGCCTTGGCAGGAGAGGCCGTGACCGATGACGGCAAGCTGCTGGCCTACGGGACAGCCGTGTCGGGCTCGGACTGGACGGAGTGGCACGTGCGCGACGTGGTTTCCGGCAAGGATCTGCCCGACTTGATCAAGTGGGTGAAGTTTTCCGGAGCATCGTGGACGAAAGACGGCAAGGGATTCTTCTACAGCCGTTACGACGAGCCGAAAGGGACCGCGCTGCGCGATACGAATTACTTCCAGAAGCTCTATTACCACAAGGTGGGGACGACGCAAGCGGACGATAAGCTCATCTACGAACGGCCGGATAACAAGGAACTGGGCTTTGGCGGAGCCGTCACCGATGATGGGCACTATTTGGTGATTCAAGTCTGGCAGGGGACGTCGCCGAAAAACCGTCTCTACTACAAAGATCTGACGAAGCCGGACAGCGAGGTGGTACGACTGCTCGACGATTTTGACGCCCAGTATCAGTTCATTAACAACGACGGACCGGTGTTCTGGCTTCAGACGGATCTCGATGCGCCGCGAGGAAGGCTGATCGCCATTGATACGCAGCATCCGGAGCGGGCGAACTGGAAGACGGTGGTTCCGCAAGGGCCCGACAAGCTGGAAGGCTCCAACGTCGTGGACAATCTGTTTCTACTGAGCTATCTGAAAGACGCGCGGACGGAAGTCCGCGTCCACGACTTGAAAGGCACGTTCTTGCGCGATGTGGACTTGCCCGGAATCGGCACAGCCGACGGCTTCGGCGGCAAGCGCAAGGATAAGGAAACGTTCTACTCGTTCACCAGCTTCACCTCGCCAACTACGATTTATCGCTACGATCCGGAGAGCGGGAAGAGTACTGTATTCAAGCAGCCGAAGGTCGATTTTGACGCGACGAAGTACGAGACCAAGCAGGTCTTTTTCAACAGCAAGGATGGGACGCGCATTCCGATGTTCCTGACCTATAAAAAAGGATTGAAGCTGGATGGACAGAATCCGACGCTGCTGTATGCGTACGGCGGCTTCGATATCTCGCTGACTCCAGCGTTTTCCGTGCCCAACGTAGTTTGGCTGGAGATGGGCGGCGTGTATGCGCAGCCCAACCTGCGCGGCGGCGGTGAATACGGAGAAGACTGGCACCTGGCGGGAACGCATGGCAAGAAGCAGAACGTGTTTGACGATTTCATCGCGGCGGCGGAGTGGCTGATCGCTAACAAGTACACTTCGACTCCAAAGCTGGCGATTCGCGGCGGCAGCAACGGCGGCCTGCTGATTGGCGCCTGCGTGACCCAGCGTCCTGATCTCTTTGGGGCGACTTTGCCACTGGTTGGAGTGATGGACATGCTGCGCTTCCAGAAATTCACGATTGGATGGGCATGGACTTCGGATTACGGCTCTTCCGATAATGCGGAGGACTTCAAATATCTCTATGCATATTCGCCGTTGCATAATCTGAAGCCGGGAACGAAATATCCGCCGACGATGATTGCAACCGCGGACCACGATGATCGGGTCGTACCGGGACACAGCTTTAAATTCGCAGCCACGATGCAGGCAGATCAGGCGGGACCGGCCCCGGTGCTGATTCGCATTGAGACGAAAGCGGGGCATGGCGCGGGCAAACCGATCTCAAAGATCATCGACGAGACGGGGGACGAGTGGGCCTTTGTGGCTTACAACCTCCACATGCAGGTAGCGCTGCCATAGAGGAGTTCGAGACGAGAAAGTCAGAAGCCCCATCCTGTCGCACAAAACGCGACAAGGGTGGGGCAACCCGGCTCATATTCAAGCGCAGCCCTCCCGTAGTAATCCTGATTCCGTGATAGAATCCTCAGTCTTCGGGCGAGACGCGGCTTCTGGCGCGCTGTTTCGGCCTTGAACACTTCCTGAGGTGACCCATGTCGTATCGTTCCCTGCTGTTCCGTCGCTCCGTGTTTTCCTTATTCGCTGCCCTGGTGGTTGTGGCTTCGATACCGTGCGCGGGAGCGCAAGAGGTGTTGGCCAACCACCTCAAGAAACGCGTGGTGGCGGACTACGTGTATTGGAGTAAAGATGGGACACCTCCGTATGCGGCGGCGCAGATTCCCTACCACAAGCTGACCCACATCAATCACGCGGGAGTGTCATTCGATGCTACTGGGACTTTGTCGATGCCGCAGGGGTTCATTGAACAGGAACTCAACAATCGCGCGCACGCTGCCGGGGTGAAAGTCATGCTGCTGATCGGAGGCGACTTCCCGGGTTTGGAAGCGAGCGGAGCGATGCAGACCCTGATTAACAACATCGCGGCCTTCGAACAGCAGTATGGATATGACGGCGTCGACATGGACTGGGAATACCCGGAAACCAAAGGGGATCGCCTTTTCTTGGTGGCATTGATGGCAGGGCTACGGCTATCAAATCCGGATTATGTTCTGTCGATCGACGTGGCACCGTGGGGCGGTTACGGATACGACCTAGACCGGCTGCGACTCTCGCTGAGCTACGTGAACATCATGACTTACGATTGCGCGGGGCCGTGGACCGCGCATGGACAGCTCAATTCGGCAATTTTTTGGGATCACCGCGATCCTGCCGACTATGAATGTCAGCCAGGCGGCAGCGTGGAAGAAGCTACCAACAACTTCCTGAAATTGGTACCGGCATCGCAACTCAACATGGGCACGCCTTTCTATGGCTACCACTACCACAACATCAACCAGCTCTTTGGGCTGTGTCCCAATGCCAGTTCGACCCCGGACGGGGACTGCGATAATGCTGTCTCGACCGAGAATTATGGCCTCAACTTCAAGCGGATGACGAATAAGGACGGGTGGCAGACCCTCTATGACCCGGTCGCGCTCGTTCCATATATGCTGCGAGTCGATGGAAGTGACGGCTACATCACCTACGACGACCCATTTTCGACATACTTCCGAGTCTGGTATTCGGATTGGCAGCGCGGACTGGGCGGGACGTTTATGTGGTCACTGGACGCCGATTATGACGGGCACTCCCAGGATCTGATGGATGCGATGTACAACGCCTCGATGAGCCAGCACTAAAGCTGCCTTTCTGGGCTCGAAAAAGGCCTAGAAAATCGATTCTTTTGCCAAACTGGGAACAGCCTGGGCAGCGTGCGCTTAAGACGTTGACCCGCTCTATCCAACGTGTTATAAATGCCCGTTTTGCGCTAGGTTGCCGAGGCCGGAGACATACTTCTCCAGTCTTTTAGACGGCAGGCTGCTGCGGGTTAGGTCCTGGCGCAAACTCCGACGCGGCCAAGCTCCAACACACCATTCCGGTCTTGCGGTGGAAGCGTGTTCGGAATTCCGGAAGCCGAGTCTCCGGCTTCGATTGGGCGTGCATGCGGTTGCATCCTGGAACCGCAGTCGCGAACTGGGACGTGCTTCTGGAAGGCAGAGCCTAAACACGTTTGTAGTTCCTTAAAACCGTTCTTATATCGGAGGACTTCTATGCGCACCTTTCTTGCCACCGCTGCGTTCTTTACACGCCGCATGGCCACCAGAGTTTCAGCCGCAGCCGCGCTGCTTACCGTCGGTACGGCTACCGCTTTCGCTCAACCTGCCGGGGAAGGCGGAGAAGCTTCCCTGAAGCTGCCCGATCTTTCGCAGGTCAGCTTTTTCAATGGCGCCATCGACGGCCACAAACTGCTGCTGATCGGTATCCTGTTCTGCCTGTTCGGTCTGGGCTTTGGTATGACGATCTTTATGCGGCTCAAGAACCTGCCGGTTCACCGCTCGATGCGCGAGATTTCGGAACTCATTTATGAAACCTGCAAGACCTACCTGGTCACACAAGGCAAATTCATCCTTTTGCTGTGGGCATTCATTGCGGTCATTATCGCTGCGTATTTCGGATGGCTGTCGCCGGTTCCCGGTAAGAGTGTCGGACTGACCCTGCCCATCATCCTGGGATTCAGCCTGGTCGGCATTGCGGGAAGCTACGGCGTCGCATGGTTCGGCATTCGGGTGAACACGTTCGCTAATTCGCGAACCGCGTTCGCTTCCTTACCGGGCAAGCCGTATCCGGTGTATCAGATTCCTCTGGAGGCCGGTATGAGCATCGGCATGATGCTCATCTCGGTGGAACTGCTGATCATGCTGTTCATTCTGCTGTTTATTCCCGGTGATTATGCGGGACCGTGCTTCATCGGATTCGCGATCGGTGAATCGCTGGGCGCGGCGGCGCTGCGTATCGCGGGCGGCATCTTCACCAAGATTGCAGACATCGGGTCGGACTTGATGAAGATCGTATTCAAGATCAAGGAAGACGATGCGCGCAATCCGGGCGTCATTGCGGATTGCACGGGCGACAATGCCGGCGACTCGGTTGGGCCGTCAGCCGACGGCTTTGAAACCTATGGCGTGACCGGAGTAGCGCTGATCACATTCATTCTGTTGGGCGTGAAAGATTCCAACGTGCAGGTGCAGTTGCTGGTTTGGATCTTCGTAATGCGCGTGATGATGCTGGTCTCGAGCGCGCTGTCTTACTTCATCAACGGCGCGATTGCCAAGGCGAAGTATGGCTCGTCGGACGAGATGAACTTCGAAGCGCCGCTGACTTCGTTGGTGTGGCTGACTTCAATTATCTCAATCGGCATCACCTATGCGATTTCGTACTTTGTCATTCCGACCCTCGGGGCCGACGGAACGCAGTGGTGGAAGCTGGCGACAATCATTTCCTGCGGCACGCTGGCGGGCGCGTTGATTCCGGAACTGGTGAAGGTATTCACTTCGACTGAGTCGCGGCACGTGAAGGAAGTAGTAGTCTCGGCGCAGGAAGGCGGAGCGTCGTTGGGAATTCTGTCGGGATTCGTGGCCGGCAATTTCTCCGGCTACTATCTCGGCCTGGCGATGATGATGCTGATGGCCGTGGCTTATTACATGAGCACCATGGGTCTGGCGCTGGCCGCGGGAATGCTGGCTCCTGCGGTGTTTGCGTTTGGACTGGTGGCATTCGGATTCCTGGGCATGGGGCCGGTGACGATTGCGGTCGACTCCTACGGACCGGTCACGGATAACGCACAATCCGTCTACGAGCTTTCCTTGATTGAAGCTGTGCCGAACGTGCAGGCGGAGATCAAGAAAGACTTCAACCTGAGCGTGGACTTTGAGCGCGCCAAGCACCTGCTCGAGGCCAACGACGGCGCGGGCAATACGTTTAAGGCGACGGCGAAACCGGTGCTGATCGGGACCGCGGTCGTCGGCGCGACCACCATGATTTTCTCGATCATCATGGCGCTGACCAACGGGCTCACCGACGCCGAGGGCGTGGCCAAACTGTCATTGCTGTACGCGCCATTCTTCCTTGGCCTGATCACCGGCGGCGCGATGATTTATTGGTTCACGGGCGCATCCACCCAGGCAGTGACTACTGGAGCTTATCGCGCGGTCGAGTTCATCAAAGCCAACATCAAACTCGAGGGTGTGGAGAAGGCTTCGGTATCCGACAGCAAGAAAGTGGTCGCGATCTGCACGAAGTATGCGCAGAAGGGCATGTTGAACATCTTCATTGCCGTATTCTTCGGTACGCTTGCTTTCGCGTTTGTCGATCCGTTCTTCTTTGTGGGCTACCTGATCTCGATTGCAATATTCGGCTTGTACCAGGCGATCTTTATGGCCAATGCGGGCGCGGCATGGGACAACGCCAAGAAGATTGTCGAAGTCGAAATGAAGCAGAAGGGCACGCCGTTGCACGATGCAACTGTCATTGGCGATACAGTCGGTGATCCGTTCAAAGACACGTCATCGGTGGCTCTGAATCCGGTCATCAAGTTCACGACACTGTTCGGACTGCTGGCAGTGGAACTGGCGGTGAAACTGGCGACCGATCAGGGGACGACGCTAACACGCATCCTGGCGGCGGCGTTCTTCGTGGTGTCGTTTACCTTTGTGTACCGATCGTTCTACAGCATGCGTATCAAGCAGGGCGCGGAGTAGAAAAAAGCGGCAAGCATCAACGCCATCCAGCTTGGCTGGATGGCGTTTTATTTTTCTCGACACCGCCGTCGCTTCGCTCGGCGGAGCAAGGACAGCGTCCGCCCTGCATTAATCTAGAACGATTGTTTCATTTTAGACTTCACGCTATGCGCAAGTTTTTCGATCTGTTCGGCTTTCTTCAGGGCATCGACCGATATAACTCCCGGTCCGGACTTCTGCAGATAGTCGCTTAGTTCCTCGGTGAGTTGCTTCATTTTCTCGGTATCGCGGCGGATTTCGACTTGGCGCTGCACATTAGCCGCCTCGGCCTGCTTCTTCTGAACTTCATCGCCGGAGGTGGTGACGGGAACTTCTCCTATCCCTGGACCCTGCGCAACGCCCGGAGGAAGGCGGATCTGTTGCGCCGCTGCGAGGTCGGCCGCAGCCGCCAAGAACAAGAAGAGGAGGAGTAAGAGAGAAAGCTGCCGGTGCATAATAAGCCTCCCTTTGTGACCGGACGGCGCACTCGGATGCGAAACACGCCGGAATTGGATTGAGCGCATTATGACGCCGACAGCGGCAGGACACAATAGGAAGCGTTCCGAAAATGTGGAACGCGTGACCAGTGCCACTTACGAGGTTTGGTCACGCGCTGCTTTAGCCGTTCTCGGTCAGCGCCTATGCAGCATTTCAGCGGCGATCCTAATCGAGCCGGCGGCGATCGCGGTTCACGTCGCGGTATTCACGGCGAAGCTCGCGACGCTCGTGGTTTGCGGCTCGGTAGTTGCCGTAATAAAGATCGCGGCGCAGTTCACGACGGTCATGGGCAATCCTGGCCTCATCGTGGCGGATGTCGCGGCGGAGGCCCCGGTCCCCATCCCAGGCCAGCGCGGGCGCCACGCCCATTCCTACGAACAAGAGAATCCCAGCAATCACGCGTTTCATATCTCGTTCCTCCGACCGCAATTCGCGGCTACGGATGGAAACACGCGACGAGAAAAGGAGTTGCGGTGTGGAACTAGTGCTGATGGGTGCGGGGCAAGCAACCCTTTTCAGCGAGGGGACATCGGCTATTCAATGAGCGCTAAAGGTCTGTTGGCGTCGCCGCTCTTGGCAGTTTCCGCATTTTCGCGATAGGATTTCGGGCGTCGAATTGTGGGGTTCTCCTATGAAAAGACTCACGCTTACTCTGCTGCTCTTGACACCTGCTGCGTCATTCAGCCAAAGCCTTTTCGACGGCGGTTGGATTTTCGATGAAGACTCTGTGCAGCAGTCGGAGAAACCGAAACCAGTGACGTATTCAGTTGCCAATGGCATGCTTCGCTGCTCTGACTGTTTTGCAAGGCCGGAAATTAATGCAGACGGGCGTGACCATCGAGTCCACGAGACAAGCTACTGGGACACGGTGAGTGCCCGAATCGTCGATGCCTCCACCGTTGAAATCATCGCCAAGAGGGCTGGGAAAACGATGTTCACGGAACTTGACACGGTTTCTCCAGATGGCGGTACGCTGACCAAAGTGGTGAAAGACACCACGGAAGCACAAGTAGTCACAAGTGAGACTCTTAGCAAACGAGTTGATCACGCGACCAGTGGCTCTCACATCCTTTCCGGCTCGTGGCTGTTTTACAAGAAAAGTAAGTCCAAGATCTTTTCCGATATTCCCGCAATCTCGTATAGGTGTACAGCGGATGGATTCAGTGCGTGGACTCCGCTTGGCGAGAGGTACGACGCAAAATTCGATGGCAAGGACTATCCCGTAGAAGACGACCCGGGGCACACGATGACCTCGGTAAAGCGACTAAGCCCAAACGAGGTCGAGATAACCTCCAAACGCAATGGGAAAGTCGTCGGGGTTCTTCTCCTTACCGTTACGCCCGACGGTAGATCCATTCATGGGGTTTTCCAGAACAAGGAAAACAATACCTCATCGAGCTACGAACTGCGGAAACTGCAGTAGTAACTTGCCGCAAAATCCCCATAGCATTCATAGACCCGTAGGTATCCGGTGAGGGCTTTTAGTTCGGTCCTTTCATTTTGTCTTTTACGCTTTTGGCCAGCTTTTCGATCTCTTCGGCTTTCTTGATCACGTCGAGGGAGAGGACGTTTTCGTCAGACTTATCGACGGACTGCTTCAATTCCACTGACAACCTCAGCAGCCTGTCGGTATCGTGCTTGAGCGCGGCCACGCGCTCTTTGGCGGCCTTCTTGGCCATATCGCTGGCAATGCGGGCGCGCGCGTCATCCTCGTCGGCGATTGGAGGACTGATATCGGTGGTGGGTAGCTGCGGTGACGGACGCGGCGCCGGAGTCTGCGCAAGACAGGGGATGCACAGCAAAAGGAAGACGATCGCTAAGAAAAGTCTGGAATGCACGGAAGACCTCACGGTTCAGGAATTATACGTCGGAGGTTTCCACCACAAAAGCGGGGCTATGCATTCCGGGCAGGTTGCATCGATTGCTGTGACAAAAGAAAGGCCGGAGCGCGAGCTCCGGCCTTCTACGTTCTGCTTGCGAACTAAAGAGCGCTCATGTTCGCAAGGAACTCGCTGTTGCCCCGGGTCTTGCTCAACTTGTCGATGAGCAATTCCATGGCTTCGACCGGCGACAATGGGTTCAGCACCTTGCGCAGAACCCAGATGCGTGAGAGATCTTCTTTCGGGATCAGCAACTCTTCCTTACGGGTGCCCGAGCGCTGAATGTCAATGGCCGGGAAGACGCGCTTATCGACGAGCTTGCGCTCGAGGATGATTTCGCTGAATTGCCCGTGCCTTTGAATTCTTCGAAGATCACATCGTCCATGCGCGAACCCGGTGTCGATCAGGGCCGTGGCGATGATCGTCAGAGAGCCGCCTTCTTCGATGTTGCGGGCAGAGCCGAAGAAACGCTTCGGACGCTGCAGAGCATTGGAGTCAACGCCGCCGGAGAGCACTTTGCCCGAGGGCGGAACGATGGTGTTGTAGGCACGAGCCAGACGCGTGATGGAGTCGAGCAGGATCACCACATCGCGCTTGTGCTCGACCAGAGCGCTTCGCCTTTTCGATCACCATTTCCGCGACCTGGACGTGGCGTGCAGCCGGCTCGTCGAAGGTCGACGAAATAACTTCGCCTTTGACCGAACGCTGCATGTCGGTAACTTCTTCCGGACGCTCGTCGATGAGCAGCACCATCAAGACCACTTCGGGATGATTTGTCGTGATCGAGTTGGCGACATTCTGCAGCAGCATCGTCTTGCCCGCACGCGGCGGAGAAACGATCAGGCCGCGCTGCCCTTTGCCGAGGGGTGTGAGCAGGTCCATGACGCGGGCGCTGGCGTTCTCGCGGGTGGTCTCGAGTTTGAGGCGCTCCTGCGGATACAGCGGCGTCAAGTTATCGAAGAGAATCTTGTTGCGAGCCTCGTCGGGCGATTCGAAGTTGACGGCTTCAATCTTGACGAGCGCGAAGTATTTTTCGCCCTCGTGCGGCGGACGCACCTGGCCGCTGATGGTATCGCCGGTCTTGAGATCGAATTTGCGGATTTGCGAAGGCGAGACATAAATATCGTCGGGGCCCGGCAGGTAGTTGTAATCGGGAGAGCGGAGGAAACCGTAGCCATCGGGCAGGATTTCGAGTACGCCTTCAGCGAAAATGTGGCCTTCTTTTTCGCTTTGCGCCTGCAGGATCTTAAAAATTAAGTCCTGCTTGCGCATACCGCTGGCACCGGGCAGATCCAAGGTCCTTGCGATCTTGGTCAGCTCGGTGATGTTCTTTTCTTTCAGTTCAGCAATGGTCATGATTCACCTGAACCCGCGCACTAGAACGTATCCGTTAGTGTCAGCGGGAGATTTTCAAAAGGAGGGGACTCAGGAAAGATGCAAATACAGCGCCAGGCGGGAAGGCGGGGCTGGGTTAAGCAGCCCGCCGTTGAGCCTCGGCAACGTTCTCTGGTTCCGACAAAACTTCTTGCCGCTCCGCGCCAGCGATCCGATCCAAAACACCGTTCATCGTTTCCTGGATTCTGGTACTGGGCCGATGGAACTTCCGCGTGGCCTTGGAGGCAAGCTGGCAAAGCATATAACGGTTTCGCAAAGTCTGTAAAGCATCAAACACACGATCAGAACGCATGTGTGCCAATTCTCCTTACTTTATGATTGTGGCCTTCCGCCTTCGTCCTTCGCCGGGAAGGTGACTAAAAGAACATAGGTCTAGCTAAGTCACTGATTCCGAGTAGGTTGTAAAGGAGTTAGCGTAAAACTCACTCTTTGTGAATAGATGCGCGACGGGACCCCGAAGATGCTCGATTTTCTGGGCTTAGCTCTGGGCGCGGATGGCTGGCTATCGGCCCGAAAGCTTTCGGATGTCCCCGGAACTCGTTAATGTAGCTGCAAGGGGACCTGAGGTCAAGTAATTATTTGTAAGCCGAACCACGGATTCCGGATTTCGGAACAGGAAGCTGACTGGGATCCGTTTTGACGTGATTAGCCCCATGAGGTCATCAACTTACGGACTCGTGGAAGAGTCGTTACGGGCAGATCAAGCGGCATCGGTTCGTTTCGAAATTCGACTCAGATTTCCGGACTAGAGCTCTTCCGGTGCGAGTAAGTGTTGTCTTAATTTAGGTTTAGGCGGATTTCAAAATATGCCTTGACACGTATATGCTTCTTAATGTATATACAGAGCATGGAATCTGCATTTGAAATTATCGCCGAGCCGAACCGTCGCGCGATCTTGAGCCTGCTGACGACATCGGAGCAGTCGGTGGGAGAGATCGAACGGCAGCTTCGGATGACGCAGCCGACTGTATCCAAACACCTACGAGTTTTGCGCGACGCCGGGTTTGTGGAGTCGACCGTGGACGCGCAGCGCCGCCTTTACCGGCTCAAACCAGAACCATTTCAGGAGGTAGATGCCTGGCTGGATCAATTCCGCCGGTTCTGGTCCGCGCACATCGACGCGCTAGAACGCCATCTCGACCGGATGGATCAGGATGGCGTCAAGCAACCAACATCAACGAAAGAGAAAGCTAAGGAGAGGACGTCGCGGTCCAACCGTGAACGTGAAAAAGGAGAAACGAAATGAAGATCAAAGTGACTAGCTTATACGTCGACGACCAGGACAAAGCCCTGCGCTTCTATACCGAGGTTCTGGGCCTCGCGAAGAAAACCGACTTCAGTCAAGGACCGTATCGCTGGCTGACCGTGGCTTCGCCCGAGGAGCCCAACGGCACAGAGCTGCAACTGGCGCTCAACAACAACCCCGCAGCCAAAGCGTATCAACAGGCAATCTTTCAACAAAACCAGCCTGCGTTCATGTTCTTCACCGACGATATAAAGGGCGATTACGACCGGATCAAGGCCCACGGCGCCGAGTTCACCATGCCGCCCACCGACGCAACCGGCTCGACGATTGCGATGTTGAAAGACACCTGTGGCAACCTGATTCAGCTCACTCAGCTGGCGCGCTGGTGACGCTTTAGGAGCGAAAGATGACCAACCTTCAGCAGTACAATCCCGGTCCGGCCCGAGGAGCGCAGGTTCGGAAAGAACGTGGATCAAACGGCGAAGAGAAGTGGACACTCATTCTCGTCCGACAATTGCGGCACTCTCCGGAAAAAGTCTGGCAAGCGATTACCGATCCGGCGCATCTTCGCGAGTGGGCTCCCTTCGACGCCGACGGGGACCTGAGTACGGCTGGAGCCAAGGTGAAACTCACGACGGTGGGAGCGCCCGCGGTGCGCGTTAGCGAAACTACAGTGACGCGAGCCGACGCCCCCGAGGTGCTCGAGTACAAATGGGGTGGTTTCGACATGCGGTGGGAACTGGAAGCCACGGGGGAAGGCACGCGCCTAACACTGTGGACCAACATCGGTCATCGATTTATCGCGATGGGCGCCGCCGGATGGCACATCTGTTTCGATGTGCTGGATCGCCTCCTGGGCGGAACTCCCATCGGCCGCATGGTCGGTCCCGATGCCATCAAGTTCGGCGGCTGGCAGCGACTGAACGCTGAGTACGCCAAGCAGTTCGGCATCGAATCGCCCAACTGGCCGCCTCCGGCCAAGCCAGAGTAATGAAGCGGGCCACCGATCGAAGAGGATGAATTTATGACAGAGGCCACCAAACGCGCCGTTTTTCGCTGGATTCACATCATCTTTGCCGTTCCAATTCTCGGCTACATTTATGATTCGCCGTCGGATACTCCCAACTACGCCACCAGTATTCGATATTTCTTTATTCCTGTCCTGGTCCTTTCGGGACTTTGGATGTGGAAAGGCCATGTGGTTCGGCGACTGATTTCGAAGAAGCCTGCGAGGCCAGACAGTAGAGCAAAACTGGCCGCATAACAGCGCGAGAACGATTGGAGGCGTAGAGATCCATGAACCCATCGGAACGGATTGAACAACTGATCGAAGGACTCACAGACTGGCGGGGCAAGACGTTGGCCGGTCTGCGCAAGGTCATCCTTGAAACCGACCGGGAGATTATCGAGGAGTGGAAGTGGATGGGAAGCCCCGTGTGGTCTCGCGACGGAATGATCGCGGTCGGCAACGCCCACAAAGATAAAGTGAAGCTGACTTTTTCGAACGGGGCCAGCCTCGCCGATCCCGACAAAGTCTTCAACGCGGGCCTCGACGGCAACAAGTGGCGAGCGATCGATCTGTTCGAAGGCGACAAGATCGATGAGCGTGCTCTGAAAAACCTGGTTCGCGCCGCCATTGCGTACAATCAGAGCAAATTGAAGAACAAGGCGCCTGCGCGTAGTCGGGTGAAGGCAGGCAGAAGTAAGAAGTGAGAACAAATCATGGACACCGTGCGGATGGATTTGTGGCTTTGGGCTGGGAGGTTCTTTAAGACACGAACCTTGGCGAAACGAGCCTGCGACTTGGGAAGAATTACCTCCAATGGCCAGCCAGCAAAGGCGGCGCGAGAGGTACGGCCAAGAGATCGGTTGCGTATCACAAATGAGGGAGGCGACTTCGAGGTGGAAGTGCTGCTACTCAGCGACGTGCGGGGGCCTGCCGCGGTGGCGCAGACGCTCTATCGAGAATCCGAGGCGAGCAAGGAGATGCGGATGAAAGTAGCGGCGGAAAAGAGAGCCGCCCGCGAATTCGAAATCCTGCCACAGGGACGTCCGTCGAAGCGCGACCGCAAGAGGATTATTCAGTTCCGGGGACGAAGTTAGGCGACTCAGGCGCCTCTCCCTTACTGCTCCCGCAACGTGCGCATGGGATCGATGTTCGCCGCTCGCAGGGCGGGGGCCAGAGCCGCGATAACGGACACCAGCGCCAGCACCAGCGTAACTGCAAGAAACACCGACCGATCGAGCGGAGTCACCTGGAACAAGAATTCGCCCACCAGTTTCGTGGCGAAGATCGAGGCCAGCGCACCCATCGCGATTCCCAAGCAGGCGAGCAGCAGGGCGCGGCGCAGAACCATGCCCAGCACGTTCGCGCGGGAGGCTCCCAAAGCCATCCTGAGACCAAGTTCACGTACTCGCTCGGAAACGATGAAAGAAAGAACCGAATAGAGACCGATGGCGGAAAGCAGGAGGGCGATCGCCGCGAACGCAGAAAGCAGGAACGCTTCGAAGCGCGGCTGTGCAGACTGGAGGGCGATGTTGTCGGCGAACGTGTGGTAGCCGAACAGGGGAGCATCCCGGTCGAAACCAGCTACAATCTTGCGCGCAGCGTACTCGTAACTGTGAGGGTCCCCCGAGACCCTCATCACCACGTCTGGCCGCTGGTGCGATGGATCCTGGGCATAAGGCAGATAGAAGCGCGGCTGGAAAGAGTCCCACATATCGCCTGCCCTGGTATCACCAACGACTCCGACAATCTGACGCGGGACCACCGGCTCGGTGCTGTGTTCGAACGTAGGCGTGAAGTAGCGTCCGACGGGATCTTCCGTGGGAAAGTACCGGCGAGCGAAAGTCTGGTTGATGACTGCGACCAAGGTCGACTTCGCGTCATTGTCGTGGGTCGTGAATGTGCGTCCTCGCAAGAGCGGAATGGAAAGAGTTTCAAAGTATCCGGGCATGGTTGCGGTCGCTACAGCAGCGGGCGGTTCTTTCGGATTCGCGACGAAGCCAGGGACCACGATGTCCGTCCACATGCTCCATGCGTTCGCGTCGGGGCGGGGATGGCCGGCGCCAACCTGTTCGACGCCGGGAATGGCGGCGAGTTCCGGAAGAAGCTTCTTGTAAAAGTCGGATTTCATTGGAACTGGATAGCGTTTGTTGGTGAGCGCGACATCAAAGAACAGAGTGTGCTTCGAGTCGAAACCGGGATCGAGGTGAAGCACGTGCAGCATGCTCTTGATCAGCAACCCGGAGCCGATGAGCAGGGTAAATCCCAGGGCGGTTTGCGCCACGACCAGACCGTGATGAAGGCGGTTGCGGCGGCGCCCAGAGGTCGTGTTGGCTGAGAATTCGCGGAGAGAATTGGCTGGGTCTGGGCGCGACATTCGCCACGCGGGAAGAAGGCCGAAGATGAGTGCGGTCACCGCCGACAGCGCCATGGCGAAGGCTAGCACGCGCGCATTGATCGCAACGTTGTAGAGCCGAGGCAAGTCTTCGGGAACGAAATAAAGCGCGACCCGCAGGAGCACAACTGACAGCAGGACACCGGCAGCTCCGCCGGCCAGAGCGAGGAGCAAGGCTTCGACCAGAAGTTGACGGATGACGCGAATACGGCTGGCGCCCAGGGCTGTGCGCAAGGCGACTTCCGGGCGGCGTCCGTTGGCGCGGGCGAGAAGGAGTCCAGCGACGTTGGCGCAGCCGATGAGCAGGACAGCCCCTACAGCGGCGAACAGCAGCGTCAGGATCGAGCGCACGCCGTCGACGGAGTCGTTCAACAAGGGGGTGATGGCAACGCCGAGATTTGTCAGATCTTCCGAATAAGTCTGCGCCAGGCTGCGTTGAATCGCGTTCAGTTCGGCGAGGGCCTGTTGTGGACTGACTCCGGGCTTGAGACGTCCAACGACAGACAACTTCTTTTCATCTCGAAGCGAGGTACCGGGAGCCGCCCCTTCCGCGTCGATCGAAAAGGTCGACCAGAAAAGGGCAGGCTGTCCGATGGGATAGTGAAAGCCAGCCGGCATGACACCGATCACGGTGTACGGTTCATCACTGATCTTCACGGTCTGACCGATCGCATCCGGCGAGCCAGCAAAATCCGACAGCCACAACTCGTTGCTCAGGATGGCAACGCGATGACCGGGCAATTCCTCTTCTTGAGTAAAGGTGCGGCCGATAGCGGGGAGCACTCCAAGCGTAGGAAACAGATTCCAGGAGACGCGTCCGCCCTCGATTACCTGCGCATCCTCGCCATTGGACTTGCTGAACAATCGCCCAATCTCGTCATAGGAGGCGAGAGAAGCAAAGGAGCGGGATTGACGCCGCCAATCGAAGAAATCGGGATAGGAAGTTCCGAGGTAGTTTGCCGCTGCCACGTTGGTAGGCGCGACGTCCGGCGGAAAATCTAATGTAGCAATGCCGACCAGCTGATCGGCTTGCGGGAACGGCAGCGGCCGCAGAAGGATGCCGTCGACCATGCTGAAGATGGCGGTTGTGGCACCAATCCCGAGGGCCAGTGTGAGGATGACGGTGACGATGAACGCAGGCCTGCGACGGGATTGGCGGAGCGCGAAAGTGAGATCCTGCCGCACCGTAGATAGCATCTAGTGATTATTACAGCCTCGGAATGCGGCGGTTAAGTATCGCCGGTAATTCCACGCGTGATCCTGGACTAGCAAGTCTTTGAAACATCCGCTGCTTTCGGCACAGCGCGATGTGATCGGAATCACAGACCGATAAAAGAACCTACGAATACCGTTAAAGAGAGCCAGTCCACCGACTGTGAGGGATTTCCATGTCGATTGCTACGCCTGCCAGTACGCGCGTTTTGAATTCCAAACTTGAAAACAAGATTATGAGCGCCCAAGAGGCGGCGGGGCTGATCCGGTCGGGCGACCAGATCGGGATGAGCGGGTTTACCGGCTCGGGATACCCGAAGGCCGTACCGATTGAGTTGGCGCATCGCATTGCCGACGCGCATTTTCGTGGGCAGAAGTTCCAGGTGAGCGTATTCACTGGAGCCTCAACCGGTCCGGAGCTCGACGGGGCTTTGGCGATGGCGGGAGGGATTCACCTGCGGCTGCCGTACCAGTCGGATCCGGAGACCCGGAAGCGCATTAACGCGGGCGAGATGGATTACATGGACATCCACCTGAGCCATGTGGCGCAGTTCGTAGAGTACGGATTTCTGGGTAAGCTGGATGTGGCGCTGATCGAGGTCACCGCGATCCTTGAGGATGGGCGCGTGGTGCCGAGTTCGTCCCTTGGCAACAACAGGACGTGGATCGATTGCGCCGAGCGCGTGATCCTCGAGGTGAACTCATGGCAACCAGCCGCGCTGGAGGGCATGCACGATATTTATTACGGCCTGGAGCCGCCGCCGAACCGCAAACCGATTCCGCTGGTCAAGACGGGAGATAGGATCGGCTCACCCTATCTTCGGATTCCGGCGGAGAAGATCGCGGGAATCGTCGTAACCGATTCACCGGACCGGAATAGCGCGTTCAAACCGCCCGACGATGCTTCCAAGCGGATCGCGGGACACATCCTGGAGTTCCTGAGCTGGGAGGTGAAAAAAGGCCGCATGCCGGCGAACCTACTGCCGCTGCAGTCGGGCGTAGGCAACATTGCGAATGCGGTACTGTTTGGGCTGGAAGAGGGACCATTCGAAGGCTTGACCTCGTACACGGAAGTGATTCAGGACGGAATGATCCGGCTGTTGAAGTCGGGGAAGCTGACTTGTGCGTCGGCGACGGCGTTCTCGCTGAGTCCGGAGATGCTGAACGAAGTGAATGCTGATATGGCCAGCTATCGCGAACGGATCGTGCTGCGGCCGCAGGATATCTCGAACAACCCGGGGATCATCCGGAGGCTGGGCGTGATCGCGATGAACGGGATGATCGAAGCAGACATTTATGGCAACGTGAACTCGACACATGTGATGGGGTCGCGCATTCAGAACGGAATTGGGGGATCGGGAGACTTCGCGCGCAACGGGTATCTGTCCATCTTTATGGCGCCGTCAGCGGCGAAGAAAGGAACCATCTCGACGATCGTGCCGATGGTGTCGCACGTGGACCATACCGAGCACGATGTGCAGGTACTGGTGACGGAGAATGGACTGGCCGACTTGCGCGGGCTGTCTCCGAAAGAGCGGGCAAAGCTGGTGATTGAGAAGTGCGCCGGGACAGACTACAAGCCGCTACTGCTCGATTACTTAAAGCGATCGAGCGAACTCTCCTATGGCAAACACACGCCTCACCTGCTATCGGAATCATTGAGCTGGCATAACCGGTATTTGCGCAGCGGGAACATGTTGCCGCGAGAAGAAAGCTAGACTGAGGCTCAGGCGGTGGTCGTTCGAAGCTGCCACAGGGCGATAATACCCAGGACCATCAGATTGGGGAAAAGCAGAGGAGCCATGGGGGGCGCGCCGTAGATGAAATTATCGAAGGCGCGAACCGACGGACCGCGTAGATTCCCTGACGCGTGAAGAATAAAGCCCCACAATCCCACTCCCGCCTCGAGAAGTAACAGCGCCGCGCACAGATCGATGTACTGGCGCGAAACCCGCATCATTAATGGCACCGCAAGAAATCCCACCGCAATCGCACTTGCGACGACTGGCACCCACTCCAGCGGATTGAAAAAGCCGTTGCCGGCGTGATCGGCCAGGCTAAAAATAAAATTGCCGATGAAGCCGCCCAGCGTCAGTAGCAACACCCATTGGGCCCACTCGATGGTTTCCGAATCAACCATCCGGTTCATGATGAGCAAGAATCCGAGTCCTGTATAGGCCAGTGGCGCCGCGAACGGGGCCGAATATGTCAGGCTGCGCAGCGTGTGTTCGTAAAAAAAATGGCTTTGCAGATGGAGAATGACTCCGGTCAGGCCGACGAGCACCGCCAGCCATCCGACCAGATATCCGAGGTCCTTCCACACTGCGGGCCAGCGAAACTTCGCCGCCAGTGCAACGACCAGAAGAATCGGTGCCGTGGCAGAAAAGATCAGCGGAATGTACTCCGCTTCGTTGCGGAACTGATTTACGGAGTGCGCGAGATAAATATCGAAGGTAAGAAATCCGACATTCAGGGTCGCGAACGCCTCAACCCACATCTGTGGACGCATCCACCAGCGTTCACTTGCTGCGGCCATGGTCTCTCCTGAGTTCGGCGGCCATGGATTGAAGCTCAACAGTCTTCTGCATCATCGGATAATTGCCGTGCCACTGTACAAAATCGGCTCCGCCCATGAATGCACCGTGCTTGCTGGTTCGTCCGTCGTAATGCCAGAGGTCGAAGTAGACGAAATCGATGCGGTTGGAGAATGGCGGGCCGGTCAGCACTCCATCCTTGCGCAGTCCGTTCACGATGTCCTGCGCGATATGAACCCGATCATTGGTGCTCTGCACCACCTGTTCGGCCTGCGTGTAAACCCGGTCAATCAATGCGGGCGTGTGGCATTGTGAGCAGACCTGCTTCATCTTGGCCTGCGCCGCGGCATAGTTCGGCCGTTTGTCGGTAATGGCATTGGCGAGATAAAAAGATAACCGCTCCGACGGATCGTGCGTGATTCCAATACCGTTCAACCCGCTCATGTGACACGTCGCGCAGGTGGGAACGAACATATCACGCGTAGTTAGCGTCTTTGGCGGAGCATCCAGATTGAGCAATCGCTCTTGTGCCTGAAACATCACGCCGTGCTTCGATTCTTCGTAGATCTCGATCTGCGAGTGATCGGGCCCCATGTGGCACTGGGCGCAGGTGCTGGGCAGGCGCGCAATTCGCACCGAGGATGTATGCCGGGTGTGGCAGGCGGTGCAATTACCGATGGTGCCATCGCTATTCGGCCTTCCCACGCTGTGGCACTGCTCACAGCCGCTGGTCATGGCGGAAGTACCCTCCGATTGGACAAACGGATGTGGCGGCCTGCGCGTCCCGCCGGGCTGATAGGTTTCGGAGAAATTCACCTGCTCGGGAGTGAGTCCTTTTTCGCCGTAGATGGCGGCCCACGCCGGCGCCGCATGCCGGCTGTGCAGGAATTGCTGGTAGATTCCTTCGTGGCAGCTGCGGCAATTGCCGGCCGTCAGCTTTGTGGAGATGACGAAGCCGTGATGGTCTTTCTTCTCCTGCCCGGCCGTTGGCTGGTGGCAGTCGAGGCAGTTGACGCCCTTCCGCGCGTGAGTGCTCATCTCGTACTCATGAACGACCGAATATTGCGTGCGCGCATGACACTCCGCACACTTGCCGGTCGCGCGAACCAGGTCCGCGCTCGGTTGATCGGTTTCAACTTTAGGCCTGGCACGATTGATGAGGAAGGCACCCAGGATCAGGGCAAACGCGATGACGACGGCCACAAACACGGATCGAAACGACATGGCAGCACCTTTGCGGGGAAACGGCAGTGTACCGCATGGTTAGAGAATGGAAAAGGTTCAATTCGCGGGGAGCCTGATGACAGGCCGTTAGCGGATGTGATGGAGGTACCACATGACCGCAACGAATCCGATGCGAACGACAACGATCAGACCCGCGACGGCGAGTGCCACCCGGAATAATATCCGCTCAAAACGATTCATCTGCCACGCGGAAGTAGCCATTAGAACCGCCTGTGACGCCACTCCTACGGTATGCGTCCAGCACATGTTCGGCAGTGAGTCTGATCACCAAGCGGTGTGATCACTTGGCGATGCCCGCAGTGGCCTAATCGTACCCGACACCTGTGCCGGGCTTTCGTATGGATCGGCACGCTCGCTTCGCTCGCGGGGCGGACGAATGCGTCCGCCCCTACAGAAGCGGCTTATTTTGGCCAAAGCCAGCCGAAGGTTCCGGCGGTCAGAAGTGCGTAAACGAGTCCGTCGATCACTTCTTTGAGGACGAAGCTCCAGGGCTGGCCTCTCCAGATACCGTTGCTCATGGTTCCCAGTCCGTACGCCAGGAATGCGGCGGTCCCCACCACGCGGAAAACTGCCAGATAGTAGGTTCCCGGCGCAACCGTATGCCCAGTGAGGTAAGCGACGAAGAACGAGATCAGCAGGCAGTAGCCGAACCACAGTCCAAGAAATTTCGGGAGGACTGGGGGACCGCTGGGAAAGATGGTCATCATCCCAACCGGTCCCTGATTATATTTGTCGATCATCGCCGGAGACTTCATTTCCTCGTGAGTTGTGTGGGGAAAGATGTAGAGCCCACGTTTGAGACCGGCGGCGCGGAGGGCAGGCAGAACTTTTTCTTCGTCGGGCAGCTTCAGGTAATCGCTGCGGTGATAGGGCAGCACCATGTGCATGATGGAACTGGCAATGAACACGATGACCGCCGAGAGCACGATCGGCAGCCAAAGAGCGGAGAGGGAAACCATGCGGAGCCTCCTCAGAGACGCAAGGTGGAACTCGGTGGCGTCTCCGGGAGCCTACCCTCGACGCGAGCGGAGGTCAAGAGAGTCGTGGAGCGGCGTCGTATGATCGCTCTCAAAAATCCGCGTGATGACCGTGTGCGGACTCGCCTTCAGCTTTCTCCTTGGGTTCGTCGATCCACTGCTTGAGAGCGCGCTCGCTAAGATTCATTTCCACTACGGTAGCTTCCGAGGATTCCACGTTGACGATCATCATGCGCAACTTCCCACCGGAAGGATTGGTGTAGATAAGAGTCGTTTCCGTGTCGGCCTTGGAACGGACACGAACAACGGGAACCCAGTCGGAACCGAGAGAGCGCTCAACGAGACGTTTGACATCCTCGGGATCGGTGCGCGCGTTGAAGTTCTCAAAGACGGCCAGTTTCAATCGGCTGACCCCCTCGGGGCGGGCGAAGAACACCGCGACCCCGAGCAGCGGAATGCTGCATGTGGTGCACGCCGTAGCTGCTCTCGATGGCATGGACAACGCCGCGAAACTCGTGATCGGCGCCGTAGGACGGGATCGAGAGACAGAGCATCAGGACGAGCGCGTAGATGGGCTTCACTTGTGGTCCCCCTTATCGGCTTTCGCCTCAGGCTTCGACAATGTCTTGGGATTAAGCTTAGGAATGCCGAACTCGCCACCGAGATCGGATAACTGGTCGAGCTCGAGCTGCCCTACGATGTTGACGAAGGTCAGCTCTTTGGGCTCAGCGCAGATGATGACGATGCCCGCCATCTTTTCATTTTCGAGCTTGAAGAAAACATCGACATTGTCGCCGTCGGTATCGCTGCGGACGCCGACCACTTTCGACCAGCCGGGCGTACGCACCTGGGAGCGCAAGGATTCGACCTCCGCTATGGTGTACGCCCCTTCTTTTTCGAATTCGTAGCTGCGGACGTAGATGCCTTTCAGGTTCGCCACCACCTTGGCGGCTTTTTGCTCGTCAGGATCTTCCGCGGAAAGAAATTTGCTGGCCCAACGAAGCATCGGGCCGTCCATATTCACTTCGACGGTCTCCTTCGCTTTGCTGGAGAGTTTCTCGACGTCGGGAGGGAGTTTGACGTCCTGAGCGCGCAGAAAAAGCGCGGATCCGATCAGAACAACCAGCGTCGGTATGACTTTTATGACAATCTTTCTCATGATTTACTCCTTGACCTCTGGTTCGGGTTCGATCCCGGAGTTTCGGTAGTTTCGTTCACCTTTGTCTTCGCGATGTGCAGCTTGCTGCCGGCGATGCGAAGAGCCAGCATGAGCCGCCGCTTGGCCGCTTCTCCCTGAGCGCGTTCGATCCGTGCTTTGTCGATCTGAATCTGGTGGTAGTGGAGCGATCCGGCGATCAGCGCCAGAAAAATCGCAGCCAAGGCAGGCCAGCGGAAAAGCGGGCGGTCAAAGATTGCCCAGCCGGACGCGCGCGGGGCTTTCGGCTGAGCATGACTTTGCTGTGCAGGACTTTGCTGGGCCGCGCGGGCAAGGACTCGGTCAGTGAATCCCTCCGGCGACTGCTGGCGGCGAAGCGCCTTTTTCAGTTCGTCTTCGAACGGAATGCGGCTCATATGTTTACTTCTCCAAATACGCGAGTCGCCTTTTCACGAAGTATGACGAGCGATCGCTGCAGGTGACTTTTCACGGTGGCTAAGGGCATGGCAAGAACTTCCGCGATATCCTCGGGGCGCATATCTTCCTGATAGTGCAGAATCACGATCATGCGTGGCTTTTCGGGCAAGGAAGCGACCAGATGGCGCAGAGTTCTACTTAAGAACGGATCGGACGCCGGAGCGGGCGCGGAAGGTTCGGGAGCATCTTCAAGACTGACCTGGGGCAGCTTGCGCCGGCGCTGGTAGTCAATGCAGCGATGCGCCGTCACTTTGCGCAGCCAGAACGTCATGTGGTCCTCCGACTTCAATGCAGGCAGATTCGCGTGGAGTTGGAGAAAGACATCTTGCGCCAACTCCTCGGCGGCCTCGCGATCGGCCAGAAAGTGCTGAGCAATACTGAAAACCATGGCCTGATGTCGGTGGACGACGTCCGCAAAGTTGCTTTCGGCGATGTCCGCGATGAAATCCGCGACGGGGCGCTCTGCCATGGCCAAGTTCTCCAACTGCCTCACTTTATATATACGGACGGCAGGGGGCTAGAGAATGCAGAATATTCGGGAATGGAATGAATTGGCCTTTAAAGCCCGCAAGGAGGTCGCGAATCCACGTTCCCCCTATTGGTTGGGGATGGCTGCGGGAAACCGCATAGCTTAAGCTGGGACGTACTCCCCTGCGTGGGGTTGGTCGCATCCAAAGGAAATCATGACTGCCGACGGAAATCCTGGCCGCGTTCAATTAATTCATCCCGAGACCTGCGAGCCAGCTCAGCTGAATCATTGGTTGGAGGAATTGGTTTCGCGAAAAGGGAGCGACCTGTTACTCGTGCCAGAGGCTCCGGCGTCGATCCGGGTCGATGGAATACTTTCGCCTATTGGAGACTGTCCTCTGAACGGGAGCGAGATTGAGGCCGAGGTGCTACCGATGCTGGCGGTACATGCGCGCGCGGAATATCAAAAGAACCACATCGCAGATTCCTCGTATCGAGTCGAAGGACTGGGGCGCTTCCGGATCAATCTGCACCGCGAGCGAGGACGAGCGGCAGCCACGGTGCGGGCGCTCCCTTCGAAGGTGCCGTTACTCGAAGAGCTGCATTTGCCGCTCGGCGTCGGTGCGCTGGCCGGACTGGAGCGCGGGCTGGTGATCATTGGCGGGGCGACCGGCTCAGGGAAGACGACGACGCTGGCCGCGCTGGTGAATGAGATCAATCAGCGGGATGCGCGGCATATCGTGACGATCGAGGACCCGATCGAATACGAACACGCGCACGATCGCAGTGTGATCGAGCAGGTGGAGATCGGGATCGACGCGCCAGACTTCCCTACCGCGCTGCGCGCCGCGATGCGGCAGGCGCCGGATGTTATCGTGGTGGGCGAGATGCGCGATCCGGAGACAGCGCGGATTGCTTTATCCGCGGCTGAGACTGGGCACCTGGTGTTTACCACTCTGCATACAACCGACGCGGCATCGACCGTGTCGCGAGTTGCCGACTCGTTTCCGCTGGAGCGGCAGCATACCGTGCGGGCTGAGATGGCGATGGCGCTCGCGGCGATGATGACGCAGACGCTGCTTTCGCGGCGCCACGGCGGGCGGATCCCTGCCGCGGAACTGCTCATGGTGGGATATGGGGCGCGGCAGCATATTCGCAAGAATGCGCTCCAGCACCTGCACCAGGAGATCACTATCACGCGCAAGAACGGATCGTTCACTATGGAGGAATCTCTGGCGCAGCTGGTGTTTCAGCAGGAACTAAGCCGTGAAGACGCCATCACGCAGGCCATTCATGCCGAAGATTTGGACACGATGTTGAAGGCCAAAGGATTTTAAGCATTCACTGCAGAAGTCAAAGTCGTTGTGAACATATTCTTTCGCCGATTTCTGGATAGCCTCTCACCGCCGCCATAAAGAAACCGAGCCAATGTCATGTCTGGCTGGCGCTTACTCCCACCGCGGTTGCGGATGCCGCCTTTCGAACCGAAGTATTACACTTGGTAGGCGAGGAAAAACGATAATTTATGAGCACAATTCATCTCCCAAAGATCGCCCTCTTACGTGCCGGTCATCTCATCGCAGCCGGCGCTATGGCACTCAGCATCACGGCCACTCCCGCTTGGAGTGTCGACACGAGCTTCGGTCCGAGCAATCCCTTTTATGCGCCCAGCACGTTACCGTTCCAGGCGCCGCCATTCGACAAGATCAAGGACAGCGATTACCAGCCCGCGATTGAGGCGGGAATGGCGCAGCAAAAAGACGAAATGCGGGCCATCGCTGACAATCCCGCGCCGCCGACCTTCGAGAACACAATTGTTGCCATGGAGAAGACAGGGCAATTGTTCAACCGCGTGATGCTGGTATTCAACGGCGTCACTGGGGCAAATCTGAGCCCGGAGTTACAGAAAGTGCAGGACTACGAAGCGCCCAGGCTGGCCGCGCACGAAGATGCGATCTTTCTTGATGCCCAGCTGTTTCAGCGCGTAGCCACGATCTACAAGCAACGCGATGCGCTCAAGTTGGACGCTGAGTCCCGTCGGATGCTCGAGTTTTATTACGACAAATTTGTGCATTCAGGCGCGAACTTGAACGATTCCGACAAAGCAGCGCTCAAGAAATTGAACGAAGAAGACTCGACGCTCTCCAATGCGTTCCTCACAAAGCTGCTGGCGGCGACCAAGGATGGAGCCTTCGTCACCGCGGATAAGAACGCCCTGGCGGGCTTCAGCGATGAGAAAATCGCCGCGGCGGCGGAAGCTGCGAAGGATCGCAAAGTCGAAGGCTACGTCATTCCTCTGCAAAACACGACGCAGCAGCCCGATCTGGCTTCGCTCAGCCAGCGATCGACTCGACAGGCGCTATTCGAGAATTCCTGGAACCGTGCTGAACATGGAGACGCAAACGACACACGGGCGACCATTACTCGCATGGCCCAGGTGCGTGCCCAGAAAGCAAAACTGCTTGGATTCCCGAACTACGCAGCCTGGAAACTGGAAGATCAGATGGCTAAGACACCGGAGGCCGTTTTGAAGTTCATGGACGCACTGGTGCCCAAGTCAACCGCCAGAGCCGCTGTCGAAGCTAAGGACATCCAAGCCTTAATGGACTCACAGCCGGGCGGTTATCACTTGCAGCCCTGGGACTGGGATTACTACTCGGAGCAGGTTCGAAAGGCCAAGTATGATTTGAATGAATCGCAGATCAAGCCCTACTTCGAGTTGAACAACGTACTGGAGAATGGAGTCTTCTACGCCGCCAAC
>CAVXVD010000106.1:0-39088 GCA_963765015.1 uncultured Acidobacteriota bacterium | reverse complement strand
TTGCGAATTATTGCGACATCATCGAGATCTTCGGGCGCGTGCCACGCGTGAAGCAGCCCGCGCAAGTCGTCAACGAGCTGGATCCACTCCGCCACCTGGGCTATCGCGGCGAGGTCTTTCCATCGTCGACGACAACTTCATCGGAAACAAGAAGGCGGTGCGTCCGATCCTGAGCGAGATCGCGACCTGGCAGCGACAGGCGGGCTCTGGTTCACCTTCTATCGATCTCGGGATCGGGCTCGTGCTTACCTTGCTCGCGATGCCGGGGGGATTCGTTTCGCTGCTACTGCTGGACAAGTACGGAACGTTTGCACAGTGGCTGAGGGGCATCACGAATGTCGATGTCTTGCAGGCCGCTCTGCCGGACGAATACTTTTTCATCGTACTTTCGATGGTGGTAACGGGTGCGGTTGCGGTGTGGCGATGGGATGCGATTTTTCCCGACCGCCGCGACTACATCAATCTGGTGCCGCTGCCGATCTCGACCCGGACGATTTTTTCCGCGAATCTAGTCGCGGTTTTATTTCTGGCAGGGCTGGTTTCGGTCGACGTCAACGCGATGTCGTGCGTTCTGTTTCCCGCGGTGGTGGCGGCGACCCAGTTGAAGTTCCTGTTCTTCGTGAAATTTGCGGCCATTCACACCGCAGGCGTTTTACTGTCCAGCATCTTTTCGTTTTTTGCCATCTTTTCTATACTGGGGCTGCTGATGGCACTGCTGCCTCCGGCTGCGTTTCGGCGACTCTCGTCGTACGCGCGCGGGGTGGTCGTGGTTTATCTGGTAACGCTGCTCTGCACCACGGCCGCGGTACCGAATCTCTTGCGCCACGCCAAAGGACCCGCACCCGGATGGGCGTTCCTTCTGCCCTCCTGCTGGTTTCTGGGATTGTGCCAGTGGATGCGCGGCCGAGCGAATCCCGCCATGATCGAACTGGCCAAACTAACGCTGCCGGTTCTGGGCGCAGTTTTGGCAGTCGCCTTCTGTGTTTACGTGGCGGGCTACCGGCGGCACTTCATTCGCATCGCGGAGCTCACAGAATCCTTCGCGGCTCCCGGCGAAAATGAAAGTAGCGAGCCGGGTCTGGCGCAACGGCTGTCGCACCTGCTCTTGCGGACTCCATTTCAGGCCGGGTGCTTTTCTTTCGTCTGGAAAACGATTCGCCGCAGCGAGTCCCACCGCCTGGTATTGACCGCGGTTGGCGGGTTGGGCCTGGTGCTGTCGTCGCAGGCGCTGATGAATGCGTTTGAAGACGCTCCTTCTGCGCGGCAGGCCGCGCTTACACCCGACGCCCTCTCGATTCCTTTCATTCTCACGTTTCTGATCATCGTCGGGTTGCGCGTGGTCTTCGAAATCCCGGTGGAACTGCGAGCGAACTGGCTGTTCCAGTTGATGCTCGATCCCGATCAGCGCGAGTGCGAACAGCTGGCCAGAAACGTAATCCTGATTTTCGTATTGCCCTGCGTTTTTTTACTAGCTTTCCCCGTCTATGCTTACCTCGAAGGATTTCTGATCGCCGCTCTGCACACGCTTCTGGTCGCAACCTGGGCGGTACTGCTGACCAATATCCTGCTGATTCGCTTTCGCAAGCTGCCTTTCACCTGCACGCTACCCCTGTTCAAGCAACATTCCATCGTGATCCTGATCGCGTTCGTCTTTGGATTTCTGATTTACGCGCTCTCGACTCCCGACTTCGAATCCTCGGCTTTGTTGCAACCATCGCACCTGATCAGCCTCGTACCGGTCGTATTTGTGGCGTGGTTTATTCCGCATTACCTAGCGAAGAACACGCCAGAGATCGACCGCAAGCTGATTTTCGAGGAGTCGCCCAGCCGGACGATTGAGCTGCTGCAACTCGGGGATTGAAGCGTCTCCATGAAAAATTGATATTCCCTTCCTCGGCGTCGCGCTGGTTCTGGTCGAATTTGGCTTGCGTTGAGAATTGCCGCGGAGAGAGAATTGCTCAAATGTGGCGATATTACATCTACGACTTCGCAAACAAGCGCTCTGAAAAATCGAAAGGGGGTTACTCCACCGAAGAAGAAGCAAGAACATCAGGCCAGAGGGAAGCACAGGATCGTAGCCAACAAACGGGTTGGGCATTCGACCTGACGGTTAGATCAGAATAGAAAAGCGCGGATTCACCACCTCGGCGCTGCTTTTCTTGACACTTCCGGCACTCAAGCTTTATCCTAAGTCTTGCTCCTTGCGGTACTTACGCCCCTTGGCGTGCTTCCGCGGGCCTGATCGAAGAAATAGGCTGGCAGTACCGGCGCGGAGGGTTCGCATGTTCCTCGACATCAAAGATTTGGAACGTCAGCCTCTGGATTTCGAGGAGGAGTTTCAGCCCGATGTCATCGACTTGGGAGGCGAAGCCCGCCAGCGCACGCCGTTAAAGGCAGCCGGGCACGCCGAGTTGGTCGAGGAGCACCACGGCAAGCATCAGATAATCAAAGACATACGCCTTCGCGGGCAGTTGTCGACGGGGATCGAATTGCAGTGCGCGCGCTGTCTGGAGCCGGTGCGGCAGGACATCACGCGGGACTTCGAATTGCTTTACCGGCCGCTCGGTGCCGACGCAGGCCGCGACGAGCTCTCGGTGACGGATGCTGAGGCAGAGATCGGCTATTATCAGGGCGACGGATTGTTGCTGGAAGATGTTTTGCGCGAGCAAGTGCTGCTCGCATTGCCCTTGAAGGTGACGTGCCGCGAAGATTGCAGGGGGTTGTGCCTGCACTGCGGCAAGAATTTGAACGAGGAACAATGTTCCTGCGCCGTTCCCATGGAAGATCCGCGATGGGCGGCGTTGAAAGAAGTTCGCAGCAAGCTTGAGCATTAAAAAGCATTCAGCGGCTGGCCCGACGGCCCCGCAAGAAGGAATTCACAATGCCTAATCCGAAACGGCGGCACTCCCAGAAACGCACGTCCACGCGGCGCGCCCACGACCATCTGAAGGCGCATAGCCTTTCGGAGTGTCCCAACTGTCACGAAAAAAAGATGCCCCACCGCGCTTGCTCCAAGTGCGGGTACTATAAGGGACGCGAAGTTCTTGACGTTGAAGAAGCCAGCTAACTCCTGCACACAACCATGCCTAGCGTGATCGCGCTGGATGCGATGGGTTCGGACCGCGCGCCCAAACCGGAAGTGGAGGGCGCGATTCTTGCCGCACGCCAATACGGCGTGCGCGTGCTGTTGGTCGGACCTGAAAACGTGGTGAAAGCCGAACTGGACCGCCATTCCGCGGCGGCGCGGCTGCCGATCGAAATCGTCCACGCCAGCGAATACATCACCATGGAAGACAAGGTGGAGGCGATCCGCGCCAAGCGCGATTCCTCCATGCGGGTGGGCCTGCGCATGGTGCGCGAAGGGCAGGCAAATGGCTTTGTGACCGCCGGCAACACCGGAGCCGCCATGGCCACCGCGAAGGTTGTGCTGGGTGCAGTGGCCGGCCTGGATCGCCCCGCTTTAGCCGCGGTATTTCCTACCGCTCCCGGCAACCCAGCGATGCTGCTCGATGTGGGCGCCAATGTCGATTGCAGCGCGCAAAATCTGGAACAATTCGCGGTGATGGGCGACGTTTATTTCCGCGCGATGTTCGGAAAAAAGCCGGGCACGCCCGGTCCACGGGTCGGACTGCTCTCCATCGGCGAAGAAGAGAGCAAGGGCAACGACCTCACGCGTGAAGCTTTTCAACTTCTCAAACAACTGCCGCTGAATTTTGTGGGAAACGTCGAAGGCCGCGATCTGTATAACGGGAAGGTTGACGTCATCGTCTGCGACGGCTTTGTGGGGAACGTGGCCCTGAAAATTTCCGAGGGAGTAGCCAATCTCGTCCGCACGGCTTTGAAGGAGTCGCTCAAGGCCACGATTACGCGGCAAGTGGGTGCATTGCTCTCGCGCAGCGCCTTCACCGATTTCAAAAAGCGCCTCGACCATACCGAATATGGCGGCGCGCCCCTGTTGGGAGTGAAAGGCGTTTGCATTATCACGCATGGATCGTCGAATGCCAATGCCATGAAGAATGCCGTGCGCGTGGCGGCCGAATTTTCCAAGCGCGGCATCAACGACTCGATTGAGCGTGGCCTGGCCGCGATCAAGCCCGTCGAGTTGGCTCAACCCGTGGTTGCGCATTCCAGTGATTGATCACTTTGAGTGAAGAAACCAACTTCGAGATGAAGGCACCTCTGCAGGACGACAAGAAATGGTGGCGCGCATCTTTCGGTGTGTTCAGTGCCAGCCTGACGCATCAGGAGATCACATACCGCCTGGGCTTGGAGCCAACGCACACGCACACAAAAGGCCAGCCCCGTGGAGCTTCACGAAAAGACGGCTCCATCGAGCCCTCGATGGCGTGGAGAGACTCGGCCTGGCTGCTTGATAGTCCTCTTGGACGCGACCGGAATTTGGCTGAACAAATCGATTGGCTGCTTGATGCAATCGAGCCGAAAGGCGAGGCGATCGACTCGCTTCGACCCGACTGCAGCCTGATCCGGCTCTTCTGCGGTTTCGCGTCTCACGGCGGTCAGGGTGGCTTTGCGATTGATGCCAGGACGCTGGGTCGGATTTCGAAGCTCGGATTGAACTTGGATGTTGATCTTTATCCGCCGTCCGATCCAGAAATTTCTCAGGACAAGGAAAGAGCGCCGTCCAAAGCCCTAGTTCAGTAGCTGAATCGAACTCATGACAGACGACAACTCCATCGCACTCCTATTTCCCGGCCAAGGCTCGCAAGCCGTCGGTATGGGCAAGGACCTCTACGAGAAATATCCGCTGGCCCGGCAGACGTTTGAAGAAGCCGACGACGCGCTCGGCTACAAGCTCTCGCAGCTTTGCTTTGAAGGGCCGGAGGACCAGCTCCGCCTGACCGAGATTACGCAGCCGGCAATCCTCACCGCATCCGTCGCCGCGCTGCGGGTGCTGGAAACTCGGATGCCCAGGCCCAGCTTCGTCGCCGGCCACAGCCTGGGAGAATATTCCGCGCATGTCGCATCCGGAACATTCAGCTTTGCCGACGCGGTACGCACGGTGCGCAGCCGCGGCAAATATATGCAGGAAGCCGTCCCGGTCGGCGTGGGAGCGATGGCCGCCATCCTCGGCATGGATCTCGAAAAAGTTACCGCCGTCTGCCACGACGCGGCGCAGGGCGAGGTCTGCTCCGCGGCGAACATTAATTCGCCCGAGCAGATTGTCATCTCCGGCAACACGGCTGCCGTCGAGCGGGCCGCGAAGTTGGCCGACGAGCGCGGCGCCAAGCGCGCCAAGTTGCTGCCCGTGAGCGCACCCTTCCATTGCTCGCTGATGAAGCCCGCGCAAGACCGCCTGGAGGCTGACCTGACCAAGCTCAAGATGCAGAAGCCGGTCTATCCGGTAGCCTGCAATGTGGAGGCGGAGCTGGTGACCGATGACGTTCGCGCCCGGGACACTCTAGTGCGACAGGTCACGGGCTCGGTGAGGTGGGAGCAATGCATGCGCCTGCTGATTGCGCAAGGAGCGCAGACGTTCATAGAAGTGGGACCGGGCAAGGTTCTCTGCGGACTGATGCGGCAGATCGACCGCTCGAAAACCACAATGAATGTGGGCGACGACGCGTCTCTGATGAGTACCGTGGAGCGGGTGAGTAAGAGCGGAGCCGACAACGGCGGCTAGATTAGCGCTCTCTAATAAAACTCGCCCGCGCGTAACCAGTCTCTTGCCTCAGCCGTGATCTTGTTCGTCCTGCAGTGCTCCGTCAAACTGCGGTCATGACAACCATGAGGCTCTCCGCCGTCACACTCGCGTTGCTGGTGAGTGGGACCCTGGCCGCAGCGCAGGTGAAAGCGACCAGCGGCAAGGTGTTGGTCCCCGATTCCAGTATTGAAAAACCTATCGACATCGGACGCGCCGCCCACACCAATATTCAGGTGTTCCTGCCCAAGGAAGTTCTGCGAGATGAGCAGACGTCGGGACCTCCGTACGCGGGGTATGCCTATGAGACGCCGGCGTCGCTGGCCTGCGTGTATGGATTGGTGAGCGCGGTGACGGGGTGCAATCCGAATACGGCGACGAAAGTTCCCACGGGTGGCGCCAGGATGATTGCGATCGTCGATGCCTACGACGCGCCGAATGCGGCCAGCGACCTGGCGGCATTTTCTAAGCAGTTTGGTCTGCCCGCGGCCAGTTTCCAGGTGGTGTACGCCAGCGGGGCAAAACCAGCGTACGACATGGGTTGGGAGTTTGAAGAATCGCTGGACGTGCAGTGGGCTCATGCGATGGCGCCCGAGGCGAAGATCGTTTTGGTGGAAGCGGCATCGAGCAGCTTTGCCGATCTCATGACTGCCGAAGACATGGCGAGCAAAATGGTCAATGCCGCGGGCGGCGGAGAAGTATCGAACAGTTGGGGCGGCAGCGAGTTCTCCGGCGAAAACACTTATGACTCGCATTTCGTGAAGGCTGGCGTGGTGTTTCTCGCTTCTGCCGGCGACTACCCTGGCACGAGCTGGCCCGGGGCGTCTCCCAATGTCGTCTCAGCGGGAGGCACGACCGTGCGCCGCAATCCATCGACTGGCGCCTTCGTGGCGGAAGCTCCGTGGGATTCTGCGGGCGGCGGCAGCAGTGTGCTGGAGCCGCGGCCGAGTTATCAGAGCAAGATTGCGGCGGTCGGAAATTACCGAGGCGTTCCGGATCTGTCGTTCGATTCCAATCCGGTGACCGGCGTTTGGGTCTACGACTCTAACGTCGGTGGATGGAACATTGTGGGCGGAACGAGCGTCGCATCCCCAGCCCTTGCGGGAATCCTCAATCTGGCGGGGAGCTTCTACACATCTTCGAACGCGGAGTTGACGGCCATTTATGGCAAGCTGGGCGTGGCGGCGGACTTCACCGACATTGCAACCGGCTATTGCGGCCCGTATGCCGGGTACACTTCGGGCACCGGATGGGACTTCTGCACCGGCGTCGGTTCGAACAAAGGGCTTGCAGGCAAGTAGGTCTCACCAAAGCAAAACGGCCCACTCGACGGCGAGGGGCCGTTTCTTATTTTCCGCGGAGTTCAGTGAAAGATTAGCTCACAGGGAGGAAAGCTGAGAGTGTGGTCGGATTTCTCGACCCAGACCTGCGCGTGCTCCGAGCGGTCGTTCACGATGACATCCACGACCACTCCGGTGCTGGGCCCCGGACAGGTGCTTGCCCCATAGACCTTTTGGGTCTTGATCAGGCCCCACTCGCCGCCAGGGCCCCAGTCTCGATAAAAGTCGTTGAACGGATACTTGGGATGCTGGTCGGGATGCTGCGCCCAGGTGGGATCGTGCATCCAGATGCCGTAAGCGGTTTTGTAATCCTGGTGCTGCAGCGCATCGAAAAAATGGCCGACCATACGTTCTTCCGGCCAGAAGCGGAACCACCAGCCCAGGCCCAGCAGAATCACCAGAAGGGCAATTGCCGAAATAATTCTCGTCTTCCGTTTTCGCGCTTTTTCCGGGTCGTACTCTTTGGCGTCCAGGAGCGTCATACGTCTCTAGCATAACGGACAACGGGACGAATGCAAAAGTTCCCGGAGAAGATTGAGAAATTGGGAAATCTGGCAATTGAGAAATTGAAGGCCCTGCCCGATCCGTTTTATAAATTACACGATTACGAAATTTCTCAATTACCCAATTCCCTAGAGGGTCCGTTTGAACAATGGGATCGCGATCCCCAGCGTGACTGCCGCAAAGATCGAAAGGAACAGCATGTCGCCCCAGACGGCCGAGAGCGAGGTCTGCTTCAACAGCAGGCACTTGAAGCCATCGACGGCATAGGTAAATGGATCGCACTTGGCAATCGCCCGCAGCCAGGGCGGAAATGCCTGAATGGGATAGACCGAACCGCTGGGGAAAAACAGAAGTGTGTTGAGAATGCCAAACATGGCGCGCGGCACCAGCGGATCTTCAATGCGCACCATAAGCAGAAACATCATGGTATTGAAGGCCAGAGAAGTCAGCACAATCATAATGATCAGGCCGATCATGGTGATGGGATTGAAAATCGTACTCACTCCCGCCATCAGCGAGCCGATCACCACGATGATCACTCCGGTCATGACCGCCTTAATCGCGCCGGCTAAATTGAGCCCAAGCACAAGTTCGAGCTTGGTGATGGGCGTCACGAGATAGCCTTCATGCACGCCGCGCGCTTTGTCGTCGATATAGAGCATGCCGCCGCCGATCATGACCGACACGAACATGGCCAGAACCAGCGATCCGGGCAGCAGATACTTCATGTACTCGATGTAGGGATAGAGCTCCACAATGTCGAGCGCGGTCTGCTGCAAAATACGCGGCGACACGGTCGGCTGGTTGAGCGAATTAGTAAGATCGGTCAGCTCTGACTCGACCGCAGAACTCATGAAGTTGTCGCTGTTGTCGACGACCAGCGCGATGCGCGGATGATTTTCTTCATACACGCGCCGCGAAAATTGCGGCGGAATGATCACCGCCCCTTCCAGCTTGCCGTTGCGCACGTCCTCTTTGGCGCGCTCTTCATTGTTGTAAGCAATCGGTACGAAAGTTCGAATATTAGCCCGCACCGAGTCGAAGGCCTCATGCACGCGCAAGGCCTGCGGGCCGCCGTCCTCGTCGACGATGGCCACACGCGCGTCATGAATTTTCCCACCGAAGGCATTGCCGAGAATGATCAGCTGCACCAGGGGAAAAATCATGGAAGCCAGCATCAGCGCCGGCGAGCGGAAGAACTTGCGCATCTCGCGCTCGACAATGGCCATCATTCGATTCATAGGTTAGTCCTGAGTCCGAGTCCTGAGTCCCGATCGTTCTCGTCATCGTGCAGAGAGTGGATTAGCCCGCTCAGGATGCGACCTAACTCGAGTTGGTCTGCCAGTTGCTTCGCCCTGTCAGGCGATAGATATTCACGCTGCTCTGCGATCAGAACTTGTGTTTCGATCTCGGCGAGCGAACCACGCGAATGCCGCAGAAATCTCGCAAAGTCGCGATTCGAGTAGTGTGCCTCTCCTTCCGCGATGTTACCTGGGACCGACACGGTGGCACGACGCAACTGGCTAACCAGACCATACAATTCATGGGCGGGAAATCCGTCGGGGACGTCGTAAATCAACCCCACCGATTTCATGCCCTTTTGCGACGCGATTAAATCTTTGTAGCCATTTTGACTCATAGGGCCTTCCACCACGCCGCACCAATCCCTCGCGAATCAGGACTCAAGACTCAGGACTACCTACGGCTGCAACCCCGGGCGCTGCGGCATCACAAAGGCGTATGCCTTTTGCAACTCATCGCGAAGCTGTCGGCCGGTGTAGTGCACAAATACGTCGTCGAGAGTCGTGTTCTGCACAGAAAGCGACTTCACCGCGACCCCGGCCGCGACCGCCATCTCGACCAGCTGGGTCGTTGTCTTCGAGCCATTCCCGGTAAGGACGCGGTACATGCCCGCGCCTTCATGCTGTACCGAGGTCACGTCATCGAGCGCGTGCAATCGCTGCTCCCAATCCGCCGGAGGACTGTCGAACTGCGCCTCGATCACGTTGGATCCTGGCACGCTGGCCTTGAGCGCACTCGGCGCATCGAGTGCGACCAGCTTCCCGTGATCGACAATTGCGATCCGGTCGCACAAGCGATCGGCTTCATCCATGTAGTGAGTCGTGATCAGGATCGTGAGCTTGCGGTGCGCCTTGATATTTCCCAGCATTTCCCACACGGCTACGCGCGATACGGGATCCAGTCCAGTAGTCGGCTCGTCGAGGAAGAATATTCTGGGGTGATGCACCAGGCCGCGGGCAATCTCCAGGCGCCGACGCATGCCGCCGGAGAGCGTCTTCGTCGCCGCATCGCGCCACTTCACCAGATCCACAAGCTCCAGAAGTTCATCGATCGACTTCTTCCGCTCTTTTGCCGGGACGTCGTAGAGCTTGGCATAAATATTCATGTTCTCTTCGACGGTCAGGTCGAGATCGCTGGTGAGCGCCTGCGGAATCACGCCAATCATGCGCCTCGCCGCGTTCGGCTCTTTGGCCACATCGTGTCCCGCGATACGCGCATCTCCAGAAGTGATCGGGATCAGCGTCGTCATCATGCGAATGAGCGTCGACTTCCCTGCTCCATTCGGCCCCAGCAATCCAAAGATTTCTTCTTCCTTCACATCGAACGAAATGTTGTCGACGGCGGTGAAGTCTCCGTATTTCTTGACAATGTGCTCCACTTCAATCGCCGAGGGCGCGGCCGGATCGTAGATCGGCTTCTCCAGTTCCGTTCTTGGACCGGGAGCAGAAGCCGGCGACGCCACGGCGTTCTTCGCGTTGGAATTCGATTCGACCATCAGTGCTGCTCCGCTGCGGCTGAACTCTGCGTCTTATCGCCCTTCAGTTGCTCCGGCGAAACCAGCACTTCCGCGGTCATTCCCGGCACATACGCGCCCTTCGGATTATCCAGACGAACCTTCAGCACAATAGTTCGAATATCGCGCTTCATGCGGCTCACATCCCGCTGCGTGGCAAAGTCACCCTCCACACCTTTGAAAAACACTTTGCCGCTCGTGGGTGTTCCGCCCGGCATCCGCACACGCAAGACGTCGCCATAACCAATGTGGTCCGCATAAGTTTCCGGGATCGCGGCCCGGGCCCACGTGTCGGTCAAGTCCACGATGGTGACGATGGGCGCGCCAATATTGACCACTTCTCCCTGCCGCGCCGCGCGCACCGAAACCGTTCCAGTCACGGGCGCATACACGTTCGTATAACCCAACCGCACCGCTGCCTGATTTTTCTGCGCGATCGCGTTCTTGACGTCCGCTTCGGTCGAAGCCACCGTACTCTTCGCCGCATTCGCCTGCTGCGTACGCGCAATGGCCGAACTTAAATCTGCTTGCGCGGCTTTGACCAGTTCCTGCTGGGCCTGCACGGTGGCTTGCGCGGCCTGCAGATTGGTTTCCGCCTGCACGCGCTCCTGGTCAGAGGTGATGCCCGCCTTCGCCAGTGCGATGGCGCGACGGCTGTCGCTTTCGGTGCGTTCCAGGGCAGCTTGTGCCTGGAGCAACTGCGCTTTCGCCGACGAAAGCTTGGCTTGCGCATTGGCTACGTCGCTGGAGGTTGAGCCCGAGGTCGACTGTTCGGTATGCTCCATCTCCGCCACCTTATGCTGCAAGCTCGATGATCGTCGCTGTGGCAGCTGCTTCCTGCGCCTGCAGTTCCGATGGATCGAGCACCGCGATCAAATCCCCAGCCTTGACCGGCGTGCCTTCGTCGACCAGTAACTTCTGAATGCGGCCTTCGACCTGCGCGCTCACGATTACCTGATTCGCGTCAACGGTGCCGATCAGGACCAGGTCGCGCGAGTGATCCGAGGAAAAGTAGTAATACGTAGCTGCGATGACAAAAATAATGCCCAACAGGATGAGGAAACGATTGCGCGCGCTCATGAGCGTGCTCCTTGCGTGGCGTTCGATTTCGGACGGAACAGGGCCGCGGAAATAAAGTCCAGCACGGAGGCTCGCCGCTCCGCGATCCGCTCCGGCGTCAGGGGATTGAAGCCCACGATCTTCTGCATCATGGGGGCGCTGCTAAAATAGAAAACGATCATGGCGACCATCGAGGGGACGAAATGTGCGGGATTCACTGGACGAAAGTCCCCATCCGCAATCCCCTTCTTCATCAGTTCGCCGACCCGGCCGAAAATTGGCCGGATGTAGTTCTTGATCACTTCGTCGATATGGGGCGAGTGGCCGTCGCGCGCCCGCATCATCTCTCGCTGCATCAGCCGTGGGTAAAGCTGGTTGGAAGCGACGAAATCGAAATACGCGCCGGCATAGGCCAGCATCTTTTCCCGGGTGGGCAAATCGCTATCCAACACGCGGAAGAGAGTCGTCTTCAGGCCGGAAAACGCCTCGTCCAGGACGGCGCCGTACAGTGACTCTTTGTCTTTGAAGTAGTAGTAGAGGAGCGCCTTGTTCACGCGGGCTTCGCGGGCAATGGCCTCGGTGCGCGCCCCTGCGATACCGTAATCTGCGAACTCCTGCGCCGCCGCTTCGAGGATGGCGGCACGGCTCTCCTCCGGCTGGCCGCGGGAGCCCATGCGGCGATGAAGCGCGGGACGAGGACGAAATAGTCGAGCCATACTAATTAACCAGTTAGTTAGATTATACACCGGCCGCGCCGGATGCACTACAAGTTTCGGATGGCGTATTCTCTCTGCGACAGCAGCGTTGCATTGGGAAACACTACCGCTGAATCGTGTTCTAATACGCCTTCCATCGTTGTGCCGAAAGCTATGCCATAGGAGGACCTGTTCTATGAGACGAATGACGATGCGTTTTATTGTGCTGTGCGCAGTCATCTCTTGCGCGATTTCCCTGGCAGCCCAGAGCCAACCCAAACCGGACCGTCAGGTGGCGGTTACGATCGACGACCTTCCCGCTGGCATGGCGGATCGCCTGCCCGCCGCCGATATCACCGCCATGACCGCGAAGCTATTGGGCACCCTCCGCGACCAGAAAATACCTGTGGTGGGTTTCGTGAACGAGAAAAAGCTCTACAAACCGGGCGAGGTTGACGAGCGCATCAAGGCGCTTGCGATGTGGCTCGATTACGGGTTCGAACTCGGCAATCACACGTTCAGCCACGCCTCGCTGAATCAGATTCAATTGAAGGACTGGGAAGAGGAAGTCGTCCGCGGCGAGACGGTGACGCGCATGCTACTGGCCCAGCACAAAATGAAGCTGCGCTATTTCCGCCATCCTTATCTCGATACCGGACGCGACCTGCTCACTCGACGGCAAGCAGAGGAATTTCTGACGCAGCGCGGCTATCGAATCGCGCCCATCACGCTCGATGGCTGGGACTGGATGTTCGCCGGCCTCTACGAAGACGCGATGAAGCGCAATGACACGCCGTTGCAACAGCAAATCGTGAAAGAGTACCTCGCGCACCACGATGCGGCCATTGCGTACGCGGAGCAAGCCTCAGCCAAAATCGTTGGTTACGAGCCCAGGCAGATCCTGCTGCTGCATGCCAGCAACCTTGAGGCGGACCACATTGGGGAATTACTCGACCTGCTGCGCAAGCGCGGGTACCGCTTCATCTCGCTGGAAGACGCGCTGAGCGATCCAGCCTACAGCCTGCCGGATAACTATGTCGGAGAAGAAGGCACCGGCTGGATCGATCACTGGGCCATCTCACAAGGCAAGATCCTGCAAGGCTCGCCCGCCTTTCCGCAATGGGTAATCGACCGGACGAAGCAACTGCATTTGTCGACGGGGCAGGTATCGGCGGAAACGCCGCAGTAGCTAAATTGCAGCTGGCAGTTACATGCCGACTGAAAATTTCGGAATTTATTCCGCTCCGCCGGCGATCGAAGGCACGAGCAAAACTTCGTCGCCGTCCTGAAAGGCATATCCCGGACCGCCCAGGAAGCGGATGTCTTCCTCATTCACGTAGACATTCAGAAAGCGCCGGATCTGGCCCTGATCGTCGCGCAGATGTGGCTTGAGCTCGGGAAATTTTTCATCGAGCACGGTGAACAAATCGCCCAGGTTCGAAGCGGCGCAGGTGATCGACTTCACGCCTTCGGTGTGCCGGCGCAGCGCAGTCGGAATTTGCACTGTAATCGGCATGCTAGGCTCCTACGCTGGCGGCTTCTTCGGCCGCCGCAACCACGCCCGGCAGTTCGTCCAACGTCAACGTACGCTGCAGGTACGATTCGAACTCCGCGAGCTTGGGAGCAATTGGGCGCTCGGTCTGGTAAACCCCCGCCAGCACATCGGTAGTCTTCAGCCCGTTGCCCGTGATGCAGAGCACGGTAGTCTCGTCGGGAAGAATGCGGTCCTGGCGATACAACTTGCCGGCGCAACCAACCGTCACGCCACCTGCAGTTTCGGTGAACACGCCTTCCGTCTCGGCCAGCAGCCGGATCGAATCGATCACCTGCGGATCGCTGACGTCCTCGCTCCATCCGCCGCTGCCTTTGATGGCCTTGATCGCGTAGTGTCCGTCAGCCGGATTGCCGATGGCCAGCGAACGCGCAATGGTATTCGGCTTTTGCGGCTCGATCTCGGAGCTTCCCGTCTTCACTGCGGTCGAAATCGGAGAACATCCCGTTGCTTGTGCGCCGAAGAACTTCACTTCTTTCGCTTCGACGAGTCCGAACTTCACCAGTTCGTCGAACGCCTTCTTGATTTTCACGATCAGCGATCCGCCCGCCATCGGACAAACTATGTTATCCGGCAAGCGCCAGCCCAGTTGCTCGGCGATCTCAAATCCGACAGTCTTCGATCCTTCCGCGTAGTAGGGCCGCAGGTTCACGTTCACGAAGCCCCAGCGATGCTCGTCGGCGATCTGCGAGCACAGCCGGTTCACCTGGTCGTAATTGCCCGCGATGCGGACGACTTTTGCGCCGAACACATTCGTGCCGAGAATTTTTGCCGGTTCGAGATCTGACGGAATAAAGATCCAGGCCTTCAGTCCTTCGCGGGCGGCGTGGGCGGCGACGGCATTCGCCAGATTTCCAGTCGACGAACACGAAACGGTATCGAAACCAAACGCCTTCGCCTGCGACAAGGCGCCACCGCAACTACGCGATCTTTAAAGCTCAAGGTAGGCAGGCAAACGGCGTCGTTCTTGATGTAGAGATTTTTCGCGGCACCGGTCGTCCCACTCAACTGCTCCGCAAGCCTTGGAGCCTGGAGCAATGGAGTGAAGCCGACCGGCAACCGCGGGGTATAGCCCTGGGGGAGGGGCAACAGCTCGGAGTAGCGCCACATGTTCGGCGGCCGCTGGGCAATGCGATCCCGGCTGGAGGTGCCTTGACCAAGCTGCGCCCTGAGCGCGTCATAGTCGTAGGCCACTTCCAGAGGGGAGAAACAGTCGTCGCAGATCGAGCGGGGCTCGTTACCCCAGCTCCGTCCACATTCCCGGCACCGCAGTTCGTAGTGAGACATGTTGCTACTCGCTTTCTCATCAATTGCAGCGAGTAGCCGGAGACGAGCCTCGAAAAAGCGGCCTAAAAAACTAAAGGCCTCTTTTTCCAGGAAAAAGGAAAAGAGGCTATCGGAAAGCGGGTGCAAATAAAGCGCGCTTGCCGAATCCCATGTTCCCTGTTTCCAGGAGAGAGTTGGCACCAAGCACCCGGGATATATGATCCCGGATCGGTTGCCGTGGCGTCATAGGGCTCGTCCCTCAGCCACTCTGCATGAAATTCAGGTCCGCTCCGAAGAGCGAACTTGTTCCGAAGATTGTTACAAAAGCGGAGGAGGACGTCAAGTCCCAATTACACTTCGCCATTCATTCGCCAAGTTAAACGCAGGATAGGCGGGATCTTCCCGCGAGGGAAAACCTCCCGAAGATACTCCAGACTTTTCAAAACGGTTTCGACTTGCTTGGGTCGTCCCGAAGGGACTCAGTTCCATCTTGCCGGACTAACCCAGGACTTACGTCCTGGGCTAACGTATGCCGCCGCTCCGCGGCTGGTGTCGGAGTGGATTTTCTTGGAGGCTTCGGGCGGCACAAAGGCACACCAGAGGGCAAGATCAAAGGCAGCGGACAGGAGTGTCCGCTCCACATTTCAGGTGCGGTGTACAATTCCTCGCACTCGAAGAGTCCAGAAAATCTGGGTCGCAACGGATCATTCGCAAGGAACAACCATGAAGAAACTTTCCCGGACGTTGGCCGTCACTCTGATCAGCTTCCCTTTTTCTTTCAGTGTTATCTCCGCCGCCCAACAAACTGATACCCCGAAGTCACCGGCGGCCAAGAAGCAAGCGGCGCCGACTCCTGAAAAGCCGTCGGAGGCTGCGGTTAAGGCCGAACCGGCAGCGGAGCCGAAGCCGGCAATCCACGAAGCGTCTGGCGATAAAGACAAGGACAAGGATAAAGAAGAGCACTACGACATGACCGAAATGGCTCCGGTGGTGACACATCACCAGACGACGGTCGATGGAAGATTGCTGAAGTATACGGCGACGACCGGAAGGCTCCCTATCAAGCGCGGCGACGGCAAGATTGAAGCGGAGATGTTCTATGTCGCGTATACGCTCGACGGCCAGGAAGCACCGAAACGGCCGCTGACGTTCGCCTTCAACGGTGGACCCGGGTCGGCGTCCATCTGGCTGCACATGGGAGCGCTCGGCCCGCGCAAAGTCGTGCTGCAGCCGGACGGCTTCATGCCGCCAGCGCCGTACCGCATGGAGGACAATCCCTACACGCTGCTCGACAAGAGCGACATCGTAATGATCGACGCGATCGGCACCGGCTTCAGCCGGGCGGCCGACTCGGAGCTGTTCAAAAAATACTGGGGAGTCAAGGGCGACATTGAAGCGTTCAGCGAGTTCATTCGCCTTTACATCACGCGCAACGAGCGCTGGTCGTCTCCTCTATTTCTCTTCGGCGAAAGCTATGGCACGACCCGATCGGCGGGCATCGCCGGATACCTGGCCGACCGCGGCATTTCGTTCAACGGCATCACGCTGCTCTCGACCGTGCTGAATTTCGAAACGCTCGAAGACAACAAGACGAACGATCAGCCGTACGTTTTTCTGATTCCGTCGTTCACCATGATTGCGGGCTACCATCACAAGTTGGCGCCCGACCTGGCACAAGACATGAATCGCGCACGCAAAGATGCCGAGCAGTGGGCGTCGACGGAATACGAGCAGGCGCTCGACAAGGGCGATTCGATGACCCCGCAGGAACGGCAGAAAGTGATCGACCAGATGTCGCGCTTCACCGGGCTCAGCAAGGAAGTAATCGACGAGGCCGACCTGCGCATCAACGTGCAGAAGTTCACGCACTATCTGCTCATCGACCAGAAGGTGCGCGTGGGCCGGCTTGATGCACGCTACACCGGACCCGATCCCAACGGATTGCTCGATACGCCGTTCTATGATCCCACGGGGGCGGCCACCTCACCGCCGTTTACTTCGACCTTCAACAACTACCTGCGAACAGAATTGGGATACAAGACTGATACGCCGTACAACGTGCGCGCGCAGAACAACGGCCTGCAGTGGGATTGGGGATCGGCAATTGGGGGATTTCCCGACACGGCGTCGGCGATGCGGCAGGCGATCGTAAAGAATCCGTATCTGAAGATTCTGGTGATGGAAGGCTATTACGACCTGGCGACGCCGTATTTCGCCGCCAACTATACGGTCGACCATCTCAACTTGCCGCCAAAGTATCGCGACAACGTCTCATTCGCCACCTACGAGGCCGGACACATGGTGTATCTGCCCATGGAAGGACTGAAGAAGATGAAAGCGGATCAGGCAGCGTTCATGACAAAGGCTGGGGCGCAGTAGGACTTTTAACCCGCGCAAAAGATCGCAGATCGCCTAGCGGCTGTACTGATTTTTCTTCTTGTCTTCGTGACGCTCAATGCCGAGTTGAATCAAGCGGTCGATCAGATCGGCGTAGGCCAAGCCAGACGCTCCCCACAGCTTGGGATACATGCTGATCGCGGTGAATCCGGGCATGGTATTGATTTCGTTCAGGAAAATCTTTCCGGTCTTCGGATCCATCAGGAAGTCGACGCGCGCCAGGCCGGAACAATCAACAGCTTTGAAGGCAGCCACGGCGAGCTCCTGAACCTTCTTGGTTTGCGCCTTGGTGAGCTTGGCGGGAATGATCAGCCGCGAGCCTTCGTCGAGATACTTCGCGTTGTAATCGTAGAACTCCTTTACGGGAACAATTTCTCCCGGTACCGAAGCTGCCGGTTCGTCGTTGCCGAGCACCGAACACTCGATCTCGCGCGCTTTGCCTTTGTTCCCGCCAACGCCCTGCTCGATGACGATCTTGCGGTCAAACTTTGCCGCTTCTTCGATGGCAGGGCCGAGTTCCCTACGATTGTGCGCCTTGCTGATGCCCACGGAAGATCCCAGGTTCGCGGGCTTTACGAAGACGGGATACTTTAGCTTGGCGACGAGTTTCTCAACTTTCTTGGGATCTTTCTCCCAGGCGCTGCGCAGGATGGTCACGTGCTTCACGATGGGGATACCGGCGGCGATAAACAGGGACTTCATGATGTCTTTGTCCATGCCCGCGGCCGAGCCGAGGACGCCGGCGCCGACGTAGGGAATGTCAGCGAGTTCCAGCAGGCCTTGAATGGTTCCGTCTTCGCCGAAGGTTCCGTGCAGCACGGGGAAGATGACATCGACATTGATGGCGCGGTCGGCAGCGCGGCGCATCAACGATGCATCGCTCTGAAAGGGCACAAGGCCACTTTGCCGGTGAACCGGTTCCGGCGGCACAACCACGGCTTCGCCGCGAGCCAAGACCGCAGCGGGTTGCGTGTTCTCGGGATCGCCGGCGCGGAGGTTGCGCGGCTCGATGACTAGCTTGCCGGTGAGCAGATTCTCAGCATGCTCGGCGGTCAACCAGCGGCCATCTTTGGTGATTCCGATGGGCACGACGTCATACTTGTCTTTGTCGATCGCGTTTAGAACGGAGGCCGCCGAGAGCAACGAGACTTCATGCTCCCCGCTGCGGCCGCCGAATAAGATGCCGACTCGAAGCTTTTCCATGACCTTCCAGTCTGAACGCTGGGTAAGTAGCGCGTCAATCTTACGGTGGTACTGTAGTCATATCGCGGAACTTCTTGGCCGCGGATTTACGCAGATTTACGCGGATAACTCTTATTTTTCTTGAGATCCGTGCGAATCCGCGGCTAAAGAATTTTCTTTCCGAAGGCAGACAACGCCAACTCTACCGCCAAATCTGCCGTGCGGTTGTGCTCGTCGATAACCGGATTCACTTCGACGATTTCGAAGCTGAGCATCTGGCCGTGGTCGGCGATGATTTCCATGGCGAGGTGAGCTTCGCGATAAGTCGCGCCGCCGCGCACTGGCGTCCCAACCCCGGGCGCATCTTCAGGATCAACCCAATCCATGTCGAGCGAAATGTGGTATCCAGCGGTGCCACGACCGGCGAGGCGCAGGGCCTCTTCCATCACGGTGCGCATGCCGCGCTCGTCGATGTCGCGCATGGTGAATACGCCGATGCCGGCGCGCCGAACGTTCTCTTTTTCCACCGCATCAATGTCACGGACACCAACCAGCACGCAGTTTTCCGGCTTCACCTTCGGGGAGAAGTCGAAGATGTTCGACAGCTCCGAAGGCCACAGACCCATGAGCGCGGCCAGAGGCATGCCGTGCACGTTGCCGCTGGGCGAAGAATCCGGAGTGTTGATGTCGGTGTGGGCATCGATCCAGATCAGGCCGACCGACTGTTTCTGGCGGCGGTAAAATTCGGCTACGCCTGAGACGGTTCCCGCAGCCATGGAGTGATCGCCGCCGAGGGCGAGCGGAACCTTCCCGGCTTCGAGCGTCTTGACCACCAATTCCGCACTCTTGGTGCAGGTGGCGGTAATTTCTTTCAGGTACTTGGCGTGCGTGTCGCCTTCTTTTTTCTGCTCGGGGATGGCGACGGCAATGTTGCCGCCATCTTCCACTTCGTGTCCAAGGGCTTCGAGGCGCGCTTCGAGGCCCGCAACGCGGACAGCGGATGGTCCCATGTCAACGCCGCGCCGAGACTGGCCGAGATCCAAGGGAACGCCGATGACGCGAATTTTGCGGGCGGTGATTGTGGATGAAGTCATAGTCGTCATGGACTCTGATTGATCGTGTAATCGGTTATGAAATTCTTACGGATAGAGCCGATACAACATTCTGGGAAACGGAATGGTTTCGCGGACATGCTCCAGCCCGCAGATCCACGCGACGGCACGCTCAATGCCCATTCCGAAGCCGCCGTGGGGGACGCTGCCGAACTTGCGCAGATCGAGATACCACTTGAAGGCTTCTTCGGGCAGATTGTGCTCGTGAATGCGCTGCAGCAGAAGCTCGTACGAGGCCATACGCTGCGAGCCACCGATAATTTCACCGTAACCCTCGGGCGCAAGCACATCGACGCACAGTGCTAGATCCGGCCGCTCGGGGTCAGGCTCCATATAGAACGCCTTGACCTTGGCGGGATAGCGATGCACCATCACGGGCTTGTCGAATTGCGCTGAAAGATAAGTCTCGTCGGGCGAGCCGAGATCCCCGCCCCATTCGAATTTCGATTCCAGCGCGCCTTTCGCATGGCCCTCCTGCAGATTTTTCACAGCGTCGTCATAACTGATGCGCGGGAACGGAGCCTCGATTTTTTCGAGTTTGGAAATATCACGGCCAATGGTCTGCAGATCGACGCGCCGCTTCTCCAGACAGCGCTTCACGATGAAGGTGATCAGACCCTCGGCCAGATCCATCACATCGTCGAGTTGGGCGTAGGCAACTTCGGGTTCGACCATCCAAAACTCGGTGAGATGGCGGCGGGTCTTCGACTTTTCGGCGCGAAAGGTGGGACCGAAAGAGTACACCTTGCCGAGAGACATCGCCATCGCTTCGACATAAAGCTGGCCGGATTGCGTCAGATACGCTTGCTCGTCGAAATAGTCGACGGGGAACAGAGTGCTGGTGCCTTCGCAGGCCGCCGGAGTGATGATCGGCGGATCGGTCAGGGTGAATCCGCGCTCGTCGAAGAAGTCGCGGGCAGCCTTGATGATCTCGGCGCGAACCCGCAGGATAGACGCCTGACGCTGCGAGCGCACCCATAGATGTCGATGCTCCATCAGAAAATCAGTGCCGTGCTCTTTGGGAGTGATGGGGTATGGGGACGATTCGGGCACGCGCTGCACAACCTGAACGTTCGCCACATCGAGCTCGTAGCCGCCGTGGGCGCGCTTATCGGCGCGGACTTTGCCCTCGACGATCACGCTCGACTCCTGCGTGAGCGTTTTAATCGCGTCGAAAACTTCCGGCGTAACCGCATTTTTGGGAACGACTCCCTGAATGATGCCGGAGCCGTCGCGGAACTGCGGAAATAGCAGCTTCCCGCTCTCGCGCAGGTTGTAGAGCCAGCCGCGGATGGTGACCGTCTGGCCTTCGTGCTTGCCGATTTCTGCAATAGTCGTAATGGGTGACATAAGTCGAGGTTTCAAAGTTTCAAGGTTGCAAGGTTTCAAAGTGGATCCCTGAAAACCTGGCAATGTTGAGACTTTGAAACCTACGCTCCTTCCAGCTTGTCGAACGTCTCCCGGAGTTTCTCGAGCGAATTGACCTTTTCGTCTTCGCTAACTTCGAGCAGCAGCGGGGGAGTTTGGGGAGCCGAGCGCAGCAGTTCGACCGCTTCTTTCCAATCGATGGTTCCCTGCCCCGGCCACAAGTGCGTGTCCTTGTCTTTTGTGTTGTCGTGAACATGCGTAGACCGGATGTAATTCCGCAGGATCTCAAATCCTTCGCGGACCGAGCTCATCATGTGAGCATGTCCGAAATCGAAGCAGACGCCGACGTCGTCGAAATGGGCGCCGCGGATCAATTCCACGAGGCGGTCGGGGGTGGAAAGTTCATTGGGAATGTTTTCCAGCAGGATGCGGACCCCGAGCGGCTTGGCAAAGGCCCGCAGGTGCTCGATGGAAGTCATGGCCGCTTCGAATCCCTTTTCGCTGAAACTCTCGTTGGGAGTTCCCAAATGCTGCACCAGAAAGCGAAACGGAATCTGCTCGGCGATTTCGAGAGCGCGCTTGATCTCGTCCATCGCTTCCACGCGGCTGGCACGGTCGGTGGATGCGACGTTAACCGGAGGCGCGCCGGCGCGGCCCCACTCGTAATCGGCGTAGATGGGCGAGTGAACGGAATTCAGCGGGATGCCGCTGCCGCGAAACCAATCGGCGATTTCTTTTACGTGCGCCTTGCGGTTCGCGTAGTCGATATGCTGGCGAGCGGCGAAGATTTCGACCGCCTGCACACCGCTGCGCACGAGCCCGTCAAGAATGCCGGGGTGCAACCGTTCTTTCACGAATAAATAGGTTGAGACCGCTCTTTGCATGCGAATCCTTGGGAATATGGTCGATTGACGATTGCCAATTTTCGACTGAACGCCCGCTTTCAGGCATCAATCTTCAATCAAGAATCAACCGTGTCTTTCAGTATCCTAACGCCTTTCCGTTACTGTTGCGGCCGTCGGTTGCGCCGAGACGGTTCCCGGTCTTTTCGTCGATCGCGATGCACTCCGCATCGCTCCAGTAGGGCGAGGTTGAGTTGCCCTCACCCAGACCGATTTGCACGTTGTATCCCATCTTGCGCAATATGTTCAATGTGTCCGGTGAGAACCATTTCTCTACATTAACGACATCGGGCAGCCACTGATGGTGGAAGCGCGGGGCATTGACGGCTTCCTGAAGATTCATGCCGTAATCGACCACTCCCATCAGAACGTTGGCCACGGTGGTAATAATTTTGGAACTGCCCGGCGAGCCCAGCACCAAAACGGTCTTGCCGTCGTGCACCACGATCGTCGGCGTCATGGAAGATAGCGGACGCTTGCCAGGCCCGACGGCATTGGCGGCACCTTGAATCAGGCCGTCGGAGTTAGGCACGCCAGGCTTTGCGGAAAAATCATCCATCTCATCGTTCAGCAGGAAGCCGAGATGATCGGCCGTCACGCGCGATCCGAACCAGTCGTTGATGGTGGTGGTCACCGCAACGGCATTGCCTTCGGCGTCAACCACGGAATAGTGCGTCGTATGATTCGACTCAGGCGGCGCGGCGGCGGGAGGATGGACGGAAGCATAGCGTTCCAACTCGCTGAAGATGCCGGGACGCTGAAGTTCTTTGCTCGCACTGGCGTGCACTGGGTCGATCCCATCTCGCCAGGCGGCGGCATATTTCTTATCGAGAAGTTGCGCGATGGGGAGCTTGGAAAAATCGGGATCGCCCATAAATTCCGCCCGATCAAAAAACGCTCGCCGGAACGCCTCGACCGTGAAATGCATGGACTGTGCTGACCGGCTTTCCATGTGCGCGAGATCGTATCCCTCGAGAATGTTGAGCGACTCGATGAGCACGGTTCCACCCGATGAAGGCGGTGGGGCGCTGATCACCTCATATCCGCGATAAGTCCCGCGCACAGGTTCGCGCTCCTTGACCTCATAGTGAGCCAGGTCGTCGGCGGTGATCAGACCGCCACCCTTCTGGATGGCAGCAGCCAGCTCGCGGGCGAGTTCCCCGTGGTAGAAGTCATCGGGACGACTGGCGATCCGCTCCAGCGTGCGGGCCAGATCGGGCTGGCGGAAAATTTCTCCTGCCTTGTAGTAATCGCCGTTCCGCTGAAACACGCGATACGATTCCGGGAATTTGGCCAGAAAGGAATCGTGGAAATCGGCGGCCTCTCCCCAAGTCAGCGGGTAGCCTTCGCGCGCCAGTTTAATAGCGGGAACCATCACCTGCTTGAGCGTGAGTTTCCCGTACTTTTGCTCGGCATGGACGAGGCCGGCAACGGATCCCGGTACGCCGATCGCTTTATATCCAATCTCGCTCGCCCCCTCAATCACGTTGCCCTGGGGATCGAGATACATTCCGGGTGTGGCCGCAGCCGGCGCCATCTCTCGGTAATCAAGGAAGTGCGTCTTGCCGTCGGCCATGCGGATGAGCATGAAGCCGCCGCCCCCGATGTTGCCAGCCGGCGAATGAACCACCGCCAGGGCGAAGCCGGTAGCGACCGCCGCATCGACCGCGTTGCCTCCAGCTTGCAGGATCTCGACCCCTACGTGGGACGCGAGGTCGTGCACGGTGACGACCATGGCATGTTGCGCGTGGACGGGGCGGGTAGAGGCTGCAGCAAACGGAGCTGCCGCAGTTACTGCCAAGAGCAACATCGGCAACCGAATCAGCAATTTGTGGCGGAATCGCATGAAAGATAAGGAAATAAGGAACGACTCTTGAGGCTAGCCGAGTGTGGCGAGCAGAGTCAAATCGCGGGGGCGGGTTAGTTCCGCTCCGAACCGTCCAGCCCCGGTCGATTAGAAAATAATAACCAGCAAACGGCCCAAGAAAAGCAGGGAGGTTCAATCAGGGCTTTTCCTATGGCCAGCACCGCGCAGAGCGAGAACAGCGTGCAGGAAATTTTGGCGGAGAGTTGCCGAATGGAATCGGAGTCGGCGGCGGCTTCCAACTCGGCATCCTCGGTGGTGATGAGCGTCCGAATGGTGCACGGCATGATGGGAGAGATGATTCGCGGCATCTCCGAGGTGGGGTCGCACGTGACAGAGGCTCAACACCGCATTGGGGACGCATCGACGGAATCGCAGAAGGTGCTGGAGCGACTCTCGGCGTTGTCCCGGGCAGTAGAAGAGATTGCCTCCACCGCCAACCTCATCGAGCAGATCGCCGGCGCCACGAACATGCTCGCGTTGAATGCCACCATCGAGGCTGCGCGAGCCGGGGAAAGCGGCAAAGGCTTCGCCGTGGTGGCCGGCGAAGTGAAGACGTTGTCGAGACAAACGGCGCAAGCCACAGAAGGTGTTTATCACCAACTCGCCACGATCCGCCTGGCGAACAAGGAATTGATCGCCGTCGTAGGGCTGCTCAACGGGGACCTGGTAGGAATTCGCACCCGGGTGGAGGCGGTGGCCTCGGCGGTCGGAGAACACGGTTCTTCTCTGGGCACGGTTGCGACCTTCGCGAAAGAAGCAGCCGACACCGTGGAGGGAATCGGCAGCACGTTGGACCAGATCGCTGCCGCAGCGCGCAGCACCGGGGAGAAAATTCGGCAGTTCAATCAGGCCGAAACAATCTGAAACCGAAAGGACAATTCCGCTCATGCCTCTAATGACATGGAATGAAAAGCTGGCAGTTGGAGTAAAGCTGCTGGACGACGACCACAAGAAACTGGTTGGAATGGTGAATCAACTATACGACGCGATCCAGTCGGGCCACGGCAAGGAATCTCTAGGAAAGATTCTTGACGGGCTGATCGACTATACGAAGGTGCATTTTGCACATGAAGAGCAGTTCTTTGCTCAGACTGCTTACGGGGATGCCGTGCCCCACAAACAGCAGCATGCTGACCTCACACGGCAGGTCCTTGATGTGCAACAGAAGTACAAAGCCGGAGTGAGCGGGACGCTCTCGCTGGAAGTGATGAACTTCCTGAAGAACTGGCTGGTGACACACATTCAGGGCTCGGATCAGAAATACGGACCTTATCTCAACAGCAAGGGCATTCACTAGAGCCGCATAATTTCTGCCGAATCCGCCATCGCACCTCCTGCGATGCGAGGGCGGAAAGACTAGTTCGGAGTCATCCGGATGCCCGTCGGGATTTCCGGCGGGCTATTTTTCGGCCATCTTTCTTTTTGGAGACGCGCGTTTCCCGGGTACCCTGGGCGACCTTGCCCACTTTTGCAGAGACCATCCTGTACGACTCGCGGATCAAATCTTCGAGCTCATCATTGCGTAAAGCGTCCAGGCGGTCGAGCATGACCCACTTGTAGCGTCCCACATAGGGTGCGGGATGAATATCTTCCCGCTCAATCAGTTCCGCGAAAGACTCCGGGGTGCACTTGAAGCACAGTCTCTGTGGGACTGAGGTCAGGGAGACGATGGCAAATATTTTCCCGCGAATCTTGAAGCACAAGTCGTCGCCCCACTGCATGTTCTCGGTGGCTTCGGGAAATTGCAGGCAGTACGTACGAATCTCATCGATGTTCATTGGTTCACTCTCTGAATCGCGACCCGCGGCCGCACAATCCAATCAGTTCAAGGAGATTGTGGAATGCAAACGCGGAAGCTGGGCAACTCGGATCTTCATATCACTCCCGTAGGCTACGGAGCCTGGGCCATTGGCGGCTCGGGCTGGCAATTCGCCTGGGGCTCGCAAGATGATAACGAATCCATCGCCGCCATTCACCGTGCCCTCGAACTGGGCGTGAACTGGATCGACACCGCCGCGGTCTATGGACTGGGACACTCGGAAGAAGTGGTCGCCCGCGCGCTCAAGAGTTGGTCCGGGCCTCGGCCATACGTCTTCACCAAGTGTGCCCTGCGCTGGAACGAAAGCGGGCAAGTGCGAAAAGTTCTGAGCGCCGGTTCGATCCGGCGCGAGGTGGAAGAGAGCCTGCGCCGCCTGGCCCTCGATGTAATTGATCTCTACCAGATTCATTGGCCGCCGGATCCGGATTCCTCCGAATTGGAAGAAGGCTGGACCACAATGGCGGACTTGAAGCGCGAGGGAAAGGTGCGCTGGATTGGAGTATCGAACTTCAACGTCGCACAACTGCGCCGGGCCAGCGCGATCGCACCGGTCACCTCGCTGCAGCCGCCATACTCGCTGGTTCATCGAGAAGTGGAGTCCGAAATTCTCCCTTACTGCGAACGCGAAGGGATCGGCGTGATTGTGTACTCGCCCATGGCGTCGGGACTGTTGACGGGCGCCATGACCCGGGAGCGCATTGCCAAATTGCCAACGGATGATTGGCGCAAGGGACATACGGATTTCAGGGAGCCGAATCTCTCGCGGAATCTGGCGTTGGTCGATCGCCTGCAGCAGATCGCCCGAATGCATGGACGGTCGGCGGGAGAAGTCGCCATTGCCTGGACATTGCACAACCCGGCGGTGACGGGTGCGATCGTAGGCGCGCGCAACGCCCGGCAGGCCGAAGGTGTCATGCGCGCGGGAGATCTGCGGCTGACCGGGGAGGAGATCCTCGAGATCGCCGAGTTCTTCGCGCAATCAACCGTGTAGCTTTTGCTGTTTTGACCGATCGCTAGACGTGATCCACGAGCCGAAGGAGCCGCTGTCTTACCTCCGGCCACTCCGCCGCCACGATCGAATACCGGGCCGAGTCACGGGGAATGAAGTCGGCCGCCATCCGGTGGGCGCGGAGGATGCCTTCGAACTGTCCGCCGATCCGTTCAATGGCGGCGCAGGAACGCTGATTGCGAACGTCGGCGTGCAGACAGACGCGTAAGACGGACCACACTTCAAAGGCGTGGCGCAGCATCAGAAACTTTGCCTCGGTATTCGCTCCGGTGCGAATGGCCGTGCGGGCCAGCCAGGTGTAGCCGATCTCGCACGCGTCGGGAACATCTCGACCGTAGGACGGGTGAACCGGCGGCCAAGCCCAGCGTTCAAGGTTGAAGTAACGTGTGGAACCGATGACCACTCCATTGTCCGCGCGTACGATGGCAAACGACACAGCGGTCCCGGCATCGCGCCAAGCCAGGGCCGTATCCACATACGTGGTCGCTTCGGCCCTGCCCTGAGGGACCGGGCTCCAGCGGTAAAGCGCAGGGTCGGCGGCAGCGGCAACCACTAATCCATCGACGTGGCGATGCTCAAGCGGTTCCATGCGGATTCGCTTGCCTTGCAGCAGGAAGCTCTCGTTCGACATCCTTTCACTATGCAACGAGTGGCGATGCAGTCGCAACGGGCAGAACGAATTCACCAAAGAGTCACGGAGAAGTTCCGTTCTTGCTTTCTCCGTGACTCGGTGTCTCCGTGGTGAATCTTGTTATCCCTGTCGTTACGCAACCAGCTGCTTGATGACTGTTACCTTGCTATACGCCACGCGGAAGCCGAGGCGCTCGGCGTTGCGCTGGGAAGTCGTACCACCGTTGGTTACGACGACCGCATATTCGCATCCGGCTCCGACCGCGGCTGCCATGCGTGCGCGCAGCAGAGCGGTCTGCAGTCCGCGTCCACGAAATTCTGCCAGGGTTCCCGCCCCACAGAGTGCATAGACTCTATGTTCCGGGACCACAAGACCGGCCCCGCAGGCAACAAGCTTCCCACCAACCGTGGCGACAAATGCCAGCGCGTTCTCCATCTGATACAGCGGAGTAATCAGTCCTCGAAACGCTTCGGGAGCTCCATCGGGGAAAAATGCGCTCTCAACAATTGCTCCACTGACTTCCGCTTCGTCGATCGGGCTCCGCCGAATCTCGCAACCCGCCGGAGGCAGCGGAAACGTCTCCCCCGCATCGAGTTTCCGAAAGAGAACATTATTCAACTCGGCAATGGCGTAACCACGTCCCTTAAAGAGCTCGAACACCTCAGGCGCGTGCATGGGAGTGAGGTCCACCTGTGAGGGAGCATTATGCGCCCGGTAAAATTGCTCAACCCGGGCGAGATCTTCCGCGGTGAAGGGACGGTCGAGACCAGCGCCGGTGACCCGGCCGATGGGCGAACCCAGCCCGGCGAACACCATGTGTCCGCCGCAAATTTCTTCCTCCGCCGCGCCGACTTCGGGACGCGATTTCTGAAACGCCCGCGCGTATAACACCTGCGGCATCTCCTCGACCGACTCCAGCCGGCGAGCGAGTGCCCTGTCCACGAATTGCATGAGGGAATCCTTTCTGAAACGTTGGTGGACATGCCCCGGTCCACATAGATACTGACCATCGCGGAGACGTTACCGTTGATTCGAAATTCTATAGCAAGCCTGATCGCAGCTGAGGAATGAGGCCATGGACACCGATTGAGAGTAACCGGTGGCCAATGGGCAGCGGTGGGGATATTACGACAGATGAGTGCCGCCTCTAAGAGGTACTCTCGCCAACCGTGGTGTCCACACCAATGGTCCAACGATCGCGATGCGATTTACTTGAGTACGCGGCCCTTTGGTGCGGCTAGCACTGCTTTCCCTCTACCAAGTGAGCTTTGATTGTCCGGCCGTGCGGTGTTCGGAGCTTGAAGGTTTTGCCCTTAAGCACGAACTCGACATCCTTGTTCGTCGCAGAGAATACATCCTCAATCTCATCGAGAACAGGTGTTTCGTACTCGCTGCAATATGTGCGATCGGAACCCCGAACCGCAAAATAAAGCAGATAGTAGTGGATAGCCGGATAGCGACTGAGGAAGTACGGATTACGCAGGACCTTCCGTACGTTGAGAACTTTGCCAACCTGTTGAGCTTCGCTTGCGGTCGTTCCGGGCTCCTGCGCTTGTCCCGTAGGGATCGGAGCAAAGATCAGGATTGCGAGCGAAACCAGGACTGAAATTCTCGTCACGCCGTCCCGTCCTTCCCTGAATCGACGAGCATGAACCGCTCTCGCCGTCACATCCGGCGGAGGTCAAACCCGCTCAGAATTATCCTACAGATCAGATCAAATCTGCCGTGAGCAGCGTCACATCGGCTCAATAGCTGAAATCGGGCCATTTACCGTCATCCTCGAGAATGGACATTGCGGCGAGGATGCAATCGATTCGAAGAAGGCTCTGTGGAGGCAAAGGGCACCGCCGAAATCCAGAAACACGCTATTTTTGAGCGAGATTCTAGTTGCGCTACGCCGAACGCCTTCGTTGTTCGTCATTGTGCGTTGTCTGGATGGGTTTCTTTAATGATGCAACCGGAACAGGCGGCAAGAAAAGTGGACGATAATGGCGCCGCATGCAGGAATGGCATCTCACCACTTGAAGAAAGAAGAAGCAGCACACCTCGTCCCGCCACGTCTTTGAGCGCGACGCATATATCTCATCTTTCCCGCAATAAGGGCAACTATTCAATCCGATCCTGCGCATTCCACGAGACCTCAAATGAACGATGTTCCATCCTTCATGTAGCGGAGCCGCCCGTCGGTAGCTGAAAAGCTTCCGAGCCACCTGTCGATGCATCAGGCGGATGCCAGTACGGAGATGTTGTGGACTAACTCACGACGCTTTGGGATTGGTGTTGCACTGAAAGCCCCCGTTGGTGACCTTTCCGCAGGAAAGGGCGGTCGTCACGAAAACTTTCTCATATCGGAAGGACGGCTTCTGATATGGCTTCTTCGTGGTTACTGCTGTGGAATCGATGTCGGTGGACTTCCGGGTAACATCCATACAAACAACCTTTCTTCGCGCCTCTCTAATTCAGTCCGGCCTGAGATGCCTGCACGGCGCACCCACCCGTGCCGGAGGTTCCGCATACTTGATTGCTGAGAGTGCTGAAGTAAACCTGGGAGGTTCCCGTCAAAGTGCCATTGAGTACATTGTCGATGATGATGCCGCTCGTGCCGCCGGCGGCGGGAAGGGCAACACAACAAGCGGCTCCGAGGTTTTTCCAGGTTGCGGTATTGTCAACGGTCGCGCCCCCCAAGGTCGTGTTCCACACTGGCTGCGACGTTCCGGATCTGCCGCTGGTGGTAACTATTTCGATGTTGCCATTGGAGTCAATAAGGTGAGTGGCCGCGCCGGTATAGTTGTGTGATTTTATCCAAACGTTGGAAAGTGCTCCCGACACGTTACCTTGATCGAGCCAGACCATAGTGCCGTCAGTCGTCAAAGCACCGGCCGGCCCCGGCCAGGTCGGCGGAGTTGTGCCGGAAACCCCCGGCGTTATGACCGTTTGGACGTGAAGGTTGTTGCTAAAAATTCGCTGGCCCAGCAAATACGAGTTGGAACTTTGCCACGGAGTCTCCAGTAAGCTGAGGATGCATCCACCAGTAGAATTGCAGACGGGCAAGGTATTGCTTTGCACGCTGAAAAATAGTTGCTCCGTCAAACCGCCGGTGGTGTTGGGGTTGAAGACATCGGCCACTGGAGAGCAACCGGTGGTCGCGGTGGTGAGCGGCGATATGGCGGAGCTGGGGCCCGGAACGCCAGCCGTAATGTGAATTCCGTATAGAGTTGGAATGCCTCCCGTATTGCCGCAAACGTACATCGTTCCAGTCGCATGGGTGGAATTGAGGTACGCGGCGTTGAAGCCGCCGATATACATGGGGCTCGGATTGGGCATTGTTCCAACCGCCACGCTGCTTCCCGCAGTGATCTCGGTGCCGGTCCCGCCCGCAGTGAATGCGGTAGTGAGCTGGTAGACAGCGGAACAGGCCACGCCCCCCGGGCACGCGGAGGAGCCGTCGCTCGATGAGAACACATACACAAAACCGTTCGTCGAATCCACAACAGGAGCTTCAACGATGCCGGTGCCGAAATCCAGCTGGCCGGATGAGATCACTGCTCCGGTTGCGGAATTCACGCTGTAAAGAAATCCTCCAAGGTCGCCTACAAAGACGTTGTGGGACGCTGCGTCATAAACTGGACTGGAGAGAGAAGTAGGATTGCTGGCGTTTACCTGCACGGGAAACACACCATTGCTAACCTCCGTCGGCGTTCCGTTGAATACGCCCGTGATCTTGTGAAGCCATCCTCGCGCGCCGCCAATCCAGCCAATGTCGCCGCTGTAGTCGTAGAACATCGAGGAAGTTGTGTCGTCCGTTATGTTGTTGTCGCCGTCATGCAGGATGACTGTGGTCATGCACGGTGCAGTGCAACTGGAGTATGCGGCGGGAAGAACCGCTGCCGGAGTTGCCGGAGCGCCGACGCTTCCGGTCGACCCGGCCCATTTGATCAGAACCAGCGTTCCCACCTGGCCGGTATCGGTTTGCACAAACGCAACTTGTGTCCCGTCCTGCGAAATCAACGGTGATGTCAGAACCTGTCCAGCCGTGTTATAGGCCCAATACACAGTGGGCATAGTGCCCGTGCATCCCGAATACAGATTGTCGTAGGCGACGATATTGGCTTGACCAGATGATCCCGGCAGACCCGTGCTGTAGACGACGTAATCCGGGACGGCGGCACTCGCACAGTTGGCAGTAGTACCGCGGAACGAGAACTTCGCCGGATAATTACCAGCCCCTGCGTTTGCGTTGCTGCCCAGGTCTTGGGACCAATCGCGCTTGAGTTTCTGGTTGTTACTGGCGAGCTTTGCGGGCGCAAAACCCGGGTTACCCGCCGCTGCTCCGTTTGTGGCCTCTGTCAGGACATTTCCGCTACGCTGGAATTGCTGCCAGTAACGTGGATCACGTGCGACGCGGGCGAGTTGTTCGCTTGAGTGCGGGCGGGTAAAAATGAGATGGCGGTTACTCCAGTCGGTCGTTAAAGATGATTCCTCCTTGGCGCGCTGGGCCGTTTCGCCCATCAACACCCATCCGAACACGATTAATCCAGACAACCCTACGCTCAGGCGGAGAAATTGCTTGGCCACACGGTCCATTCTTACCCCTCCACAGGAACTGAATAAATCGTGGCAAGTGCCCTAAACGCAACGCGTCATAGAATCGGAAGACAAGATTGGCGAAAAACTTACCAGCGTGTCCGTCGCGGGTCTGTTCACTATTGAACAAGTGTGGAAAATAAAAAGCCGCATAGGGTATGTGACCCGTCGCACCCTTTCATTGAAGCTCGGGGTTGCGATCAGCACATAGGAGAAGATTGATCGCCGGAGCGCAGCGAGTAAGTCTCCTTACGAGCTACAACTCCGGCGGTAAAGTGGTTGTAGAAGATCCAGTAAGCGTAGTTGAGGAGTATTTACTTTCAGCTCTGCGGAGGTTACTCGGAAGTCGAGTGTACGGTATCAGACGTAGTGTAGAATGGCTTCTATTACGCTCGCGCGAAGGTGGTCAAAGTGCCGCAGCGTTCGCGACACATCGCGTCGACCAGGAAGGGCGACTTCGACCCAAGGGAATTTCTTGCGACTGTCGGCGAAGGGAAGCAAGTCCTATTCTTTGCCAAAACCCACACCATCTTCGCGCAAGGAGACGCAGCTGATGCGATCTTCTACATTCTCGAAGGCAAGGTTCGGCTTACCGTCGTATCCAATACTGGCAAGGAAGCAACGCTGGGGATAGTGAATGTCGGAAACTTCGTCGGCGAGGGCTGCCTTACTGGACAGCCCGTGCGCATGTGCTCCGCGAGCGTAATGCCCCCCTGCAAACTTCTCTGCATTGATAAGAAGGTCATGATCTTCGCCCTCCACCGAGATCACGCGCTTTCAGAAATGTTTGTAGCCTATTTGCTCACGCGGAACAGACAATACCAGGAAGATTTGGTTGACCAGCTCTTCAATTCCAGCGAGAAGCGTCTGGCCCGGGTCCTTCTTCTGCTCGCTCGCTTCGGCGAGGAAGGCGTATCGCAGTCGCGGATTCAAAACATCAGTCAGGAAACTCTGGGAGAGATGGTGGGCACAACTCGCTCGCGAGTCAACTTCTTCATGAACCGGTTCCGGAAGCTGGGTTTCATCGATTATGACGGGAGCGGCATACGAATTCAGAATTCCCTCCTCAATGTTATTCTCAACGATTAGTCAGCCGTTGCGACCGGCGCAACGGAGAACTTTCGGATCTCTCGTCGTTCCTCCCCCTTGGTTACTGCCGTAACCTTTACCAACGATCCAGAGTTGGAAAAAGAACTACACCTGCATAGCACTATGGTACTTTGACCCTCCTTCCCGCTGTCCCTAGCATGAACTGACAAGACGTTTAGAAAGCGGGATCAGGGGTTGCTCCCGCAGATTTCTAGAGAGAGTCGGACTCCCTTGGAGCGGCCGCTGTTTAGGTGGCGGGATCCACTGTTCATGAGTGACCTATGGGTCTGGGCAAAAATCGCGGGTTTTCACTCCTGGAATTGATGATCACGATTGCCATCGGCTTGACCATGGCAGGCGTGACCTTCATGGCTCTGATGCCTTTGTTCAAGCAGAACCATGTGGACGCCGCTTATGACACCGCGCTGTCGGTGATCCGCACTTATCGCAGCCAATCCATCACACAAAGCAAGCGCTACATCATCACCTTTACTACTCCTGGAACAATTACTGTGCAGTATTGGGGAGTCGCTGTGCCGGTATCGCCCGCACCGGTGACAGTGGCCACTTATACGCTGCCATCCGATATCGAGTTCGCGGTCCAGGCGGGATTTCCAGCCGCTGCGCCCGATGGCTTCGGAAGCGGCGGCACCGCCATTGACTTCGATCAGGGCATGGGCTTGGGCAGCCAGAACTACATTATGTTTATGCCTGATGGTTCTTCTCAGGACACGCTGGGCAATTACAACAGCGGTGTTCTGTACCTGACCCGTCCCGGGGACATGTATAGTTCCCGCGCAATTTCGGTATTCGGTACGACCGGGAGAGTCCGCGGTTGGCGGCTCTACAACCAGTCGGGAAACACTTGGGTGCAACAATGAGGCGTCCAACATCTCGCGGTCCACAACGGGGCTTCACGCTGGTCGAAACCATGATCGCGGTGGTCGTGATGTGCGTGGGCATTTTGACCGTGGTGGCGGCATTCGCCACGGCGGTGGCCGCAACTCAGAATGCGCAAGAGAATCTCATCGCCCGCCAAAAGGCGCTGGAGACGATGGAGAGTATCTTTACCGCCCGCAACACGCAGCAAATCACATTTGCTCAGATTGCCAATATTCCCTCGGGCGGGATCTTTACCGCAGGCCCGACGCCTTTGTGGGATGCAGGCAATGATGGCCTTCTGAATACGGCAGACGATGTGCCTTACCCCGCAACCGGAGTCTGCCCAGCGGGCCCAGAGTGCATCACCCTGCCTGGCCCAGACGGCATCCTGGGGACGGCCGACGATGTGGCGATGAGTCTGGCCAATTTCACGCGTGAGATCCAGATTGCGACGGTGATGGAGGCTGATGGAGTTACCGTCAACCCCAACCTCAAGCAGATCACCGTGATTGTGAGCTATCAGGGAGGAACGTCCAGCGTTCCGCGCAGCTACACCGTGAACGCATTGATTTCGGCTTTCCGCTAAGAGCCAAGAACCATGCAGATGCAAAAGCAAAACTCGGAGTGGGGTTTCACGTTGGTCGAACTCATGGTCGCCATGGCCGTAGGCCTCATTGTGATGGCAGCCTTAGCCAGTCTATTCAAAACCGGCGTGAACTCGACCATGCTGGTCACGCAGAGAGCGGAAACCCAGCAGAACATGCGAGCTGCCGTCGACCTGATGGTGAAAGACGTCAGCATGGCGGGCGCCGGGTTGCCTTCTGGGGGAATCCAGTTGCCCAACGGCGCGGGCGCGACCGTATCCAGTTTCGGATGCGACCAGAGTGGAACCTGCCATGTTCCGAGCTTCAATTATCCCAACAATAACTACATGTATGGCGTGATTCCCGGCTATAGTAACGGCGTCGAAGCGAATGCGGTGATCACGGCCGCGCCCCCGCCGATTATCAACGACAGCATTACGGTTATCTACGCGGACTATAACTTCCCGTTGTATGAGTACGACGTGACCTTCCCCACGCCGGGAAACGGCGGCTCGATCTCCATCGCGCCCGATGCCGCTTATGTGCCGGCTCCTCCGCTGGTCACCGCCGCGGGAGGAATTCAGGTCGGCGATCTCATCATGCTCAGCAACAGCCTGGGCACGGCGGTCGGTGAGGTGACGGGACTGGGACCGACCGAAATCGACTTTGCCGATCTCGATCCGCTTAACATCAATCAGAATGGCGCGGCGTTCAACAATATCAAGGCGATCTCGACGGGATCGAATACGGTTGCCTATCGCCTGTTCGCGGTCACTTATTATCTGACGGTTCCGGCAGCCGGACAGGCTCCGCGCCTGATGCGGCAGGTGAACGGGCTTAGCCCGGTGCCGGTTGCCGACGACATCATCAATCTGCAATTCGCCTTCGACGTTTATAACTCCGTCAATTCCGCGCTCGATGCCAATCAACCAAATCCTCTGGGCTCGGCGGCGGAATCCCCCAACCTGATTCAGAAGATCAATATCGTGCTGATGGGCCAGAGCATGATCAACAACGGGAACAAGTCCCAGAACATGTATCTGGCCACTTCCGTAAGCGCCCGAAACATGGCCTTCCGGAATCGTTACCAGTGATGCATTGGAGCGGGAGACCAACCATGGGACAACGCAAAAGCAGTTCACGGGGCTTCACGCTGATCGCGGCGCTTCTCATCCTGGTGCTGCTTTCAGGTGTAGCGGCTGGCCTTCTTTATATGGTCACCAATGAATCCCACATGGGAGGCAATGACCTCGAATCCAATCTGGCCTTCTACGGCGCGGAATCCGGCATGGAGAAGCTCACCGCCGATCTCTCTGCGCTCTACACCTCGACAATGACTCCCACCAATGCCCAGATCCAGAACCTGACGAATTTTCCCCCGACTCCGGCAATGGTCAGCGGCATGAATTATCTGGAGACCATTTCGTATCCACTGGACGCTAACGGAAATCCGGCGAGCAGCTTCAACACGGTCAGTTCGGGATCGAACCAGGGACTCTATGCTCTGATCATTCCGATGTCTCTGCAGGTGATCGCGAGTCGTCCGTTGGGCGCGTCGGTGAACATGACGCGCAAAGTGGAAGTTGCGCTGATTCCGGTTTTCCAGTTCGGCGTGTTTTGCGGGTACGACTGCAGCTACTTCCCGGGGCCAAACTTTGGCTTCGGCGGTCGTGTTCATACGAACGGGAATTTGTTCCTCGCAGCGGGCGCCAATCTGGTTTTTAACGACAAGCTGGCTGCCTACCAGCAGATCATTACCGACCGCCTGGAAAATGGCTTCATCACCACTGGCGGGTATGGCGGGACGATCTTCGTTCCTAAGGCGAGCGGAGGGTGCGCGCTCGTCTTTCCGCCCCCTGGGCCGAACTGCGTAGCGCTCCCCGGAGCGGCCACGGTTCCCGGTGACGCCAGCTGGAGCGGTGGTTATCCGACCATCGCAGGCACCGCCAATCCCAATTTCCCCAGCCTCGTTTCCGCAAACCTGAACGGGTTCCTGGTGAATTCCACCACCGGTGCGACCAACATGCAGTTGCCATTTGTGCAAAACAGCTGCACCAGCAATCCGCCCCCGTGCACCGATCCGATTGCCATTGTTCGCAAGCCCCAGCCCGGAGAATCGGCCACCAGCGCCCTCGGAAGCGCCCGACTGTACAACAAGGCGCAGATTCGAATCTTGCTGGCTGACAGTATCAATGATCTGCATCCGGAGCGCGGTGTCGCTGCTCTCGACGCCGACGATGTGCAGTTCGTTCCCGGATCCAGTTACACGATTCCTGCGACATCCGGCACCAGGAATACTGCTGGCGCTGCTGTCAGTGGAGCAGAGTTTTACGGGCTGGCGTCAGTGGGTTCGAACAATTGGATTGCCCCGGTCGGTTATCCCACATGGACGTCGTATCCTCTCTTGGGAGAACTGACGACGCCCGGCATTCCCACGAATGGTCAAGGCGCGTGGATGCGGGTCGAGTATTCCGACAACGCGGGCGTGTGGCACGGAGCTACGCGGGACTGGCTGAGTTGGAGCTTCAGCCGCCAGTACGGCGTGCCACCGAGCGGGCCAGGCACGGATCCATATAATCCCAACGCCATCATCATGCTGCAGCAGATGAATCCGACCGCGAGCTCCCCGATCGGTAATCCCAACTCGTTCTATCCCATCAATTTCTACGACACGCGCGAGGGCGAGATGCGGGATAGCGCCAACGGATGCGCGGTCAACGGCATCATGAACGCCGTCGAAATCAACGTGGGGAACCTGGCTCTCTGGCTGAAACATCTGGCGCCTTACACGCAGGCTCTCGACACCGGCAATCTGGTGAACTACACCAACCAGAACGGTTACATCTTGTATTTCTCTGATCATCGGGGGATGCTCCCTGATCCCAATCCTTCCAACGGCGGACAAACGCCGGCCAATGTGATCAGCGGGGAATCAGGGTTGGAAGACGTGGTGAACTCGACTCAGCCCCTCACTTCGACGACTCCCGATGGGACGCTCGAACCGGCAACCTACTACACCTACTCGCCCGAAGATGCCGATCAGAATGGAAAGCTGGACAATTGGGGCGGTGCGAATATCGGGTATGGCTTTGGCGTGAATACGAATACTGTTCCGCCCAATCCTTATCAGACGACCAGCTGCTCCACTACCGGTCTGTCGAACGCTGTTTCCGGGGCACGCCACGTTCTGAAGTTAGTCGGCGGCGGCATGAATGCCGGGACTAGCTACCTTCCCGTGCGCCCCGACAATAATCTGGGCGGATTCACCGTGGCCTCGGAAAATCCAGTCTACGTTCAGGGCAACTACAACAGCAGCGCCTCCGATCCGATGTGGGGTGGCGGCAGCAATACGACTCCGCATTCCGCTGCGTCTATCATCGCCGACACGGTTACAGTGCTTTCTAACAACTGGAGTGACGCCAATAGCCTCAACAATCCCACGACCGTCGGCAACCGTCCCGCTACCACCACCTACTACCGCATGGCGGTGGCTGCCGGCAAGAATGTGCCGTTCCCTCAACCGGCTTGGGGAGGGCAGGATTACGGCACGGATGGCGGACTCCACAATTTCCTCCGCTATCTCGAGAACTGGGGCGGCCAGCAGCTGTTTTATGATGGCTCCCTGGTCAGCATGTACTACTCCGAATACAACACCGGCACGTTCAAGTGCTGCAACGTCGTGTATAGCCCTCCGACTCGTAACTATTCGTTTGACACTCTTTTCCTGAATCCGGCGAATTTGCCTCCGGGCACGCCGATGTTCCAGGACGTGGTGAATCTCAGCTACCACCAAAACTTCACTCCGCAGTAAAGAATGACAAAATCAAAAGCCGTGTGCTGCGGCCCCGCGATGGCGGGGCCATGCAATTTTGTGGCGACGCCCAATCGGTAGACGAGCCCTTTGGTAACTTTGGCCGTCCTCGGCAAGGACTCTATCCTGTAGCTTGCAAGCCGAGCCCGGGCGCTCCATTCCTGGGGAGGATCATGTCTCAGTTCGTCCAGCACCAACGAAGTACCAAGTCCGGGCGCGCCGAGCCTAACCGCCAGCCTTGGATCCTGCTTTTGCTGGAAAGCCTTTCTGTAGGTGTTTTGGCCATCTTCCTGCTTTTTTTCGTCACCATGGTCGTGGTGGGCGTGTATGCCATTGTGATCTGGCCTCTCACCTTCTGGGACCTGGCAAATCTTGGTCTCGAGAAGTACGGCTCCTGGATCCATCCGATTCTCTGGTCGGTCTTTGCCGGAGGGTCCCTAGGCGGATTCTGGTGCCTCAGCGGCGCAGCGTTCAAAACCAGAAAGAAAGTCCGCGTTTCCTCCGTTTCCGCCCGATAAAACTGCAGGAAAACTCGGAATGGGGTCTATGTCTGGGGTAACTTGCTCACGCCTCGGCGGAACGATAGATTCCAATTTCAGGGTTGTGTTTCAGGAACCCTGGGTCAATCATGATGCCAAGTTGGACGTCATTCAAATGGCTCCTGTGGATGGGCTTATATCTCGTCCCCGCAGTGTTGTTGCCTTGGGCCATCTCGCAAGCGTGGGCTCACCAACACGGCACTCCCCTTCAACTCAATCCCAAGCAACTGTTTAAACGGGGAGAGTTAGGCTTGCTCAGCCTGATCCTGGCAAGTTCGGTGATCTGGAATCTGCTTCAATCGCAGTTCATGCCGCATACCATCGCGCTGGCATCGATTCTGATGGCGGTCAGCGGGGTAATGGCAGTAAATGTCTGGGTCGAGACGCATTGCAGACAGCTGAGCGGGACGGATTGGCATCCG
>CAVXVD010000105.1:0-4323 GCA_963765015.1 uncultured Acidobacteriota bacterium | reverse complement strand
GGTACTCCTTTTCGATGTTGTTGATGTTGAAAATGCGCCGAGATTGAATGGCTAGGGCTTGGCGCCCCCAAGGGACGCTGTGGCAAGTGTTCCGCCGAGCCCCATGGTTTCCACCGCGGTGGAAGGCACAATGACCATGGCGCCTTTTTCTTTGACGGCCTCGTAGAGCATGTTCATGGCGCGCAAGTGCAGGGCCACTGGGTTTTCGGCATAAGCGGCTGCGGCTTGTACGAAGCTGTTGGAGATTTCGCTTTCTGCCTGGCCGAGAATGATGCGGGCTTGGCGCTCGCGCTGGGCTTGTGCCTGGCGTGACATGGCGTCTTCAAGGCCGGCTGGAATTTTCACGTCGCGGATCTCGACCGATTGCACGGTGATGCCCCAGGGATTGGTTTTCTCGTCGAGGATGCGCTGCAGTTCGCGGCCCATCATTTCGCGCTCGGTAATCATCTGCGCCAGCTCGTGGCGGCCGATGGATTCCCGCAAGGCGGTTTGCGCGCTCATATTGATGGCCTCGATAAAGTTCTCAACCTCGAGGATGGATTTTTCGGCATTCCACACAAGCCAGAAGACGATGGCGTCCACATTCACGGGAACCGTATCGCGCGTCAGCGTGGACTCCGCAGAGACGCTTGCAACGCGTACGCGTTGGTCCACATAAGGGCTCAGCGTTTCGACGATGGGAATGATGTGGCACAGCCCGGGGCCGCGCAGGCCGACATAGCGCCCCAGACGCAAGACGGCGACCTTCTCCCATTGCTGGACGACCTTGATCGCAAATAGAAAATAGAGTCCAACGATGCCTCCGATAATGGCTGGAGCCGGATTGTGAATTGCCGCTGTCACCGCGAGGCCGATGGCCATGCTGACTACGGACAGCAAGCGGGCGATGCCACTCACTTCGTTGATTCGGATTCTTGCCATGACATTATCTCCTTTTGGGCACCAAGTCGCGCAGGCGATCGATCAAGTCCTCCAGGGTGAATCCGGCGGCGCCTGCTCGGGCCGCGAATTCTCCGGCCATCTGACTGAGTTGCCGTTCGCGTTCGATGGAATTTTTTTCCAGCTTCTTCTCGGCGATGAATGTTCCCGTGCCCTGGTGGGTTTCGAGAAGCCCCCCGAGTTCCAGTTCGCGATAGGCTCGCATCACGGTATTGGGATTAATGGCCAGATCGACGGCCAGCTGGCGAACGGTGGGCAGTTGATCGCCCGCAGTAAGGGATCCCGAAGCAATTCCGCTGCGCACCTGATCGATGATCTGGCGGTAGACCGGCATGCCGCTGTGCAGATCGAGGGCGAACCGAAAAGCAGCATCCTGAGAATTCTTTCCCATGACGGTATCAATGTACTATACTACTAGTACATTATGTCAAGAGAAAAATGCAGCTCTTCGCCAAAAGAAAAAGCCCAGCTCCGGCCGGGCTTTCTCCGCGAAAGGTGAGATTTGTTACCAGTTGTTTTGGACGATCAGGTGATCGACGATGCGGTGGGCCTCGTCGATGTGATGGATGGCGCGATCGCGCAAACCACGGACGGAAGGATCATCTTCTTCGCGGGCAATATCGTTGTGCGCCTTGTCGAGCAGTTCCAGCGCGCGGTGGAAGCGGCCCCGGCGGTCCATGTGGGCGTCGACCGGCGGATGGTCGTCCAGGTTCTTGCCGTCATCGATCGCGGCGTGCTTGATTTCCTCGATGGCCTTATCGATCTCTTCGATGGCGTGCTGTTCTTCGCGGTCCATATGTTCGGTGGCCGCGAACTGGCCAAGGTGAGCACGCGCGTGCCGCAGATCGCTGAGCGCATGCAAATAAGCGGGATGCCTTCCCGGTTCGTCGGCAAAACTTAAGGCCGAGCAGAGGGCAACCAAAAACACAACTACGGCACAACGTCGAACAGTCTTCATTGTTCTCCTCGTTTGAGCTGTTGGTTATGGCCTTTCGGCAGAAAAAACGTTCGAAGGAATAAACCCGGAGCCCCGGCGTTTGACTCGGTTGGATTCTAAGTGGCAAGGGGGAAATTGCAGAAGATTACTTAAGGTCAACGCTGGATTTTCGCTTCAAACATGATTACCTTTTTGATTACTTACATCCGATAAGGAAGTAACAACACTCTGACCATCAAATGACGGACGAATGACGAAGGAATGACAATCACTTCGTCCTCACCGCTTACTCTCTGTTTATCTCGAGTGCAGTATCCCCTGTGAACTGAATCGCTGCGCACGACCGCAAGAGCAGCGGCCAAGCCGAGGCTGCTTTCTGTTCACTCGGCTCGAGAGGAAAAGGAGCATTGACATGGAAAGGCTGCTGACAGGATTACTGGCCGTCTGCTTGGGATTCGCGGCGTCGCTGGCCACCGGGCATCCAAGTCCCAACCAAGCCGCGCAGGTGCAACTGGATGCCGATGCGGCGTTTCGCGATGGGCTCTACGTGGGCAGGCTCGCGGCAGAGCGTGGGAGCGCGATGCGTCCTCTAATCGGCCGCTGGTCGACCGAGGCCGACCGCGCTTCGTTTGTGCAGGGCTACCGGCGGGGATACGGCGAGTTTATCGCTCGCACAGCTCGCGTCGAGTAGCAACAGAAAGCCGAGAACTACGAAAGACCGCAACATAACGAAAGATAGCCAATTTTTCCCGATTTGAGGTGCCCGATGAATTTCACCCGAGGAATCTCCGTCGTGGGGTTGACTCTTGCAGTTTGTTTCTTAACTCCGCATCGGTTGAGGGCAGGTGGCCCTTCGCTCCCAACGGGTGCAACCGTTCGAGGCGTGGTGCGCGTCGAGGGGAAGATTCCGGCGGCGAAGTCCATCAGCATGGCCGCCGATCCGGCCTGTGCCAAGCAGCATCCCTCCCCCTTCCTGGCGCAGGAGGTTGTAGCCGATACGAAAGGCGATCTGCAGGATGCGATTGTTTTTGTCTCGGAGGGGTTGGGCGACCGCACGTTTGATCCGCCGACAGGTACGGTCGTCGTCGAGCAAAAAGGATGCCTGTACCAGCCGCACGTTCTCGCGGTTCGGGCGAATCAGGTGCTGGAACTGGTCAACGAAGATCCGACGTCGCACAACATTCATCCCGTGCCGGCGAACAATCGCGAATGGAATAAAGCCGAGCCCCCGGGATCGAAGATGGAAGAGGCATTCGCGCGCGAGGAGATTGCGATTCCGGTGAAGTGCAACGTGCATCCGTGGATGAAAGGGTACATTGCGGTGTTCAAGCATCCCTACTTTGCCGTGACCGGAAAAGATGGAGGCTTCGACTTGAGAAATCTGCCTCCGGGCACGTACACGATCAAGGCATGGCACGAGAAGCTCGGGACATCCACGCAGACAGTGACCATCGGCGCGAATGAAACGAAGGGAATCAGCTTCGTATTCAAGGGAATGTAGCGGCTGCGGCTAATGAGTTGATCCGGAACCTGCAACCGATTACTTCACTCCCTTGAAGCCTTTGCGCCGTTGCTCGCTGTAGCGGTGAAGGGCGTCGAGAATGATGGGGTAGGCTTCGCCTGGAGGGCGTATCTCATCGACCTCGACGGCTTTGCCTTCGAGCTGCTTGTAGTCCTGAAAGAAGCGGCGCAGCATGAGCAGGCGGTGCGGCGGCATCTCCGACGCTTGGCGGTAGGAGTTGAATTCGGGATCTTCGGTGGCGACCGCGATGATCTTATGGTCGGGTTTCCCCTGGTCGATCATGGTCATTAAGCCCACGGCACGGGCGTGAATGATGGTCAGCGGCACGACGGTTTCCTGGCAAAGAACTAGCACGTCGAGCGGATCGTCGTCTTCCGCGAGAGTTTGCGGAATGAAGCCGTAGTTGGCCGGGTAATAGACCGCCGAGTAGAGAATTCGGTCGAGACGGATCAGGCCGCTCGACTTGTCGAGTTCGTACTTCACGCTCGAGCCAAAGGGAATCTCTATCACGCAATCAAATTCATGGGGAAGCTTGTCGCCGGGAGTGACGTCATGCCAGGGATGAATCATAGATGGATATCGTCCTGTTTACTTGCTCCTTCATTCTAGCGGACGCGGGCTAAACTGGCGGGAGAGATGTTGGAATAGAGGCCGCGACGCTTGCATGCGCCGCGGCCTTTTGTGAATGACCGCGTTCGAAAGAAAGCGAGTTAGAACTTGAAGTTCATCCCACCGGAAAGTCCCATCAAGCTTCCGCCTGTCCAACAATGAGGGTTGGAGCCGACTAGTCCTCCTGTTGCGGCAAAAGCATCGTGGCAATCGGTGGTAACGCTACGCCCACCCGCGCCGAGGTCGTAGTGAGCCGCGGGTCCATTAGCGGTTAGGCCCCATTTCCGCGTTTTATCTGGCGATGCGCCACACCCAG
>CAVXVD010000104.1:0-84603 GCA_963765015.1 uncultured Acidobacteriota bacterium | reverse complement strand
AATGTTCTGGTTATCTTGACCGTAGTGGCGCTGGCGCTGGGGACCATGTTGGTGCTGTCGTTGCTGACGCGCCTGGTATTTCGCCGTCTGCAGCACATTATTGTCGTCGCAACCCGCGTCGTGGGCGGAGATTATGAATCGGAAATTAAGGTCAGCTCTGACGACGAAGTGGGCCAGTTCGAGCAATTATTCGAGCAGTTCCGGCGCGTTTTCGTGGATGTCCTTTCGCACGTGCCCGAGTTGCAAGGAAAGTAGGGGTGCAAGTGTCGAGAGGCGCGGTGCCGACAGATTTATGCATTACTGATTGCGGTAAGTAAGGCAGTTCACGTTCGTCACTGAATCTTGATTCCCGCCGCTTGGGCGCGTAAAGTCTAACTGTGGGGATTCTCCCTTCGGGGCGCTTTATGTCAAGCCAGGCAAGTACCTATCTCAAATTCGGTGGGGTGACGGCGATTATTCTGGTGCTGCTCGGTTACCTGGCCTACAGCGGCGTACAGGACAGCAAGAGTTACTACGTCACGATTAAAGAGCTGCACAAGATGGGCGACGACGCTTATTCCAAGCGCCTTCGCGTTGCCGGAAACGTGCAGCCCGGTTCGATCAAGCGCACTGGCACGCACGTTCAGTTCGTGCTGATGGAAGAAGACCAGACTCTTCATGTCGACTACACCGGGACCGAGGCTCCGCCTGACACGTTCAAAGATGATTCACAGGCCCTGGCCGATGGACGATTCGACCGTGACGGCGTTTTTCATGCCAAACAACTGCAGGCAAAATGCGCGTCCAAGTATGCCCCGCAGCCGGGTGCAACTCCAGGCGCCACGCCATCCGCCGAGCCCGCCAAGAGCATGACGCAAGTCCAGACCGTTCAGCCCAGCCGCGCGAACTAGTTTCTCGATCGAGCCCGGTTCGGATTGCTGGACTAAACTTCGGCATTCGCCCGCCTAATGGCAGGAGTGCGCTTACGAATCATCCAGCGCAGTGCTTGAGTTGTCCCGATTGCCGCTGCGAACGCTAAGGCCGCGATGACGGGCACGAAGTATGGCCCCAGCCATTCATGCATCAGCTCAGGGTGATCAGGGATGATGATCCCAAAGCCTTCTGGCCCGCTCCACCATCCAATTTTTGAAGGCATAAGAGGCTTCAGGAAAACTGCGACCGTGAACCCAAGAGCAAGGGTGTAGCCAAACACTGCCAGTAGAAATGCCAGCGTTCCCTTGGTCCCCAGCTTGGCCCATCGCCAACAGGTATGCAGAAGAACGACAGGAGAGAAGCTCAGGCTTGCCCGGGTCAGCAAACTCTCGGTAGTGTAGCGTCCGGCCAGTTCCTCGGGGGTGCCAAGCAAGCGCAAGACGCGGTCCACGACCGCATCGCGATCGGAAGCTCCGGCCGTGGATTCGACGATATGGGTATGGATCTCGCGGATAATATCCTCGCGATCATTCGGCAGGAGTTTTCCGAGTGCGTCGTCCAGGCGGCCCATGTAGGAGTCGATTCGTTCGTCGGTGAGTTGTGCTGATGTCATCGCTTTCCTCCAACAACCGGTTTGATCAGAACGGCAAGCTTGTCCGCGAACTCGTTCCAGGCGCTGGCCATTTCCTTGGCGCGTAGCCGTCCGGTCCCAGTGAGCCAGTAATACTTCCGTGGATGTCCGGCGTCGGCTTCGACCCACTCGGATTCCAGTAGTCCCTCGCTCTTAAGCCGCGACAGGATCGGATAGAGCGTTCCCTCGGCGACGTCGAGTTCGGATCGCTCCGAAAGCGCGCGCAGGATCTCGAGTCCGTAAAGCCGGGTCTCCCACAGGCTCGCCAGAATGGCCATTTCCAGGCAGCCCTTACGGAGTTGGGCTTCCCAATTTTGTCCGCGGTCAACGTTCCTTGCCTTTGCAATATACATTGTAATGCTATGTATATTGCCACGAAATGTATGGTGTGTCAACAGGTCTTTCGGAATATTCGGTTCTGGGCCTCCGCAGCCGGCACTTTGCAAATCTCCAGCAAAATGCATAGATTCGCTATCGAGCCCCATGATCGATGCCGCCGCGCACGGACCTGCCATCACCGTCAGTAATGTCATCAAGCAGTTCGGACGCTTTGCTGCTTTGCGAGGCGTGACCGCAGAATTTGATGCGGGACGCTTTCACGCGATCCTTGGGGACAACGGGGCGGGGAAGACTACGCTGTTGCGGGCGCTGGCCGGGCTGGCGCACCCCACGGAGGGCGCGATTGCAATCTTCGGTAAAAGTCCGCAGGCGGCCTGCCGTGAGATCGGGTACATGGCGCATCCGTCACTGCTGTACGACGAGATGAGCGGGATGGAAAATTTGCGCTACTTCGCCCGCCTGTACGGGATCGCTGGTGACACCCGTTGTGCAGAAGTGATTCGAGCGGTGGGGCTCGATCCCGAGTTAACGCGAGGCGTGGGGCAATACTCCCAGGGGATGCGGCAGAGGATGTCATTAGCCCGGGCGATTCTGCACGATCCGCGAGTGCTGCTCCTCGATGAACCGTTCTCGAACGTGGATTTGCACTCGGCGCGGGAGATGGTCGGACTGTTGAAAGGCATGCGCGACGCGGGAAAAACTATTTTTGTAGTGACGCACCAGGCGCAACTCCTCGAAGGCGTGGCCGATGAGTTTGTTTGGATGGAGGCGGGGCAGATCGTCGACCGGACTTCGACGTTTGCAGCCGCAACTCTAAGCGACAGGCAAGGGGGCGCGCAATGAACTCACTTTGGTCGCTAACCATCGCGACGCTGGTGAAAGACATCCGCCTCGAATGGCGCTCCAAAGACGCGCTGAACTCGATGCTGTTTTTTTCGCTCCTCGTGGTGGTGATCTTTGTATTCTCTTTTGATCCGTTGGCGGAAGAGTCCCGGCATATCGTGGGCGGTCTGGTGTGGATCGCGTTTCTATTTGCCGCAGTAGTTGCACTGAACCAGACGTGGGCACGCGAAATGCGGAATCAGGTGCTTGATGCTTATCGCGTCTCTCCTGCACCGGCGAATGCTTTGTTCCTGGCGAAAGCGCTGGGGAATTTTATCTTTGTGATGGTGCTCGAAGCGCTGATGACGCCGCTGTTCATCATTTTTTACAACCTGCGTGCCCTGGGCCCGGCATGGCAGCTGATTCCGATTGCTCTGCTGGGAACGTGGGCGCTGGTAGTCAATGGCACCTTCTTCGCAGCCATGTCGTTGCGCACTCGCAGCCGCGAGATCATGCTGCCCTTGCTGCTTTTTCCCATCTCGATTCCGGCTGTCATTGCGATGGTCGCCGGCACTACGGCAATTCTGACGGGAGAAGATTCCGCGCACTTTTACATCGTGTTGCTTCTCACCTACGATGTGGTGTTTACTACAGCTTGCCTGGCATTGTTCGGCACGATTCTCCACGCAGAATGAAACGTCTTTTCCCCATCCTGTCGGCGCTGACGGTCATTCTATTGGCCTATGCGCTGTATCAGGCGCTGGTGGTTGCACCCACGGACGCGCAGCAGGGCGATGTCTACCGCATTATTTATTATCACGTGCCTTCCGCCTGGACAGCTTTTCTGCTCTTCTTCATTAACTTCATCGCCTCGATTCAATATCTGGCCAGCCGGAAGCTCTCCACGCAAGCGGCGGCAAAGTGGGTTGTGCTCGTGATTGGGGCGGTGGGCGTCTTGGCCTGTTTTCTGCCAGCGGTACAGCGATTGATTCCGGCAGGCATGCGTCCCAGCGCCGTGGCGACTACGGTGCTGCTGATCCCGATATTTTATTTCCTGATCGGATGGCTCTTTCCGGGAGATCGCCTGGATGTAGTGGCTGTGACCTGCGCGGAAGTGGGCGTGGTTTTTTGCACCATCGTGCTGATTACCGGGCCGATCTGGGCGCGGCCAGTGTGGGGAATCTGGTGGGCGCCGGGAGATATCCGGCTGACCTCGACCTTAGTCCTGTGGCTGATCTATGTGAGTTACCTGGTGCTGCGGCGCTTTTCGAATAGTGCGCAGACGCAGATGATGGCTGCCGCCCTGGCGGTTTTTGGGGCGCTCGACGTGCCGCTGGTTTATTTTTCGATCTGGTTTTTCCGCACCCAGCATCCGCAGCCCGTCATTGGCGGCGGAGGGTCGATGGATCCGCGCATGCTGCATGTATTGCTCATCAATTGGATGGCTTTTCTTCTCTTTGCATTTCTCGTGTGCTGGTCGCGCTTCCGGCTTGAGTTGCTGCAGCGGGAAGTCGAGCAGGCCCATGCCATGGAATCACTGGTAGGAGCTTCGGCGAAGGCCAGCCTGCCGCTGAATCGGAGTCCACGATGAACGCCATCAAATTTCTGTTCGCCGCTTATATCGTGACGTGGGTCATTCACGCCCTTTATATCGGAAGCCTGGTTCGGAGATTCAGCCGGCTGCGCCAGCAGTTGAAGGAAGTGGGAAAAGGAAAGTAGATCTTAATCTTCTGGCTGGATCTTGTGCCCGCCTTAAGATTCTGTACGAACGGCCGTAGAAGCCATCGTGGGCACCTTCCATCCGTACTTCGCCAGACACCACAGCGCGCGGAAGCCGTCTTTCCATCCAATTTTCTTGCCTTCGGCGTAGGTGCGACCGGCGTAGCTGATGCCAACTTCAAAGACGCGGAGTTGCCGCTTGGCGATCTTGACTGTGATTTCCGGTTCGAAGCCAAAGCGATCTTCTTCAATGGGGATCGACTGGATGACCTCCCGGCGGAACACCTTGTAACAAGTTTCCATGTCGCTCATATTGAGGTTGGTGATCATGTTCGAGAGCAGGGTGAGGAGCCAGTTGCCAACCGAGTGCCAGAAGTAAAGCACGCGATGCGGCCCGCCTCCGAGAAAGCGGGAGCCATAGACGACGTCGGCCTGACCGGACTCGAGCGGTCCCAGCAGGCACGGATAATCCTTTGGGTCATATTCGAGGTCGGCATCCTGAATGATGACGTAATCACCAGTCGCCTCTTGAATCCCGCGTCGCAACGCGGCTCCCTTTCCCATATTGTGCGGCTGCAGGAATACTCGCATCTGCGGATACTGACCTTGGAGGCCTGACAGAATTTCGCGCGAGCCGTCGTTGGAGCCGTCATCGACGCAAAGCAATTCGACGTCGAGGCCGACTGAAAGAACACGCTCCACCACGCGTAGCAGCGTAGCCTTTTCGTTGTAAATCGGCATGACAACCGACAATTTCATGGTAAGAGCGTTACTTTACCAGAGTGAAGCAATCCTTTAGGAGTCCGGTCGAACCCACCTTCAGTTCGTGGCTTTCCACTCTTTTTGCAGGGCGGAGAGCAAATCGGGGCTGCCGTTGGAGCGCAGGAATTCGTAGTTCTCGATCATGGCAGCGACGCCGATGCGGGCAGAAGGCAGAGGATTTTCCACGCGGATCACGCGGGCAGTAAAGCGAACGCGCACGGCGTCGGTGAGCGTTACGTGAGGCGGAAAGGTGAGGGTGACTTCGAGCTTGGTTCCGGCTGAAACCGTGCGATCCAGGTAGAAAAAAACGCCGCGGGCGCTGACGTTCTGGGTTTCGGTGTGGAAATCAGTAGCGCCCTCAAGCCTGACGACAGCGGGCAGACGCATGTCGAAGCGCCGCATCGTCCGCCGTTCCTGAGAATTCAGTTGCATGGTTGCTGAAAGCGAGTAACTCTGAAAAAGCATCATGGCCAACAGCAATATCCCCAAAGACTTGGGAGCGATTGTTCAGCCCTCAATGTATAGAAATATCACCACTTTGCAATAGCAAAATGCCATTTGGAACTGACTCGGTTAATCTGTTCGGAAATCGGAACAGATGATGTGTCTGAGAGCCGCGGGAGACACAAAGGGCAGGGCTTGGGAAGGAAGGGAGCAATCCCGTGGCCATCGCTATGCTGGAGGAGTCGTAAGTTTTCTGAATGGAGTCAGCGGCTTCGGAGGCTTTGACCCGGTCACCGGCCGCGGCGCTGCAAGTCCTTGCAGAAAGGTGACAAGCGTTCGCAGTCCGTCCAAGCAAAGTAACAGTTCATTTAGGTCTACAGTTCGGCATCTTTCCACGCACTCCGACGCATCTGACGAATCTTGGAGCGGGCCAGCGGCGGGGGCGGCTTGATGCTGCGGGCAAACCCAAATAAACGAGGCGCAGTTGGTTTCGCCGGAGCCTCAGGGCCGGCTACGGCGAACAAGGAAGCAGGAATCTGAGCGGCCCGGGTGGAGTCGGCTTGACTTGCCTATCCGTCAGATGTTTAAGTAGTTACTTACTTTTTCTGCCAGTTCCAGTGACCAGCAAGCTGCGGGCGAGACTCGCCCAAGGGACGAACGCCGCCGCGAGGCCGGGCTAACTCGTGCGCCGTCTCTCTTCTCACGACTGATCTGAGCGAAAGCGACCTGCACGAAAAGATATAGAAGCGAGAAACTGATCTGATTGCATCGGAGGAACGCGTGAACGTAGATCGCCGTTGGTGGGCAACATCCGTGGTTCGGAGACGTGTCCTGGCTGCTGGGCTGGCTTTGCTGGGGACAGGATGCGCGATTCTCGGGTTGGGTTCCCGCTCACTGCACAGCGTCGCAACTGCCGAAAGGCTTCCCGTGGTCGGCGCATCAATGGCGATTCCGCCCACGCCGGCTGAAATGCCCGGTTTGGCCGAAACTCGAGTGACTGACGCTCGGGCGCGCTCGCTCTTTGCGGGACTGCCGCTGATTTTCGAACCGAATCAGGGGCAAGCAGGCCTCGATCCCTCTGATTCTCGCGCCAAGTTTGTCACGCGCGGTTCGGGATACAGCCTGTTTCTGGGTTCTCAGGGGGCGATCCTGAGCATGGTTTCGCACGACAACGCCAAGCCGAACTCCAAAAAGCATAAGGCGTCTGCAACTCGCGTGGATTCTCTTGAGATGAAGCTGGCGGGAGCGAATCCGAACGCCGTGGTTAGCGGTGCTGAAGCGTTGCCGGGCAAGAGCAACTATTTCACAGGAAACGATCAGGAGAAATGGCGGACCGGCGTTCCCCAGTTCGCCCGCGTGCGTTACGACAATATTTATCCCGGAATCAATCTGGTTTTCTACGGAAACCAGGGGCAGTTGGAATATGACTTCCAGGTCGCGCCGGGATCTGATCCTTCTCAGGCGGAACTTGAATTCCACGGAGCGAAGCGGATTGAGTTGAGCCAAGGCGCTCTGGTCATCAAGAGTGAACGCGGTAGCGTTCAGCTTGCCCCACCCAGGGTGTATCAGGAGATTGCTGGGCGGCAACAGCCGGTGGAAGGCAGCTTTGTTCTGCGCGGCAACAACCGAGCGGGATTCGCGATCGGATCGTACGATCGCTCGCGAGAGCTGATCATCGATCCAATTCTGACGTTCTCCACCTACTTCGGTGGCAGCGGCGACGAACATGCGACTCAGGTTGCCGTCGATGGAAGCTTCAATATCTATCTCGCGGGTTCCACGACGTCTCCGAACCTCCCCGCCGTCAACGTGTATCAGACCTCGCTGGCCGGAAGCGGTCCTAACGTTTACATCGCGAAAATTACACAGCCATCGGGCTCGCTGATTGCAACGCTCGACTTCGTGACCTATCTCGGTGGAAACGGGATGGACTATCCAGTGGGAATCAAAGTCGATGGCCGCGGCGATTCATTCGTGGTGGGAACGACCACTTCGACCAACTTCCCGGTAAACAAAACGAATGCCTATCAAACGGAACCCGAACCCGGAAGCGTGGGCACTTCGCACGTATTCGTCACCGAGTTGCTGTACGACGGAACGCAGTTGCCCTACTCGTCCTACCTTTCGGGCAACAACACGGATGTTGCCAGTGGGATGACCCTCGATGCTGCCGGAAATGTCTATGTAACCGGGACGACGATGTCGACGGACACGGGCAACCCCAGCACAGGCATCCAGTTCCCGGCGAGCACACTTCCCGAAGGACTTGCGTTCCAAACGATCTCCAACGCCGAAAAGCAGTTCTTCGTGACCAAGGTCAGTACGAATGCGCCGGGGGTCGGCAGTATTGCCTACTCGACCTATTTCGGTGGAGCAACCTCAGACACAAACCCACCTGTCGCCGTCGGTGGAGGGATTGCCGTTGACACGAACGGCAACGTCTATTTCAGCGGGACCACCAACTTTTTGTACACCGGATGCTCTTCGTGTAGCACGACCGACTTTCCGATCCTGAATGCCTACCAGGCCTGTCTGGGTCAGGCTCCCCTGACAAACCCCACCAATCCTCCGACTTGCTCTACCACGACAACCACAACCGATCCTGATGCTTTTGTGGCGAGACTCAATCCGAATGGGGGGCAGGGCGCCCAGTTAATCTGGTCGACGTATCTGGGCGGTAGTAACACGGATTCTAGTACGGGGGTTGCGCTCGACAGCGGTGCGGCGAACGTCTATGTAGTCGGCACCACCAATTCCACGGATATTGGTAAGAGTGTTTCGACTCTGAGCACGGCCGGCTCGTATCAGCCCTGCCTGGACGGACCGAACCTACCGGCGAGCAACTGTCCTACGACGTTTAACACCACACCTCCACCATCCGATGCGTTCGTGGCACGCCTGTCGAACCCGGCTCGCAGCACGACGAACGTGCCGGTGAATGTGGCGCTCAATTATTTCTCCTATCTGGGAGGAAGCGACAATGACGCGGGAGCCGCGATCACCGTCGACTCCAACAGCGGCGCACTCGTAACGGGATGGACGCAGTCTCCGGATTTCCCGGTGCTGCCCAACCCCAACTCGATCCAGACCAGTCTCAACGGACCGCAGGATGCGTTTGTTGCTCGTTTGAATACGGCTGCGGTGTCGGGGCAGAGCACGAGCGGGTCGTGGGCGAATTACTACGGCGGAAGCGGTACCGATTCCGGCACCAGCATCACGCTGGATGTGAATCAGGATACCTATATCGCGGGCGATACCAATTCCACGGACCTGCACGTTGCCAAGCCGTTGCAGGCGACCAATAACGGGGGTTATGACGCCTTCGTAACCCAACTGGGAACGGCCGTGAGTCTTTCGATCAGTGGCACGCTGACGCTGGGCACAAACCAGACTTTCATCAGCGCAGGGAACCAAGCCACGTTTACTTACATCATCACAAATAACGGTCCGGATCTGGCTACGAACATCACGGTTACCGATTCCCTGAGTCAGCTAGTCACCGGTGTGCCGCTGACTTTTGTCTCGGCCAGCATCAGTTCTGGTACCTGCGGCGGAGTTACGACGAATGCATTTGTGAGTTGCAGCCTTCCCGTCCCTGCAATCCGGCTCTACGGCGACCGTCACGATTGTCGTGACGCCCACACCGAACATTAACGGAAGCTCTCCGGAATCCTTTAACGGAGGCACGGTCCAGGTGACGGGGTTGGGCAACATCGTGTACGCGCAAACCTCCGTACCGGCGCAGATGTCCGACTTCAGCATGACCGTCAGCCCGAGAAATCAGAGCGTGCCTGCGGCCGGTCAGACTGCAAGCTATCAGGTGCAACTCACGCCCGAACCTCTCTATACCGGAACCATCGCGCTTTCCTGTTCGAATTTACCGACCGGAGCTACGTGCGGCTTCAGTCCGAGCAGCCCCACTCTGCAGAGCGCCAGTGGGGTAACGGCTGTGCTCAGCATCTCCACGACCGCTCGGCCCGTCGTGACTCCCGCGGCCAGCCTTTTGACGAGGCATGATTACGCATTCTGGCTGATGCTTCCCGGACTCACTCTGCTTGGCGTAGGGGTGGGAGGCGGCCGTCGTCGTCGAATTTTTGGAATGCTCATGCTGTGCGCGCTCTTTGCCCTGCTTCTGTGGTTGCCCGCCTGCAGCAAGAGCACCACACAGGCACCCGTCAGCGGAACACCGAGCGGCAACTGGACGGTCACAGTAACTGCCGCATCCGGCTCCGACTCCAAATCGCAGACAGTCACGCTCTACGTTCCGTAGAGTTGCCGTCTTTCGCTTCAAAGCAAAAGCCCCACAGCGTCTGACCGTGGGGCTTTTTATTTTCTGGTGTCGAGAGGCTTCGGTTAAGACGAAGCTCCTGCCGACAGCTTGTGATGTCCCCGAGCCTCGGCAATGCCGTATTGTCGGATCTTATACAGAAGAGCCTTGTAACTGATCTGCAGGATCGTGGCTGCTTGCTTGCGATTCCAGTTGGTCTGCTCGAGAGCCTGCGTGATGGCCTGAGCTTCGGCTTCATCCTTTGCCGTGCGCGCTAATGACTTCAGGCCGCCTGAATCCGAACTCCTCGTCGTGGAATCGGCCGACATGCCGCCGCTGCCGTCGTTGCGGGGCAGGAGTTCCGTAATGGCGAGTTTTTCGTCGCCCAGAATCAGGTAGCGCTTGAGGAAGTTATTCAATTCGCGCAAATTGCCCGGCCAGGAATGATTGTGGCAAGCCTGTAACAGGAGCGGCGAGAGAGGCAGAGGCGAGCGGGCGTAGCGCTCCGCCATTTGCGTCATCGAGTGTTTGAGCAGGATCGGAATTTCTTCTTTGCGATCGCGCAGTGGCGGGAGGCTCAGGGTGAAAGCGTTCAGACGGTAATAGAGATCTTCCCGGAGGCGTTTGCTAGCGAGCGCTTCGGGAATGTTAATGTTGGTGGCCGCCAGAATACGCACATCCACTTTGATGACGGAGCGGCTACCCAGGCGTGAGAACTGCTGGTCCTGCAAAACGTGGAGCAGTTTCGCCTGCAACATGGGCGGCATTTCACCAATTTCGTCCAGCAGGATCGTCCCCTTATTGCAGAGTTCGAACTTGCCCGGCTTGGCATGGGTCGCACCGGTGAAGGCGCCGGGTTCGTACCCGAATAGTTCGCTCTCCAGCAAGTCCGCGGGTACGGCCGCGCAATTTACTTTCAGGAATGTGCGATGAGCGCGCGGCGAAAGCTTGTGAATCAGCCGCGCTAGCACTTCCTTGCCAGTGCCGCTCTCACCCAGCAGCAGTACGGGGATGTCGACATTCGCCACTAGCGCCGCCTGCGAGCGGATCTTTCGCATCGCAGGGCTGGCTGCGATGAAGAATACGTCCTCGGCGAGTTCCTCGACTTCACCGGAAAAATTCTGTTTTCCCTGACCAAGACTGAGATCGATGACGGCGTCCAGTTCCGCCTTCTGGAACGGCTTGGTTAGATAGTCTTGGGCGCCGAGCTTCATCGCCTGGACTACTTTCCGTGTATCGTTGACGCACGAAAGCATCACGACTTTGACGTTGGCCTGTTTTTGACGTAACTGCTCAAGGGTCTGCAACCCGTCGATGCCAGGCATGAGGACGTCGAGTAGAACTAGATCGGGCTCGAGCCCCTTGTCAATTTTCTGCAGGGCCTCTTCGCCGGTGGTAGCGGTCTCGACTTTATACTCGTCTACTTCCAGCAGCGTCTTGATATAGCGCAACATCCCGGGCTCGTCGTCGACCAGGAGGATTTTTGCAGTTTGCTTCATCGATTCTTTCCCTTGCTGGCGGAAACGGCCGGTTTGAATGGGATCAGAAAAGAAAACTTGCAGCCTGCGCCGGGATCGCTCTCAACCCAGATCTTTCCCCCCATTCCATGCACGAGGCGGCGAGCTATCGCCAGACCCAGGCCCATTCCCTCCTCGTTCTCGGTGCCGGGCAGCCGGAAAAAATCGTCGAACACTTCCAGGTGGAACTCGGCGGGAATGCCCGGCCCAGTGTCAGAGACGCTTACCTTTACCGAGTTTGGCTGGGCCAGATTCTGGCGGCGGCGTTCGGCCGACGAAGGCACTGAGGCAGCGCGGCGCTCCCACATATACGGCTCGGCGTGCAACCAGACGGTTCCGCTTTGAGGCGTGAACTTGAATGAATTCTCGAGCAAGTTCGAGATCACTCGCTCCAGCTTCGGCGCGTCGAAGGGGAAAACCGGAAGCTTGTCATTGGCCAGGAAATAGAGCGCGATTCCTTTTTCCTGAAAGCGATTCGACCACAGGCGGCAGACTCCCGATAGGCAGTCGTTGATGTTCCCGGCGTCGAACTGCATGCGGAGCCCGCCGGTTTCGAGGGCACTGTAGGTCAGGAAATCCTGAATGAATTGCTGCAGTCGCTTGCCACTGTCGCGCATGTCCTGCAAAACTTCACGCTGGCGCTCGCTGAGCGGTCCCAACTTCTCGCTGTGCAGCAGTTCGACGTATCCGTTGAGAATCGAAAGGGGCGTCTTGAGATCGTGAGCGGCAGACGCCAGGGCGTTGGTGGTGCGCTGGAACCGGTCCCGCAGTTCCTTGTATTCCTGCAGCAGGTTTTCAGGGCTAGGCACATCCCCGTCGGCCCGAAGGGCGCCCGCGACCTGTTCTTTTACCGTGCCGGCGTCGGAAGCACACGTGTTCTTATGAGCAGAGGCCATTGAGGAAATACCACAGGTTGACACAGGGAGAGGGGAACCGCACTCTTCAACTTGTCAACGCGAGTGTCGGTACAAAAATCGTATGACAGGGTAGGTATGTTGTCAACGAAAAATGCAACGGAATTACCCAAGTGTAGCAAAACTCTGCACTTCTTCGCGAAAAAGGCTTCCTGAGGCTAACGGCTAAGCATCGAACAAAAAACGAATAGAACGGAGGCGAATGCCGTCGTAGTGCGGGGTTTGTAGTCTAAAGGGCTTGGATTCACCCGGTTTGACCGGGTTTGATCGGGCCTTGGCCGAGTCTTTGGCCCATGATGTGCTCCAAGGGAAGGGCTTATCGGCGCGACGGAGAGGTCTGCATGAACGGGGCAAAGACTGGAAATGAGCGGCGAAAGTGGGCCAGACTGCCGCTCGCGATCCCCGTTTTTGTTCGCAGCCGCGACGGCAAGGGCAAGGAATTTCTTGAGTTTGCGACGGCCCTGAACGTAAGTGCCGGGGGTATGCTCGTTGCAATTCGGCGGGTTTTGCCCGCCGTCGCCCAGATCCGGCTCGAAATTCCCAGTGCCCCGGTAGCTGCGTTGGCGCCCCTGCCAAAGGCCGCGCGCACCCTGCGGGCCAAAGCTCTTCGCACCACACCTGCAGAGGGCTATTATCTGCTCGGGCTGAAATTCTCGCGCCCTTTGATGCCCTCGGGGAAGGCCCCAACTTCCCGCCGAAAGACCGCAGGACTGTGAAAATGTTTGCGCACAGTCTGGAGCAGTGTTATTCTGGGATCCTGAATCCTGCTTGCCAGGGTAGCCACCGTCTACTCTTTGGTAAGTTGCGATCTCTCAAGCACATACTCTAGGTTTGAGAGTCGCAATTGCGTTTATCGGATTTGGCTCTCTGGATGCTTACAGAAGTATCTCCCCCCAGCTGGTAAAAACCATTCATGACAACTAGCAGTGTGAATACGCTTGTTCAGCCTTTGGGGGAGATGCCACCCGACGCAATCGTCTTTGGCCGCGGCGAAGCCATGCAGGCAGTACGCGACCGCCTCACGCGCCTTGCGGGCGCCAACGTCCCGGTTCTTATTCAGGGAGAGAGCGGAACCGGAAAAGATATTATTGCTCGAATGATCCACGCCGCGTCGCCATGGCGTACTGGGCCGTGGGTGAAGGTGAACTGTCCCGCAATTCCTGGAACCTTGCTCGAGAGTGAGCTGTTTGGCTACGAAAAGGGAGCGTTTACCGGGGCGTACGGTGTGAAGCCGGGCCGGGTGGAGATGGCGCATCGTGGCACCCTCTTTCTTGACGAGATTTCGGAACTGGATATGTCCCTGCAATCGAAGCTGCTGCAGTTATTGCAGGATGGCCAGTTTTGCCGGATCGGAGCCCAGGAAGACAAGAAAGTAGAAGTGCGCGTGGTCTGCGCCACCAATCGCAAACTCGAACAGGAAATTGAAAACGGTACGTTTCGTGCGGACCTGTTTTACCGCATCAACGTCGTGAACTTGCACCTGCCTCCGCTGCGCGAACGAGCCGGTGATATTCCGGAACTCGTGCAGTATTTTTTGGATTATCACAATCGGAAGTATAACTGCCGGGCAAAAGCGATCTCGAGCGAATTGATGGCGGAGCTGAAGAAATATCACTGGCCGGGTAATATTCGGGAGCTGGAAAATCTCGTTAAACGCTACGTGATTCTGGGCAACGAGGAAGTGATCTCTTCCGATCTTGCCCCGCGCAGCACCGATTTCTTCAATACAGAAATTCCGGTGGATGGTCAGATTTCTCTCAAGAAACTGACTCGTCAAGCGGTGCGGGAACTTGAGCGCAAAGTAATTCTGAAAGTCCTGCAGAATCATCACTGGAACCGCAAACAGGCCGCGCGTGCTCTCAGCATCAGCTATCGCGCTCTGCTATACAAAATCCGCGACGCAGGCCTGCCCTCTAATCGAATGGCCAAACGGCAGGACGCGAGTGCTCCAAAGTCGGACATCGCAGCGGATTGAAGTTTTCGAGGTTTCGGTTACTAATCTCCGGCAAGCGGTTACTCAGCCCAATCCCAATCGTTGCGCAGAGAATTTCACATCCCACCCGCGCTTCGGTCTGAGGAAACCCCATAAAGTCCTATTCAACAGCGGCTTACTGGAACAGCCACTTTGGCACGCAGGGTGCACTTTCTGGGTACAAGCGCCTTAGCCAACGTTTTCCTCGGTTAAGGTGCGAGCCACGCGTCTTGCAGACCCGGGCGAAGTAACTCCTTAGGAGAATGCAAACAAATGAAGAAACTTATTTTGCTTGCTGTTTTGGCACTGGCCCTGCCAACGGCGATGTTTGCCGGCAGCAGCGTAGATTACACCAATAGTGGCGGCACCTTGTCGGGTTCGAACAGCGGACTTTCGCTGAGCGGATCGACCTTGGTTGCAGTCAACGGGCTCAACGGGGGCGGACTGATCACAGGTTCCGATCTGGGCAGCGTCAGCTTTTCAACCGGAGCGTTAACCAGCGGTTCGTTGCAGATGGGCGGGACATTTGCCGGCGGCGGATGGTTCTCCATCACCGGGAATGGCTCCGATGGTATTCCGAGCGGCACGCTGTTCAGCGGATCGTTTTCGGGTCCTGTGACCTGGACGCTTGTCACCCTGGCTAATGGAACCCATAACTACACGCTCAGCGGCTCGCTGGCGGGTATGACCGGTTCTGGATACTCTACCGTCGGAGTGACCGTCCAGTTGACGATCAACACCGGCAAGGGCTACTTCAACGGCAGCACCACCATTTCCAGCGGTGATACGAACACCGTCGTTCCCGAACCGGGCTCGCTGAGCCTGCTGGGAACGGGATTGCTCGGACTGGCGGGAGTAATCCGTCGCAAGCTGAAAGCATAAACCTTCGTTCGCAAGCAGAAGGGAAAACCCCGCCGAGAGGCGGGGTTTTCATTTAGGAATTGTCAGTCCCACGGATTTATGTGTGCAGTTCCGATAATGCTTTGAGCACGTCGGCATTATTCGGATTGAGTTTCTTTGCCTTATCCAGTTGCTGCACGGCCAGGCTATGCTGATTCGCCTTCTCGTAGGCGAGACCAAGGTGGTAGTGAAACACGGCGTCATCCGGTGCACCGTTTTTCTCGTTGAGCTGTATCGCCGCTTGAAACTGGTTGATGGCCGATTGATAAACGCCTTTGTGATAGTAGGCCCAGCCTAGGGTATCGGCGGCATTGGGCGAGTTGGGCATCCCACGGCGCGCAGTTTGGGCCATGTTCATCGCTACGTCGACATTGCCTCCCTGCTCCAGGATCACAGAGGCCAGGTTGTTCGAGGCGAGAGGATTATCCGGTGAGATTCCCAGCGCCTGCTGATACAGGCTCTTCGCCTGGTCCCAGTCTTGCTTCGCCTCGCAGAGTTCTCCGGCGAGGATGTAGAACTGAACCTCGCGCGGATTCTCTTTAATGGATTTCTGATAAAGAGCCAAGGCCTGTTCCGCGGCCCCTTCCTTTATTTGGACCTTGCCTAGCTTAACAATGGCGTCGGCATTGTTTTTGTCGAGCTCAATCGCTTTATGCAACGCCGCATCGGCCGCGGGATAATCCTTCTTTCCATCGAACAGCGCGGTTCCCAATAGATCATAAAAGTTACTATTGTCGGGGGACTTGGCGATCTGGGAGTTCGCCGCGCCGATGGCCTTATCGAACTCTTTTTGCGCGATATAGGTATTCATCAGCCCGGCGAGACCCTCGCTCGAGTTCTTGTCCTTGTCGAGAGCTTGCTGGTAGAACTTCTCCGCGTCAGGAAAGTGCTTCTGCACCCGTTGGATGTCGCCCAATTGAACCAGAGGGGCCGGACTTTGAGGGGCCCTTTTCATCGCCTCTTCGGCGTCCTGCTGGGCCTCGCTGTACTTCTGGCGAGAGATCTCTGCCATGCTCTTTAGAAGAAAGCCGTCGGGCGAGTAAGGTTGTGCCGTGATGATCTGTTGCGCAGTCTGCGTCAGACCATCGATATCACCGCGAACTATCTCGAGGTTCGCCAGGGAACGCTGAGCATCGGTCAGATCGGGACGAAGACTAACTGCTTTTCGCCATTCCGCCTCTGCCCGTCCCAGGTCATGCTGCTGGGCGAAGGCAACTCCCAACTGGTAATGAGCGGTGGCATTCTCTGCATCATTTTTTAGCGCGGCTTGCAAAGACTCGACCGCCCCGGCAGAATCATTCTGGCGAAGCTGGATCTGGCCCTTGTAGATGAGCGAATCCACATCGCGCGGATTGGCCTTTAGCAGTTCGTTGTCGAGCTTCGTAGCTTCATCGAGGCGATTCTTCAGAATCAGGATCTGGATATAATTTTTCTTGATCCTGGAATCTTTCGGATGGTCGCTGTGCAGCGAGCCGTACTCGGTAAGGGCCTTGTCCATATCGCCGGTGGCGAAATAAAAGTCGCCCAGCATGGAATACCCTTCCGGATCATCTGGCAGATCTTTCTTGGTTTGGCGCAGGAAGGATTCGGTCTCGTCCCGCTTCCCCTCCTGCATCAGCAGACGGACCAGAGCGGCGCGCGGCGCGGCACTCTTAGGGTCGACGTCGATGGCATGTTTGAACTGTTGCTCGGCCTCCGGCAGGCGATTATGTGATTGATAAAAGCCACCCAGCGCCAGTTGGGCATTCATGGCCTTGGGATCAACCTGAATCGCCTTCTTGAAATTCATTTCAGCTTGATCGGGCAGATTGGCTCTAAGTTGAAACAGGGCGAGCAGTAAGTAAGACTCAGAGCGGCTCGGGTCAACGGCGATCGCCTGCTGGGCCTCCTGAATGGCACCAGCCATATTATTTTGCGCGGAATAGTAATTTGCCCAGGCCTCACGTGTTTCAGGGGTGTTGGGTTCCTTCTCGCGGAGTAGATCGAGGTGGATCTTCGCCTGTTTCAGTGCGTCTTGGTTCGGTGAACCGTCCGCGTTCTTCACTGTCACCAGCAAGTTGGCCAGATCGGTGTGCGCTCGATAGTTGTCGGGAGCGAGTTCTACGGCCTTATTCAACTCCTGGAAAGCCCGGCCGCCGTCGCCCAGTTTCAGATAGACCTGAGCCAACTGAGAATGGGCCGGGGCGAAGTTCGGATCGATCTGAATGGCGTTCTCGTACTGGATGCGTGCCTCGCGGTACTTGCCCTCGGCAAAATACTTGTCGCCACCTTCGAGATATTTCTGCTTCTTAACGGCAGGATCGCGCGAGCAACCGGTAAAGAGCGCTGCAATAAGCGAGCAGGCCAGCAGAAGACGAACGGCAACAGAGCGAGTCATAAGCGATTCTCCGACGGGCGGATGGTGGGGGCACAAGAGTGCATTCGCACGCAATCTCGATGATACTGCAACGGTAACCCCGTAAAACAGTTACCGGGGTCACACTCCGGTACACGATTCAGAACGGCGAGTGAGGTCAACGCGGGATGTACTGATCCAGCAGCGGCAGGATGTGTTCTACAAACGGCATGAGACGCTGTTGCGCCGCTTCGGCGCTTTCGCCGGGAAACATAGGGGTGGTGACACGAACCAGAGCGCCATCGCTGCGGTGCATCTTGATGGAATCAGCAACCAGATAATACTTGGCCCAGTACTCGCTGGCGACGCCCCGGTTGTGGGCCCAATACCAGTAAAGAACGACTCTCCGCTCATCTCCCCGGGCGATCATGTAACGGTTGGCGGGAAAGGGTTCGTGGCCGGGAAACGACAGAGTGATGCGCTGTGAGGCAATCGGACTCCAGCCCGATCCCGGAAGGCAGTTCTTCGGGGAATGGAGGGCATCTCCGGCGGCTTGGCTGGGAATGTAGGCCAGCAACAAATCTACGTCAGCCTGCTCCGACTGGTTCCGATAGTCGCGATGGAGGAAGTCGCCATGCCCGAGCACGTCCAAGGTGGCTTGATCGATCGGGAGATCGGTGCTGCTCCAACCCTCCCAAGCGGCAGGAAACTGGTTGAAGTTAAGGCGCGGAGGGAATACTTCAGCGCGCCCTCGTGCTTGGAGAAGGACGGCGACGGCTCCGATGAGGATTGTGGCTACCACGAAACGAGACGTAGAAGTTCTCACGACTGCCTCTCTCTCTCCGGCCAGACTCTGCGAATCCCGGCATGCAAAGCGTAGAGCGTCAGGAGCGAAATAACGAAGATCAGCAGTCCCCAGGAGGAGTGGTAATAGCCTTCAGCCGCCTCGGGACCCCAGTATTCCACCAGTAATCCGGTACCCACGATGCGGACATCGTTGGCGAATACCGTGATCGGTATCGCCGCGAAGGCCAGCAACCAGCGTACCCAGAGCCGCTTCTCCATCACGTACCCATAGATGATAGCCAGCGTCACCAGGGACATTAGGGAACGAATGCCGCTGCAGGCATCGGCTACCTCAAGTGGCATGGCTGCCAGGTTGATGATGTTGCCTTCGCGTAGCACGGGCACACCGAGCCAGGGCAGCACGGTCGCGGCCACCTGCGAAGCCAACAGTTGCAAGGGAAACTTGATTTCGTTGAGAACGATCGCGGGGATGGGGATCATCAGCAGCAGAAAAGCCCACGGAAATAGCACCGCGCGAAACAAGCCCCATCCTAGAAACAAAATCACAATTCCGGCCAGAACCAGCAAAATGGAAGAGCGCTCCAGAAAAAGCTCGGCGCCCAGGCGGCCTACGATCAGGATCCCTAGGCCCGCAAGCAGAGGGATCAACCCGGTCCAGGAGGGCCGACGGGGGATCCGGGCGAGTGGGCCATAGGACTGCCAGATCACAAAGCCGGAAAAGAGCGGAACGAAGAATCCGTGAGAGAAATCAGAATCGTTTGCCCACTGGTGAATCAAGCGACCGAGGGTCGACCAGTAGAGCCATAACGTGAGCGCTCCAAGTACGAGGAGCTGCCAGAGGGGAACGGAGGAAACAGGCGCAAACTCCGGGTGGCCACTCGACGGCACGGATTGCACAAGTTGACTCACACGTGTTAGACGGTAGTGACGGCCCGGGGGACAGCGTCAGGATAAGCGAAAGCGGGATGGAGCGCAATGCTGTCGCGGGTTCTCAGGGATCTTAGATTCTGGCCCGGTAAATAAGCTGCGGGCAGGCGAAGTTCTTCTAGGATTTACCGGCGGTGGGAGTTCATTCCGTTGGTTGACGTGAAAAGCTCACCGCAAACGGCGTTCTCTCAAGGCGGTCCCGCAGCCACCGGTCGCGGGGCAGAAAGCGATAACGGATCAACGTCCAGATTGCCAGCCAGCCGTCGGAGTGCCGGATTTTCTTTCCCTCCATCGCCGAGCGCGGATGGTAGGAGATGGGAACTTCTGCGATGTGCTCGCCCATTCGGCAGAGCTTCGCAGTCACTTCCGGACAGAATTCAAAGCGCTGGCATTCGAGGCTGATTCGCGTCAACAAGGAGCGGCGGAAGACCTTGTAGCAGGTGGCCTCGTCGTGGATTCTGGGGCCGTAGAGAAAATTCGTGAGATGAGTCAGGAACTTCGCCCCGAGAAAGAAACGGAGCCCGCGCTCCGGGCGATCGGGGCGCACGCCGTACACGACGTTGGCGTTGCCTTCCTCGAGAGGCCGCAGCAGCGCAGGATAATCCTGCGGATCGTATTCCAAGTCGGAGTCCTGGATCAGAACATATTCTCCGCGGGCGTAGGCGAGCGCGGTCCGAATCGACGCTCCCTTGCCGCAATTTTTCTCGTGGAAGACGATGGTCACGTCGTTCATCTGGGGCATCGCCTGCAGTTTCTCGCGCGTGCCATCGGTCGAGCCGTCATCGACGATGATGACTTCCTTCTTCACGGGAGAGGTGAGAACGGCTTGGAGCAACTCCTCTAGATGCGCAACTTCGTTGTAGACGGGAACAATGACCGACACGCATCCGGCCCAGCGACCGGTGATCGCCTGCGGGATGGGCCGGGTTTCGATTCCCAGGGAAGTCACTCTACAGGCTCTAGTCTTAAGGATACCGAGGAGTGCGACATTAGGAAAGGGCGGCTGCATGGGAGTTTTGTTCAGCACTCCACTTTGCCGTGACGAGTCCTCTTGGACAAACGCCGTTCCGATTGCAATGCGCTTTGACTTGGCGGTACCCTGCGCAACGTGACCTATTCGATGACCATTACAGATCCCGCGTTTCAAATCCAGGAGCAAATGAAGCTCTCGCGCGATGAGGTTTGTCTTTGGCGAGTGGATTTGGCCGCGGTGTCTACGGAAGGGAGTCGATGGCAGCAACTGCTTTCCGAGGACGAACGCACGCGAGCGGCACGCTATCGTTCTGTCCGCGATGGCCGATACTTTGCAACCACGCGTGGGCTCCTGCGGACGATTTTGGCGAGTTACGTTAATTCGGATCCGCAACGCTTGGTGTTCCAGTATTCCGAAAAGGGCAAGCCGTCCCTGGATACGGGCATTTCCGAAACACGCTTGGAGTTTAACGTTTCGCATTCGGGTGGAACCGCGTTGCTCGTCTTCGCCCGCGAACGCAAACTTGGAGTGGATGTGGAACAGGTTCGCGAGAACTTCGATCACGACGCGATCGCCCGCCGCTTTTTCTCTGAGCACGAACAGCGACAACTGGCGGCGCTGAATCCGGCGGATCGCTTTGCAGGTTTCTTCCGCTGCTGGACTCGGAAGGAGGCTTACATCAAAGCCAAGGGAATTGGCCTGTCACTGCCCCTGCGGGATTTTGATGTGTCCGTGGTTCGTGAAGACCAGGAGGCGATGTTAACCACTAGACCCGACGAATCCGAAGCAGCGCGGTGGTCTTTGCGCGAGGTACCAGCCGGCACAGGATATGTCGCTGCGGTGTGCGTTGAGGGGCACGGCTGGGTCTTGAAATCCTAAGAATGCGTACTCGATATTCATTCGCCCCCCCGTACGCAGGAGTTTGCAACCTTGGAGGCGAAAAAGAAGAAATGTTCCACCTTTTAGCGCAATGATTTGCACATCCCGGCCGCAAATCGAGAGCGCGATCCTGAGGATCTGCAGTTTAGCTTTTATCCTTATCAAGTTACAGTACAATGCCAGAACCCTGTGCGGCATGGCACTTGCGTGGCCTAAGAGCAGCAATTCCTTTGGTGTACACTGAATCAACTTGAATTGATGGCTCTACCTTGAGTTTGTGAACCTGTTGCCCCCCGAATAGGAAGTTCTGGAATACATCATTGGATTTCTCTGCGAGACACTGAATTTACATGCACTAAATTCAAATCATCGAACCTGGGAGGTTCACGCGCTTGTCTGCTTCGACTAGTCATTTGATTGCCCCGCACGGCGGCGAACTCGTCAATCTGATTGCCACGCCGGAAAAAGCCGCAGAATTGAAAGCCCACTCTCGCGAGTGGCCGTCTTGGGACCTCACGGCCCGCCAAGTTTGTGATCTCGAGCTTCTGATGAGCGGCGGCTTCTCTCCGCTGCACGGCTTTATGACCAAAGCCGACTACGAAGGCGTCTGTCACAACATGCGCCTGGCCAGCGGAGTTCTCTGGCCCATACCGATCACGCTCGACGTGACAGAAGAATTTGCCAAAAAGCTTACGCCCGGCACCAGCAAAGTCGCGCTGCGCGATGCCGAGGGAGTGATGCTGGCAGTCCTGCACGTCGAAGAAGTCTGGCAAGCCGACCGTGCCGCCGAAGCGAAGGCGGTTTTCAACACCACCAGCAAAGCTCATCCCGGGGCCAACTACACCATGAACATTGCGAACCCATGGTACGTAGGCGGGCGCGTCGAAGGGCTGCAAGCACCGTCGCACTACGATTTCCGGACGCTCCGTTTTACTCCGGCGGAATTGCGCGCGGAGTTCGCTCGTCTGGGATGGCGGCGGGTGGTTGCCTTTCAGACACGGAACCCCATGCATCGCGCCCACGTGGAACTCACCTTCCGCGCCGCGAAACAAGTTGAGGCCAACCTCCTGATTCATCCAGTCGTCGGAATGACCAAGCCCGGAGACGTGGATTACTACACTCGGGTGCGTTGCTACCAACTGCTTAGTTCGAAGTATCCGCAGGGGACGCAGAAGCTCTCGCTGTTGCCCTTGGCCATGCGCATGGGCGGACCTCGCGAAGCGATCTGGCACGCTCTGATTCGCAAGAATCATGGCTGCACGCACTTGATTGTGGGCCGCGATCACGCCGGGCCGGGTTCCGACCCTGAGACGAAGAAGCCGTTTTATGGTCCCTACGAGGCACAGGAAGTCTTCAAGAAGCACGAATCGGACATCGGCGTCACCATGGTGCCATTCAGCATGATGGTGTACCTCGAAAAGGAAGACCGCTACATTCCCGACGACGAGGTCAAGAAGGACGACAAGGTCCTGAACATCTCCGGCACGGAACTTCGCGACCGGTTGAACGAAGGCCGTGACATTCCCGCCTGGTTCACTTACCCGGAAGTGGTGCAAGAACTGCGGCGCAGTTTCCCGCCACGCGCCAAGCAGGGTGTCACGATCTTCTTCACCGGACTTTCGGGTTCGGGCAAGTCCACGATCGCCAACGTCCTGCTCACGAAGTTCCTGGAAGTCGGCGGACGTCCGGTGACCATCCTCGATGGTGATCTGGTGCGCAAGCATCTTTCGTCGGAACTGGGTTTTTCCAAAGAGCATCGCGACATCAACATCCGCCGCATCGGTTACGTTGCGTCGGAAATTACCAAGAACGGCGGCATCGCCATCTGCGCGCCCATCGCTCCTTATGACGCCACTCGCAAGCATGTTCGCCAGATGATCGAGCCTTACGGCGGTTTCATTCTGGTGCACATCGCAACTGGAGTGGACGTCTGCGAGCAGCGCGACCGCAAGGGACTTTACGCCAAGGCCCGAGCTGGCATTCTCAAGGAGTTCACCGGGATTTCCGATCCTTATGAGGTTCCGGCGGATGCCGATGTCACGATCAACACTGGGGAACTGTCTGCCGAAGAAGCCGCGCAGGAAATTATTCTGCATCTGGAGCGGGAAGGCTTCATCGGAGTAAATCGAGCAGGAGAGTAAAGCGAAAGCGGCCATGCCATGTTAGCGACCAAAATTCTGGTTGGCTTTGTCGTCGGCGTTCTGATTGGATTGAGCGGCGTGGGGGGCGGCGTTCTGCTACTCCCCGTGCTGATCTTTTTCCTGAAGGTGCCGGCGATTGTGGCTGTGGGTTCAGACGCTGTCTTTAATTTCTTCACGAAGATTCCCGCCAGCGTGATGCACCTGAACAAAGGCACAGTGCGCCGCAAAGTTGTAATGGCGCTCGCGGTGGGTAGCATTCCTGGATCCATCGGAGGGGTGAAGCTGCTGATGCATATCCGTCACCTGTATGGAGACGGGGTCAACAGTTTTATCAAGACAGCGGTCGGTGTGCTGCTGATCATCATTCCGACATTGTTGCTGTTTCAGCGGCGAATCGAAGAACGGATTGCCAACCGGCCGCCGACGGCGAAGAGCTTTGCCGGGATGGCGCTGATTGGGCTGATTGCCGGTTTCCTCGTGGGTATGACCTCGGTGGGTTCGGGCAGCATCATCATGATGCTCCTGCTGCTCTTTTACAGCTTCCAGCCCAAGGTCAACGTCGGGACGGACATCGTGCACGCGGTGATCCTGACCGGAGTCACCGGTTTGATGCACTACCAGTTGCACAACGTCGACATCCGGCTGGTGGGCTGCCTGCTGATCGGGTCGATTCCCGGTGGGCTCCTCGGCTCACACCTGGCGACTCGTGTTCCTATGTTGTGGCTGCGACGACTCCTCTGCACTTTGCTGCTGATTACCGGAGCCCGCATGTTGTGGGCGTGATCTTCTCAAAATGAATCAGGAAAATATGAACTCCAAATACGCCGACATTCTTCAGCGCATCGAGAAAGCTCTCGAAGCGGCACGCGTGGTTTTTGCCCGGTTCACTCCCGGGGCTGTGGCGACGGAATACAAAGCTGGACACGATCCGGTTACGGAGGCAGATCGTGCCGTCGACGCCGTGCTCCGCGAGAATCTGCTGCGCGCTGGCGAAGGCTGGCTCTCCGAGGAAACCGCAGACAATCCTTCGCGTCTCGATAAAGAGCGGGTCTGGATTGTGGATCCTCTCGATGGGACGCGGGAATTTGTTCTGGGATTGCCCGAATTCTGCGTATCGATCGGCTTGGCAGAAAAGGGCAGACCGGTGGCTGGGGGTATTTACAACCCGGCTACGAATGAGACCTTTCTTGGGGCCGTAGACTGCGGCGTGCTCTACAACGGGCGCCCGGCGCGTCCCAGCCAGCGTAGGTCGCTGGACGGGGCATTAGTGCTGGCGAGCCGCAGCGAGGTCAAGCGCGGCGAGTGGAAGCCGTTCGAGAACGGTCCCGCCAAAGTTCAGGCCATGGGTTCGGTTGCTTACAAACTGGCGCTGGTCTCCGCCGGCCTGGCGGACGTGACCTTTACCCTCACCCCGAAGAATGAGTGGGACGTGGTGGCCGGAGCGGCGCTGGTCGAGAGCGCCGGAGGTTTTGTCAGTACCTTGGAGAGGACTGCGCTGACTGCGAACCGGCGCGACCCGCTTTTGTCGGGCCTCTTGGCGAGCGGACCACTACTGAAAAACGAGTTGCTGGCGCTGGTGGAACCCCACCTCAAAGTTGCGGAAGAAGCTCGATAAGTCAGAGCGGCTTCGGTGGCCGTTGCGATTTCCGCTAGCGTGAAAGTTCTTGCACTCCGCATCTTTCAAGGCTATCGTTGTTGACGCGATTCGAGACCATGCTGCCTATCCAGTTTAGATTGTTGAAGTTGTCGGTAGTGAGTTCATAGTCCCAGGTTCTTGATCTGGCAGTTGGAATGCTGAATTAACTAAGATCACAACATAACAGGGTTCGCCGTCGAGATTCTGCCTTCTCCTCCTCCTGAGACGGGATCCCCTTCGTATATCTGGCCATTTTCAGGAGGATTTTCATGCCGGTCGCGTCCCGTCGTCTATCCCAGAGCCACTTTGGTCTCAGAAGCGCATTCTTGGCGCTCTTCCTCGCGCTGTTTTCTTCCTGTTTCTCCTTTGGCCAGGCCAGGGTGCTCACTGAGCACAATGACAATTTCAGGAGCGGAGCCAACACCGCCGAAACCATCCTGACCCCGGCGAATGTCAACTTCAATTCGTTCGGAAAGCTTTTCACTGCCAGCGTCGATGGTTACATCGTGGGCCAGCCGCTTTATCTTTCCAACGTTGTGTTCCCCAATGACACGGTGCATAACGTGGTATATGTTGCGACGCAACACGACAGCGTCTTCGCCTTTGACGCCGACAGCCCGCAAGCCGCTCTGTGGACGACCAGCTTTATCAACCCCGCGACTGGAATCACTACTGTGCCGATGAGCGATTATGGCTGCCCAGGCACGGCCTTTACGGAGATGGGGATCCTCAGTACACCGGTGATTGATCCCGTAGAGGGCACGCTATACGTCGTAGCGAAAACCCTGGAGAACGGGGCTTACATTTACCGATTGCACGCGCTCAGCCTGGTTACCGGCGCGGACGTGCTTCCTCCGACAGTCATCACCGCATCGGCAAACACCAACACCGGCACGCTGCAATTCAACCCGGCGATACAGATGCAGCGGCCGGCGTTGCTGCTGTCGGGCGGCACAATCTACATCGGATTCGGCAGTAACGGCTGCGACACCTACGCCTACCACGGATGGTTGCTGGCCTACGACGAGGAAACCCTGGCGCCGGCTGGCGTATTTGTCACCACGCCGAATGGAAAGCAGGGAGCGATCTGGATGGCAGGCGGTGGGCCCGCGGTCGATGCCAACGGCACCATCTACTTCTCGGTAGCTAATGGAACCTTCGACGCGAACACCGGCGGCTCCGACTACGGCGACAGTTTCCTCCAGCTCAGCCCCGCCAGCGTCGGCTTTACAGTTCAGGATTATTTCACTCCGTACGACCAGGCGAAGCTCGCTGCCAATGACCTGGATCTGGGATCAGGCGGAGTTGTTCTGCTTCCCGATCAGGACACGCCCCATACCCATGAGCTTCTTGGTGGCGGAAAGGAAGGAACCCTGTATGTGGTCGATCGCGACAGCATGGGCGGATTTAACCCAACCAGCGATTCACAGATTGTGCAGTCGCTTCCAGGGGCTTCGTCGGGAGAATTGGTGAGCGTTCCGGCCTACTGGAACGGGAATGTGTATATAAGTGGACAGGGCGATTCCATCAAGGCTTTCAGCTTGTCTAACGACATGTTATCCACGCAACCTACATCGCAGACGACCGCGACGGGAGCTTCGCCGGGAACGGTCTCGATCTCATCGAACGGGACAACGAATGGAATACTCTGGGGGATTCCTTTGAATAACCCCGGGACACTCAATGCATTTGATGCTACCAATCTTAAAAGCGTCTTCTACACGTCCGCGCAAGCACCAGGCTTGCGTGACAAACTGGGAAGTGTTCCCAAGTTTGTGCCGCCGACCATCGCCAACGGAAAGGTATACATCGGCGGGTTTAATGCTCTGAATGTGTATGGGCTGCTTCCGCTGATCTCGGCCGTTGCCGGGAACAACCAGTCGGTGTACGTGGGAACGACGCTGCCGTTGGAAATCCAGGCGGTGGATGCTTATGCGGGAAACCCGATTGCCAATGTTCCTGTGACTTGTAAAGACGGCAGCGTGGGAGGAATCTTCAGCTCTGCGATGCCGATGGTGACGGACAGTCAAGGTCATGCCACGACCAACTACACGTTGCCCAAGAAAAGTCAGACGGTCACGATTACTTGTACGGCCACCGGATATGTGAAAGGGACCTTTACCGAGCTCGCGGTGGCTGGACCAGTTTCCCGCAGCATCATCGTTTCCGGAAATCGCCAAAATGGACCTCTCGCCCAGCAACTCCCGGCCGCTCTGGTGATGCAGGTTCTCGATCCTTACAGCTATGGAGTTCCGGGAGCGACCGTAACGTTCAGCGATGGTGGCGCCGGCGGGACATTCTCATCCAGTTCCGTGGTGACGGATAGCTTGGGAAAGGCCAGTTCGTTCTATACCACCCCGAATAAAGCGGGAACTTATACGATTACGGCGTCAGTGGCGGGGATCGCTGCGTTGAAGTTTTTCGAGACGGCGGCGGTTCCGGGCTTCACGCTGTCCGCGGCTCCGAACGCGTTGACCTTGGCGCAGGGAAGCAGCGGCCAGAGCACAATTACGGTCAAGCCGGTGGGCGGCTTCAGCGGGAGCGTGAACTTAGCCGTTTCCGGCCTGCCCAGTGGAGTGACTGCATCCTTTAACCCGACGAGCACAACCAGCACGAGCGTTTTGACGGTGACGGCGAGCAGTTCGGCAACGACCGGGGCGGCGACGATCACAGTCACCGGAACTTCGGGCTCTCTGGTAGAAACTGTGAAAATTGCGCTCACGATCAACTAGATGACCGCTTACCGATTTGCGGCTTTTTTGTTGTTCTTGTCTGCGGCATTTGGGCAAACCGCGCCGAAAGCCAGCCCGGTGGCGCGGTACGACATCATCGAGTTGCCACTCCGGCCGACTTCAACGAGCAACTCCGGCTTTGTTGCCGGCGCCACTGAGGATCAGCACGCAGCCGTCTGGAGTTCGAAGGCAGGCCTTTTGCGGATACCTCTGCCGGTTGAATTCAGCTTCTCCGAATGCACTGGCATCAATTCCCGCGGGGAAGCGGTGGGGACGGCCTCGACTGCGGACTACTCTCGGCGCGTGGCATTCCTGTTACGGAAGAAAAAGGTCAGCTTACTTCCCGGCGGGCAGGCGCGGGCGAACGGCATCAATGAAGCTGGCCAGATCGTCGGCCAGAGCATTCCTTCCGGTGGCAAAGCCGCGGGACCGGTTTCCTGGAAGGATGGTTCGTTAATCGATCTCCAGATCTGCTGCGCGGGCTCGGCCCGAGCCGTGAATTCTCAAGGCTTGGTTATCGGCGACACTTACGACAAAGATGGCCGTTATCACGCCTTCGTCTGGAACTCCGCGGATGGCGCGCACCTGCTGAGCGTTCCGGGCGAAGAGTACAGTTCTACCCTAGCCCTCAACGGACGCGGGGATATCCTGCTCAAAGCTACGCCTGGCGGCCTGTCCATCTACTCGGGAAGTACGATGCATTCGGTCCAAATGCCAAAAGCCTCACCTCGTGCCATGAATAACGACGGAATCGTCGTCGGATCGTACGGTCCGGGTCCGGAAGCTCAAAGCGCTTTTGTCTGGGACAAAACTCACGGCCTGCAGGACCTGAACGGGTTGATCCCAGCCGGGTCTGGCTGGAAGCTCGAAGTCGCCAGCAGCGTGAATGATCGCGGCGAAATCGTGGGATGGGGCGATCATGGCGGAACCGAAAATGCCGGCTTTCTGCTTCGGCCTCGCGCAAACGAAGACACATCTCATTCGCGCGCTATCACAGCCGGCGCCAGCGCACACCCGTCGCAGAATTGATCGAGCGTCCGCCAGCCAAGAACGCAATCGGCTCGGTGCACACCGTGGTGACCCTGCAAACAATGAATCGTTAGGACCACGGTTTCTAGTAGGCTTTGTAGGAATGATTCGCGTTCCAAACGTTTTTTACCGCATTTCTCCTGCCGATCGCGGTCCTCTCCGGATAGGCCTGTTGCTAAATTCCAGGATAGAGATGCCTGCTTTCATGGCAACCATCGTCGACGACCTCAAGGCGAGCAATTTTGCCAGAATCGAATTGCTGGTAGTTCGAAATTCACCTGGCGGCACGCGTTCCGAATCTACTCTGCAAACTCAGAAGCCCTTTCTTTACGATCTCTATCTGCGACTTGATGCTCGGATGAAACCACAGAATGATCCGCTCGGCCCAGTTGATGGCGCAGACCTTCTTGCCGGAATCGAGACGGTCGCCGTGGACCCGGCAGGGAAGGACAACGGCTTTCCGGCAGATGTGCTGGAGAAAATTCGAGGCAAGGAACTCGACGTTCTGATTTGCTTTGGATTTCAGGGTCTTTGCGGTGACATCCTCAAGAGCGCTCGTTGCGGTGTTTGGGCGTTGGAATACGGGGATGACGAATTCTATCGCGGTGCCCCGCCATTATTCTGGGAACTGCGCGAGCAGTCTCCAGTGTCGGGAGTCACTCTCCGAGTTCTCAGCGACCAGCCGGGCGGTGGCCCGGTGCTCGCCAAGTCGATGTTTGCAACGGAGCAGACCCTCAGCGTGTCCCGCAACCGGTATAACCCGTTTTGGGGCTCAACCGACCTGATCATCGCGAAGCTGAATGAGCTCCACCAGTTTGGGTGGGAAAGTGTGCTCGAACGAGCGACTCCGCCGGCTTCGTACAAAGGGAAGCGCGATATCTACCAGACACCCACCAACCGGGATATGCTGCCGTGGCTCGCACCAATCCTGTTAAAGAAGGTGATCTCTTATCCCTTTCGCAAAGAGATGGTTCAGCATTGGAGAGTCGCCTGCCGCGTGAACGGAAAGCCGCTTTATGAGTCCGATGCTGGCTCCGATTTCTCCGGCTTTCGATGGATCGACGCGCCGGATGGACATTACTGGGCTGATCCATTTGTTTTCGAACATGATGGGAAATACTGGGCCTTTTTCGAAGATTATTCGTATCGGGAAATGCGGGCCGGCCTGGCGTGCGCAGAGATTTTACCGCACGGGGAATTGGGGCCACCGATTCGTTGTCTTTACAAGCCGTCGTGCCACTATTCGTACCCACACGTTTTCCGGGCAGGGACGGACATATTCATGATCCCGGAATCATACGAGTCGAATTCTGTCGATTTGTATCGCTGCACTCAATTCCCGAGCCAGTGGGTGCACGAAAAGCTCTTGCTGAAAGGCAAGTTCGTGGATACCACGGTATGGGAGCATGAAGGACTGTGGTGGATTGCAACGACGAGCGCGGATCCTGGGCCGGGAGCGGGTTCGCTCTTGCTGTTCTATGCGACGTCGATTACTGGAGACTGGCATTTTCATCCGAGGAATCCGATCTCGACAGACATCCGCGTCAATCGTGGAGCGGGGCGAGTGATTCGAAGCCAGAATCGCTTGATCCGGCCGAGCCAGAGCTGCGCTCCAACTTACGGCTACAGTATTGCGTTCAATGAGATCACCGAACTTTCCAAAGAACGGTACTCGGAAAAGACTTTGAAGGTCATTGGACCAGAGCAATTCCGGGGACTCGCAGGCATTCACACCTATAACTGCGGCGGCAATTTCGAGTTCATTGACGGACGCGCCCCAGTGCCGCTTAACGGTGTACAAATCGCGCCACGCAGCTAACCGCAGCACAGGAAATTCCAGTTTCAAAAGAACAAAAACCAGCCATTCCCGCAACCTCTGCGGGACCAGCGCTGGCCTCTCCGACCCGCTCTGAGCCAGGTGACTTTGGGCCACCATTGCTGCGCTTCGCGCGCGCATTTGGCCATTACTTTCATGCACCTGTGAGTTGTCCAAGGCCACCGTCTTTGGGTATCTACCTCGGACATCCACGCGCCGCTAGAGTTTCGCAAGCGGACTGAACCCTTGGTCCCCCAGCTCTTGTATCCGAGGGAAGCCATGATGCGAATGAATCCGGTCTCAATTTTTCGGGATGATGAACCGAGCAAAGCGTTTACGGTCGTCCTGACTCTGGCGCTGATGGCCGGTTCTCTCCTATGGGAAGGCTGCTCCGCCGTACAGCCGGGCGCCGCTGCCTCCTCAACGGGAACAACCACACAACACACCGTCCCAACGATCTTGCCCAGCTCGAAGGTCGGCACGAGCTACAACGCAGCGCTCTCCGGTCCTTCGGGAGCGGGAGCGCCTTCGCGCTTTGCTCTCAGCCAGGGTGAGTTGCCGCCCGGACTGATATTGAACCTGCAGACTGGAAGCATTTCCGGAGTTCCCACCAAAGCGGGCACCTTCACCTTCACGATCACCGTCGTGGACGGAGCGCGCGGCCTTCCGACGGAGCGAGTGTATTCCATCACGATTTCTTCCTCTTCCACTAGCGCTGCCATCAGCGTCCAAGTGACGCCACAGGATCCTCCGATCACCGCTGGCGGGAAGGTCCAGTTCGGCGCAGTCGTCAGCAATACCAGTAACACAGCGGTGACGTGGTCCGCGAGTGCGGGCACGATCTCCAGCACTGGGTTATTCACAGCGCCGGCGAGTCTCAGTGGGAACTCGATCACGATTACGGCTACGAGCGCGGCTGACCCATCCGTACGCGCCAGCACGACTGCGATGATTGCGGTCAGTGCATTCATCATTGCAACGACAAGCCTGCCGCAGGGCTATCAGGCTACGACGTACTCCACGTCCTTGACAGCGAGCGGCGGCCAGCCTCCGTACCAGTGGAGCGTCAGCTCCGGCTCGTTGCCGGCGGGATTGCAGCTGAACGCCAGCACCGGAACACTGTCGGGATCGGCTGACACTTCCGGAACATTTTCTTTTAGCGTGCTGGGGAAAGACGCGGCCGGACACACCGCACAGCGCACCTACTCTCTTCTGATCTCGGGCTCGGGTTCGAATTGCGGGCCGCCGACATATGGCTGTTCCCGAACCGATGGCGCCGTCGCGCAAGTTCCGTCGCCCGTTCCCAATGTCGGCAACCTCGTGGGCGCCGGTACGATCATCACCGATCCTGATTTTGGAAACCGGATTGTCCGCATTACCGACTGGAACACCGATTCCGGACAGCCCATCCAGAATCGCTCGTATGTCTCTGCCTCCAGCGGAAGCGCCGACGAGAACCTGTGGAACATTGATTCCACGAAGTTCATTCTTCAGAATCCGACCGATCAGGGATATCTGTACAATTTTGATCCGTCGACCTTGCAGGCGCAGCGGATGTACATTTCGAGCTTTCCTTCCAACGGAGGCTTGAAGCTTTCGAGCGGCGGCGTATGGAGTCGCGTCGACCCGAACGTTCTGTACACCGACGGGACGAATGCTTCCATCAGCAAGTACGACTTTTCCGATCAGACCACACCTCCCTCTCCGCAACCGTTCTATGACTTCACGAGCAGCCCGAATTGCCTTCCGGCTGGATTTACCGCGACCTGGAAGAGCAAGGGCGGCGTGAGCGCGGGGGACACCGTGTTTGGCATGGCCTATTCCAACACCGGGAACCAGCAAACTGGCGTCTACGCCGTCGCTTACAAGGTGGGCAGCGGTTGTTCAGTGCTTGATACCGCCACCGGCCAGGTTTGGGGTGACTGGGGGGTGAAGGGCACCATCAACATCCCGGATCGCTGGACCATCCACAATGTGAAGATCTCCAAGGACGGGAACTACCTGATCGTCGCTAGTGGTGGTTGCCTCATCAGCAGTTGCTCGCATGGACCATATTTCTGGCAGGTTGGAACCACGAACATGAGTTCCTGCGGTGATGGCCTGAATGGCGGCCAGAAATGCGGCGGGCACTGGACCGAAGGCTACAACCATTGGATCAACAACTACGATGGCGGAAAGTATATGATGCGGCCTCTTGCGTCGCCCACGGTGCTGAATGAACTCAGCCCGAATCCTCCGCCTGGAGTGCAAGATCCATTGGACCAGCACGCCTCGTGGAATAACGCGGATCCAGCCGACAGTCTTCCCTTCTTCCTCACGTATTGGAGTTTGACCACGCCGTTTCCGGGACCCTGGTACAACGAGATTACTGGAGTGGCACCGGACGGCAGCGCCAAGGTATGGCGCTTTGCGCACAACTTCATCACCGGTCAGTCGCAGATCTTCAGTACCTACTATGGAATCGGTAGTGTGTCGCAAGACGGCAGGTTCTTTATTTTCTCTTCCGACTGGATGGGCACACTAGGATCCCAAGCGGGAGGGTCTACCTGCAAGGTTGGCACTGACTGCCGTGGCGACGTATTCGTGGTCGAATTGAGATAGCCCGGCCAAATTATTAGTGCCGTTGCTCTGACGGTAGTGTCTTGTGAAGACACTACCGTCCTCCCTTTTTACCAACCTCTTGCGATTACTTGCGGAGGCTCATGACTTTGCCAGTCGCGAAGTGCTCAAGCCCAGGAAAATGTTTTAACAGCCAGCGATCGCTCCTCCAGACTTGTCCGCGAAGCAAATTCAACTTGAGCAGCAACGGCACATAAGGCAGGCGGAAGGTTCGCTGCGCGAGCAGGGTGAACCCCTGCGAAACAGTCGCAAGTTCTTCCTGGGTCATGGGATGTTCATAGTCGGAGATGTCCGCTTCCGGAGCAGGGAACAGCTTGCGCAGAGAATTCATGGTGCGCGAGAACCGAATGGGTTCGCGGAGGATAAACAATCCTCCCGGGCGCAAGACCCGGTAAATCTCGTTGCGGGCCTTGGGAAGGTCGAGGTGGTGAAGCAGCGCCATCGAGAACACCACGTCGACCGATTCATCCGGCAATTCCGTCTCATAGGCAGAGCCGGTTCGAACCGTTGCCGTGAGGCCGTAGCTGTTGATCCGCTGCTGGGCAAGGTGGATGAGATCCGGGGAGATATCAATGCCGATGACTCGGGCGCCACGTTTGGCCAGCGGCACCAGACTTTCGCCTGTACCACAGCCCAAGTCGAGGACCGTCTTTCCCCGTATGTCCCCTAAAAGATGGAACGCATATTCCAGACCGTAGGGAGTATCGGCGGGAGGATTCAGATATCGGTCGATATCGACAGGAGCGAGTACAGCGCTCCGCGCCTCGGCGGCGCTGCGCTCGACTTCGACGCGATCGCGTTCCGACAAACCGTCTAAAGCCATGCGATCGCCCTCCGAATCATCCGGCATTTCAATTCCGTCAGTTCTGTGCGGTGGCAATCATTGCTGGATAACAAGAGATTCCTCAGAAGATTATTTCAGACAGGTAGCGTCGTTTCCGCCTCAGCCCTCGACGGAGGATAGCCGGGACCATCTGAGAAAAAATCATACAGCCAAGGGGTTGTGATGTCGATGAGGCGCGGGGAGATGCCAGCCAAAAGGTTGGCCAAGAGCTTCCGGAATGATCACACCAGCAAGCGCCGGAAGTACCCGTATTGGCGATGCTTCCACGTAACTTGTCCACCAGAAAGTGAGATGCTATGGTGGAACTTCAAGGCGCTTTGCGCCCACGAAACATTCACTGATGCCGAACCTCACGGAACAACTGGCGAATTATGCCCGGGTGATCACGAAGCGACAGGCCGCGGCCAGAGGCTTGACAGTTTTTCCGGACGACACGTTCCTGGTTTCCTTCCCGCGCTCCGGCAATACCTGGACACGGTTTCTGGTCTGCAACCTGATGAACCCGGATGATCCGGTGAATTTCGCCGAACTGGAATCGCGTATTCCGGAAATTTATTTCGTGCCCGACCGGACCTTGCGCACGTTCCCTCGCCCTCGGATGATTAAGAGTCACGAATGTTTCGACCCCCGTTATCCGAAGATTATCTATATCGTTCGCGATCCTCGGGACGTCCTGATCTCCTACTACGAATATCAGCTCAAGCGCCGGGTCATTCGCGACGACTTTAGTCTGGAAGAGTTCCTTCCGCTCTTTATGCATTCGACCATCGAACCCAAGATGGGCTCGTGGCGGGATCACGTCGTAAGTTGGATCGCCACTCGCGGAGGGCAAGAGAACTTCCTGTTGTTGCGCTACGAAGAAATGCTGGCCAACACGCAGAGTGAAGCTACGAAGATCGCAACGTTTCTCGGGGTCGATTCCGACCCTGAAAAAATTGCGCGCGCGGTAGAGTTGAGCTCTGCAGACCGGATGCGCAAACTCGAGAGAGAACAGGCCGGCCAGTGGAGCGCTACAAAAAAAACTCGTCAGGACAAGCCATTTGTTCGCAAGGCCGCGGCCGGTGGCTGGAAATCCACCTTGTCCGAGCAGTGCGTTAAGCAGATCGAGTCGGCGTGGGGAGATGTGATGCGTTCCGTGGGGTATGAACTTGTGACGGCGAACGAAGCTGTGACTCGCTGACCGTGAAAACCTTTCATCTGTACAAATTCACCCAGACAAATCAGGACAGATAGGGATTGGCGGCGTCGCTCAAGATGCAGAAGTCGTTGTCTGCCAGATGCAAGTCTAATGGCGGACCAGAACTCATCAACTTGCGCGGATCATAACAATAGATCGGATCGACGCGGCGGCGAAGGAACCCTGCCTTTAACCAGGCTTCGGTGGTCAAATCGACGGACGAAGCGGCGACAATTTCGCAGGTCTCTGGATCTGCGGCCGCAGTTCGAGCCGCAAGAGAACAAACCGCCTGCCATGATTCGGGATCTTCCGTGTTGATGCGGATGTCGACGATTCTGGCTTGCCTGCCAATTTGAGTTAGGAGAAAGTATCCGCGCAAACCTTTCTCATCACTCACCTGAAACCCTGAAAAACGGGCTGCCGGACAAGTCAACAGATGATTCAATGCGGCGGCGGTTCGCCGCGGCGAAATAAAACTGGTGGGCTGGTTGGTGACAACCTCAGTGGCCGGGGTGAAACTGGAAACCTTCGTGGCCCGCCATCCTGCGGGGACTGGCGGAATCCCTTTCAGAGCGCGCGTTGAGTGCTGCATGAATTTCAGCGGAGTCTTCCAGGTTTTCTGTGGCGTCGTCCGAAACTGCAACCATGGGCGGACCACCCGGGTATATTGCCGCAATTCGCCATAAATTTTGTAGCCGAGTTTCGGGAGAATAGTCCTGGTATCGTCCGATCCTCCGACGGCGAAATGCACGTCGGCAAGAGCTGCGGCCTTTCGTAGCAGAAAAACTCCGGCGCCGACCGCCGAGCGGCTGGCGGCCCAGTCGTTCAGGTGAATCCCTCGGATTTCGAGATTGGTTGTCGCCAGTGGAATCGGCCACACTCCGCCATAGGCTACGATCTGCCCGTCCTGTTTGATCGCCAGAGCACGTGGCCCGCTCCACTGTGGATGGTCGGCGAAATATTTCCAGTGCATGACATCTGGGCGGAAAGAGGGAACGGAAGAATCCGCATGGTACGACTTAACCAGAAACTGGATCAGATCTGGCTGTTCCGCTGCCGGAAGAGAAACAAATTCGAATGCCATCGTTTTGCGGACTCTGCCCTTGGCTCCGTGTGGCCGAACCTGCCGCATCGCCTCCGGTTAGACTATAGCAGCTGCCAAAGCGTGATAAGCGGTCTCCCGCAACCCCGACTTTGTGTACGCCGCTGACTCGTACCGTAGCGGGTACGGTGGTTGCCGTCGCGACCCCTTGCGTCTGCCCTATACTTTTTAAGCGGCCGTCGAGCGCAGCCATTTTGAATGCTGACAAGAGTAAAACTTGCGGTTTTGCGAGCCCTTCAAGCCAGCGGCGTTTCCAGCGTCGTGATGAATAGTCGTTGGCGGCAACAGCGCCTGTTGATCTTGTGCTATCACGGGGTAGCGATTGAGGACGAGCATCTCTGGCGGCCTACCCTGTATATCCACCCGGAAAAATTGGAGGGGCGGTTCGAGTCCCTCAAAGAGAGACAATTTTCGGTGCTGCCGCTCGGTGAGGGTTTGCGCCGCCTGCGCGAAGGGACGCTTCCGCCGCGGAGCATTTGTCTGACTTTTGACGATGGTGGCTACGACTTCTTCCAGCAGGCCTATCCGCTACTGCAGAAGTATGGATTCCCGGCGACCGTCTATCAAACCACCTATTACACGTTGCTGGAGCGGCCAGTGTTCAACCTGGTCTGCTCCTACATGCTTTGGATGCGCCGGGACGCAGTAATCCCGAATGGGGAGAGTGTGGGCCTGGCGGGGCCGTTGGATTTGAGAACTGGCGAGAGCCGCTTTGCTATCGTGCGACGTCTCATCGAAAATTGCGAACGCGAGGGAAGAACGGGCCTGCAAAAGGATGAGCTTGCATCCCAGGTAGCGAGTCTTCTCAACGTTGATTATGAAAGTCTGAAGGCGAAAAGAATTCTGCAAGTCATGAATGGGCGAGAGCTCGAGGAAATCGCCAAGAACGGAATCGATGTTCAGCTGCACACCCACCGTCACAACACGCCGGTGGACGAGGCGTTATTCCGCAAAGAAATTCAGGATAATCGCGCGACGATCCGTCGCTTTACCGGTGGAGAACCAGTTCATTTCTGCTACCCCAGCGGAGTTTACGAGCCGGCGTTTCTGCCGTGGCTTCGGAGCGAGAATGTGGCGTCTGCGACGACCTGTGATGCCGGCCTTGCGGATCGCCAGAATGAAAGCCTCCTGCTGCCTCGCTATGTTGACCACCAGCATCGCGCACAAATCGAATTTGAGAGTTGGACCGCCGGTGTGGGGGATCTGCTGGCGGTTCGCCGGAAGTCCCTGCAACAACACGTTCAGATCCAAAAATAATCCCCGGAAGAATGCTCGGTCGCTGCTGGCGTGGGAACCAGTCTTAGGTCTATCACCCGAATGCCGTCCAGAATAACTTCACCGATTCCATGACGAAGGTTTTTGCCGCTTTACGCTGTTGCCACCAGGATGCCTGGAAGGCCGGGTCGTTCACTCCCGAAATCCACAGGTGAAGATCGGGATCGACCCTGATCGCTCGCTTCCATATGATTCCGGCGCGCCGGGAGTGGTAGTTCGACGTAACCACGACCACCGAGTGCCAATGGCGCGCTTCGATGCAAGGAACGAGAACCCGAGCCTCCTGCGCAGTGGAGTCCACTTCCTCGCTGGTTTCGCAGAAATCAATTCGTGCGGCGATATCGGATCCATAAGTCTTTTCGAGGTAGGCGCGGGCAATCGGAGGAATCGATTGGCCCCAGTAGGATTCTTGCGGCACACTGATCAGAACGTGGTCCGCGGTATTCTGCTGCAGAAAGTGCACGGCTGCGTCCATGCGCAGCTTTTCGGCGACAACGGAACCTTGAAGCACGACGGTCGCGTCCACGTGGGCTGGAAGCGCGCTGCGGGTCACCAGGAATTCTCCTCCCCAGCAGAGCCAGCAAAGGGCAAGGACGAAAACGGTAGCCAGCAGCCACCGGAGCGCACGCGAAAATGGGGTCGCTTTTGAGGGCATTCCGGGGTAGTGCGCAAGTCCTGGCCAAACAAGCTTTTATTCACAGCCGCAAAAGCGACCCGATTCTAGCACGCGCCTAGAAGGTAATCTGGACAGAGCCTGCGCTTTATGACAACCTGAAATGAATGCTTTCGGAGCGGCCATGAGCCTGCGGTCCTGCCGTCTTGCTTCGACCTGCCCAAAAAATTCAAATCCTGGCAAAAATGAGCTAAAGATCCAAGCATGAGTTTAAAGATCCGAGCCCTGAAGAATGTCGCGTCCAGCTGGGGAGGCCTGGCGGTCAACATTGCCGTCGGGTTCTTTCTTTCGCCTTTTATTCTGCATCACCTGGGCGATGAGGCGTTTGGATTGTGGGTGCTGATCTTTTCGCTGACCGGTTATTACGGGATTTTCGATTTCGGAATCCGTTCGTCCCTGATCCGCTACGTGTCCAAGTTTCAGGCTACGGGCGACCGGGATGAACTGGCGCGTCTCATCAACACCAGTCTCTTTACCTACACGATTGTGGGTCTGATCCTGATGGTGCCGACGGCCTTGGGCGGGATCTATGTGGATCGCCTTTTCCACATTCCCCATGCCTTCTATCGGGACGCGCGAATTCTGTTTTGGATGGTGGGATATTCGCTGGCTCTGGGTTTCCCGCTGGGCATTTCGGGTGGCATCCTCGAAGGGCTGCAGCGTTTCTATCTGTTGAACTGGACCAACATCGTGGCAACGTTGCTGCGAGCTATTCTGATCGTCTACGTTTTGAGGCACGGTTTGGGGCTTCTTAGCGTTGCGCTGATCACAGTCTCACTGCCTCTGATCGCGTCCGCGGTTCGGGCGGTGATAGCTCAGCAATACCTTCGGATCCCCTACGGGTGGAAATACGTCAGCCGGAGTTCTCTGAAGCAGGTCGCCAACTACGGTTCCGTCACTTTCATGATCATTGTGGCGGGGCGCCTCCGGTTCAAGACTGATGCGGTGATCATTGGGTCGATGCTTTCCGCTGGGGCGATTACCTATTTTTCCATCGGATCGCGACTGGTCGACTATGCCGGCGAGGTGGTGAGCAGTCTGGCCCAGATCTTCACTCCGATGTCGAGTCACTTCCATGCGACCGGCGACTATGCGCAACTTCGCAAGATATTCGTTGCGGGTAATCGAGCATGCGCGCTCGTCATGTTTCCCCTTACGGTGATTCTGGTTGTCATGGGGAAGTCGATCATCGAAGCATGGGTAGGACCGCGATACATTTCGAGTTACACAGTTCTTCTGGTCCTGCTCATTCCGTCGACAATTTATATGGCGCAGTCGACTTCGAATCGAATCCTGTTCGGAATGAGTTTGCATAAGTCGCTGGCCTATATTGTGCTGATGGAAGGGATTGCAAATCTGATTCTCAGCATCGTGCTGGTGCGGCCGCTCGGAATTGTCGGGGATGCGATCGGCACGGCAATTCCGCTGTTCTGCACTGCAATCGTTTTCCTGCCGCGACACTTGTGCCGCCACCTGGATATTCCCTTGCGCAAATTTCTGGTGGAAGCCTACGCTTACCCCATACTTCTCTGCGTCCCGCTAACCCTGGTGCTGCTGTTCATGCAGCACAATTTCTATGCGCACCGTTATCCGCAGCTCATTCTGAATCTAACGGCGGGAACCGTGGTTTATGGAGTTGGATTGGTGTGGTTCGTCGTCACCAAGGAATCAATCGGGTTCGGACTCAAAGCTAGAATGGGGCGTGAACCCCGGGCGGACGCCCCCGAATCGTGAGGCATTTCGCCGCGAGCCTGGGATCGTAATGGCTTTGTTATCATTTATTTAGTAGGTACAGAATTACATCTGGAAGCTGCTGGGCGAACCGCCAGCTTCGTCCGAGACATCCTATTGAACTCGCCAATGAACAAATTTTACGTGTCCGGAGGGCGAACCCGAACCACGGTGTTCCGCAAGCTGGAAGAATGGCAGTCGTTTGAGCGTGCATTGCTGATTGAACTCGATCCCGCTAAGAATGAGTCGAGCGTGTGTGTCGAATATGTTTCCCCGCCCGAAGCGGCTCCTGATGTCTTGCCTTCGGTCCTCTTCAAGTCTGCGACTGTCCGGGGAAATCGGCTTTTCACCTGCACCTCGACCGAGGTTTTAGTCTACGAGCTTCCGAGTTTCCGTCTGGAATACTACATTTCTCTTCCGTGCTTCAATGACCTCCATCATGTTTACCCCACGCAGCGGGGCACGATGCTGGTGGTTGTCACTGGCCTCGATATGGTGGTCGAGATCACCAGTGCAGGAACAGTGCTGCGGGAGTGGAGCGTAGTGGGCGAGGACATCTGGAGCCGGTTTTCGCGGGAGACAGACTATCGCAAGGTTCCGACTACCAAGCCCCATCATTCGCATCCCAACCACACGTTTGAGTTGGGTAACGACGTCTGGGCGACCCGCTTGCAGCAGCGCGATGCGATTTGTCTGACCACTCCGGGCCCACGCATCGATATCGCAGTGCAAAGGCCGCATGACGGCTATGTCGTCGGGGACCGAATCTACTTCACGACGGTCGATGGACACATCGTCATCGCCAATACGAAAACACTGCAGGTCGAACGGACCATCGACCTGAATGAGATGAACACGGAGTCGAACCAAGTGCTGGGCTGGTGCCGTGGAGTGCTTCCGGTCGACGAACGCTGGCTGTGGGTGGGTTTCACGCGAGTGCGGCCGACGAAGTTTGTCGAGAATGTCTCGTGGATCAAGAACGGCCATCGCCACAAATCAACCCACGTTGCTCTTTATGATCTGGAACGCATGAAGTGCGAACAGGAAATTGAGTTGGAGCCGCATGGGCTGGGCGTCGTATTCAGCCTGCTTCCAGTCGTTGCTGAGGAAGTAAGCCGCACGGAGGCGACTTCCAGGCAATCTGGCATTCCAAGTCGCCCTTAGCTTTCGGAAAGCGATCCATTCCATGGCCAATCAGTCCACCGTCTTCCTGATGTATCACGAACTAGAAATTCCGGACCGGCCCATTTGTCAGGCGGAACCGGGATACGCTCGATACGTGCTGCAGACTGATACCTTTCGCCAGCAGATCGAATATTTGAAAGCGAACGGATGGCGGGGACTGTCGGTCGGCCAGGCTTTAGGCTTTCCCGAATTCAAGTCCGTTGCGATCACCTTGGATGATGGCTGCGAGACCGACCTTCTGCTCGCGGCGCCAATTCTGCAAAAGGCCGGTTTCAACGCTACGTTCTTCATCACCAGCGGCTGGCTGGGACAAAAAGGATATCTTTCGCCGGCCCAGCTTAGAGAACTTAGCCAGCAGGGCTTCGAAATCGGTTGTCATTCGCAGACCCACGCCTACCTGTCGGATCTCGACGACGGTGGTCTGCGGCGTGAAATTGTAGACCCCAAGTCGCAACTGGAGCAGATCATCGGCCGATCGGTGGACCACTTCTCGTGTCCAGGGGGACGCTATAATCAGCGCGCTTTAGCAGTGGCTCGTAGCGCGGGCTATCACAGCGTTTCTACCAGCCGCATTGAGGCCAATACGCGCGTCACAGATGTTTTCGAGTTGGGCCGGGTGGCGATCTTGCGGGATATGGCGTTGAGCACATTCGCGGCTATATGCGACGGGAGCAGATTGTCCCGTATGCGCACTGAGAGTGCGATTCGCGGAGCCGCCAAGCAGATTTTGGGCAATAACTTTTACGACCGCGTGCGCGCCACCCTTTTGCGCCGCTAGCGGCGATTTGGCGAAAATGGGGGCAGTCGGATTGCTTCGAATGGCATTGAGTCGACCAGCGTCTTAGTTTGGCAGTCTTTCGATAACTAATTAGAATGAGCCTATGGCAGCCCAGACACTCGTAATCTCATGTAACAACCTGTTCCGTCTCCGGCTGACCGTTTTCCTTTTGAGCGCGATGTCGTTTGCCGCTGCCAGCGCCGGCCCAGCCGGAAGCGATGACCGGACCTGTGGGCCGCCGGAATATTGCGCCCGCACCGACCGGAAGGTTGAATCCTACCCCGATCAACCTCCACAGATGGGGCCGGCTGGGTCCATCATCGTCGACCCGAATTTCGGATCGCGGATTCTGCGCGTCACCGACGAAAAAACCGACCAGAAGCAGGCTGGGCGACCGCTCGTAACCCCGTCTTCCGCCGAACAGAATTCGTGGAACAAGGACGCTACGAAGTTTTATGTGACTACCGACGGGGGCTCGTTCCTGCTGTACGATTTCGATCCGTCGACGATGAAAGTGCGGCCCGCCAGAACCCCGACGTTGACCTGGGGAGGAGAGCCACAGTTCAGTTTCAGTAACGCAGACATCCTCTATGGCGTGAACCGTCGCACCAATGTGGTGGAACAATACGACGCGTCCAGTGGAAAAGTCACCGAGATTAATGCTCCCTCCAAATGCGTCAAACTCGATTCTTCCGACTCCGGTCATACGATGACGGTCAGCGCCGATGACAGTCGTTTTATGACAACTTGGGGCCCGAAACAAGACGAGAATTACCTTGTCTATGTTTATGATCGGACGCAGGGATGCCGGTGGTTCAATACGCAGACCGGGGAAATTGGCGGCCAGTGGGGTCCGAAAGGAACAATTTCGGTTCCCGATCGCTTTCCGATTCACAACGCCCGCATGGCGAAGTCGGGGAAATTCGTCTACATCACGCGCGGAGGCGCAGGCACTCCTGGCCACTGGTGGGTCGTGTGGGAAATCGACACTATGAACGTGGGTGTTTGCGTCAAGGAGTGCAGGGGACACCACGTCTCGGGCTACACGCATATTCTCGGTTCGTCAGGTTTCAACCATCCCATGGATACGGTGATCAGGCCATTGAACGATTTGGATAAGGCTACTCCCCTGATCAGTGGTTTGGAGCCTGGCCATAAGGTCTGGTTCGATTCTCATTTTTCCTGGAACAATGTGGATCCGGCAGATTCGGTACCCGTGTGTTTTTCGACGTACCAGCCGACTAATCCCGACACGCCGGGAGCGCCATTGGTTGTGACCGGGCCATGGGAGAATGAAATCGATTGTGCGGAGACGGATGGGAAAGGCTCGAAGGTCTGGCGTTTTGCGCACACCTTCAGCACCGCGAGGAACGGTTTCTGGTCCCAGCCCAGGGGGAACGTTTCGCAGGACGGGCGTTTCTTTATGTTTACTTCCGACTGGGAAGACCAACTTGGCAAGAATCCGAAGGGCGATAAGTATCGGACGGATGTATTCATTGTAGAGCTGAAATAATTGTTGAGTTGAGATGAATAGGAATCGAAATTCACTTTCGGTCGGGAGCCGCGCATAGCGTGGAACCTTCCATGGGTGCCATCGCCCTTTCGCCGGGCACGTTTCATCACATCGGCTTCGTGGTTGCTTCCATTCAGAGCTCTGTCCAGGGATTCCTGCAGTCGCTGGATGCAAAGTGGGACGAGAAGATTTTTCAAGATCCCCATCAGGGCGTACGAGTCACCTTTCTGCAAAGCCGGACGCCGGCGAATCCTGTGGTCGAACTGGTCGAACCTGCTGGCGACGATTCGCCGGTGATTCCATTCCTGAAGCGCGGTGGTGGCCTGCACCACTTGTGTTATGAGATCGATAACCTCGAGGAGCAACTGCAATTGAGTCGCGCCCAACGGGGAATCGTCGTGCGGCCACCGCTGCCCGCCGTTGCGTTTGAAGGGCGGCGGATCGCCTGGGTCTATACCAGGAATAAACTTCTAGTGGAGTATCTGGAACGCCAAGCAAGGCCCAATCAGGAATGACCTCGGAGCCCCAATCTCTGGATCTGCGAAGTGAGGCGGACCGCCTGATCGCGGCGGGATCAGCGGACCTGGCTTCGTTGTGCCTTGCTGAACTGTGGAGGAAAGAGCCCGGCTCGGTGGCTGCCGCGTTTGTGGTTTCGCGCTTCGAACAGCTGCGCGGCCAGATACCCTTGGTTCCGTATCGTCTTGCGATTCTGAGATCGTTTACCGTGGAACCCGTCACGCCTTTGCTGAGAGCCGAAGCTTTTGTGCGCGGCATCGATCTCACGGTGAAGGTTGGAGACTTCAATGTTTTCGAGCAAGAGATCCTCGATCGCGAAAGTTCTCTCTATGCTTTCGGGGCGAACGCGGTAATCTTCGCAGCGCAGACTTCGGACGTAGCTGTGGACCTGTGGTACGACTCTGCCAGCCTTACTCCTGAAGCTATGTCGGCCGCCGCAGAACGCATTTCCAACAGCGTGGGTCAATGGATTCGCGCATTTCGGGAACGTAGCGCGGCTGCGTTGATTGTGCATTCGTTCGAACTGCCGGCGCGCCCGAGCACTGGAGTTCTGGACGCACAACAAGAAATCGGCCAAGGCGCCGCGATTCGCAAAATCAATGACGAACTCAGGCGCATCGCGAGTGAGCATCGCAATGTCTACGTGCTCGACTATGACGGACTCGTTGCCCGGCACGGCCGCATGCGCTGGCATGACGATCGGAAGTGGCTGATTGCCCGAATGCCCATCGCCGCCGATCATCTGATTTACATGGCTCGCGAGTGGCTGCGTTTTCTGATGCCACTCTCGGGAAAGACCGCGAAAGTGCTCGTGGCCGATCTCGACAATACCTTGTGGGGTGGCGTCATCGGCGAAGATGGCATGACCGGAATCAAACTTGGCCCGGAGTATCCCGGTGCGGCGTATCAAAACCTGCAGCGAGCGATGCTGGATTTAACCAGGCGCGGAATCCTGCTGGCCATTTGCAGCAAGAACAATCCTCAGGATGCGATGGAAGCGCTGGAAAATCACGGCGGAATGCTGCTCAAGCCGAAAGATTTCGCCGCGATGCGCATTAACTGGACGGACAAGGCACAGAATCTCCGCGAAATTGCCGCTGAGTTGAACCTGGGGATCGATGCTCTCGCTTTTGTCGATGACAACCCCTTTGAGCGCGAACAGGTTCGCAAAACTCTGCCCGAAGTCACGATCATTGACTTGCCGGCAGATCCGTTGGGTTACGCTGCGGCCATCCGAGATTGTCCTGTGTTTGAGCGGCTTGCGCTTTCTGGCGAAGACCAACAGCGCACCGCTTTGTATGCGGAGCAGAGAGAGCGGACGCAAGCGGAGCAGAGCTTCCAAACCAAAGAGGACTTCTTCCGGTATCTCGAGCAGGAAGCCGAAGTCGCGACCGTCTCGCCGGCGACACTGGCTCGAGTTGCACAATTGACGCAAAAGACAAATCAATTCAACCTGACGACCCGACGATATACTGAGCAGCAAATTGCGGAGATGGCCGCGCGACCAGGATGCCAGGTGTTTTCGATCAAGGTTCGAGACCGATTTGGTGATCACGGTTTAGTCGGCGTGGCCATCACTCGTGACGACGGAGATGCCTGCGAGGTGGACACTTTCCTCCTCAGTTGCCGGGTGATCGGGCGGTCGGTGGAGACTGCGCTACTTTCGCATCTCGCTCGAATGGCGGCAGCGCGTGGACGCCAGCGGCTCGTGGGACGTTTTATTCCGACCAAGAAAAACGCTCCGGCACGTGAATTTTACGCGCAACATGGCTTTGAACTCTCCGACGAGCCCCCCGAAGGGTCAGTTTGGAGCTTGAGCCTGGAGCAGAATACAATCGCGATTCCGGATTGGATCCGATTGAAATTCAACGAGGGAGACCACCATTGACGTCCACCATTCTCGACCAGGTTCGCGGAGTAGCATCCGATCTTTTTAGCATTCCCATGGATCGAATCAAGGCTGAATCTTCGCCGGAAACCATCGAAGCCTGGGATTCCACGCAACACCTGAACTTTGTTCTGGCGCTGGAAGAAAAGTTCGGTTTGCAGTTGTCTCCCGAGGAAATGGAGCAGATCAAGAACGTCGGCGAAGCTGCAAAAGTGGTTGAGAGCAAGCTGCAGGCTGCCCAGTAGCCAAGCCTTTCCACCCCAGCGCCGTGCCGGCCAGTCATGCCCGCCATGCCCATCGTCATCCAGCCATATCGTGAGGAGCATCAACTGGCGGTGGGGGAATTTAATCAGCGACTCATCGCCGGTGGCGCCGATCCCAATCTGGTCTTCTTTACCCGCGCGCAGCCGCAATGGCTTCCCCAGTTTGACGGTGCGAAACTCTATCAGGAGTTTTTCGTTGCTCTCGAAGACGGCGTGGTGCGGGGCGGCTACGCTCTCAAGTATCAGGACTTTTCGGTCGCCGACGGAACCGTCCACAATGTCGGCTACTACCATCATCCCATTTCAGAGAGCATCATCAACAACTCCTTCGCAGCGCTGGGAGGCATGTTGCTGAAGCATGCAATGAATCGCTCTCCGCTACTTTATTGCCTGGGCATGGGCGGCTACGATCGTCCGCTTCCGAAGATGCTGGTGCGGTTAGGATGGGCGCATTTTGCAGTCCCTTTTTATTTCAAGATCATCCGGCCGAATCGTTTCTTGCGAGAAATGCAGGCTCTGCGAATCTCTCCCTCGCGCAGGGCGATGTTGGATCTCGCCGCATTTACTGGCGCAGGTTGGGTGGGAGTTAAGACGATCCAGGCATTCCGAACGCTTAGCGCGCCTAAGTCGGCGGCGTTTACGGTGGAAAAGGTAAAAGAGTTTTCGGGGTGGGTCGATCCGCTGTGGGAGCGGGCAAAGAGCGGTTACGCAATGACTGCCGTGCGCGACAGTCAAACTCTGCGGACACTCTATCCGGCGAGCATTCCGCATTTGACGCGGCTGCGAATTCGCCGAAATGGCGAGGACATCGGTTGGGCAGTAGTGGGAGAGCGTTTGAAGAGCGAGAAGTATGGCGAAATGCGCGTGGGCTCGATTGTGGATTGCTGCGCCCAGCCGGAAGACGCTCTGCCCGTGATAACAGCGGCGTCGGCCGCGCTGGTCGAACACGGAATGGATCTAATCGTTTCTAACCAAAGCCATCAGCTTTGGGCGCGCGCGCTGGAGAATGCGGGTTTTCTGAACTCGTCGTCCAACTTCATCTTCGCGGCGGGAAAAAAGTTGAGCGCGCTGCTCGAACCCTTTGCGGAACGGCAGCCGTATCTGCACTTCACGCGCGCGGATGGCGACGGACTCCCTCACAACTTCTAGGTGCGGAGGCAGATCAACTTTTCTTGCTGAGAACCTTCTCCTTCGGTTCCATGCCGGGCGTTGCCAGCGGATACCCGAGTTCGCGCATCAGGTGGCCCCAATGCTCTTCGATGTAGGCAACGGTTTTTTCAGGAAGCACCTTCCTCCAGCCGCCCGAGGTTGCATTCCGCACGAAAGGTTTGTCCTGGCGGGTGAGCGTTGTGGCAACCCACTTTCCGCTTTCTTTTTTTTCTATCTTTTTCATGTTCTCGGCGGAGCTGAGTTCGATGGCTCGCTTCAGCCGTTCCGGCGAGGCTTCGACCCCTGCAAACTCAGCCACCCTGGCCAGTTCTCGGGTGGGGTTCTCTTTCAAATCCTCGTAGCGCATCAGCAGAAAGCCTTCCTGCCCTCGCCGGGTGGCAAGCCAACTGCCCACGTGATCGCCCCAGGAGCCAATGCGCGGCCAGAACTCAGGAGACATCCAACGCGGAACGAAATCTTCAATTGGGTACCCTTCTTCTACCGACCGCAGCTTGAGTTCCCAGTGGTAATTCGAAACGGCGACGTCTCGCGGATCACGAACAATGTAAATGCACTTCCTGTATCGCGGATCGAAGCACTCGTGGCTTTTCATGATGCGTGGTCGCGGCAGGGTGCGAAGCACGCGGTCGGAGTGCTTGTACATATCGGGCACCAGACGCTCGACGCTGAGGAACGTGACCTCTTCGTCTTGATGAAGCAGGTTTCCAACCAGGAAGCGCGTCCATGTATTGCCCGATCGCGGGTACGAAGTCAGAAAAACATCATCCGGAAAGATAGTGATGTCGCGCTCAATGCGAAGCTTGCGAAACAGCACATCGCTGACCCGCGAAAGATGTTTCAGTCCCCTTTTCAGCATTTCTTTGCCTCAGTGTTTGCACGCCCTCATTGATCGACGGCGAACCCACGGTGTGAATTTATTTTACAAGTGATACGCATACCGAATGAGCTTCGCAATGGTTACCAAAGGACTTCGTTCAGATGCCGATTTACTCTTCTCCGGACCTGTCTGATTTGCTTTCGGGCGACTTATGTCGGCTCTGCAGCCATCCCTGAAAGCGCTGTTTTCTGGCGAACATCGCCTTCGCCTGGCCACGCAGCGTGGAGATCAGCCCGAAGCGTGACTTGGTGAACCAGGGCACGCGGTGAGGAACGCAGCCGTATTTTTCTTTATACGTTCCTTCGCCACCCCAGTCGTGCACTTCCACTCCACGGCTTTTCCAGTACTTCATGGCGTACCAGTGGATGGCCTCGTTCGGACGCAGATTCTGGCTTGAACGAAAGCTGGCATTTCCCCAGAACTCAGAAATCTTGTTAAAACCAGGGAAGATTCCGGACGCGATGCACCTGCCCTCCGGATCGCGGGCGCGAATCAGCAAGACGCGGCCGCTGGGCTCGAGATTTCGTACCAAGGCCCGCACCCGTTCTACCGGATAAGTAGGAACCAGCCCCTGTTTCGCGAATACATCCTTCAATTGCTCGTAGTATTCGTCGGCGAATGCGAGATCGTGCGCCTCCTCAAGGACGACACCGCTCTTCTCCGCTTTGCGTACACACCTTCGACAAGCGCTATCCATCTTGCCGAAGAGTTTGTCTTCATCCTGAGTAAGATCGCTGCGGTAGGAGACGTAGGCTTCGGCTGCGAATCCATTCTGCTGTCCGTCTTCAGGAGTAAAGAACGGATCGGATACTTCCATGTGCAGGCACTTCAAGGTGTCCCATGCGACGCGCTCGATGGCGGCCAGGGCCGCTGTGCGCGATGTTCCGGGCAGAAGATTGAAGCCCATGTAGGGTGTAGTCCATCCCGGGAAGGAACTCCCGAGGACTCGGATTCCAAGCCGAGAAAACACCAATCCTGAAAAGTAGCCAACGCTCTGCCCGCTCTCGCTCAGTTCGCACACCACGATCTTGGCGTGCTGGGTTTCGCGCACGAACTGAAGCCATTCGTGGGTCTGGAAAACCGTACGATCCGCAAAGCCGTCCAGCCGTGCCCAATCGACCACTTCCGGATCGATGATCTTTGCTTTCATTCCAGAGGTTTCCAGTTGCGATCCTTTATGAGCCAGTATTGATTCATCTGCAGAATGGTTGCTTTTGCTCGTGGATATCTACCAGCAAATTCCCTGATAAGACGAACTCGCGACAGGACGCGAGGCTGACGCCAGATTGACCAGATCCACCACGCTCTGATTGCGACCCAGGCAGCGAGCCAGTTGCTCCTTATCGACCTTGGTGGCAATGACGACGACTTCGCCACTCTGCACGACTTCTTCCAGGTTCGCCGAGAGCAACGAGCCAATATGCGGAATGACTTCCTCAATGTACTGGCGGTTCGATCCGGCCAGGCGCCCCAAAGACACATCCCGGTCCCACACCCGCACTTGGAAACCTTCGCCGAGTAAGCGCTTGATCATCTGGACCTGCGGGCTTTCTCTCAGGTCGTCGGTGCCGGGCTTAAAACTCAATCCGAGGAATGCGATTTTCTTCTTGCCCGTGCGCAACACTGCTTCGACCGCCCGGTCGATATGCAGCACATTACTTGGAAGGATGGACTCGAGCAGAGGAAGGCTGACATCCAGTTCTTTCGCTTTATGACTCAGCGCCCGCAAGTCTTTGGGCAAGCATGAACCGCCAAAGGCAAAACCCGGTGACAGGTAGGCCGGGGAAATATTCAGCTTCGTATCGGAGGTGTAAATCTTCGTGACCGCTTCGGTGTCGACGCCAAGGTTCTTGCAAAGCGTCCCAACTTCATTCGCAAAGCCGATCTTTACCGCATGGAACGCATTGCAGACGTATTTCACCATCTCTGCCACTGGAATTTGAGTCTCGAACACGGGGCCGCTGACAGCCTGGTATAGCTGCCGCAACATCGCGAGATGTTCTGGATTCTGAGCTCCAAGGATCGTATAGGGAGGCTGCAGGAAGTCGGCGACCGCACTACCTTCGCGCATGAATTCAGGGTTGTAGCACACGGCGAAATCCTTGCCGGCTCGGCCACCACTCGCCTTTTCCAACGTAGGAATAACCAACGATTCCGTCGTACCCGGCAAAACCGTACTACGCAGCACGAGTACGTGATAGGACTTCTTCTGCTTGAGCGCAGCCCCAATTTCCTGCACCACCCGCTCTACATATCCGAGGTCCAGCTTCCCGCTGCGCATGCTGGGAGTGCCAACACAGACGAACGAGATGTCCGAGTTCCGAATCGCTTCCATGGAATCGGTGGTGGCGTGGAGCAGGCCCACTCGATGCCCCTCCTCGACCAGTTCGCTCATTCGCGCTTCGATGATGGGACTGCGCCCGGCAGCCATCATCTCGATTTTGGCGGGGCTGACGTCTACCCCAGTGACCTTGTGACCCACGTGAGCAAAACAGGCGGCTGTGACTGAGCCTACATAGCCCATGCCAAACACACTGATCGACAGACCCACTCTCGAGCTCCTCAACACACGTTATGATGGCGAACTTTTAGTATGCCAGCTTTGAAATTGCTTCGAAGGTTACCGAAGTGTTCCCTCTTTATGTTCTGCCACTGTGCTCTGTTGGAGTATACCGGGAACTTGAGGATAAAATCTGGAAGTGCCTCTCACCGTACGCAGGCTGTGGACTCGATTTTCCAACATGAGTTGGGACGAAATCCAGACGCGCCTGCGCCAGGAGCTTTCCAAGCGACTGGACATTGCCCAATGCAAGGTCGGGATGCGACCCGGACGAGACGGTTTCCGACTGTCGCCTCAAGGCGAAGGCGGCAGTTTCTTCTTTTCCACTCAGGAAATGCAGACCCGGGTGGCTCTGCTGCGAAAGCATCTTCCCGAACAATCCAAAACAATCGTAAGAGAGGCGGATGCGATTTGCGGCCACACCTTCCGTCTCCTCGGCTACCGGGATGTCTCCTACGGCCCCGAGATCGATTGGCAACTCGACGCCGTGCATGGTCGCCGCTCTCCTCTGAAGCCCTGGTATAAGATCAACTTTCTCAACTTCGATGAAGTTGGCGACCACAAGGTTACTTGGGAACTGAATCGCCATCAGCATCTGGTCACCCTCGCAAAAGCGTGGCGCCTGACCGGCAAAGATGCGTACGCGAAAGAAATCTTCGCGCAGTGGCAGTCCTGGCAGTTGGGTAACCCCTATCCGCTAGGAGCCAATTGGGCCAGTAGCCTCGAGGTTGCATTTCGAAGCCTTTCGTGGATTTGGCTGGACCGCCTCTTGGCCGGGTATCGCGGCCTGCCCAAGGATTTTCGGAATGATCTTGCCCGCGGGCTGGCCTTAAACGGGCGCCATATTGAGCGATATCTCTCTACTTACTTTTCTCCCAACACGCATTTGCTGGGTGAGGCGGTCGCGCTGTTTTTTATCGGGACTCTGTATCCTCAAATTCCCTGCGCCGAAAAATGGAAGCGTGAGGGCTGGAGAATCATTCAGGAAGAATCCGCCCGACAAGTGCGGCCCGACGGCATTTACTTTGAGCAAACCTTGTATTACCACGTCTACGCCTTGGATTTCTTCTTATATGCCCGATTGCTCGCGTCGCGGAATGGGATGGAGATTCCCGTTGAATTCGATCTGGTCCTGCGGAAGATGCTCGCGTTCGTTCAGGCGATGTCGCAAACTGGACCGCCCGACGGCTTTGGCGACGACGATGGCGGAAGGGTTTTCGATTCCGCTCGCAACTACGCGGAAGATCTGACGGATCCGCTGCTGATCGGAGCTGCGCTCTATGACGATGACACTATTCGAGGTGGTCGCGCTGTCACCGAGGAGGCGATCTGGCTTTTTGGCGCGCAGGCAATTCCTTCTTCGAAATCGGGGCCAAGTGCTGCTGCCGGACTGAAGCCGCAATCGTTTCCGGATGGCGGCGTGTACATCATCGGAAGCGCAGAAGCATTTTCTCAGCAGATGACCATCGATGCAGGTCCGCAGGGGACTGGGCGCTGCGGCCATGGTCACGCCGACGCCCTCAGCCTCCGGCTATCTTTCTGCGACCGCCGCTGGCTGGTCGATCCAGGTACATGCTGGTACATCGGTCCAGGCGAAGAGCGGGCCGTGTTCCGCGGGACGCGTGCTCACAATACCCTAACTGTCGACGGTTTGGACCAGGCTCAGTCCGAGGGACCATTTGCCTGGAGTTCGATTCCAAAGACTCAAGTTGAGCGGAACATCTCAGGACCAAGTTTCACGCTGTTCGCGGGATCGCATTCTGGATATGAACGGCTGCCCGAACCCGTCCGGCACCGGCGGTTTATCTTTCATCTGGACGGCAGTTTCTGGCTGATCCGCGACATTGCGGCGGGTCTGGGCTCGCATTCGCTGGAAACCTCGTGGCACTTTGCTCCTGACCTCGATGTGTCTCAACGGGGAGAAACCTTTGTGGCTCGCTTTGCGGATGGGCAGTCCGCCAATTGCGCGAGCCAGTTGACCATTCTTCCCGTCGAAGATCGGCGCTGGACGCCAGAAGTGCGTTCTGAATATGTTTCGCCTGCGTACGGTCAAAAAGTCAGCGCGCCCGTCTTGCGCTTGAGCGGGCATCTGGCGATCCCCGCAGAACACGCAGTCGTGCTAATCGCAGGCACAGGCAAGGGAAGCGGCGAAGATGCGGGGTGTTTGATGCGCGACGACGATAAACGTGTCGGTACCGGCGCACCCGATGCTGTTTATCGATTCGTTCGGAATCGCAGGACGCAATATATGGTTTTCGGTCGACCCCAAACAGTTTGGAGCCTCGGGCCGTGGTCGAGCGACGCAACGTTTCTATATTTTCGACTACAGGGACGGCGGGTCGAGCAAGTATTGTTTTGCGAGGGCAGTTCGCTGCAGTTGCTAGGAGAGTCTCTCATCCAGCAGGAAGCGCCAGTACAATGGCTAGAGTGGATGAACCGGGATGGTCATCACCGGGTTGCATCCTCGGATGAGACCGCGGCTGGTTCCTTCCGCCCGAGCATCCTCGATTCAGAGATTGAGATTTAATCACCAAGCACCAGTCGTTCGATGAGTGGAGAGGTATTGCAAGAGTATGTGTGGCATTACAGGGGTCATGCAATTTCGTGATGGCGCGAGAGTCGAGGCCGCAACTCTGCGGCGAATGTGCGCGGCCATGGTCCATCGCGGGCCGGACGACGAGGGCATCTACACCGACGGCGCTGTCGGGATCGGGATGCGGCGTCTCAGTATTGTAGATCTGGCCACTGGACACCAGCCCCTCAGCAACGAAGACGGTACAGTCTGGATCGTCTTCAATGGCGAGATCTACAACCATGCCGTCTTGCGAGAAAAATTGCAGGGCTTAGGCCATCAGTACCGCACCCACAGCGACACCGAAACAATCATCCATCTATACGAGGAGTATGGCGCAGATTGCGTGAAGCATCTGCGAGGCATGTTTGCCTTCGCTATCTGGGACGCTCGCCGGAAGCGGCTTTTCATCGCGCGCGACCGGCTGGGCATCAAGCCGCTTTACTATAAGCTAACCTCTGACCAAATCGTTTGGGGCTCGGAAATCAAGGTGGTGCTCGCCAGCTCGGAAACTCAGCCCGAGTTTGAGCGCACCGGTCTGCCAGAATTTCTGGCATTCGGCTATCTCTCCTCCGAGCGGACCTTCTATCGCGGAATCCGCAAACTCATGCCCGGCCACTGGATGGAAGTTAACCCCAGCGGGCAAATCAACATTCAGCAGTACTGGGACCTTCCGGTCACGGACAACGAGCCTCCGCAGCCCGAAGCCTACTACATCCAGAAATATCGCCGTATGTTGGAAGAGGCCGTAAGCAGTCACTTGATGAGTGATGTGCCGCTGGGCGTCTTTCTCAGTGGCGGAGTCGACTCGAGCGCGGTGGCAGCGCTAATGACCAAGATTCGGCAATCGCCCGTCGAGACCTTCTCCGTGGGGTACGCAGAGGATGCATATAGTGAACTGCCTTACGCCCGGATTGTCGCCAAACATTTGAATTCGCAGCATCACGAAGTGCTGGTCAGCGAGCAGGATTTCTTTGAAGCATTGCCGCACTTGATCTGGCACGAGGACGAGCCGCTGGTCTGGCCTTCGAGTGTTGCTCTTTATTTCGTTGCGAAACTTGCGCAAGAACGGGTGAAGGTCGTCCTGACCGGGGAAGGGGCGGACGAGACCCTAGCCGGGTACACGCGGTATGCCTTCACTCTGAAAAATGCAGCCTGGGACCGTATCTACCGCAACATAGTCCCGGGAGCAGTTCGTAGCGGGATTCGCGGCTCGATCGCAAATTCCAGGCTGATTGGTGCGACCGTCCGGCGGAAGCTGTCCCATACGTTTCTCGCTCGCAACGGGAACTCGTGGGCGTCGTTCTATTTCGACAACTTCTTTTCTGCCTTCAGCGGTGATGAGCAGTTTGGATTGTTGAGCGAAGAAGTTCTCAAAGAATGCGCCGCCGGTTCTGCGTATTCGAATGTCCTGGAATATTGGGAGCACTCGTCCGGCGAGATGCTGCATCGCTTGCTCTATACCGATATTAAAACGTATCTGGTTGAATTGTTGATGAAGCAGGACAATATGAGCATGGCGGCTTCGATCGAGAGTCGCGTTCCTTTCCTCGATCATCCTCTGGTCGAGTTTGCCACGAACATTCCGCAAAAGCTTCAGCTCGGCGGGTTTGCGGGCAAGAACATCCTTAAGAAAGGCGTGGAAGGCCTTCTGCCGCACTCGATCCTTTACCGCCCGAAGTTGGGGTTTCCGACGCCGTGGAGCCGATGGCTGGCGGGACCGAAGTTAGACGAAATCCGGAAGCTGCTTCTGGAACCTCGCTCGATTGAGCGACAATTGTTTCAGCGTTCGGCGGTTGAGCGCTTATTCGAGGAACATCGATCGGGCTACCGCGATCATTACGATCGCATCTGGAGATTGCTTAACTTAGAGCTATGGCACAGAGTGTGCCTGGAGCAGGAGCAACACGAGGCTATTCCGCTTCGCGCTCGCTAGTTGGGACGATGCGGGGGCCGGTGGCAAGATCCTGATACACACTCAACCACTGCTCGCGCGCGGCGCTCCAGGAATAGCGACCCAATTCCAACCGCGCATTTGAGACCAGGCGATCCGACAGTTCGGGGTCTTGCAGAACGCGAATTACATTTCGCGCCAGGGCGCTGGCATCTCCTACCGGCGAAAGCAGCCCCGTGCGTTCGTGTTCTACCAGATACCGCATGCCTTCTGGTTCCGTGGTGATCACCGGCATGCCCGCGGCGAACGCCTCAAGGATCGACACGGGCATGTTGTCGAGGCGGGAGCCGTTGATGAAGATATCTGCATCCTCGTAGAACTTCGGAATCTCCGAGTGCGGCGCGACGCCCTTGAACTCGACTCCGGTGAGCCTCAACTGACTGACCAGGCTGCGGATTTCTGGTTCAACTGGACCCCCGCCAACCAAATCAAGACGCGCCTCCGGGAACGTTTTTTGTACTTCCGCAAACGCGCGGACGACGACATCCACGCAATAATATGGGTGGAATCCACGAGTGCACACCAGGTGGGGTCGCAGCGGCTTCCGTGCGCGAAATCTGAATTTCGACACATCCACGACATTCGGGATCGTCTCGGCAGGCAGTCCGAATTCGCCCAACACCTCGACGAGGTAGCCCGACGGAACCACTAACCGATCCGCGCGTTTCAACACTTGGCGTGCAATCGAGGATCCACGGAGATGATCGCGGCATTCTCCGCTGTGATAGTTGATGAGAGTCTTCTTGCCGCGCAATCGTGCCATCAGCCATGCGGGAAGCGGCGCCAACAGAAAGGACGAATAAGACGCAGAAAAAATGTGAGCCACATCTTCATCTTTCAGAAGGCGCCAGAGGGAGATCACGTACAAGGGTTCGCGGACGATTGTGCGCAAGAGCGGCACTCGTTCGATCCAGCCGAGTCCATAGGGGAAACGGGGATCCACCGGAATCAGGCGAGGTTCCAGATCCGGATCTTCATTCCAATTCCGCATCAACAAGTCCGCCTGCACCGACTGGCCGCCGACGTAGCGCAAACTGGGCGCCACAAAAGCGACACGAAGACGGGAAGCGCCTCGGGAAGACGATTGCAACGTCGTTCGGGCAGTCCCTTGGCGCGGATGTTTACTGGCCTGCACTTCGGAATAAAGTTCGCAGTACCGGTCTCGAACATGATCCATGCTGAACTGTTGTAGGGCGTATGCTCGCGCCCGGCGCGAGGTATCTTTTCTCAGTGGTTCGTCCGAAAGAAGCCTCTCAAGTCCGGCGGCGAGTGCCTCGTCGTCGTCCGGAGCAACCAGTATTGCTCGATCATCACCGCCGAGCTCACAGTTTCCCCCAACCGAAGTGGCCACGACGGCAACTCCGGCGGCCATGGATTCGAGCATGACATTCGAGAGACTCTCTGAAGTCGACGGTACGACCGACACGTCCAAGCTAGCCAGAATCTCGGGAATATCGCGGCGATTTCCGACAAACTGAACGCGGCTCCCCAAGCCAAGATCTGTTGCCTGCCGCTCAAGGTCCGCGCGCAGTGGGCCGTCGCCGACCAGCACGAACTCCACAGCGGAAAGCTTGGCTGCCACGCGGACTGCGGCTCGCAGAAATCTTCCTTGATTCTTGTAGACCGCGTTCATGCGGGCAATCATCCCGACCCGCAGAATTCCTTCGCGCTGCGGCAATGCCGGGGCTTTCCTCTCGAACATCTCCGGGGGCAAACCGTTGCCGATCACCACCAGCTTGTGCGCGGGCAATCCTGCTTTCTCGAGTCGATCCGCGGCCGCACTGGAATTGCACACAACCCGGTCGCACCATCGAAACATCGTCATCTGCGCGCGGAACTGTGCAGTAGTCAATAGATCGCCCAGTTGCCGCTGGCTGCCAATCACCACCGGGACCCCCGCCAATCTTGCCGCCGGAATCAGCATTAAATTCGCGTAGAAGTCGAAAGCCTGCGCCACCGTGGTCCTGGATCTCCGCAGCAGGCGCGACAATTCCCAACGGCTCTGCATCGATCGCCGACCGTAGACGCTTCCGCCCAGCCGGAATTGAGGCAGGTCGCCAAACCCCTCGAGAGCGCCACTCTCGAGGAAGGCGCCTTTCTTTTGCAGGCATCCCAGTTGTGGAGTGGAACCGCCTCGCTTCAAGGCCGATGCCAGTTCCACGAACTGGCGTTCCGTACCGCCAGTTTCCAGACTATTGATCAAAAAGAATATGGGCTGAGAACACTTCTTCGGCGCCCGCGGATCGTTAGAAGGTTCGGCTGGCGCAGCAGGCGACTCCGTCAAGATCTGGTTTGGCGGGGGTGAACTCATCAGTAACTCTCAGCCACACCAGCTACACGGTAGGGTTCGTTGCTGGTGTCGCTGACTGGAAGTTTTTCAAGATAGTTCCGGTGCCACAGTTCCAGCATCAGCAAGCGCCAGATCCCGCCGGAATAATCGCGGCGTCCTTGAAAGTGGTCGTTCAGCAACCGCCTGATGCCCTCGGGCCGAAAGTAGCCGCGCTGCAAGGTACGAGGTTCGAGAAGCACGGACAGGATCAATTCTTTCAATTCGTGTCGAATCCAATGCACCAGCGGCATGGCGAATCCTTGCTTCGGTCGATTTAAGGCTTCCAGCGGAACCCCGACGCGTTCCGCCAGCTTGCGGAGGATGTATTTCTGTTGTGTACCTCGAAGCTTCCATGACGAAGGAAGTCCCGTAACCCATTCCACAAACACGTGATCGAGAAGAGGCACTCGTACTTCCAGTGAGGTCGCCATACTCATTCGATCGACTTTGGTCAGGATGTCCCCGAGCATGTAAGTCTTGGTGTCGACGTATAGCATCTGGCTAAGCGGGTCTTTCGTTGGAGCCTGCTCGAAATAACGCAGCAAAACATTTTCCGGACTGCCTGCGGTCCGGATTACGTTGCGGAAATCGTCAGACAGCAGGGGGATCTCTCTCTCAAAAAAGGGGAGAAATGCGACGCTCTCCACATAACGCTCGCTAAAGGGCAGGGAAGCACTGTAAAGATATCTCCTGCCGCGCGTGCGCTGAGGCAGGCGCGAGTAGATATTCTCACGATAGAAACGCCCGATCGACCGCGGGAGCCATTGCAGTTTCTGCCGCTGCAGATTAATCGCGTAGCGGTCGTAGCCGGCGAAAATTTCATCGCCCCCATCGCCAGACAAAGCTACCGTCACATGTTTCCGCGCCATGCAGGAAACGTAATAAGTCGGCAACATGGAAGAATCGCCGAACGGTTCCTCCAGAGAACTCGTTAGCGTCTCGACCGTCTCCAGAATGTTCGGTTCGACCACGAGTTCGTGGTGATCGGTGCCGAAGCGATTTGCCACCAGGCGAGCGTAGCGAGCTTCATTAAAGTCGTCGTTGGCGAAGGCAATCGAGAAAGTCTTCACCGGTTTGGAACTGGCTCGTGCCATCAAAGCAACAACTGTCGAAGAATCTGTTCCTCCACTGAGCAAGCCACCGAGGGGAACGTCAGAGATCAGGCGGATGCGTACCGCCTCGGCCAGCCGCCATTCGAGTTCTTCCAGGCATTCTTCTTCGCTGCGCGGCTGATACGTGCCGTACTCCGGCAAGTCCCAATACTGTCGAATCTGAATCTGGCCTGACTCAAACTCAAGCAAGTGGCCGGCGGGCAACTTCTGAATGGGTAGAAACGCCGTGATCGGATCGGGAACGTACCCGAAATACATGTACTGCAGAAGCGCTTCCTGATTGACGCTCGCGAGCTCCGGGGCCACAGCCAGGATCGATTTGATCTCAGATCCGAATAGCAACCGGCCCCCGGCAAGGGCGTAGTGCAAGGGTTTCTTGCCGAAGCGATCCCGCGCCAGCAACAGCTTGCGTTTGTGCTCGTCATACAAGGCGAAGCCGAACATGCCCCGCAGCTTCTTGACGCAATCGGCGCCCATGTCCTCATACAGATGGACGATCACTTCCGTATCGGAGTGAGTATAGAAACGGTGCCCGCGCTTCTGCAGTTCCTCGCGCAGCTCTGGGAAGTTGTAGATTTCGCCATTGAAGACAATCCAAATGGTTTTATCTTCGTTGAAGACTGGCTGGTGGCCGCCCGACAGATCGATAATGCTCAGCCGGCGCATGCCCAGCCCGACGCCGGCCTTGACGAAGATTCCCTCATCATCGGGACCGCGATGCACGATAGCTTCGCACATGCGGTGAACAGTGGCGTTGTCCACTGCTCCGTCGGAATGAGTTTGCACCAGGCCGGCAATGCCGCACATCGACTATCCTCTCACTCGAATTCCGTTTCCCATCAGCGTGGAAAACGTCCACGCGCGGGAGCATTGCTTGTTCCAACAGAAGCCAATTCGCCCGCCGGGGACTGCACTCTGGACCAGCGAGAAGGCTTCAACCCATCCGGTGCGGGGCCCTCAGTCTGCTGCTCTTTCATGATTGCCAGCATGACCGAGGTGTAAACCACCGCAAAATAGGGGAAGTACTGGTAGGCCTCCGGTGCGAAAAATGCACCCACCAAGAATCCGACCAGAGTCGCGTATAGCGCACCCGAGAATAATTCCAACTCGCTATCGAGCGGTTTGCTGCGACGAATCTGCTTGAGGTTGCTGAAACCACGCCCGAAGAAGAGCAAGTAAAGCACCAACGAAGCCAGTCCGCCCTCCACGGCGATCTGGAGGTACGACACGTGGACTTCTCTCCACATGCCGGAATAAACCGTAAAGTCTCCTAGACCAATTCCCTGAGGGTAATGTTCAATTCCTTCGAGGCTTTTGAGCATGAGAGCACGGCGTTGTTCGTAGGAGCCGTAGGCACTCTCGTCCACGTCGTTCTCCAGACCAGATCCCGAGATGGCGAAAAATCGATCCTTCAACCGTCCACCGGCAGCGACACCGACCACCACCGCTACCAATAACGCGAGTGCCACCAGATGGATCCGTTTTCCCTTGATGCCGAAGAGCCACAAGCAGACTGTGCCCGTGACCAGGAGGTCAATGAATGCCGACCGTGAGGCGGTCATGAACAGGGCTGCACACATCACCAGCATCGATCCTACCCATGCCATTTTCTTCGGAATACTTTTGGTGCTGAGAAGAAAGGCAAAGCAAAAGGGGAGTGTGAGCACGATCGCAAATCCCAAGTCATTGGGATTGGAATAGATACCGCCAATGACCCCTTCGAGGCGTGGATGAGACCTGCCCTTGAGGACCGACACGATCGCGATGATCGCCACCGAGGCCGACTGAATGTAAATAATCCGTCGCAATCTCGCAAAGGTAGTGACTAACAGGAAGGTTAGCACCCACGCACAGAACGCTTTGGTGAAATCCAGAGTCTTGAAAAACGCTCCACCTTTCCAAACCGGCGAAAGCAGCGCCGCAATGAAAAGCAGAATGAGGATGCCCATGAAATAAAAGGCTTCTTTGGGCAGATCCCGGAACCCTCGTTTGGTTTTTCCTGCGCTCGTCAGAAGGCCGAGGAGAGCGAAAATCCCTGAGATCTTGGCTAGAGGAATATAGGCGAGTCCCGGAATCCAGTCTTCCGGGCGGGCGCAATAAACTATGTAGAAGATACTCAGCCACCAAAATGCACCGGCCAGTGGTTCACGTTGAATCGCGAACCGCTTCTTCCACTGGGCACCCGGGTTGTCGTTTTCAAGAACTGCCATTAGGAATTCCTTTTGTTGCTGTCGCGACGACGTCACTCGGCTCGTGCGCAGGCAAATCCGCGGACCGGGCTCGTTTTCACAAAGGTTGCGGACTCTTATCTAAATTCTTCCCTGCTTTCGCGTGGTGGGGAACTGCCTTGAACGATTCCTGCACGACGCGCTGCAAGATTTCTCTAAACTTGGCTCCGATGACGGGCCAGCCATAGTTCGTCGCCAATTCCCGAGCAGCTTCTCCCATCCGCTCACGAGCCTTCGTATCTTGCAGCAGCCTGGTAACGGAGTTCGCGAAATCGACGGAGTTGTCGGAAAGCACGATATCGTTTCCCGGATGAATATCGAGGCCCTCGGCTCCAACCGTGGTCGAGACCACCGCCTTGCCAGTCGCCATCGCTTCGTAAATCTTGATACGGGTTCCACCTCCGACCCGCAAGGGAACCACGACTACCGCAGCCTCATGCAGATGCTCCACCACTGATGGAACCCGGCCGGTGATTTCCACCGAAGTTCCGGCGAGAGCCTGCACCCGGTGGTCGGGATTTCGTCCGACGATGCGAAAACGCGCGTCCGGAACTTTGGCCACAACCAGCGGCCAGATTTCCGCGCAGAAGTACTTCGCCGCATCCACGTTCGGTTCCCAGTCCATCGCGCCCACAAAGATGACGAGCGGCTTTTCCTGGCGTGAGTTCGAACCCGGGCAAAACTGTTCAGTATCCACGCCGGTCGGCACGACGCTGATTCGTTCCGCAGCTGTCCACGCACTCATCAGATTCTTGTCATTGTCCGAAACGGCAATGACGTGATCGAAGCGGTTTACTGCTCTTTGCTCGTAGCGCAACATCTTCGAGAATTCGAGCCCATAAACCAGCTTCTTGGGGCCGATTGCCTCATTGGAGGCATGGCGTCGCCAGATCTCGCTCTCGACGTTGTGCTGGAACAATACTGACGGCACGTCCATGTGCTCCGGGAGATTAACCGCAGCGTCGAGAAAGTCGGCGACGACGACGTCAGGCCGCTGTTCGGCGAGGCACTTCTTCAGGCGCTCTCGTACCTTGCTCGAACCAAACCGGCTCACTGCGTATGGCACCGGCTCCGGCAATCGCCAAAGATAATGCACGCTGCGCGATACCAGAGAGGCTTGACCTTTTCCCGTGCTGACGGCAATCGCTCCGGGCAGTTGCTCTTGCAGCTTTCCCTCATACTCGACGTCGGTCGGCTCTTCGTAATAGGAAAAGAAGATCACTTCCTCGCGCGTCGCCAGCTGCCGCAAAATGTTGAAGGAACGCAACTCTCCCCCGCTGTGGACAGGCAGAATCTTGTTGGCTTTGATCCACAGAATTCTCATCAGAGCCGGATCTCCTTGCGCAGCGGAGGGGCCATCCAGACGGCCTTACGTCCGGTGATGAAATTTGCAAACGCCACCAACGCGGCCATATTCAACGCCGCGAAGGTGTAGGCGACATCGCCCACTCGGGACACGGGACCGAGCTTCCATCCCGTCCATCCCAATAAGCTCAATCCGTAGAATGCAATCTGCGCCCAGAAGGCCATTCGATAAAACGGACCAGGCAGCAGCCCCGCGGATACTAACGCCGCCGCTAACGCAAAGGGAACTACCAAACGCGAAAGCTTATGACTTACATATTGGAATCGAATCGGATTTTCACTTCCCAGCAGCCAGGGGGCCAGTTGCAGGAGTTGATAGTTCCCCGTAAGGGTGCGGACTTTCCGGTTGAACTCGCGTTGTGTTCCCAGGTCGGCAGTGTCCCAGGCCCTGGCCCGGTCGTCGAAGACAACGCGGAAGCGCTTCTTCGCGATGTTCATCGGAACAAAGACGTCATCCAAAATTGTATCTGGAGGAACTTCGACAACCAGATCGCGCCGGGCCGCGTAGATCGCGCCCGTTGCACCCACGACCGAACCCACGGTGGATTCAAGCTGTCGTATCTGCTTTTCGATCTGCCAGTACAATCCCATTCCGCGACCGGTCTCTCCGCTGCCAGGATCTCCCAGCATGAGTTCTCCGCTGGCCGCGCCCACTTCCGGATCGGCGAAGTTTTCCATCAGCAAGCGGATCGCGCCGCGCTCAATCTTCTGCCGGACATCGGTGAAGACAACGATATCTCCCTGCGCCAGGCTCATCCCGTCATTCAACCCGAGAGCTTTTCCGCGCGGCAATTGGTTGAGAATGATGTGAACCTGAGGATTCTTCGCATACTCTCGTAGAATCGCTTCCGTCCCGTCGGTCGATCCATCCGACACCACGACAATCTGAAATCGATTCGCCGGATAGTCCATCTCCAGCAAATTCCGAATTTTTTCTGGCACCGCCGCTTCTTCGTTGCGAACCACCATTACCACAGATACATGCGGTTCGATCGCGGCGCGCTTGACGGGCTTGGCATGCAATTGGGCGACGACCCAGAGCCCCGCGAGATAGCCCACGTAGGCATAGCAGATCAGCGACACCGCTGGCCAAAACACCCAAATCATTTTGCCCCCCGACCCAGCAGGACAATTTTGATGGTTTGGAAAAGGATGAGGAAATCGAGCCCTACGGAGGCATTCTTGATGTAAAAGAGGTCGTATTGCAGCTTCTCGCGCGCATCTTCCAGCGTGTTGCCGTACTTGTACTGCACCTGCGCCCAGCCCGTAATGCCCGGCCGCACCATGTGGCGCACACCGTAATAAGGGATTTCCTTGCTCAGCCACTCGACAAATTCCGGCCGCTCCGGACGCGGTCCGACAAAATGCATGTCGCCCTTCAATACACACCACAGCTGCGGAATCTCATCCAACCGGGACATCCGCAGAAACTTTCCCACACGCGTAATGCGCGGATCGTCATCGGTGGCCCACGTCGCACCCGTGTCCGCCTCGGCATCCTGGCGCATGGTTCGGAACTTATAGCAATAGAATGTCGATGCGCCTCGGCCCACGCGCTTTTGCCGATACAGCGCCGGCCCCGGAGAACTCAATTTCACCGCCAGCCAAATGAACGGCAGCAGGGGAAGCGCAAGCACCAGCCCGAGCAGCGCCACGAAAAAATTCAGCGCCCGGCGAAGAATCCGGAACGAGGTTCTGAAGCGAAAGCCTTGCGAGAAAATCAGCCAGCTGGGATACAGTTGCTCCACTTCGATTCTGCCGGTAATCTTTTCCAGCCAGGAAGTTGCTTCCTCGACTTTCACTCCCTCCAGCCGCAAGTTGAGAAGTTCTTCGACCGGCAGCGTCCCGCGTCTGTCCGGCATGGCGACAATTACGCGATGGAAAGGCTTCTGTTGTGCGACACCCAATAGATGCTGAGCCGCGGTATCGCGGGTCACTTCGCCTTCAATGTTCCCGGTCCAGCCCACAACTTCGATGCCCAGTTCCGAGCGCTGCCGCAGTCCATTCAAAAGCCGCTGGGCGCGCTCCCCGGTGCCCAGGACATAGACGCGCTCGCGGAAATAGGGCTGCTGCACCATCCACGCATACGCCTGACGCCAGCACAGCAGGGACACCGCCAGAACCACCAAACCCCACTTCGCTCCCGGGAGAAAAGATTGATTGGGAACAAAGTAGTAGTAAGCGAGTTCGACGAGCGCCAGCGCGATTGCCACCACGCCCAATACAAATAAAAGGCGGAAGATCTGATCCCACTTGGCTCCCAGGGCGGCGGAATCGTACAGATCGAAGCCATGCGAGAGGAACAGGACAATTGCCGTCAGACCGAGGATCTTGATATAGCCGTATTCAACGTTCAGCACCACCCAACTGGTTTCCTGGTTCAGCCACCAGGTCGCGAGCAGAAACGAGCAGCCCACGATCAGCGCTTCCACCACCAGAAGCACCAGCGTCCTGACCGGGTAATAAACGTTGAAAAGCCGGATCACTTACTTCCCCCTAGGATTTACTCGCCGTTCCCTTTTTCTCGTACGCCTCGTAGTAGTACTTGGAATAAGGCGCCGCTTCGTCGCTGGTCCCGTTCAGCACCACCCCGATCAAGCTTTGCTCGGGGAATTCTTCACGGGCTTTGCGGGCTACATCCGAAGGCGTCTCATCGGAGCGCACCACCATCAGTACGCCATCGCAGGTTTTCGCCAGCACGCTGGCGTCAGACACCGGGATGGCCGGGGGAGAATCAATAATGATCCAGTCGAACAGCGGTTCGACTCGCTGCAGCAGGATCTTCAGGCGTCCGTTGCCGACCATTTCGGCAGGGTCTTCAATGCCCGTTCCGCTCGGAATGAAGAACAGATTTTCCATCGGACCGCGCTGCATGATGGAAAACTCATCGTTTCGGCCTTGCAGGTAGTCCGACAGGCCCGGGCTGGCCGTTGTGCCGAGCATCAGGTGCAGGCGCGGCCCACGCAGGTCGGCATCGATCAACAGCACCCGCCGTCCGTGCTGCCGCACCATGACCTGCGCCAGGTTTGAAGCAGTGAATGACTTGCCTTCCTTGGGCAGAGCGCTGGTCACCAGCACCGTCTTAAGCGTCATCTTCTCGCGCAGGTGGTAGAGGCGCGACCGGAGGGTCCGGTACTCTTCGGTGCCTCGCGCGCTGTCGTCGCCGTTCATGAAGAGCATCTTGCCGAGATCGGGCTTCCACTCCATCTGCGGGCAACGCGCCAGCAGGGAGTCCACACTGAACGGACTGGAGAATGCTGGCATCCCCGGAGTTCCGTTTGTCACCGGAGGCAGCGTCGAGGGTGGTGCCTCCTGATAGACCGATGGATCGCTGACCGGTGCCGTCGCGAAGTTGGCCTGCGCCGCGCCTCCCTGGGTCGCAGCCCTCTCCTGTTCGGCTTTCTTTAACGCTTCATGAATTCGGCTCATAGTTTCCTTTCGTCGGGGAGGTCTTTATCTTCCTGGCGTAAGCGATCGGCCAAAGTGGCCAACGAACGTAATGCTTCTACTAAGTCAAACTTGTCGGAGGTGACCGGCGCGGCGGAAGGGATCGGCACGCTTCCCGACGTCGTGTTATCGCCCAGATCGAAATCCCGGGCCACCCCATCCACGATGGTCGGACCAATGACTTTTTGTTGATCCACGAAGGCACTCACCAGGCAGTGCTCGCACAGCAGATTGATTACGCGGGGAATTCCTGACGCGTACCGGTGAACCGAAACCAGCGCCTCGGGTTCGAAAATCTGCTGTCCGTTTGAACCAGCGATGCGCAACCGCTGCTGCACGTACGCTTTGGTTTCATCGAGGGTGAGCGCATGAGTCTTGGCCCGCAGCGTCAACCGTTGCCGCAACTGGCGCAACTGGGGCTGCTTCAACTTCTGTTCGAGTTCCGGCTGGCCCACCAGCACGATCTGCAGCAGCTTCTCGGTGAACGTCTCCAGATTCGTCAGCATCCGGATTTCTTCCAGCACTTCTTCCGAAAGATTCTGCGCCTCGTCGACGATCAGTACCGCCGTCTCACCCGCCCGGTAGCGGTCGAGCAGCCAGTTATAGAGCCGCAACAGGATCTGGCTCTTCGAACGCGTGTCCGATGGAATGCCGAAGTCCGCCATCATGTAGTCCAGAAACTGGGGGACGTTCATTCGCGAATTGAAGATGAACGCCGTCGCCACCTGCTGCAGCCGCAGCCACTCCAGCAACTTATTGATGAGCGTCGTTTTGCCCGTGCCTACTTCTCCCGTCAGCAGGACGAAACCTTTCCTGCTCTGGATTCCGTAGGTCAAGCATGCCAACGCCTCTTCCGTATGCCGCGTCAGGAACAGATAACGTGGGTCAGGATTGACGTTGAACGGATTTGCCCGCAGCCCGTAAAACTCTTTATACATAGTCGTATCCGAGGTCCGCTTTGCTTAAACCGAAAGTGTCTCTTTCTCGACATCCGATTTCTTGTTTCTGTGCCAGAACCTGCCGCCATTCTTGGTTTCCAGCGCTGCGACTCCAACCCAGGGCACAGCGACCAGCATCGGTAGCTGTAGCGCCGCTTCCGCGTCCGCTTCCGTGCGAATGGAGTTGTCGCGCAACTCCAGCCACATCGCGATGCCGAACCCAATGGCCAATCCCAGGGCAACGCCGCCCGCGAGAAATTGCCACAAAACGGGGAAGCTCGGCGCGTCCGGCACGCTGGCGGGTTGGATCAGATTCATGCGCTCGCCCTGCCCCTGGTTCGACATGTTGGACGTCAGACTGGCAGTGCTCTCGTTGGCCAGCAGACCTTCGTAGGTCTTCGTGGCATTGTCGTATTCGTTCTTGAGTTCGTTGTACTTCTCCTCATTATCGGGACTCAGATTTCTTTGCTTCTGCAACTGCGCGATGAGAGGTTGCAGCCTTGCCTGCTCGCTCGACGCTGCGGCAATCTCCTCGTCATCCTTGTGAATCTGGGCGCGTAATGCCCGTATTTCTGTCGGTTCCATGGCCGAAGCCTTGTCGTTGCTGGCATCGGGTGCGTCGGAGGAAGCTTTATTAATCTCCGCCAGCTTCTTCTGCACCTCCGCGATGTCAGCCTTCGCCTTCATGACGTCGGGATGATCGTCGGTGTAGCGCGCCTGCAAATCGATCAACTGGGCCTGCAGGTCGGATAGTTGCTTTTGCAGCGTTACCGGATTCGTGGTGGACTGCGACGATTTCCACGCAGCTAGCTGTTGCGCCAGGGTGGCCTGGTTAAATGACTTGTCCTGTTGAAACTCATTTAATTGCAGCGCGGCGCGATCGTACGCCTGCTGGTACTGTCCATACATTTTCGCATTCGCGTCTTGATCGGTCGGCAGCTCTCCGGCGTGCTGCTTCTTGAACTCCGCCAGCTTCCCGCCGACGTCGTTCAGTTTATTCTTGGCATCTTCCAAGCCCTGCTGCACCACTTGAACTGTTCCATTGGCGTTGTCTTGAATGAACTTCAGGTTCTTGTCGATGATCTTCGAAGTGAGTGCATCACAGATGCGCTGCGCATCGCGAGGATTCGAAGCGATATACGAAACAATGATCCCGGAAGACTGCGCCTCGCCGGGTTTCCTTTTTACGGTAGCGCTAGTAATCGCCGAGAGGTCTGAAAATGGGGCGACCAAGTTAGTCTGGCTTCGCATGTCTTCCAGAATCGAGTCCACATCCTGCTCGGACTTGTTCGGAAACAGCCCGGCGATGACGGGGTGCATCTCCTTGTCGGAGGTGGCTTGGGCCTTTAACACGTTAATGCGCTCCAGGAAATCGTCCTGGACCACGGGTTTCACCATGCTCTCGGGAACTTTTTGGGCTTCCACCAGCACGATCGATTGTGAGGTGTACTTGGCGAATTTCCACTCGACCACGCGGTAGGCTCCATACCCCAATACCGTTGCGACTACCACCGGGATCAGAATTACCTTCGCCCGGCGTTTCAACATCGCCACATAGTCATCCATCGTTAATTCGCGATTCGTAATCATCCTCGTATCCATTCCGGCTGCTCCTCCGTCGCTAAAGACGAAGCCGAGCTGCCTTGAAAATCAGTCGATCCGGATCGGGCGGGGAATCCAATCCAAGCCAAACGTAATCACTTCGCGGTTCGAAATCCGATTGCACACGGGCAGGCCCGCGCAGTAGGAGTTGTCAAACGACAACTCGTTGAACTGGTAACTTCCGTACGCATTAAAGTTGTGCCCAATCGCCCTTCGTACGCCGCCACCAAGAAATCCAAAGTTGTACGTGTTCGCGTTGATTCCAGGGCACAGCGGCAAATTATTCGGATTCTGCTGCCCTTGGTAGACGCAGGTAAGCAGTTGGTTCGTATTCAAACCCTGAAGGCGGATGTTATGAGAGTAACCAATGTCGGTGAAGGCGTTCCATACGCGGGTTATCGGGCGACTCGCATTTAACCGCACGATGTCGCTCTGCGCTCCTGCAAAAAAGCCGGAGCCGCTGGTCTCGTAGCGCTGATAGCTCAAGTCGAGCAGGGTATGAGGAAATTTGTAGCGCAGGCGCATTTGCCCAGCTACCCCGAGCCGGGTGCTCTTGTTCGTGATAGGGATGATGGCGAGCCCCGTTCCCGAGCAAAGCAGGAGGGGCAGGCTTGGGTCGCTGCAGACCGCACTATCGCTATCTACCAGCGTAATCTGCGGTCCGGCTCCAATCAGAAAGTCCAGCCGTCCGGTAATGCGATGTCCATACAATCCCTGAATCACGTGGGAATGGAAGGCCACTCCCGAGATGGAATAATCGAAGCCCTGATATCCATAAATCAGCGCAATTTGCGTATGCGAAGTCAGAATCCGGTTGTATCCGGCTTGCGCCGAAATCTGCGAAACGCCGAGGAACGGGGTGCCCGAGGAGACGTCGTTCCCGTAAAAGTGAGTGAACGCGTATCCGCCCGCCGCGGTGAGACTCGACTTCGGCGTAAGACTTTCACTGACGTCCGCCAAAGCCACGTTCAGGACGCGCGGAGCCAGGCCCAAGGATCCGAGAGCACTGCCTCCGAAGAACGCGCCGAATGAAGTGCTGCCGAGCGAGCCAATGCCTTGCGATCCCAGCGAACCGTAGGACCCGCCAAAGTTTCCTTCCGGCAGATAACTGAAACTGTCGCGCAAGGAGAGCTGACCGCGCTTCCAGCTGATTTTCTGGTCCACGTCCATCTGCTGCAGCAGCTTCCAGCCCTGTCCCTTGACGCTGTAATAAGCCGTCCCGCCCACATAATCGAGGCCGAGATCGTAGTTGCTCCAAAGCCGCTTGAGAGTCAAGCTTCCCAGGCCGCGGGTAATCGAACTAAAGCTCGATCCGCCCCCGATGGTGTTCAGCGCGTTCGAGTCCGCGGTTTCGCTGACGGTTGCGCCCGGCTGCAGATAGCTCAGCGGCGCAGCATGCGGCTCAAGCGACGGCAAATCCAGACCCGACAATGGCGGATTCTCATTCACCTGCGGGGCCGTATTGTCCTGCCCATACGCGGGGACCGGTTGCTGCTGCTGTTGATCGCTCGGCTGTTGCGGAGTGTCCGCAGGCGGTGTCGACGTGTCTTGCGCCCATGCTCCGCCGAGCGCACAAGCCAGCATCGTGATCGTCCAGATTGTTTGTCGTGTGTTCATCGCTTCCTTACGGGACCACCACGGTGTCGCGCGGCATCAGTTCAATGTTTTGTTCCGCATGATTCCCTTTGACCACTTCTTTGTAGTTGAACGGGATTTTCTGCTGCTTCCCGTTCTCGGTGCGCAGAATGTAAATGGCCTTGGGATTGGCGAATTGGGTGAACCCGGCCTGGGCCAGCGCCTGCAGCACCGTCATGTGCGGCAGCAACGGGATTGGTCCAGTGTGCACAACCTCTCCAGTGACAAAGATCCGGCGGCTGTTCATGGCCGTAACGACCACGGTCACGCGCGGGTCCGAAATGAATTTTTTCAGTTTCTCGGTGATCGAATCCTTCAGTTGCAGCGGAGTCAGTCCGGCTGCGGGAACGTCATTGAGCAGCGGCATCGAGATCTTGCCGTCAGGACGAACCGGCAGCGCCTCGGAAAGGTCTGGCTCTTTCCAGACCGTGATTTTCAGCTGGTCATCGGCCCCGATGACATAATCGGGCACGGCCTCTGAGTCCTGCATTGCCGCAGGGGGCTTGCTGCCGCTGTCCGTGGCCTTTGGCGCGTCGCCGGACTGCGCCATCATTCCTGCTGCGAACAAAGTCGTGCACAGCAGCACCGCGAGTCTCATCACTTTCTTCATACGTTCTCCGAGTACTATGACGCTCCATAACCTTCGTATCCAATTTGCTTCAACTTGTAGAGCAATGCCTTGTAGCTGATCTGTAACTCGGCTGCGGCTCGCCGCCGGTTCCAACGCGTGCGGGTCAAGACTTTAAGAATCAATTCCTTCTCCGCTTCATGCGACGCTGCCTTGGCCGCGGCTTTCAGCGAGATCCCGTTTCCATTGCCCCCGGCGGCAGGCTGGCGCAACAAGGCTCGCAGGCCGCCCATGGCCAAGCGCTCATCCCCCAAGGCCACCAGTACGCGAGCTGCACTTTCCAGTTCGCGCAAATTCCCCGGCCAGGAGTACTCCGTAAAGAGCTTTCTCATCTCTGGACTGAACTCGGGCACCGGACGCCGAAATTCCTGCGCGTACTTCCGCAGGAAGTGCTCCATCAGCAATGGGATGTCTTCTTTTCGCTGCCGCAAGGGTGGCAGACGGAGACAGACGCCGCTGATGCGGTAATACAAATCCTCGCGCAGCCGGCCCGCTTTCACTTCCACTTCCAGATCGCGGGCGCTGCCACAGATAAACCGTGCCGCTGATTCGCTGGGAAGACCGTCGCTCGTTGCCTGCAGGAGTGCTTCCCTGAGATACGCCTGGGCCGCCGCGCTCAGGTCGGCCAGTTCTTCCAGAAAGATTGTGCCGGCATTGGGCGCATCGCCATTCGAGTGCGGGACCGCCAGGTCTTCGGGTTTCAGCGTCGAACACTGAAATGACCGGAACTTTTGCGCACTCCGCCGGGACATCTCATGGATCCGCCGTGCGGTCGCATGCTTGCCCGCACCCGGTTCGGCCAGCAATAGAACCGGTACATCACTCTGCGAAAGCTCGCTGATGACGGCCTCGACGGGTCGCATGCTCGCGCTTACACCCTCCACGAACGATCCGGCCTGTCCACTGGGAGCATCCTCGCTGCGGATATCCCTAGTGTTCGGTAGGCGTTTCTCCATTTTTACCTTTTTCGCCATTCAGTCCAAAGTACCTGGAGGCATACTCGGTCCCCCTGTCTGAAGCAAGAGCATTGCCGAAGCGCATTGTTCGCCTGCGCCAGACGCCAAAACTATAGTATGTCGTTTATTTTTAATAACTTATAGTCTATCTCGCGCGATGGAGAGTAAGGAATTCAGCAGGTTTGATGCCCTACCGATACATCTCTGGAGGGGAAAATGGGAAAACTTTTTCCCATAAGACTCGAAAGTACAGGCCCCGGTTCAGCCGCACAACCTTTGTCCTGAATGCCATAGAGAGCCGCATCTACGCGGGCCCGTCCACCATAACGTAGGAAATACTTTTCCTATTATTACCCAGGTAATACTAGCTGAGGGGACCAAAGTTCTTCATTGTCTCTCGGCGAGCCGCAATCCACCCTATGCTAGTCTGACGTTTCAGATCCGAATGTCGGATCGCCTCGACTAGAAATCCATGATCACGATTGTTTCAGGACTGCCGCGCTCAGGAACTTCCTTAATGATGCAGATGCTCGTGGCCGGGGGCATGACGCCGCTTGCCGATGGCGAGCGCCAGGCCGACGCCGACAATCCCCGTGGCTACTTGGAGTGGGAACGGATCAAGCAATTGCCCACCGACCCTGATTGTATCGCCGCAGCGGAAGGCAAGGTGGTGAAGGTCATCTCGCGACTATTGCTCGCACTTCCAGCGAGTTACGAGTATCGAGTCATCTTCATGCAGCGCCCTCTGCCGGAGGTGCTGGCCTCGCAGGATCAGATGTTGCGGCGTCGCGGAACCTATAAAGAAGGCGTCGACTCGGCTGCCATTTCCGCTGCTTTCGAGAAGCACCTGCGCGACGTCTACGCCTGGCTTGAGGGCAAGTCTCATGTCAGGGCGTTGAAAATCCAGTACCATGATGTGCTTCAAGACTCCAAAGCAATCGCACAGAAACTAGCCGAGTTTTTGGGAGTCGAGTTGAGCCAGGACGCGATGACCCAGCAGGTGGATGCATCCCTCTACCGGAACCGTGCCAAATAGTCGTGATGCGAAAGCGCGCCGCGAGCCGGTAGCCGAGCGATCGTTCAATCTGGAATCTGCGTTCCGCCTTTTTTCAGCTGCTGCTTCCATCCCAGAACTCTGGCTTTCGCGCCTTCGGCCTCGGCCTCGGGGATCATGCCTTTTTTCTGGTAAAGCACTGACAGGCTGGTATGAGCCAGTACGTCGTCGGGATCAATCTCGGCGATCCGGTTGGCAACAGAGATCGCCTCGTCATAGCGCTCCAGATCCTGCAGGGCGCGCGCCAGTCCGTGCATCGCTTCCGTGAACGTCGGGTCTGCAGTCAGAGACTCCTGGTACGCCGCGACGGCCTTTTCCAGATGGCCTTCGGCCATCAGATCGAGCGCGGCATAATAATGATCCTCGGCCTTTTGGCGGGCGTTTGCGTCAGGCATGCGGAAAATGTTCCGGCAGAGTTTGGATTCTAACATGGGCCTGAACGCGCATTTCGTCACAGTGGATTGACCTAGCAGGTATCATGGCTGCATGCGCTATAAGCTCCGCTTCCTGTGGAACGCGACCAAAGGACATCATCTCGCACCTTGGCGGAGCCCATATCTTCTGTGGCGCATCGAAACCTACACGGGCGTCAAAATGACCCAGATCGGCTTTCTCGAATTTTGGGAGTTCATGTGGCGTGAGCGCGGCGACCTGTGGCGCTTTCTCGCCTGGACGGGCGAGATGGAGCGCTGGGTCCATCCCAAACCAAAGAGTTCGTGAGGCGTCGGAATTCGAAGAACCGGTATGCCTGAAACGCAAGCCGAGAAAGCTCCCCGCTCAACGAAAGAAGTAATCCTGGGCTTTCTGCTGGGAGTTGTCGTCAGCTTGGTCTGTCTCTTCGCCGCGATTTTTCTGGGGGAGATGATTAAGTCTGGTCACGGCTGGCAGTTCCCGGTGCTCAATGCCTTGGGATTGATAGTGGCTGGGATCGTTGCCTTGAGGCACATGAAAGAATCAAGCTATGCGCTGGGTGTCGTGATCGCGCTGGCACTGGCTTTCCTGCTGAATACCGCCTGCGGGGTGGCCTTCTTCCGCTGAAAAGCCGGAGAGCCCTACGCTCCCTTGCCCGCCGCTGCAGCTTCTCCCGAGAGAATGCTGACCTCGCTGCCTTTGCCGGCGCCAGTAATCTGGGCCGCCGCTGCCCGGTTGGCTACGATTTCGAGATAGCCCATGCTTCCGATGATGCCAAAGACTTCTCCCGGCCCACCCTCGGCGTAGGCTGCGCGAATGTCGGTAATCTCTTTGCTCCCCACGACAATCTTGAACGTTGCGTTGGCCGCGAACAGGGCTGGGGCGTCTTCCGGGGTGATGTTGGTGATCAGATTTCCGAAGCGGTCGACTTTCAGCACCACCGCGCGCATGCGATTCTCTCCGGTTGGCTTGGGCCGGGGCGCTGCGAAGCGTACGTAATCTTCAATCTCGTCTCCGAACTTGTGCGAATCTACCAGCTTGCCCAGATACGCCGCCACCGGGGCAAAGATGTCGCGTGCATGGAATGTGTTGCTGATCGGCTGCCGGAAATAGTGGTCGGAAGTGATGTGCCGCACGTGAATGCGCTCTTCCTTGGCATAGACCATCGAAAGCACGCCATTGTCGGGCGCGACAAAATGATATCCGTCGCTCGAGGCAATAATCGGTCGCCGCGTCGTGCCCACGCCGGGGTCCACCACCACCATGTGAATCGTGCCGTTGGGGAAGTACGAATACGTCTGCGAAATCGCCAGCGCCCCATCGAGTACGTCGAACGCCTGGATGGCGTGCGAGATGTCGACAATCGCCGCCTCCGGCACAATCTCTAAAATGACGCCTTTTACGGCGCCCACAAAGTGATCGTTGGTCCCAAAATCGGTGGTAAGAGTGATGATCGGACGATGCGACAAATTCCCCTCGCTGGAAGACAAAATTCTAGGTACAGCGAAGTTAATTTGCACCGAACCCGTGCGTCAAGGCACTGAGGTAATAGGCGAATGTCGGGAGGAACCCGAGTCAACTAGTGAAACGGCGATGTTGCAACAACTACCAGGGACTCTGGTGCAGAACGAGGGTGTCTTCTGATCGGTCCAGTCTGCCGACCCTTAAAGGAGTGAGCTTGTGACTCGGTCTGCGGTCTAAATCGGATCCAGAATTGATACAGCGAAATCCCCATAGATCTTTCACGGTTTCAGTGCTACCATGGCGGCCCTTTGATGAGGAATGCGCCATGAAAACGGTCTGCACAACGATCCTGCTGCTTTTTGTCATCTGCGCCTCCTGCACCTTGGCTTCAGCCAATTCAATCGCCATCACCGGCACCGCCTATCTAGGCTATGCCGAATTCAATGGAGATTTCATGATTCAGGGCCCAGGGCTGAATCTGTTTCAAGGGACCCCCGATGGCCCCAGCTTCATCGGATCCTGCAACATGGGCGCTTCCTGTAACTTCGGCTTTACCATTGGGTCTACCAACGTCTTTTGCTCCTACTGTTTGAACTTGTCTGGAGGTTCGCTCGGAAACACGGCGGTCGAGTTCCTCGATACCAGCCTTACTTTCCACGGTTCCGCTGTGTGGAATGGGCAGTACAACCTTAATGTGCCGCTGACGATCTCCGGCATGATCATTGGCTACGAGCTCATCAACTGCGAGCCCGGCGGAATCGGTTGCAGCCTGGGCCCTGAGGAATTCGCGTTACGCATCACCGCGAAAGGCATTGGCGACTACACGGTGAATCAAGCTGGATTGATCCAGGGTGTCACGGTAACTCTCAGCGGGACCGCCTCCACTTCAACCGTACCCGAGCCAGTTTCGCTCGTCCTGACAGGCTCCGGCCTCGCCGGTATTTGGCTCTCGAAGAGAGCTCGCGTTCGAAACTCCGCTTAAGAACATCGGCTGAAAGAGCGAGGCCCGGGATTTTGATCCCGGGCCTTGGTCGTTGGCTTCAAAAGTACGGGAATTTCCTGTCCATCGATGGCAAGGCTATTCGTAACGAAGCGCTTCGATCGGATGCATCCGCGATGCCTTCAGGGCAGGGAAGAAGCCGGACACGATTCCTACCATGGAAAGAATCGTGAACGAGATGATCATCACTCCCATGGATGCGTGCAGGAAAATTGCGCCTTCGTGGTCCGTCGTCTTGTAAAACTCGTCGTACAGCGGCATCGGCGGAATCACCCAGGTCAGAAACTCCGCGACCGCCATCCCGATCAGACCTCCGACAAAAGTCAGCACCAGCGCTTCGAGGAGAAACTGCACCAGGATGTGCCGGGGCCGCGCCCCAATCGCCTTGCGCAAACCAATTTCCCGCGTCCGCTCGGTGACCGAAACCAGCATGATATTCATCACGCCGATCCCGCCCACGGCCAGCGTGACCACGCCAATCAGTCCCAGTACCGCTTGCAGTCCGTACGAGAAGGCATTGATCATGCTGCGGTCTTCGATCGTGTCCCACTCCGGTGTCGCCTTGTCGTCTTTGGGATCGAAGTGATGCCGCCGCGCGATGACCTCGCGCACCGCCATCAGCGCCTTCTTATTCAACTCCGGCGCAGTTGGCTGGATGATGATCTCGTCCGGGTCGCGAATGTTCTTCAGATCGCGCATCAGGGCAAACGGAATGAATCCGTTCTCATTGTCCGGACCCTGATACATCGAATCCTGGATCTTGTTGCGCATGGTGCCGATCACTTCGAAATCGAGCCCGCCAATCTCCACGTGCTGTCCGACTCCCGGCGCTCCCTGGAAGACTTTCTTCGCCGCCTCGTAGCCGAGAATGACCACCCGCCGGTGATCCGAGAAATCCGTTTCGTTGAAGTAGCGTCCGTCGGCCAGATCCAGCTTGCGCATCTGCCCGTATGGCATGTCCACGCCGCGCACCATGACCGAAACCACGCGAGTACCGATCTTGAAGCCGAAATCTCGGTCGATCTCGCCGCTGACCGAGCGGACAATCGGAACTTCATCGCGAATCGCTTCGACATCTTCCAGTTCGTACTTAATCGCCTTACCCGCCCGTTGTCCTCCGGCCTGCATGCTCGTCTGGCCCGGCCATAGAACGATCACATTGTTGCCCATGTTCAGAAATGCGTGGAGCACGCATCCGCCCAGGCCTTGGCCGTACGCCAGCAGGAGTACCACTGAAACCAGCCCCCAGCCGATGCCCAGCATGGTGAGCGCCGAACGCGTGCGATCGCGCATCAGCGCCTGCCAGCCTTGCGAGATGAGTTCTTTAAAAAACATGTTTCAAGGTTTCAAAGTTTCAAGGTTTGTAGATTTCAAGTTTCAGGTCACGGTTTGCTTCAGTCGAGGCTTAGTTCGACTCGGCTGCCTAACCTTGAAACTTTGAAACAGTGAAACCTTGAAACTTTGCCTTATTCGATATCAATATTTCCCGACCCCGTATGCACCCCCACCAGCGGTCCTCCGCCACGCACCTTCCCTTGAATCTGCTTATGGGAGTCTCCCACGCGTCCCTGGACGGTCATCTCAATCGCTGGACCCACGTTCACCGAGCCGGAACTGGTGGAAATGTCCGCATCGAAGGCCGCATTCGCCGGCAAACGCACGTGCACATTGCCCGAGCCGGTATGAATTTCCCAAGGGCCGCTCTGCGTGCCCTCCGCCGTAACGTCGCCACTTCCGGTTTCGCCGCGGAAGCCGCCTTGCACGCCGTGCGCTTTAATGTTTCCCGAACCCGTGCGCAAGTCGATGTCGCCCTGCCCGGTTTCCTCGACCTCGACATCGCCACTTCCGGTGCCCCCCTTCACTGCACCGGAGATCTCGCGTCCTCGAATGTTGCCTGATCCGGTCTGCAGGTGGATCTCACCATTCAGGTTGGCAAGTTTTACGTCACCCGACCCGGTTTGGACGTCGACATTTCCGCGCGTCCCCTCGATCACCTGATCTCCCGAGCCGCTCTTCGATCGGACCACCGTGTCGGCGGGCACGGTAATGTCGTAATCGACGGAGATATTGCGGTAGTCGACGTAGTCGATGCGAATGCGATTTCCGTCTTGATGGATCGGAGGATTCTGCTCGATCGCATGCACGTCGTCCTCGCGGCGACCGCCGAGCCAGTGGTCGCCGACGAAAATCTTCGCATGAATCACCACCGATCCCGAAGAGCCGGCTCGTACGGTTACATCCCCGGAGTGCGTTTGCACTTCGAGATCGACGGGTCCACCGACCTGCAGAGTGCGGTCGAACGCGCCCTGCGGCGTCGACGCAAACAACGTCGTGGATGCAAACAGCACGACCAGCGCCATCGTCAGCTGAACGCTTGACGAATGCCTGGACACGAAAGATTCGGAGAGAGGTTTTCTATTCATAGCGCAGTGACTCCACAGGTGTCATATCCGCGGCGCGCTGGGCGGGATACATGCCGGCGGTCACGGTGATTAACGAAAGAGTGAAGATGGAAAGGACAATCGAAATCGGTGAAACAATCGGATGCGGAACGAAATCCGGAAGAGGCAAAGCTTCAATTGCGATGCACGTTCCCATTCCGAAACCCAGGCCCAGCAACCCGCTGGCCACGGTCAGCATGGCCGACTCGGCAAAAAACTGGCGCAGGATATCTCTCTTCGTCGCGCCCATTGCCTTGCGCGTGCCGATCTCCCGCGTGCGCTCGGTGACCGACACCAGCATGATGTTCATCACGCCAATCCCGCCGAGGCATAGTGTCACGATCGCGACGCAGCCAAAAAACAAAGTGACCACTCCAAAGATCTTGGCCAGTTGTTTGGCTCCGTCCATGGTGTCCCAGATAAAAAGCGCGTCCTTGTCCATCGGATCGAAGTGCCGTACCCGTGCGATGGCATGTCTCACCTGCATTACGGCCGCTTCATGATTCTCAGGATCACCTACTTCGAACACGATGTCATCCAGGTAGCCGCGCGTGATGCCGGCGCCCGGTTTATCCGGCGGTGGGAAATCGCGCGATACGGCGGAATATGGGGCGAACAAATAGTCGTTGTCCGGTCCGCTGTAATTGGAATTCTGCTTTTTCTCCTGCAAAATCCCCACCACGGAATACGGAAGGCTCTTCACCAGCACAGTCGCGCCAATCGCCGGCTGTCCGGGAAACAGTTGCCGGTAGGCTTTCGATCCCAGAACCAGAACGCGGCGGCCTTCGCGCTCGTCGTCGTCGGTGATCAGGCGTCCCTCGGAAACCTTCAGCGACCGGAAATCCTGATACGAAGGCCACATCCCGACTACTCCTCGATTCGCCAGGTTGTACTGGCTCACTTCCGGAATGGTGCGCCGCAACTCAGGGCTGACGTTCTTCACCAGGTAACACTCGTTCCGAATCAGTTCGGCATCGTCCACGTTGAGATGAATCTCTCGCCCTGCCGCCCGACCGCCTTCCTGCAAGCTCGTCCGGCCACCCCACGTGATGACCAGATCTTTCCCCAGCGTTTCCATGTGCTTCTTCTGGTCCACGACGAAGCCACGTCCCAGGCCAACCAGAATGATCACGGACGCAATCCCCCACACCAGGCCAAACATGGTGAGGAAGGTCCGCATCTTGTGGGCCCGGAAAGTGGCGACGGCCTGTCGGAGAATTTCGGAGAGAGTCATGAAACCGGAGCCTTGGACCTCAAACCTTCGACCTCAGCTGTTGGGAATCGGCTCTATGCGGCCCGGACCTCGGAACGCCGCGATGCAGTGGCTGGAGTCCGAGGTCCGAGGTCTAGGTCTGAAGTCCGCCTTTACTGCAGTACGACCTGATCGCCTTCCTTCAGCCCGCTCAGCACTTCCGTCTTCGCACCATTCGAGATCCCGATATTGACGGCAACCTTGTCTTTCCCGTCTTTGCCCTTGGGATCAGGAATCTCGACGGATGCCTTCTTGTCCTTGTCGTAAAGGATCGCGCCTTCCGGAATCTGCAGCACGTTCTTGTGTTCTTCCAGAATGATTTCCGCGTTGGCGGTCATCTCGGCCTTCAATTCGCCGCCCGGATTCTGGATCGATACGCGCACTTCAAACGTAGTGACGTTGTCCTTCTCCACGCCCATCGGAGAAATCTTGGTCACCTTGCCGTCGAACGTCTTGTCCTTGAACGATTCCACCTTGATGCGCGCCCGTTGGCCGAGATAAACCTTCCCGATATCGCTCTCGTCGACTTTGCCCTTCACGTACACCTCGCTGGTATCGCCGAGCGTCATGACCAGCGTCGCAGTCGAACCCAATACCAGGATCGAGCTCACCGCGTCACCCATCTGCACATCGCGCGAAAGCACGATGCCGTCGATCGGGGAAACGATGTCGGTGTAGCTAAGCTGCTCGTCGAGTTGCTTGAGATTGGCCTCGTCTTGCGCGACCTGTGCCTGGGCCTGCGCGATCTTGGCCTTTAGCACGGTGACCTGCGCCTTCGCAACATTCTGCTTATTCACCGCCATCGTGTAATTCTTCTCGGCATCGTCAAGGGAGGAGGCCGAAACGACTCCATCTTTGGCCATGCCAATGGCCCGGTCATAAGCCCGCTTCAACGGGGGCACGTCCGGACCCTCTGCATCCACTTTGGCGCGCTCGTAATCGGCCTGCGAACTCGTCTGATTCGCCTGAGCAGCTTCGAGCGCAGCCCTCGATTGTGCTACCTGCGCCTCAATCTCGACCTTGTCGAGCTGGGCCAACAACTGCCCCTTCTTCACGCGGTCGCCGTAGTCGACCAGCAGATTCTTCACAATACCGCTCGCCTTCGATTTCACTTCCACCTTGATGATGGGCGTGACCTTGCCGGTCGCCACTACACTCTTGGCCAAGTCTCCCTTTTCCACTTTGGCGAGCTTCGTCGGATCGATCTTGGTGCCGCCGCGCGTCGCCGCGAATACGCCGCCTGCAATCAGGAGCACAACGACCGTCACCACCACGCTCCAGATAATTAGCTTCCGACGCTTCTTCTTATTATTGCCGTTACCGTTCACAACGCCTCCTGTGTGTACCGCCAAGTGGAGATTGGGAGCCATTCTGCTGCCCTCATCATCTTGTACGCGGCCTGTTGTGCTTTTGTTCCTGCGAAACGCCTTTTGTTGTTGAAAACCATGATTTCCGATTCCGAACGCTGGAAAACCGCAGTTAGAGCTAACCCATCTGCGGCCTGTCAGTTAGACCCGTGACTCCTTAAAAGGATAGCGCATCGCAGACGGGAATTTTGTGACTCTTCGCACCCCTGTCAGAGGCTTGTGCACAGCCGTAAGATGGACCTCAGACCTCGGACTTCGGAACTCAGCCGCAGCATCGCGGCGTTCCGAGGTCTGCGTCACACGGAGCCGATTTACAGCGGCTGAGGTCTGAGGTCCAAGGTCTGATGTCCGATTCCAACGGTTGTTCCAGATGCACCCCCGGCCCCTTCCAACCGCCTTTCGAATGTTAGAATTACCCTTCCATGATCGCCTTTGTGCTGCTCCGGGTCTTCCTGATCCTGCTTCTGGTGGCGGCCAATGCGTTCTTCGCCGCCGCCGAATTCTCCCTGGTGAGCGTGCGCGATACTCGCATCCAGCAGCTCATCGCTTCGGGCCGGATTGGCGCGCGCATCGTCCAGCGTCTTCACCAGAATCTCGACCAGGTCGTGAACGGAGTTCAACTGGGCATCACCATGGTCAGCTTGACTCTCGGCTGGATCGGCGAACCCATGGTCGCGCGCCTCGTGGAAGGGATGGAGTTCGTCCACAAAGTCCCGCACGCGGCCGTCTACGCCCATACGATCGCCATCGCCATCGCTTTCAGCCTCATCACATATATGCACGTGATCCTCGGGGAACTGGTCCCGAAAACCCTGGCCCTGCAGCGCGCCGAGCAAGTAGCCCTCGCCGTCGCCGCGCCGATGGAGGCCTTCTTGACGCTGACGCGCCCCGTTCTCTTCTTTATGCGGCGTTCGGGGGGCTTGGTTCTGCGCTTGTTCGGAGCGCAGGCCACCCGCCGCGGAGGCGCCGTCCACTCCCCTGACGAACTCAAGCTCATCGTGACCGCCAGCCGCCAGTTCGGCCAGATCCCGGAGTTTCAGGAAGAGATGATCCACAGCGCCATCGAACTCGACAGCATCACCGTTCGCGAAGTCATGGTCGCCCGGCCCGACATCTTTTCTTTACCCTCTGACCTGATGCTCGACGAGGCCCTAATTCGCGTGGTGGAAGGCCAGCACTCCCGCATCCCGGTTTATGATCCACAGCGCGGGCCAGAACACATTGTCGGCGTCCTCTACTACAAAGACCTCATGCGTTGGATGCGGCTCCGCCTCAGCAACCTGGGACAGTCGACCGCGACCAAAATCTCCCGCATGCAGATCGGCCAGATCATGCACGACGTGGTCGTGGTGCCCGAGACAAAGGTTCTCGCCGAACTGCTGGCCGAATTCAAAGATCGCCGCCGTCATCTCGCCGTTGTGGTCGACGAATTCGGCTCAACCGCGGGCGTCATCACGGTCGAGGATATTCTGGAGCAACTCGTCGGAAACATTGAAGACGAGTTTGACGTCTCGCCCAGCGAGCCGGCCATCGAAGACGAATCCGTACTCGTCCTCGAAGGTTCGGTCAACATCCGTGACCTCGAGACGGAGTATGGCTTAACCTTGCCCCGTGACGCCGGATTCGAGACGCTGGCGGGATTTATTCTGGCCCGCCTGCAGCGAATTCCCGCGCTGCGCGATTCCTTCGAATACGAAGGCCGCCGCTACACCGTAGAAGAGCTGGAAGGCCATCGCATCGCGAGAGTGCGAATCGAGAAAACCGCGAAAGTGGAAGGGGAAGCGGAAGCCGCCAAGCAGGGCGGAGATTAGTAAGCGCCGGCGTCCCGCCGGCTGTCTGGCGGGCGTCTTCGCCCGCCGCCCCGACCGCGCCGGGTTGTCTTAAGATTGTTGAGTGAGGAGCTGCATGTGATCATGGTTCCCGGCGAGCAACTACTAGCACGCTTCTTCATTCCGACGAAGCGCGAGCGTTATGTCGAAATGATTTCGAATCCTAAGAAGCGTAAGAAGTTTCTTCAGGAATTGCCTCACTTCAAATCGCTAGATCCGCGTTATTTGGTCCCGATGCCGCCGAAGAAGCTTTCCCCCGATCAGATTGCTGGAATTCTGACCAAGAAAGGCGCTCCGCAATCTTGCTGGATTACCTCCGAGAACTCTGATCTTGACGGCAGGGAAATGCCGCTGATCGAAGCACTGAAAGAGGTAGTCGGTGGCCAGATGGGCGCATTTCTAACTTGCATTCCGGGAAGGCTTGCCTACTTCGAGGGCGAAGAAATGGGAGATCGTTGGATTCTCGAGCGCCGCGACTGATCAGGATGAAAACCACAACTGACAACTCGAAGCAGCAACTGAGAACTGAGAACTAACCACTGAAACTCCTCCTCCAACGCGTCCTCTACACCCTGCCAGTCATCTGGCTGGTCGTCAGCGTCGTTTTTCTGCTCATCCACCTCGTTCCAGGAGATCCCATCCAGCAGATGCTCGGCGAAGGCGCTCCGGCAGCCGACATCGAGGCGACCCGCCACCTCTATGAGCTCGACCTCCCGCTCCGCGTGCAATATATGCACTACTGGAAAGGCGTGCTGCACGGCGATCTTGGCCGCTCCATTCGCTACAATCAGACCGTCACCAAACTGCTAGCCCAGCGCTATCCCTACACGCTGCGCCTCACTCTCGCCTCTTTATTTGTGGCGATCCTGCTCTCGATTCCCGCTGGAGTCCGCTCCGCCCGCCGCCGCAACCGGTGGGACGACCGCCTGCTCTCCGTCGTCAGCCTTTTCGGCCTTTCGTTTCCCAACTTCGCGCTCGGTCCCATCCTGATCCTGCTATTTGCGATCAAGCTTGGATGGCTCCCAGTCTCGGGCGCCGGCTCATTTGCGAATCTCGTGTTGCCCGCGCTGACAATGGGAAGCGCGCTGGCTGCCATCCTGACGCGCATGGTCCGCACTTCCATGCTCGAAGAGCTCAGCCAGGACTACGTCCGCACCGCTCGCGCCAAAGGCTTGCCCGAAGATACCGTCGTCTACCGTCATGCCCTGCGCAATGCGATGATCCCTGTGATCACGGTCCTCGGCCTGCAATTCGGAGCCTTGCTCGCCGGCGCGATCGTCACCGAAACCATCTTCGCCTGGCCCGGCATCGGACGCCTCACCATCCAAGCCATCTCCGGCCGCGACTACTACCTGGTGCAAGGCTGCATCCTGGCTATCGGCTTGACCTATGTCGCGGTGAATCTTCTGACAGACGTGCTGTACTCGGTGGCGAACCCAAGGATCCGGCAGTGATTTCCATTTTCGCAACGGAAGGAAGAAAATGCGCAAGAGATTAGTAACAGTTGCTTTTCTCTTGGCGTCAAGCAGTCTCGCGGCTGCCCAGATCGGTACTTCCGGCAATGCATTCTTGGGATACTCGAGCGACGGAGTAAGTTCATCCACTCTAGGAATTGAGCACGGGAATCGGGCATGGCTCAATGGATGGAACGCGTCGCTTGAAGTCAAAATCGTACGCTGGGTCGGTGTGGTAGCAGATTTCAGTGGCCACTACGGGTCCGGCAAGCAATCGTTTACTCAGCCGACCGTGTTTTTTGATTATGACAGCCACGAGCACGATTTTCTATTTGGACCGCGAATTTCAGCCACCTTCGGCCGCGCCCGCCCTTTCGCAGAGAGCCTATTTGGAATAGCGTTGTAAAAACACGAGACAGACGGTTTTCCCGGGTTACAAAGTTCCTCCTCCTTTGCATTCGGACTGGGAGGCGGCGTCGACTACAAGGTGATCAGGCCCTTGGCGATTAGGGCTGAGGGCGACTACATTCGAACCAGCTTCTTCAATACTTCGCAGAACGATCTCCGAGTGTCCACCGGCCTAGTTCTGCGCTTCTAGACGCGGGCGTCCGATTTATAGTTTCGTTCGGGTCGTCCACGGGTCCTTTCCCGCCTACCATGACGAGCCTGTCATGTCAATCGTCCGCAGCCACGTCTCGACCAGCTTCGGCCACTCCGTGACCGGATCCTCCGTGCGCCGCAATCCGTAGCCGTGTCCGCCGTTGGCGTAGAGATGCATCTCCGCCGGAACCTTCGCATTCTTCAGGGCAAGAAAGTAGACGGTGGAATTCTCGACATGCACCCCCAGGGCAACAACAAAAAGAGAGAGAGAGAGAGAGAGAGAGAGAGAGAGAGAGAGAGAGAGAGAGAGAGAGAGAGAA
>CAVXVD010000103.1:0-13335 GCA_963765015.1 uncultured Acidobacteriota bacterium | reverse complement strand
ATGTTTCCGTGGCCTTTCGTTTCAGCGTGTTGCTCCGTGGACGTGCCCGTGCCCGCCGCCGCGGACGTCAACCGGGTGAGCGACCTGCTGCGACAGGTCGGGGAACAGGCTTACGACGACCCGGACGTGCGCCGGCTGATGCTCGAGACCTCCGGCGGTCATGGGCGTACAGAGCATCGACGTGGACCACTTCCAGGTCCGGGTGGTGGCCAGGACCCTGCCCGGTAAGCAGTTCGACGTCAAGCGGATCCAGGGCCCGGATCGCGGCCGCGCTTCGGCAGGAGGGGATCCACCTGCCGCCCACCATCGACACGGCCGAGCCGACCGCGGCCGACCCGGCCGCAGCCGACCCGATCGGAGCTAGTCCGACGAACACATAAACCGGCAGCAGCAGGCACGGCCGGCCAGAACGGGGCTGACTTATGCGGCCGCTGGCGTGGCTGCAGCAGCCAGGGCGGGTGCGGACCTCGACCTGGATCCTGCATTGGCGGCGACTTCCCCTTTGATCCTGTGTTGCGCCATGCGCCGCTGCTCGCGCACTACCGGGTCCGCATCGAGAAAAACCTTCAAATCCGCGTTCGGAAAAACTTTGGTCCCAATGTCGCGGCCTTCCATCACTATGCCGCCGCCTGCACCCATTTCCCGTTGATGCGACACCATCCACTCGCGGACTTTGGGATGCACTGAAATCCGCGACGCCGCCTCAGTGACATCGCGCTCGCGAATGCGCGAAGAAACATCCTTACCGTCCAGCAGCGTACGATTCCCGCCAATCGTGGGCTCCAGTTGAATGCGCGAGCCCTCGGCCAGCTTTACCAGGGCCGCTTCGTCGTCGAACGACAAATCCCGATCGATGGCCTTGAGGGCCAAAGCCCGGTACATGGCGCCACTTTCAAGATTTACATATCCGAGTTTCCGCGCCAGGCGCGAGGCGATGGTGCTCTTGCCGGCGCCCGCAGGCCCGTCGATGGCAATAATCAGCTTGCGGGGAGTGTGTTCGTCAACCGAATGGTCAGTCATTGTCCGAGCAAGATTGTACACGGAGGCAGGAGAGAAGCTGTTCATCCGGAAAACTGCGGTCTCCGAACCCGCGGTATGTACTTGATTCGGAACGTCAGATTATCGCGCCGGGACTCGAGATTGCGCCGTATCATGGGCCTGAGCGAGCATTTCATAATCTGCAATCGTCCGACGTAGCGGAGGAACTCCCTTGCCAAAATCTTTCAGAAGGTTAGCTGCGGTGTTCGCAATCTTCGTTGCGTCCATGAACTTATCTTTCGCGCAGGCTCCGGCGGGCGAAAAGCCCAAGATCGGGTTTTCCATCGAAGCCATGAAAGGAGAGCGTTGGCAGACCGACCTCGCATCCTTTAACGAGCGGGCCCGGCAACTGGGGGCGGTTGTGATCTCCGACAATGCCAACGGAGACGACGACCTGCAACTGCGGCAAGTGAAAGACATGATCAAGGCGGGCATCAAGGTGCTGGTTTTACTGCCTCACGATACCTCCAAGGCCGGCCTGATCGTGGATGCCGCCAAGTCCGCCAATGTAAAGGTCATCAGTTACGATCGGCTGGCTCAGAATAGCGACGTTGACCTGTATGTCAGCTTCGACCGTCCCGCGATGGGCAGGATGCAGGCGGAGTATCTGTTGAGCCTTGCACCCAAAGGGAATTACGTGTTGATCGCGGGATCGCCTAACGACGAAGGGGCCAAGGTTCTGCATGACGAACAAATGAAGGTCCTAAAGCCGTACATCGATCGTGGCGATGTGAAAATCGTCGGCGACAGCTACACCAAAGAGTGGCTGCCCTCGGAGGCCTACATCCATATGCTGGCGGCGATCGAGGCCTCGCAGGGCAATATCGCCGCGGTGGTCGCCTCCAACGATGGCATGGCGACCGGCGCGATTCAGGCCCTCCGTGACCGTAATCTCGCCGGCAAAGTGTTGGTTTCGGGTCAGGATGCGGATCTGGCCAACATCATCTGCGTTGCCGAAGGAACGCAGACCATGACGATCTACAAGCCCATTCCGGCCGAAGCGACTCGAGCCGCGGAAGAAGCGGTTCGCCTGGCAAAAGGCGAAAAAGCCGATTCGGATGCAACGGTAAACAATGGCAAGAAGATGGTGCCGGCAATCCTGCTGAAGCCCGTGCTGGTGACGAAAGACAACATCAAAACCACGGTCGTCAAAGACGGATTCGAGACACTGAAAGAGATTAACCTGGGCTTGCCCGCGGACAAGCGGATCCAATAGTAGATTTTTTCTCGAGAGCGATTATGCGTCGGCGGGCAGAGCTTCCGCCTTGCGTCCGGCAAGCTTCAGCCCGATCCAGCAACTCACCGGCCATGTGAGCAACCACGATAGCCAGTACCAGTGGGGGTAGCCCTTGTTCCAGTTAGGAATGATCGAGGCAATTCCCATCACTTCCCCCACAATGAAAAACCAGAGCACGTGCCGTCCGCTACGGTTCGGGGCGAAGCGCGCGCAGATCCATGCGCACAGAATCGAAATCACGACAAACAGTGCCGTGCTTGCCATAAGAGATGTATCGGAGGGGATTCGTCCTTTCACGAAATCACCCGGGAACAGGCGCGAAAGTAACGGATCGGTGGCGATGACAAGAACAACCGAGAGCACGTAACTGCCGGCAACAACAGCGATGGATTTCATCATAGGTCACCCCCGCAGCATGCGACGATTCGAACAAGGCCGAAAGCGTGGCGGAATTTTCTCACCACGATACGGGGTGGCGCAAGCCCCAGCCTTTATCGGGATGGGCCAATTCTAGACGCGACTTTGAAATCAGGGTAGGCCTGAAGGCATGCACGGATACAAGTTTTCGGTGTACCGGGCCCCGCCCTCAATTCATTCGTCCCGCACGCGCTGCGGGGACCATCCCAGTTCGCGCAGTTTTCGAATGCTCAGCGAATCATGGCGCTTCGCCAGCCGAATTCCAGCCTCGTCGCGTAGCAGATCGCAGTGATAATAATCCGGGACTTCGAATCCTAGAGCGCGGATCAGAAGAATCTGCCGCGCCGTCGACTTCAGTAAATCTGCTCCGCGCACCACTTCGGTGATGCCCATGGCTGCATCATCGACTACCACTGCCAGTTGGTATGCCGGCACGTCATCACGCCGCCAGACAATGAAATCGCCGAAGTCGCGGCCGGCCACGAAACAATGCCGTCCGAGATGCAGATCGGTAAAACAAATCTCCTCGCCCTCCGGCACGCGAAAGCGCCAATTTACCCCCGCGGGCGCGGACCATGTGGCAACGGCCGCCTCGGTCGTCCCGTGAAGGCGAAGCCGAGCGGACTCCTCCATCTGTTCGTGTGGTGCTCGATTCTTATTAGGGTCAGGATCGAACGTCTGCACGTCTTTCTGCGGCCGGCACTTGCCCGAATAGACAGGCTCATCATCGGCATCATTCGGAGCCCCGGCCGCTTGCGCCACATCCTTGCGCGAGCAAGTGCACGGATAAATCATTCCTTCATCCCGGAGCCGTTGCCACGCTTCCAGATAATGGGCACGGCGCTCGCTCTGAGCGTAGGGACCAGCGGGTCCGCCGCGGTCGGGGCCTTCGACCCAGCCGATGCCCAGCCAACGTAAATCCTCGAACATGGCCTCGACGAACTCAGGCCGGCAGCGCTGCGAATCTAAATCTTCGTTGCGAAAAATCAACTGGCCACGATGCTCGGCGGCGCGCTGTGCGGCGATCCAGAACGTGCGCGCGTGGCCGAGATGGAGCAAGCCGGTCGGCGAGGGCGCGAGGCGCCCACGATAAGCGCTCGTCTTGGTGGCTTGTGAGGGTGCGGTCACGGCGATTTATGCGATACGGCGCTTTCAGCGCCGCGTAAAGCGAGGGTTCGTGCCGGGCTTCAGCCCCCGTGGTCGACGTTCCGTCGCCGAACGACTGGTGGGCGCCGAGGCCACCACTGCGGGACGCGGCGCCGGAACGGAAACGACTTTCTCCGGCGTGATCTGCAGCATCGATTGTCCGCTGATGTGCACGAAGCTCAGTTCCCGCGCGGCCAACAGCGCGTTGACCGCGTCTTTCACTTTCGAGCGTGCGATGAAGTTTCCAAAGAAGGTTTCGATATCCGGCGGCTCGATGGCGATGACGCAGTCCACATACTTCGAAAGGAGTGCAGTAAGCGCTTCCTGCACCGATAGCCCGACCCCTTCCTTCACTGCATCGGGCGCCCAGCGAGTGAGCAAATCCCAAACCGAACCCTCGCTAGCCTTGTAATCCACGCGCGTAATGCGGAGCTTCGACCACAACTCGCCGAGCGCACCGTCGAGCGCGGCCAGCGATACGCTGCCACCCAGCACTTCCTGCATCTTCTGTTTTGAGATCGGCCCATCGCGGCGAATCAACTCGAACGCATCGCAGGCCAGCGCCGAATACGCGGATCGCGAACCCGCCTTCGGCGCCTGCTTGGGATTGCGCTCGCCCACCAGCGCATAAAAATAGGGGAATACCGACGCAGGCACGAGAAAACCGTTATTCTCGCCGAACAGGTTGGCCTCAAAGGCGGTGCGCTCGCGCAGCAGGCGGATCATCAACTCCGTCGCCTCAGCCGCGCGCGGATCCTGGAATGCATGCTGCCATCCCGGCAGCCGGTCAGGCGCTCCAACAAAAGCGCCAATGAACGTTGGAACCAGCAGGGGAGGCCGCTGCGGATACATCAGACAGAACCCGACCTCTTCCAGAAAGGCGCGCGCCTCCTCGATCGTCCGGATGGGCTTGCCATCGAGCCGCCACTTCTCGCGCCGAAGTTGTTGGAGTTCGGGATCGGTCATACGAGTCCTGAGTCCTGAGTTCCAAGCCCTGAGCCCTTTGCACCTCAGGACTCGCGACTCAGGACTAGATTCTCTTAAACGCCTTCTGAATGTCCTTCACAGAATACCTCAGTACGACCGGCCGGCCATGCGGACAAGACATCGGATGATCGGTTTTGGCTAATTCCGCCAGCAGCCAGTCCATTTTATTCTGCTCCAGCGGCATGTTTACCTTGATGGCGGCGTGGCATGCAATCGACGCCGCGATGCGGCTGCGAATTTTTTCCAGGTTCAGCGATTGCTCTTCGCGGGAAAGCTGGTCAAGCAATTCGTGAAGCATGTTCTCGACCGCGGCTGCGTCCACTCCGGCTGGCGCGACTTTCACAGCGACGCTGCGCGCGCCAAACGGCTCGGCTTCGAATCCGTTATGCTGCAATTCGTCGGAAATTTCGCTGAAGACTGCCTGCTGCGCCGGGGACAGGTCGAGCACAATCGGCATCAGAAGTCGCTGGCTCTCCATTTTCTGCGCGGCCCGCTGTTTCAGGATGCGTTCGAACAGCACGCGCTCGTGCGCCACGTGCTGATCGACGATCCACAACCCGTCTTCATTCACCGCGAGGATGAATGAATTTCGCAGTTGCCCGAGTGGCTTTAAAGTCCCTAACGAAGAGAGGGTTGGTTCTTCTCCGCTGACGTCGAGTGCCGGAGAACATCCGTTATCCGGAATCGCTTCTGTGCCACCCGCTCCCTGGTTGGCATCGAATCCCGGAACGAGCGGAGCTCGTTCCAGCCCGCGCGCCACCGGAATTCCGGCGTTGGCGTCCACTGCAATGCCGCCCTCAAACTGCAAACGAGCGGAAATCGGCGGTAACGACGGCGCATGCAATGCGAATCCCGCACCGTCACCGCCCGGCTCTCGCAAACCGCCATCCGGAAGCCCGAAGCTGGCTGGATGCGCTTCTCCGGCAGCCGGATCCCAAGATGGTGCGCCCGGAGTGAGCGCACCCGGCGTCAGAGCCTGGCCCGCCGTCGCGTGCGCGCGAATCTCCGCCATAAACTGCGGCACCGGACGCGCCTTCATCAGCGTCGCCCGCACCGAGTCCCGCACAAAATCGTGCATCAACGATTGCTGGCGGAAGCGAACCTCGGTCTTCGACGGATGCACATTCACGTCGACCTCGGCCGCGGGCAGTTCCAGAAATAACAGCACCACCGGATACACGGTGGGCGGAATGATATTCCGGTAAGCCTCGGTCAGCGCATGCTGTACCAGTCGGTCGCGGATCAAGCGGCCATTCACGAACACAAAAATCGAATTGCGGTTGAGCTTCTGGATTTCCGGCTTCGAAACGAAGCCGTGAACTCGCATCTCGCCCGGGTCCACAGGAACGACCGGCGTCCCGTCTTCATCCACTTCTTTGCGCCGCCACGGAGGAGGTTGCGGCAATCCCACATGCTGCAGCGCCTGACGCGCGGCTACTGGAATCAACTGGTCGAGCGTCTCCTTGCCGAAGACCTGGTAGACGCGCTCGCTCGATCCCGCGACCGGAGGCGCGACCAGCATGGCATTGGTCGCCGAATGCAGTTCGAAATGCTTGTCGGGATGCGCCAGCGCATAGTGCGTGACCAGGGACGCGATGTGTGACAGTTCGGTCGATTCCGCCTTCAGAAATTTCTTGCGCGCTGGCGTGTTGAAGAATAAATCTCGCACTGTGATGGACGTTCCCAACGGCAGACCGGCTTCTTCGACGCGGGCAATCTTTCCCCCATTGATCTCGACGACGGTGCCGGCTTCCTCTTCGGCGGCCCTCGTCTCCAGCCGCAGGCGCGAGACTGACGCGATCGACGGCAGCGCCTCGCCGCGAAATCCCAACGTCGCCACGCTGAGCAGGTCTTCGGTGTTCTTGATTTTTGACGTCGCATGGCGCTCGAAGGCCAGCATGGCGTCGTCGCGCACCATGCCGCAGCCATTGTCGGTGATCTGGATGAGCTTTTTTCCGCCCGCCTCAACGCTGATCTTGATGCGCGTTGCGCCCGCGTCCAGGGAGTTTTCCAGCATCTCCTTCACGACGGCGGCAGGCCGTTCCACTACTTCGCCGGCGGCGATCTGGTTCGCTACAGTTTCCGAAAGTACGTGGATCTTACCCATGTCGCGGGATCCCTCGCTTCTCTCGGGATTTCGGCTGCGGGCTCCCGCTTCGCTCACGCCCGCAAAACGCCTCAACTTCTCCAGCGGCAATCTGGTTCGCGACGGTTTCGGAGAGAACGTGGATGCGGCCCATGGGCAGTAGCAGGATCTAAGCGGCTAGGTGGTCAGTGGCAAGTTTCGCAGATGGGTGGTTCGAATGCAAAGACCGTTGGGAGGTGGCAGTTCAGGCGTCGTCATCCGGGTGGCCCGCGTTTTCTCCAGCGGGCCGAGGGACCTCCCCTTGCCAGTTTTTGTTGCACGGAAGATCCCTCCCTTCGCCTGAAAAGCAGCTCCGGTCGGGATGACGCCGTCGATAGAGGATCACCGTACGGCATCCGCCGACTCCATCCATCCCCTGGCCGCGCTCAGGTACGTCCGTAACTTTTACGCGCCGATTCGGTCCACTAACCTAAGCGCCAGAGGTGCTTGGGAGAAGATCAATATGAACCGTACCTGGCTTTGGAAGGGCGCGATCCTCATTGCAGCGGGAGTAGTTTTCTGGGCCGTGGGTCAGGCCGTGAACCCCAGCAGTGGAGACACCGAGCTGAAGAAAACACTGGAAGCCACCGAGCAGGTCAAGAGCTTTCGCGGAGCGTTTATTGCGAGCGCGGCGAGCGGGATGCATTCGGAAAATATCTGGGAGGTGGACTGCAACCGGGTCATCGTCCACCAGCAGTCTCACGATGCGCAAGCCAGCACGGATTCTCCTTTCGAAATGAAGCAGGACCAGATGCTGGTGGGCGAGCAGAGGTATAACCGCACGAGCGACGGCTCCTGGGAGAACCAGGGCTTTGCCGGCGAGCGCTTTTCGGCCAAGTGGTATTGCGATAACATCGCGCGCGGCACGGTGCGCGATCTGCTGCCCGACATGCGGACGATGCTCAGCCACGCCATCTTTGAAAAAGGCGACAAGAAGACGGTCAACGGCGCCCGCTGCCGCGAATGGAAATTCGCCATCCGGTCCGCCCTCTCCGCGCAGAACGGCTCGATCTGCATCGGATTGGACGATCATCTGCCCTACGAGATGACCATGGAAAACGCCGGCCGCTATTCCTACTCCGACTTTAACCGCCCCATTCAATTCGATGTGCCGGATGCCGTCCTGCAACCGGCGAGTGCGACGAGCGGATCGAACTGAATCTTTCAGCGACGCAGAAAAAGGCGCTCTGCCGGAGCAGAGCGCCTCGTTTTTTTTCAACCCTGAATCCAACTGCTACGGGGAAACGGTCAACTGGAAGGTCGTCGAACTCGTGAGAGGTGCCGAGCCGCCAGTGGTCGCGTTGACGGTAATGGTTGAGGTTCCAACCGGCGTCCCCGGATTCTTGACCACATTGCTCGAACTTCCGCCGCAAGAGGCCATCCACAGCGTCGAGACGCCCAGAACCGCGATCAGTCCCAGCATTCGCATCACGCCCCAGGAGCGCTTGCGAGTGCCAATCGTGAACACGATCCCGAACAGTCCCGGCAGCAGGACCGCGTAGAAGATCTGCGAGCCGCGGCCCAACGGATTCTGCAACCTTCCGGTTGGAGCAGTGGTTGCGATGGTGAGCGTGAGCGATATGGCACTCGTGGTGGTGGAGTTCGTCCCTGTGCCGGCCGACGAAGTGAAATTACAAGTGGACGCGAGGGGAAGATTCGCGCACGTGTAGGTCACTGGCAGCGCCGTGCTCTGGTTCGCACCGGTGCCCACCACGAAGCCGTTCGTGCTCGTGATCGTCAGCGTCACTGCGTTGGTGGACTGGCCTTGCGCCACGGTCAAGGTTGAGCCCGGGGCCGGACCGAGCGTGTAAGTCTCGCTGGTTGCGGTGACCGTCAGGTTGACCGTAGTCGTCTTCGAGATCGCTCCGCTCGTGCCGGTCACCGTCACTGCGACATTGTTTGCCGCCGCCATGTTTAAGGCGGTCGAGATGGACAAGCTGACGCTGGACGTCGAGCTGGCTGGGGTGAAGTTGCAGGTTGCCCCAGTCGGCAGCCCGGAGCAGGAGAAGCTTACGGTTCCAGTGAAACCGTTTTGAGCGTTGATCGTGATGGTTGAGCTGCCGGTGTTCTGTCCAGCCACAGCGCTTAGCGAAGTAGCACTTGGCGCACCCAGGGTGAAGCCGGGCAGCGTCGCCGCCCAAGCCGTTGCTAGATTCGTCGCGTCGACGGAACCTAAGCCTGTGACCTCGTCATAACCCACTCCTGCCGTAAAGCCCATCGTGCCGGAGGTGCAATTCGTCGTTCCGATCTCGCAGGGAACGATGTTGTTGCCGGAGGTCACATCGTGAAATGCCTTGGTCGCAGCATTGTTCGCCGCCAACTGGTACAGCTTGGGATTGACGGGAGCGAGTCCGGTTGGCGGAGCATTGCCGAAATTCTGATTGAGCAGCGCAAGAATGGCAGTGAAAGTGGGAGCCGCAGCGGAGGTTCCACCGACGGCCGTTAACCCGCCTCCAGCGCCAGTACGAAAGCCGTCAGTGCAAGTGGCCGTGGTCCCGCCCGTTTGCGTGTCATCCTCGGAGCAGAACAGATAAGGATCGTGGACTTGAGAGGTGGTTAATGAAATATCCGGAACGTAGCGGTTGGCACCGCTGGGCACTCCAGTCCCCGTCTGCCACGAGCCCTTGGCGAAGAGCGTGCTTTCGCCACCGCCGGACGCGGAGAGCGATCCCACATCGCCGGTGTCGTTCCAGGCTTCCTCGGGAATGTATTCCAGCGCCGAAGAGATAAGGTCGGTCGAACCACCTGCGGGAGACCAATAGGGCGGATCGCCGCCGGGAGGACAAGCGGTAATGCAGTTCGGGGCATCGCCGTTGAACTCGTTGCCGCCGGCGCCCGTAACTTCGGGGATCGATGCTGGCACGTCGACGGCGAGACCTTGCGTTGCCGTACTTCCGGTGTCACAATCCGCGGCCCCTGCATCGCCCGACGCCGAAACCAATGAGACGCCGAGCGTCTGACCCGTCGTCACCCAAGTCCGGATCGTCGCTGGAAACCCGCTCGGCAACAACTGTTCGCAGTAGCCATAGCTGGTGCTGACGAAAGGCGCGACGGGAGTGACTGGGTTGCCTGTGAGGACGCCAGTGAGCGCCTCTTCCAGAGCGCCCCACACAGAGTCATCCTGACCGCGGCTCGAGCAACTGTCGCCGGTGTTCAGGCCCGCGTACATGAAGGTGATCTGCGCCTTCTGAGCCACACCGCCGGACCATTCAATGTCCAAATCCGATTCGCCTTCATCCCCGGAGCAGCGCGTCGCGGTTCCCTCGATCAACTTCATGGTGACCGTACTGGCGGGAAGCCCGGCGGCACTGCGGAAGTTATTCAAGTCCGAGGTTGCGACGGTCGACTGCCCAACAATCACAATCTTCTGATTGGAACCGCCGGCCGTGTACAGCGAACCGAGATCGTAAATGGTCGCGAAATCGCCCGGCGTCAGGAAGTGGTTGCCGCTCACATACGAAGTGAAATGCGGGGTAACTTTGATCCTCGGCTTGGGGGCAAAGTCGTGCAGACTTCCCACATACTGCACCACCCCCGAGAGCGCCACGGGAAGCGACGGATTCGACGCATTCGCCAGATGTACCACGCCATCGACGAGATAGTTATGCATCTCGATCGCGAAGAGGGATTCGATCTGCGCCACGGTTCCATCGAACTTCACGCTCAAGCGCGTGCCGGGAACCTTGATGTTGGTGAACCCTTGCGACTGCAGCCACGCCGTGACTTTGTGGATGTCGCTCTCGCTCATTCCGAAACGGGCGGCATACTGCGGGATCGTCAGATACTTGTGAAAGTTGGAGGAGTGCGGGTCGCCAAGCTGAACCAGAAATTGGTCAAGGTCCTTCTGCTGCGCGGGCGATAACTTAAAGTTGAGAGAAATTCTCTCAATCATCCGGCTTCCGTCGGCGCGGCCCAGGTCGTTCTCGGGCCTCACCAGGCCATGCATATTTCCCGTGAGGGGGACCTTCTGCCCGCTGGCTAAATCCCCGTTGATCCGGTCGGGCGTGGCGGCATAGCTAAGGGTGGAGAAAAGGATGGCGGTCAGCAACGACACGAACCCAAGAGCCCTGCTCTTCGACATAAACGCTCCCAATTGGAAAACCGCAGATTCTTGCTGGGTATAAGCTTACAACGACTTATCCCTTCTTGGATCAGTCAGTTGCCCCCGAAGGTTGTATGGGAGACACAAAGTTAACAGCATTTCGAATGCGGGGGATGCAGCCTTCAGCTCTCAGACGAACCGAAAGTCGTTCTTATGACGACTGACGGCTGATGACGGACGGCCAGATTGAGAGGCAGCCGACTACGCCTGCGGCGCCGAACGGCTCTGAAGGGTGATTACTCTGGGATGGGACGAAGTTTCCTAGGAGGCCTGCTTGACGAGGTGCAGCCGCGAGCGATGCTTCTCTTTCATTTCCTCGACCGAAACCACCTTGCGGCTCAGGTTCGAGAGCTGCATAAGTTCTTCCTGAATTTCCTGCAGCCGTTCATGCCTTTGACCGTGAGCGACCTGCTCCTCGGTCGCCTTCCCGCCACGCAGCCGGTACTGTTGATTCAATTCCTGAATCTGAGCGATCTCCGAGCGGAGACGCCCGATTTTATCTCGAAGGACTTCCAAGTGATTCATGCTACCTAGGATAACCTATCCTGGGCCAAATCAGCGTCTGAAATGGACAGAATCCTGTTAATGCATTGTAAAGAAAGGTCCGCGTCGGGATCGCTCCGGGCACAAAAATGCGGCAGCATGGTCCATGCTGCCGCATATCCGCTAGCGTTTACTGTTTGACGTCTGGCGCGGGTGCGGCCTCCGTAGCTGCCGCAGTCTCCTGTTTCACCTGCGCTTCGGTCTGGGTGGCGGCCGCATCCTGATCGGTCAGCTGTTGGGCTGCCGTCTTGTCCGGCTCCGGAGCCGGAATATCAGAGGCCGTCATGCCAGGATCTGGAGCCTTCGGCATGTTGCCTTTGCCCTGTTTTTCCGCCAGATCCTTCATGCCGTTATCCAGCTGCTCCTCCAGGTGATTGCGCATCTCCTGCAGGTCTTCCACCGAGACGAGAACCTGCTTGCCCGCCCCGCAATCCGCCTTCTTGCTGGCGGAAACACTGGCCGTGACTTTGTTGTCGGCGTCGGGAGAATCCGTCAGCCGCGTGAGTACATCGCCACCGGTCAGCTGGCACTCCTGGCCATCGGACACGACGGTGATGGAGTTATCGACGACGAATGCACGCCGGGCAGGATCGAGCGCCGGAGGCACTTCGCTGCTGTCCTGACTCGAGGGCTGAGCCGTTCCCGGCTGCGCCTGGGCATCGCCGCCGCTCTGCTGCGCCGCTTGCTGCTGCTGCGCCGCCAGTTCCGCTTGTACCTCGACCGCGATGGCCTCCTTCACTTCGGGAGTCAGCGTCACCGTCTCGCCGCTGGTAGCTTGGCCGCCGTTGTCCCCATTTGGATTGTCGGCCGGGCCGTTGTAACCCGCTGCCGCCGCGTCGTCAGCCACCGCATCCGCTTGAGCATTCGCGCGCGCCGCATAAGCCGATTGCAGATCTGCGGCTAACAGATAATCCGTGAGCCAGAAGGCAGCCGATGGATACACCGGATAGGGGGCGAAATAAGGCCCGTAGTAGCCGTACCACGGTGCTCCGGCCCATCCCCACCCGCCAAATCCCACACCCCAGTACAGCCCGACGCCCCATGGGTGATACGCCCATCCATAGAAGCCGGGGTGAAACCAGAAGCCGGGATGATACCCGTAATAGTGAAATCCGCCGTAGAAGTAGCCGCGATAGACCGCGGTGCGATACACGCCGTGAGAGTAATAGGTGCGCGAGTAATAAGAATGTCCACCACGCGTCACGTAGGAATGCTGCACGTATCCGTTTCCATGACCTGTGCCCACGATCCGCGTTCCGTTGTGCTCAGTGACGACCGTCCGACCGCCGCCGAGGTTGTTATGAATCTGCATGCCGTTTCGGTTGATGGAACTGATCCGTCCATTGGGACGCACCGTTGCCGACCCGCCGCCCCTGAGCGATACCGTTCGTTCAGCAACTGTATGCGTACCGGAGCCGCCACGATTGGCCCCGACATTTCCGCCACGATTGCCGCCTACGTTTCCGCCGTGGTTGCTCGGAGTGCCGCCGTGGTTCGTGCTTCCGCCGTGGTTATTGGCGCCGGGCTGGCCGCCGCCTGAAGGACGCCCCGAGTTGATCCGGCTGTTATTGCTGGGCATCGATGAGTGACTCGGAGTAGACGAGTGGCTGGGAGTGGATGAGTGGCTCGGAGTCGATGAGTGGCTGGGGGTCGACGCATGATTTCCACCCGATGGATGGCTGGCCGGGTGACTTTGAGTTTTTTGTGGGTGGCTTTGCGCATGCTGAGCCGGTGGCTTCA
>CAVXVD010000102.1:0-3295 GCA_963765015.1 uncultured Acidobacteriota bacterium | reverse complement strand
CCTGTTCTGCAAGCCTGACTGGTACCGTATTGCTGTCGAGTTTCGTCGGGTGAAGAAGTAAGTGGCTGGACCCGCACCCAACCGCACTTCCTCGGGCGAGACAGCTAGGCTGGAGGCTTGGGCTGAACTCAGGGCCTTACACGCAGCAGGCGCTGCCAACAGCATTCCGCAGAACTGGCGGCGTGAGAACTGGCGATTCTTGGGGGAGATTCCCATTGCCTACAGCTGTCGAACCAGCAGAAGAGTCCAAGCTTCGAGCTTCCGCTGCACGACGAGATGGCCCGAAGCATCGGCGTGGACAAGATCTTTCGCGGTAGCCCACGAGGCGTTGCGCAGGTTTTCCGTTTGCTCTCGGGTTGGAGCGGAGGGCGCACCCATTTCTTCCCAAGCCCGGGTGGCATTTCCGTGCTCCATGTCGAGAGTTTCGATGAGCACGGACGCGTTCGGCGGCAAGCCGGAAAGCTCGATGGACAACTGCCGAGCACTTCCTATCGCGGCCATCTGGTCGGCTTCTGCCAGCGACGAAGTTCCGGGCAAAGAATAAGGCATTTCGACAGGATAGTTGTAAGCAAGTGCGGTGAGCCGGCCAGACTTCCGGTCGCGAGTGACGATCGCCTCGGAAGATCGGGCAAGGACTTCGTCTCCCAATGCGTTCAGGAAGCGATAGCCATGAAAGACCGGTTTGGGAATGCCCTGATAGTTGATCATGCCGAAGCCGCCGTGGAAGATCGTGTCTCCCGCGCCCTGCTCTTCGAAGACATCGGTGAAGGTCCAATAGGACAGGGAATCGACGAGGCCAATTGAATCAAGATTGCACTTCACCACATATGCTGCGGCCGGAAGTGAATCGTGAGTGTGGTCGCGGCTGGAAGGGCTCGAACTCCATTCCGTCAGATGAATCTCCGCATGCGGGAAAGCGCTGGCATCCACCATCTTGCGGAGTAGCAGAAGGTCATCGCGGGTGGAATTCACGCTGCGGTGCACAGTCTTGCCACGATATTGCATGTCCATCGGATAGGGATGCGTAGAGATAAAGTCCACTGGCAGGCTGTTCTTCTTGCAATAAAGAAAGAAGTCCTGAATCCAGGTCGGTTGCCACTGCAGAGTCAGAGGATCTGTTCCTTCGGTTTCTGCTTTCTTCCAAATTGCATCTGGTACGTGGAAGTTGCTCGTGGCGGGACCGCCGACCCTCAGTTGTGAATCCACCGCTTTTAGCGTCAGGGCCGTGATTTTGTAAAGTTCGAAATACTGGGTTTGGGTTCCAGTAAAGAATCCGTCGCTCAGGTCCGGCTCATTCCAAACCTCAAAGTACCATTTCCTGACTTCCTCTGCTCCGTAGCGCTGAATGCAGTGCTCGGCAAAACGATGCACCAGTTCCGCCCATTCGCGGTAGTCCGATGGGGGACTTCCGTTCCCTCCCCACCAGAATCCAACGCTGCCTTTGCGAGCCGCCATGTCGGAAGGAAAGAAACTCAGCTCTACAAATGGTCGCGCGCCATTGTCCAGCATCCGGTCGAACAGATCGTCGATGTACTGGAAGTTGTACACGGGGACGCCATGGTCCTCGTGATACACGAACATGTCGTCGTGAAAGAGACCATGGAATCGCACATAGCGGAAGCCATTGTTGGTGACCACCGTGTGCAGTTGCTCTTGCCAACTGGCCCGCAGACCTTCGTTGGCACGGCCCGCGCCGACCGTCGTGCTCCAGAAGTGTTTGAGCGGAGTGCCGGCGTCGTGACTGTCTGCGTGAATTCGAATCGAGGTCGGTGAGGCAACCTGCGCGCACAGGCCGCTTGCAACAACCGTGAGGATGAGTGCGAGGCTCAGGCGTCGCAGCGGGAGCGCCCTTGAAGGCGTGCCAGAAGTCTTCATCCCAAAAACATAATGGTTACAACTGAAAACTTCTATAAAACAATACGATGTCGATTCCTAGAAAAGGACCTTTTCAACTTCTGCGAATAGGCGCGTTTCCTCTTTTGCAATTCGTGGCGTTGCTGGTTGTATGATTCGGGGCGTCACGTCATCCAAGAGGGAAACTATTTTGGTCAGGCACAGAAATCTTCTTCGTCGGCGTATGGGTGGTGTTTGCCTGATTTTCTTGTTCTAGGTTCGCTGGCCTTTTCGGCTGCTAACTCAGCGGGATATCACGATGACATTTCCTTCGATCTGGGCCGGGTACCATTCAGCCGTTACGGCTCTTACCTCGCTTTCTCTCACTTAACAAAGGGCCCACTTGGGGAAGGATTGTACCTGCGCTCGCTCCATCGTGGCGTGCGGCCGGAAGTTGTACGGGTGGAGCTGATCCGCGATGGGAGAGCAGTGTCGTTTCGCGAGCATGCTTCGCCGGCGGTACTGCGATTGGAGGCCGATGGGGGCTTCGCCGAAATCTGTATCCAAGAACCTTACCTCATCAGATTGCGCGGTCGCGGAGTTGGAATTCGTTTCTCAAAGCCGCCAGATTCAGCCGGATTCGCGTTTCCTAGAGGCCAGACTCGTTGGGAGTTCAACAGCGCGCAGCAAGATATTCGGCTCATGCTGACTGCGCTGCAGGGAAACATCCAAGCTAATAACGATTGGGATGGCACTTTTGCGAAAGCGGTTCTCTTTGAGTTCGATCCCACCATCCCCGGAGGTGAATTCGACGCGGCTATAGAAGAGTTCCGCTCGGGCTGGCACGAGCCCACCTACGGGGGGTCCTTCGAGGATGGAACGGCCGGAGTTCGACGCGAGTACCAGCAATGGCTCGCCGGAATGCCGGCCGTGCCGGAAGAGTTCCGATGAGCGGCCGATCTGGCGGCATATGTCGACTGGTCAGGGTCGTTGTCCCCGGAGGGTCATCTGATCCGGCCGTCGATGTTGATGTCGAAGAACTGGATGAATGCCGTCTGGAGCTGGGACCATTGTTTCAATGCCATGGCCCTTATCGAGTCGGAACCTGAAGTCGCGTGGGACCAGTACATGGTCATGTTCGATCAACAGAGTCCCGATGGTGCTTTGCCGGACAGCCTCACCGATCGCGAAATCTCTTGGGCCTACAGCAAACCGCCCATTCACGGTTGGGTTGTCCTGTGGCTCTATGAACCATAGCAATTCCATCAATGATGGACGTTTGGCCGAGGCCTACCCTTCATACTTGTTCTCTGGACCAACTGGTACTTTCAGTTTCGGGACGATGACCACGACGGTCTACCGCAATACGACCATGGCAACATTCAGGTTGGGACGATTCAACGGTGTTCCGCTCCGGACCCGCGATGGAGAACCCCAGATCTCGCTGCCTACCTTGTTTTGC
>CAVXVD010000101.1:0-8903 GCA_963765015.1 uncultured Acidobacteriota bacterium | reverse complement strand
ACTAGAGGGGTAACCTCTGGTTCGCCAGTCACCCGCGAGCCATCGACGCTGAGATCCCTTTACTCTTGGTAGTCGGATAGCTCCCCATCTCATAGGGAGCCGGGATTATTGCGGCCTGAGACGTATTTCTCAATGCGGAGGCGACATTGGCACTCACCATCAATAATCTCTCCAAGACGTACCCGAATGGCGTAAAGGCGCTGAAGAACCTCTCACTCTCGATCGGCAACAGCATGTTCGGCCTGGTGGGCCCGAACGGCGCTGGGAAGAGCTCCCTTATGCGTACGATTGCCACACTTCAGGATCCTGATTCCGGCACGATCAGCCTCGACGGCATCGACGTGCTGCGCCAGAAGGACCAGGTACGCCGCATTCTCGGCTACCTGCCGCAAGAGTTTGGGGTCTATCCCAAGATTTCGCCTCTCGACATGCTTCACCATATAGCCGTGATGAAGGGCATGACCTCATCGGCTGAGCGCAAGGAGACCGTCGACTCATTGCTCCAGCAGACCAATTTGTGGGATGTCAAAAAAAAGGCGCTCGCCACTTTTTCCGGCGGCATGAAGCAGCGTTTCGGCATCGCCCAGGCGCTCCTTGGCAATCCCCGCCTCATTATTGTCGACGAGCCCACCGCGGGCCTGGATCCCGCCGAGCGCAATCGCTTCTTGAATCTCCTCTCTTCGCTGGGCAGTGACCGGACCGTCATCCTCTCCACTCACATCGTGGACGACGTCCGCCAACTCTGTCCTCGCATGGCCATCATTGCTTCGGGTGAACTGCTGCTGGAGGGTTCTCCCAATGACACGCTGGCTGCGCTCAACGGCAAGATCTGGTCGAAAGTCGTCGCCACCGATGCAGAAGTGAAAGCGATCGAAACTCAACTGCACGTGATTTCCACCCATCTGGTTGGCGGACAGCACGAGATCCGTGTGTATGCCGACACTTCTCCGGGAGACGGTTTCCACTCCGTCGAATCCGACCTGGAGGACGTTTATTTCCTCAATTTGTCACAGCAGTCCAAGCGCCGGCTTCCGAACTGACCTACGAGCAATGAGCGCTTGGCCACCGGAGGAATCTGACATGGCACTGTTTTGGGAGTTCTTCACCTTCGAACTGAAGTTCCGCTTCAAGAGCCTCTCGACCTACATGTATTTCCTGCTGTGGCTCATGTTCTCGTTCTTCTGCGTGGCCTCGGAGAGCTTCGGCCCGATTGGCAGCGGCAATGGCAAGGTCGTGCTGAATTCCGCGTACGCGAACACACTCGACAATCTCCTTGCCGGACTCTTCGGTGTCATCGTGATTGCCGCGATTTTCGGAACTTCAATCCTTCGTGACTTCCAGCGCGATACCTATCAGATCCTTTTCACCCAGCCCATCTCCAAGTTCGCCTATCTCGGCGGGCGCTGGGCCGGTTCCTTCGTCACCACTGTTTTCACCTTCTCGGGCATGATGCTCGGCACTTTTCTCGGCACCTTTGCGCCGTGGGCCGACCATACCCGGATCGTCCCCAATCATCTATGGGCTTACCTTCAGCCCTTCTTCTCTATTCTCGTGGTGCAGATCTTCTTCATCGGCTCCGCTTTCTTCGCGGTCTCGGCCCTCACTCGAAAGATATTCGTGGTCTATCTGCAGGGTGTGGCTTTGTTCATGGTGTACGTCATTGGTCTCACTGTCTTCTCCTCCACCCGCTCGCTTGAACGCTTCTGGTCGGGAATTTTCGATCCCATTGGCTTTATCTTGTTCAACGACATCACTCGCTATTGGACTGTGGTTGAAGAGAACACGCTGTTCGTCACCTGGTCGCACTCTCTCGCCAACGGCATCTTCCTTTACAACCGTCTTCTGTGGTGTGGCATTGGTGTTCTATCGTTAGCTTCGGTCTGGGTCCTGTTTCCCATGTCGGTGGAGGCGCTGACCGCCCGTTCGCAGGGCCGCCGCGCCGCCAAAGCGAAAGAGCAGGAACGCGCTGAGGCTGCACCTGTGCGTTCCGGTGCTCCCGCGCACCTGACCAGCATTCATCAGGCTTTTACCTCCGGCACTACGTTTCATCAATACCTCTCACTTACTCGTCTGCGGTTGCGCAACATTCTGCGTGACGTAGTGTTTTGGGCGCTGGTAGCGCTCCTGATCGCCTTCGGCATCAACAATGGCTATTTTGCCGGCCGGGTCGCGGAGAGAAATGTCTGGCCCGTCACCTATCTCATGGTCCAGGCCGTCGAGGGCAGCGCCATCCTATTCCTGTTAATTGTTGCTGGCCTTTACGCCGCCGAACTGCTGTGGAGCGAGCGCGACACGCATTTCGAAGGCATTCACGACGCTCTGCCGTTGCAAGAGTCCACAGACTGGCTCTCCCGGCTCACCGCGGTCGTCGTCGTCGAACTGATACTGCTCGCGTTCGCTATGCTCGTGGGCATTTTCATGCAGACCATCGCCGGCTATCACCATTACGAGTTGGCTCAATATTTCAAGGAACTCTACGTGGTGACCTTCCCGCAGGTCCTCACGTTTATTCTTTTAGCTCTCTTCGTTCAAACCCTGGTCTCCAACAAATTTATAGGCCACGGCATTGTGATCGGCGTCTTCGTGTTACTGCAGATTCTTCCTCCTTTCGGCTGGGAAAACACTCTCTATCTCTTCGGTCAGGTGCCCACGTACACCTACTCCGACATGAACGGCTACGGCCACTTCGTCCCGTCAATGTTCTGGTCGATTGCCTACTGGCTCTCGATCGCGAGCGTGCTGGGAGTGATCTCCATCGCCTTCGCGCGCCGCGGAGCCGAAGACTCCCTGCGCGCCCGCGGCCGGCTGGCCTTGCAGCGAGCGCCCCGGCTGGTTCCGGCCGCCCTGTTTTTTGCTCTGATCGCTATTGGCTCCGGCTCCTGGTACTTTTACAACGCCCACGTCCTCAACGAATATCTCGACGCCAAAGCCCGCCGCCACATTCAGGCGGACTACGAACGCCAGTTCAAGAAGTACGAAAACCTGCTTCAGCCCAAGGTCACGGCGGTTGACGCCACCATTAACATTTATCCCGAGCGTCGGTCCTTCGATGGAAACGTCCGGATCACCCTTGAGAACAAGACCAGCCAGCCGATCCCTCAAATCCACATTACCGATCTCAGGCAATCGGTCACGAATCTCCAGTTCGACCGCTCGTTCCACCTGGTGAGTTCCTCGCCACGCCATATGTACTCGATATACAGCCTCGACCAGCCCTTAGCGCCAGGCGAGACCGTCACACTCACCTGTAACGTGGGCCATCAAACCCGCGGTTTCAAGGACGGCAATGAGCCGCCTGAGTTCGCTTACAACGGGACGTTCTTTGACTCTGACTACGTTCCTCACATCGGCTACAACACCGGCGTGGAGCTCGGCGATCCGCGTCGCCGCCGCGAAGAACATCTGCCGGCGCTCGAAGAGATGGCGCAGCGCGGCGACCCCGCTCACTCCGTGAACAATGTCTTCTTCCGTGGAGAGTCCGACTGGATCACTTACCACACTGTGGTCAGCACCTCGTCCGATCAGATCGCCATCGCTCCCGGCTATCTGCAGCGCCAATGGCAGGCCGATGGCCGGAACTTTTTCGAATACAGCATGGGATCGACGCACATTCTCGATTTTTTCGCCTACCTCTCCGGCCGTTACCAGACTCGCAAGGAGATTTATCACGGGACTGGCGGAGACGTATCGCTCGAGTTGTACTACGATCCCGCGCACACTTACGACCTCGACGACATGCTCGCCAGCTCTCGCGAGGGGCTGGATTACTATCAACGCGTCTACAGTCCCTTCCAGTTCACGCAGTTCCGTATCCTCGAATTTCCCCGTTACCGCACCTTCGCTCAATCGTTTCCAAACACTGTTCCTTACTCGGAGGCAATCGGCTTCATCGGCCGAATCAAGAAACCCACCGACATCGACTTCACCTACTTCGTCACCGCCCATGAACTCGGCCATCAATGGTGGGCTCATCAGCTCGTCGGCGCCGATGTCGAAGGTTCAAACATGATGTCGGAAAGTCTGGCCGAATATTCCGCGTTGCAGGTGATGGCGCACAAGTACGGTCGTGACCTCATGCACCGCTACCTGCGGCACGAGCTCGATGCCTATTTACGTGGGCGCGCCGGCGAGATTCGCCACGAGCCGCCGTTGGCTCTGGTGCAGCGCGAGCAGTACGTCTGGTACCAGAAGGGTGGCCAAATCCTGTACACCCTGGCCGACTACATTGGCGAAGACAAGCTAAATCTGGCGCTTCACAACTTCCTCATGCAATACCGCTACACCAATGCCAGCAATCAGGTCGATGCCAATAGTCCGGTCCACGCCGCCAATACTTTCGACGATCCCTACCCGGACACTCGCATGCTCGTGGATGCAATTCGCGCACAAACGCCTTCCGAGTTGCAGTATCTGGTGGATGACGGCTTCAATCGAATCGTTCTCTACGACAACAAGGCCGTTTCCGCTACATCGCAGAAGACCGCGGACGGCAAATATAAGGTCACACTCGAAGTTCAGGCCCGGAAGGTGCAAGCGGATGGCAATGGAGCGGAAACTTCCATGCCCCTGGCCGATTACATTGAGATTGGCGTCTTCAGCGGCAAGAAGGACGAAGAAAAGCCGCTCTATCTGAAAAAGGAAAAGCTCACCGAGGAGCACAAGACCTTCGTGATCACCGTCGATGCGCCGCCAACGTTGGCTGGCATTGATCCCTATAACAAGCTCATCGACAGGAACGCCGACGACAACATGATTGACATTACAAACCAATGAATCTGACTTGACTGGTCAGGTTCATTCCGAGCCTAGCCGAGCTCGCATCCTAAGGGTTGCCGCGGTTAACTCTGCACAAGCGGTCTGTCGAACCGGCGATCGGGACGTCTCAATTGGAGTAGACGGCCAACCGGAAGTCATCCAGAAACGGGGTTCCGTTAAGTTGTCTGGGCTAAACGCGACCTGTGCCGCTGCGGCTCTCTTCCGTCAGGTGGATTCGCGGGGGCGAGGAAGTCTCTTTGCCGAGGCCTCGGATCCAGGTGGTTCGCGGAACGGTTCCACAGAAATGCGCTCGTAGCGCACTTCGATCACGGTCAAGTGTTCTGTACCGCCCGGCACGTGAAGGACTACGCTGTCACCCGCTGCCGACTTCATCAACGCGCGCCCCAGCGGTGACACCCAACTGATGTGGTTGCGGTTGAGATCGATCTCGTCGGTGCCCACGATGCTCACCACTCGCTCCGCTCCCGCGGCATTGGCATAGCGCACGGTCGCTCCGAAGAATGCCCGCGCCGCCGCCTGTCCCGATCTCCGAGCTTCCGGGTCGACAACTTCCGCGGCTTCGATTCGCTTGGTGAGAAAGCGAATGCGCCCATCGATCTGCCGCAGCCGCCGCTTGCCGTACTGATAGTCGGCGTTTTCACTGCGATCGCCGTTGCTGGCCGCCCACGCCACCACCTCCGTCACGGCCGGGCGTTCCCGGGTGAGCAGAAACCGGTGCTCATCTTTGAGGCGCTCCAGCCCGCTCGGCGTGATGTAGTTCTTGACGTGCGTCGCGAGGGCGTCCGGTTGTGGTTTTCTCGTAAACCCTTTTCGCATCCCCTAATCCTACCAGCGCGGAGTGTTTCTGCAGGAACATAACGTCATGACGGAAGAGGATAGACCGTTATGTCATGACAGCTAAGCGCAAGAAAGCAAAGCGGCGGGCCATCTGTCCTCAGGTTTGTATCGGTTCAACCGGTGAATAACGGTTTGGTGGTTAGATTGCGCGCGGCCCTTGGATTCTAACCTCCAAAGTATGGTTTGGTGGTGTGAAGCCAGCTTGCGTTTTTTTGGAAGGGTGGGCGGCGATGCTGCGGTGCAAATTTTGTCCGGTCCACACTGCCCGTTGTGGATGCCGTCGTCGTACCCGCTGCTGCAGTTTGAAGGCCGAGCCACCCGCCCGCTGATTCAGAGACTAGGAACCAATTCGAGTTTCGGAGCGACCCGGGGAAAGGAGCACCAATCCTTTTATGGTGACTGAGGTGTATATCAAGGAGAGCGGCAAGTGGATCCTCGCCCAACTCACATTCTCGCATCTGCTTAGGCCGGTCAAAATGAATAATAATAATAATTAACCACACAGGTGGAGGCAGCCGGGAGTTTCACAAAATTCGGCGCCCGCCCGTTGTGTATGCCGTCGTCGTACCCGTCCCTTCGCGCAAACGGCTCGCGGCAAGGACGGGTACGTGGTCTTTTGAGCTTTACTTCTTGGGACGCGACTCCGGCGGCACAAGACCTGCGAGGCGATAGTACACAACGAGCTGGCCGTAGTGTTCACCGCTATGCTCGATGAGGCCGTATGCGATGTCGAGGATGCGCGCTTTCTGGTCAGGGGTATAAACAACCTCCGTCGTCAGGCCTTTTTCGCCTGTCGACTGAATGGCGGCCGCTCCGTCGGCAACGGATTTTCTTACGAACGCGACGATGTCGGCCTTTGTTTTGTACCGGTCGCGCTTCGGATCTTCTGCCGCAGGAAGCTTCTGCCCCGTGGCGGGATTGGTGAAGTAATACATGGAACCCGCAGCGTGCAGCAACTGCTCGGCGAAACTGCGCTGCGCCGGCGTCGGCTTGAAGTCATATTTGTCCTCGGGAAAATCCTCGGCCATGGTGATGAGCTTGCGGCCAATCTCGTTCCAGGAATCGAGGACGACTTTCGATTCCGGATCGGCAGGTTTGACGGCTGCATCTTTCTTCATCGCGTCATTCTTCATCGGATCCTGGGCATGGGCGGGAAACGCGCATGCCAGCAGGACGATAGCGAGAAACGGTATTGTTTTCATTTCGTTCTCCACGATTGAGTTTCGCAAGCAAAGCTTCCGCTTCTTATTTCGCCTGCGCTAGCCCCGCAACAACTGCGGCAACTTTATCGAGTGTCTCGATCCAGCCCTCGAATTGACCGCTATCTTTCGCGCTCTGCATGGGTTCATTTCCAATGAAGGTGAGTTTCGTCTGGCCGTTCCCAAGATCCTCAAACAGGGTCACGTCGTACGCACCCTCGATGGCCTCATGTTCGATTCCCAGCTGCGCGGGGTCGATCTTGTTTCCCTTCGAGTCGGCAAAGTACATCAAGGAAACGATCTTCTCGGGGGGAACAATCTCGTGGTATTCAACCCCATTCCAGAACTCCTGCCCATCCGGCGCCTTCGTGCAGCAGAGAAGCTTTCCCCCAACACGGAAATCCATCTGGCAAACGGTCGCAGTAAAGCCCTTCGGCCCCCACCACTGCATCACATACTTCGGGTCTGTCCACGCCTTCCAAACCAATTCGCGTGGGGCATCAAAAACTCTTGTGATCACCATCCGCTCGGTCTCGTTCACCGTGCTTCTTGTCATCTCTGGACCTCCGCTCTTTTCATTTCCTTCACAACTGCCTCCAGCTTGTCGAAGCTCTCTTCCCAGAATCGGCGATAGCTAAACGCCCAGTCGCTGACTGTCTTAATCGCCTCTGGCCTAAGCGTGCACACACTCTCTCGTCCACGCTTCGTCTTGGTCACAATCCGCGCCCGCACCAGGTAGGCAATATGTTTTGAAATCATCTGCTGCGAGAGGGCAAACGGTTCCGTCAATCCATGCACAGAGGCAGGCCCATGGGAGAGTCGTTCGATCATGGCCCGCCGGGTTGGATCCGACAAGGCGGCAAACGTTGTACCTAATCTATCCACAACCATATGGTAGTGGATTATTTGTCAATGTCAAGTGTGAATTTCGCGATCCCTGCTTGCTGTTTACTGACCCCAGTCAGTTCGCTACAACCTTGCGTTTCTTGCGGGATCCTGCCCTGAGCCTGGCGAAGGGTCGCGACGATGCAGCCTGCTCAACTTTCGTCCGTTCTACGCTTCCGCCTTCCCGACGATACGGCCAGAACCTGAAATCTGTCCTTTACGAAACATTTCTTTGCAGACGGATCTATGTTGTCCCGGATACAATCCCTCCCTGACATCTACCCATGACTTTGAGGTTCAGATCGATGATTCGACATGTGCGATTGAACAGCACATTCCTTTTCTATCTCTTTTTCTGTCTGCTCCTTCTCCCATGGACACAACTGATCGCGCAAGGTGTCCAGACTCCGGGCGATCCGTGCAAACCGGTGAGTACGCGAACGCAAGAGATTGGGTGCTGGATTCTGGCGGACAATCCCGTAGGTCAATTCGCCAAAGCGCAAGTATTCTGGCATCTCGATGCGTATCCAACACGCATTGCGGCGGAAGCAGACCAGGGGCCGCGAGGCGTGGTGGTCGAGTCGTTTGGCAAAGTGTGGTTGATGACCATCGAGGACGAGAACTGGAAGTCGGCCCACGGAAATCCGGTTGCCAAAATCGGTCCGCTTCCGATCCTCGCAGGAGAAAAGTACACGGCGCAGTTGATGGAGGCGGACTTCACCCCCGGAATGACAGCGCCCGCGCACGTCCACTCTGGCCCGGAGGCCTGGTACGCAGTGGGAGGCGAAACCTGCCTGGAGACCTCCGATGGCCGCATGCAGATCGGTCGAGTCGGGGAACCCGCGGTCATCGTTCCCATGGGAATATCGATGCATCTCACCGCGATCGGCACCGAGCGGCGTCGTTCGATCGTCCTCATCCTCCATCAGTCGTCGCAGCCACCGACCACGATGGTCCATGATTGGACGCCTAAGGGTTTGTGTAAGGCGAACCATTGAGCTGGGATCTTGGGCGGTGGGCCATCTGTGCATTACCGGCGCAAGTTTTGTCGGTTCTACACTACCGCTATGTGTGCCGTCGTCGCGGTTCACCAAATCCAGAGGCTAAAGCCTCGTATTGATTGACCGTCATCGGCACGGCTGAAGGCCATGCCCTTCCCCAGAGGCGCAAGACTTCCTCCACGAATTTCTGGGACACAACACTCGA
>CAVXVD010000100.1:0-286522 GCA_963765015.1 uncultured Acidobacteriota bacterium | reverse complement strand
CCTCAAGCAATACGTACCCGTAACCCAATATTTCTAGGTCTCGCCAATTTGAACTCGACTATCGGCGGCGCATGTCTCGTAGGACTTGGAATAGCGTTTTTGGCTTTAGCACCGTACCTTTCCAAATGGGAGAAGGAGATGATGCAGCATTTCCCCCGAACGCGAGTAACGGGTTGGAGCGGAACCCGTAGCGGTTCCCTAGCTTGGAGACTTGCGGGTCTGATATTTGCTGTCCTTGGTGTTTTGACGCTAATTGACGGTTATTATTTCCACCGATAGCTAGAAACACTTTGTCATCCTGAGCGAAATGATGGATACGAGAATTTCCTCTGTGTTTCCCCCGTGTCCTCTGCGGTGAAAGATCTTAAATATATGCCAACGCAACTAGAAACTCGCACTCCGAAATCAAAAACGACCTGAAAGAAATCGCGCAGGACATCGTCGCCCGTGCCATGAAAGGCGGAGCCACCGCCGCCGAATGCGTCGTCCGCGAAGGCGACGAATTTTCCACGCTTGTCCGCCTCGGCCAGGTTGAAACCCTGAAGGAATCCGGCTCCAAATCGATCGGAGTCCGCGTCTTCTTCGGACAGCGCGCCGCCTCGCACCTACTCCTCCGACTTCTCCAAAGCCGGCCTTGACCGCATGGTCAACTCCGCGCTCGAGCTCTCGAAGATCACCTCCGAAGATCCCTTCGGCGGCATTCCCGCTGCCGATCAGCTCGGACAGCTCTCGACCGATCTCGGCCTCTACCACGAAGACGTCTACTCGCTTCCGGGTCCCGATCGCATCGACTACGCCCGCCGCGCCGAAAAAGCCGCGCTCGATTTCGATCCCCGCATCAAGAATTCCGACGGCGGATCGTTCGACGCCGCCACTGGACACAAAGTTCTCGCCAACTCGCACGGCTTCGTCGGCGAATACAAGCGATCTTATTGCTCGGTCGCCGCAGTTCCCATTGCGCAAACGGAAGACGGCGCCATGCAGCGCGACTACTGGTATTCGGTCGCGCGCACGCTGAGCCTGCTCGACGCCCCGGAAAAAGTCGGCAAGATCGCCGCCGAACGCACGCTCCGCCGCCTCGGCGCGCGCAAAGCCAAGACCGCGCAAGTTCCCATCGTCTTCGATCCCATGGTCTCCACTTCGATCCTGGAACACATTTTCGAAGGCATCAACGGAGACTCCGTCTACCGCGGCGCCAGTTTTCTCGCGGGCAAGCTCGGCCAGAAAATCGCCGGCGACAACGTCACCGTCATCGACGACGGCACCATCGTCGGCGGATTCGGCTCCAGCCCCTTTGACGGCGAGGGCATCCCCACGCGACGAACGGTCGTCATCGAAAACGGCGTCCTCAAAAGTTATCTGCTCAACACCTACACCGCGAAGAAGCTCGGCCTCAAAACCACAGGCAACGCCGCCCGCGGACTCGCCGGCACTCCCGGCATCGGCCCTGGAAATTATTTCCTCCAGGCAGGACCAAAAACTCCGAAAGAGCTGATTGCAGGCATTAAGGAAGGCTTGTACGTCACCGAGTTTCTCGGGCAAGGCGTGAACCTCGTGACGGGCGATTATTCCCGCGGCGCCTCGGGCCTCTGGATCTCCGGTGGCGAACTCACCTACCCGGTAGAAGAAATCACGGTCGCAGGAAATCTCAAAGACTTGTTCTTCAACATCTCGGAAATCGCCAGCGACCTGGAATTCCGCGGTTCGGTTGCGGCGCCAACCATCCGCATCGACGGCCTGACCGTAGGCGGCGAATAAGATCGAGGGTTAGATTTGAAAGGTCGCGGCTTCCAGCCGCGACATTCAGCGCCGTACTTCGATAGCCGGCTTTAGCCGCTGAGGGCCAAGCCCATGGAGGGTCCGACGATGCCCAAAGCAAATCTTCGGCCAGTCCCAGGGGCAAAACTTCCATCAGGAACGCCACCGCTCAAAGTGTTCGAGTGTTCTATCTGCAAGGCGAGGTTCTTTGGAAAATTCGATGTGCATGATGTGCAGAATATCGCGAATCAGAAGGCGGATATTTTCAAGGAATGGGACGCTCATCTCTATCTCGTTCACCGCCGCCAATGGGACTTTCAGCAGACGAAAAATCTAAAGCGCAAAACAGGGCGAACTCAGGAAACGAGGAAAAGTGAGCGATCACCGTAATGGGGTAGCGCTTATAATCTCCGGTTCACAGCTCTGGAGGCCCCATGAACCGCCGCTCATTCCTGAAATCCGCCAATGCAGCCGGACTCGCCTTCGCCCTTCCTCATCCCACGTTCGCCGAAATCGAAAAGAAATCCACACCGGCCACATCGCCGAGCCCCAACACGATCCTCCTCAAAGACTATCGCCCGAAATCCATCTTTAAAGTTCCCGTCACCCGCATCGAGAAGGCAAAATTCCCCATCATCGACATGCACTCGCACCCCGAGCCCAAGACCGACGCCGAGATCAACGCCTGGCTCAAGAACATGGACGAGGTCGGCGTCGAAAAATCCATCGTGCTCACCATGGCCACCGGCGCGGAGTTCGACGACATCAACCGCCGATATGGAATTCACCCCGACCGCTTCGAACTCTGGTGCGGCCTCGACTTCAGCGAGTACTTGTACAAGGAGCCTCATTTCCCTGACCTGACCGTGAAGGAACTCATCCGCTGCCACGGCGCCGGCGCCAAAGGCATCGGAGAAATTCACGACAAAGGCCAGGGCCTGCGCTCCGGGAAATCGAAAGCCCCTGGCCTGCATCCTGACAACCCGCGCATGGACGCCGTCTGGGAAAAAGCCGCCGAGCTCCACATGCCCGTCAGCCTCCACGTCGCCGACCCCATCTGGATGTACCAGCCGATGGACAAGCACAACGACGGCCTGATGAACGCCTACGAGTGGCGCCTCGACAACCAGCCCAATATCGTCAAGCTCGAAGGCATGATCGAAATCCTCGAGCGCACCCTGGCTCGTCATCGCAATACAACTTTCGTCGCCTGCCACTTCGCTAACCTCGATTACGATCTCGCCCACCTCGGCGAGGTGCTCGACCGCAATCCCAATCTCTACGCGGACATTTCCGCGCGTTACGCGGAAACCGCGCCCATTCCCCGCTTCGCCTCGCAGTTCTACGCCAAGTATGCCGACCGCCTTGTCTACGGCACCGACATGGGACCCGACAAAGAAATGTACCGGATCACCTTCCGCATCCTCGAATCGCAGGACGAACATTTCTACGAGATCGAGCAGTTCCACTATCACTGGCCGCTGAACGGACTCGGCCTCAACGACGAAATCCTGAAGCGCGTCTACCACGACAACGCGGCAAAGTTACTGGCTTCGCGCCAGCCCTAGCTATAATTCCTCATCCTTCTGCCGCCCCATCTCGCGCTCGGGTTCCCCTACTACCTGCACTTCGGCCGCTACGTCATTCATCCGCATCTGTTCTTCGAATCTCTGTCGTACTTCATCGGCTTCCACGTTTACCTCTCACTCCGCCGCCGCTTCGGAGATCCCATCGCCACCCCACTCCGCTGGGCCGTCATCGCCGCCGCTGTCGCCGGTGCCGCGCTCGGCGCGAAACTTCTCTACTGGCTTGAAGACCCGCTCCTCACCTGGCACCACTTAGGCGATCCCGCTTACCTCATCGGAGGCAAAACCATTGTCGGTGCCCTCGTCTTCGGCCTCGTCTCCGTCGAGTGGATGAAGCGCTACATCGGACTTCGCACTTCTACCGGCGACCTCTACTCCATCCCTCTCGCGCTCGGCATCGCCATCGGACGCATCGGTTGTTTCCTAACCGGCCTCTCTGACAACACGTACGGCATCCCCACCAGCCTTCCCTGGGCTATCAACTTCGGCGACGGCATCCCGCGCCACCCCACCCAGCTCTACGAAATCCTGTTCCTCCTGTGCCTAATTCCATTTCTCTACCATGTCTTGAAAAAGACTTCGTTTCAAAAGAACGCTGTCATCCAAAACGACTCTGTCGTCCTGAGCGAAGCCGTGACGACGCGAAGCGAAGTCATGGCGCAGTCGAAGGATCCCTATCCTCTGGAAAACTCCCGCGTCCCAACCCGCTTCCGCCCCGGCGACGCCTTCAAGCTTTTCATGGTCGCCTACCTGTCCTTCCGCCTGCTCTGCGACTTCCTCAAACCCTACCCACGCCTCTTTTTCGGCCTCGGCGGAATTCAGTGGGCCTGTGTCATCATTCTGCTGTACTATTCCCGCGATATCGCCCGCTGGCTCCATAAGCAAAGGCCCTGAATGGTTGACTCCGCCGACAACGCGCTGCGCACGCTGGGTATCATCCTCACTTCCATTTTTCTTTTTGTCGGAAGCGCCGTCCTTCTCCTGGCCTCCGCCTGCTTCGGCCTGATTGCCAGCGGCTCTCACGGCAGCGAGGGAAGCCAACTCACCATTCTCGCCCTGGCGCTGCTTGGCGGAGCCATCATGCTCATCGTCATCGGTACCGGCGTGATCGCAAAACTCTCCCGCGGAATGACTCGCACTTCGCCACCGTATCCCCTTGTCCCGAATCCCGCTGTCCCTAACCCCATTTTTCCGGCGACCGCCGCACCTGGCGCCGCTCCCGCCGCTCCCGCTAAACCCTCGCCCATCGATCCCTCTCACTTCTCTCCCGCCAGCCGGGCCGCCATCCATAATCTCGTCCTTGCCATTGGAGCGCTGATCGCCCTCGATCTCCTCTTCGCCCTCGCTCCCGCTCACGCCGTCTTCGGCGATGCGCTTCTATCTCGAACCCGCCTTCCCATTCCCTACGCGTTCATCTACCGCTTGCTGGCGGTCGCTCCTTACATCATCCTCTTAATCGCTGTCCGCCGTTCGCCGAGCCCCCGAACCTTCGCTTACGCTCTCGCCATCCCCGCCATCCCGGTCGCCTGGGGCATCTTCAGCGTTCCCCTTGTGATGGTCGCGTTGTTCCGCATGTCCCCTACCTTCCTGACTCAATTCCTGTGGATCGGCCTTCCTCTGGTCGCCGATATCGTGATCCTCTACTACGCCTGGATCGCCATCCAGCGGACCGGCATCCATCCTCCGCCAGAGCGCCTCATCCTCGCCTCCGTCGTAATCCTCATCTACCGCTTCGCCTACACCGCGATCGCCGGAGCCCTAGTAACGATCCCTGCGCACCTCTTCCGCGGTTAGAAAATCCTTGAGAAGAAATCATGTGTTTGTACTCTGAGGAACTCAATCATTCGTAAACTCCCCTTATTGTGATCGCAATAACGCTTTCCCTTCCGAGACCTGTGATCCTCCGTTACAGCTTGTTCGGTCCATTCCTTTCCTTCTGAAAAAACTACAGCGGAAAAGGGAGAGCTTGCCTAATGTGCGTGACAAACCAGTCGCTTCCTTATCAGCCACACCGTCCGATTTGGGTAAGCCGGTCCCCTCAGAAAAAGCGGGAACCGATGAAAATGGCAGGACCATCCACGAAGACTGCTATTTGGCGAGATTCACCCTGAAGCAGTCGGTGGATCCTCAATAGTGGAGCATTGCACTCCAGCAGGCCTAACGAAAAGAAAACGGACGGCTAGACTCTCTTCCCCCTCAACATCTCCACCACCCGCTCATAATCATCCACCGTCGAATACTCGATCACGATCTTCCCCTTGCCCTTGCGGTCACGGATCTTTACCCGCACGCCCAGCAGCCGCTCCAGATCTATCTGCGCCGACTTCACATTCGGATCCACCCAGCGCGCGGTTCCCGTCTTCTTCACCACTTGACCCGGCATTCCCGGAAACGGATCGAGCAGCCCGTTCATCGACAACACCAACCTCTCGACTTGCTCGATCGATAATCCCTTTTTCACCAGGTACAACGCCGCCTGCGAAATCTGGTCGTCATTCTCCAGCTTCAGCAGCTCTTTCGCCTGGGCGAAGTTGATCCGCTTTTCCGCCAGCAACTGCATCACTTCCCGCGGCAGCTTCAGCAGACGCATGTAGTTCGTCACCGAGGCCCGCGACAATCCGACGCGCTCCCCAATCTGCTGCTGCGTCAGTTTAAACTCGTTGCTCAACACCCGGAAGGCTTCGGCCTGCTCCAGCGCGCTCAGGTCCTCGCGCTGCAGGTTCTCGATGATCGTCATCTCCGCCGCCTGCTGCAGGGAGACCTGCCGTACCATCGCCGGAATATGCGTCTTCCCCGCCTTCTTCGACGCATGCAACCGCCGCTCGCCGAGAATCAGAATGTAGCGTCCATCTTCCTCTGAGGGACGTACCATGATCGGTTGCACGACTCCGTTTGTCTTGATCGATTCTGCCAACTCCTCGAGCGCTTCATCGTCCTCGACATACCGCGTCTGAAACGGGTTCTTATCGATATCCCGAATCGCCAAACTGACCACCAGATTCCCCGGCACCCGCGCCTCCGCCTGCGCCATCAGCGTGATCGGCTGGTCCGCAGAATCCCGCGTAGCAGAATCGAGGGTTTGTGTAGGGAGTTAATGGTTGGGTGGGGACGGACGCATTCGTGCGTCCCTCCGAGCGCAGCTCGGAGTTCAGCTCGGAAGCAACCGTCTCTTCCACCACCGCCCGAATCTCGATCCCATGCTGCGCCGGCGTATGGGGCGCCGGCGTGTGCGATGCGGCCGCAACCCCGCCCACTACCCGCGGCCCCGGCAGCAATGACTCCAGCCCCCGCCCTAACGCCCGCCGCTTTTCGACCTTCTCTTTATCTTTATCCAGATGCCCCGCCACATTCGCCGCCGCCGAAGTAGTCATGAAATCTTTCCCCTCAATCTCTCAGATCGCGCTCCACTCTGCTTGTCATCCTGAGGCGCCGCTCTTCGGCGCCGAAGGATTTATGCAACCCTTGTTCATACATCGACGAACATCGATATAATATATCGACTGACATCAATATATACTCAGGCCGTCTTATCCATTGCATCCGCCGCAGCAATCTCCTCCACCGCAGCGTCCTCTGTGTCCCCGGTGGTGAAGGTCTCTCCGGCCGACGCGCTGGCAGGTACCTGTCGCTCAATGATCTCTTTGGCCAGCCGTATGTAACTCTCCGCGCCCTTCGATCGCGGATCGTACACCAGCGCCGCCTTCCCATGGCTCGGCGCCTCTGCCAGCCGTATGTTCCGCGGGATCGACGTCTTGCAGAGCTTCTCGCCAAAAAAATTCTTGAGCTCAGTCATGACCTGCTGTGCCAGGTTGGTGCGCTCATCAAACATGGTCAGCACTACGCCCTCAATTCCCAATGAAGGATTCAGCGCGGCGCGTATGCGCTCGATGGTATCGAGCAGCTCACTAATGCCTTCGAGTGCAAAGTACTCGCCTTGCATCGGGATCAGCACGGCGTCAGCTGCGACCAGCGCGTTCAGCGTCAGCAGGTCGAGTGCCGGCGGACAGTCCAGCACAATGAACTGAAACCGATCGCGCAGAGGCGCGAGCGCCTCGCGCATGCGGTACTCGCGTCCCTCTGCATCGACCAGCTCGATGTTGGCGCCGATCAGGTTCTTGTGAGCCGGAATAAGCCAGAGCTGTTCGAGCTCGGTAGTGAGCAGAGCCTCCTCACCAGTGGCAGCGCCCATCAGCAGATGGTAGGAGCTGATGCGGTCAGGATCCTTGACGAATCCCAAGCCGCTGGTGGCATTCGACTGCGGATCGCAATCGACGAGCAGCGTGTTCACTTCCGCAGCCGCAAACGACGCTGCGAGATTAATGGCAGTCGTAGTCTTCCCCACGCCGCCCTTCTGATTGGCAACAGCGATAACGCGTCCCATTAGATTGTCTCGGAGAACCAGAGTACTAGGCAGCTTACTGCCGTTTACATTTGAAATGCAATGAGCATTTGCTGTGCAAGCAGGTGAATGTGTGTGCAAAACGCGTCCAATGTTCCTGTAGGAACATACAAGGCTAGGGAGCGATCGTGGTTCAGATGAGAAATCCCCAATGTTCCCGCGGGAACATTGGACCCAAAAAAGGCGGCCGGATGGAATCGGCGGCAATGTTCCTAGCGGAACAACCCAATCCGCGCGCGATCCATTTCCTTCGACTCGAATGGGCTCGAAATGTTCCTGCGGGAACATCCTATGATTTGACAATTGTGAGATATGTTCCTGCAGGAACATTGTGGAAAAGTGAGGAAATGATAATCGACTACAAAACGTGCGAAGTAGAATTATTTATTACCGTGCAATTATCCCACTATCGCAAGAATAGAATGCGATATCTCATGAAATTATGCCTAATTATATGATTATTTCCCACTTGTTAACTACTTTGGTGCTCGGACCGTCGGACTCTGGACGAGGTACTGGGCAGTGGCTAAGATCCTTGTATCGGATCCGGGGACAGGCAATGGGGCTGACCAGATATAAGAAGGTAGGAGCTGTTGGGCTCGTGGGAGCTGGGGCGCGCCAATGAGTAATGCCAGACGGCCGGCAGGGGCGAGCAAGGCGGCGGCGACGGGAAGGATTGACTCGAAGCGTTCGACGGCGCGCAGGCTGACCAGATCGTACGAGGCTTCAGGGAGCGTTTCCGCGCGAGCGTTTTGTACATTGACGTTCGTCAATCTAACGGAACGGGTGACTTCGCGCAGGAAGGCGGCCTTCTTGTGGTTGGATTCGATCAGGGTGAGAGAAATGCCTGGCGCCCATAGTTTGATGGGAAGGCCAGGGAATCCGGCACCGGAGCCGACATCGGCGATCGAAACACCGTTTAAGGCAGGGGAATGCCGGGGAAACAAGTGGCGGCCTGCGAACAGGCTCTCGCCGAAGTGACGAGTGACGATCTGCTCGGGTTCGCGGATCGCGGTCAGGTTGATGCGAGCGTTCCAGCGTAGAAGTATATCGATGTATGTCGATATATCTTCGAGCTGGGAGCGGGATAGGGCACAAGTGCCTGGTGTGATGTCTGGACCGGCGGAAAGAAACGGACTTAGCAACTCGGCGATGCGATCCGGGTTCATACAGGAATGTCGATTGTAGATCGGTGATTGGGGATTGGGAACGGGTTGAGCTTAACCGACGGTTGCTTCAGAGCCGGCATCGGTTGTCAAGGGAACGCTGGGGTTCACTAAGAGATTTACATAGAATCGCCGTTCGCGAATTTTGCATCCCAAGGGTATGCCTATGAAGCGGGAACTCTTTGACGAAAAATACCGTGTGGTTTCGGTGGAAAGTCAGAGCCTGACCATTCGGGGAGTGCGCAGCGGTGAGCTGCTCACGATCATTAACCCGACCCCGGAGTTCCCGCTGACGCCGAGGGATTATCCGCCGGGGAAATTGATCGCGCTCAGCGATCCGTCGAGTTCGCCAGGGAACTAGGTGGACTTGTGCCCGTCCCTTCGGGACTCGCGGGGCTCTCGACTAATCCTTTAGGGCTTACGCCCTGGGCTAATGAATACCGGCGCCGAGATCTGCCTTTCCGGAGAGCCTCCGACTTCAGAATGATTTGAGCTTCAATTGGTGCAGTGTGTTGGCCAAAGTACGCCTCGCTTGCGAGGCGGGACGGACGAATGCGTCCGTCGCCACATGGCTCGGCGTGCGTCTGGGACATCCAACCGAAACGTCGAGTTATACGGGGGCCAAGGCCGTTTCGGCATTCTTTCTGAGCGGGGCCAGGCGGGTTTGTTCGAGATCGTCTCGATAGAAAAGGTTGTAGGTGTCGAAAGGGATCAGGCGGCCGTCGGGGTGGACGATGTGGACGCAGGTTTTTTTGACGCTGCGGACGTCGAAGGAGTGGGCGTCGATGAATTGCATGATGATGATGCGGAAAACGTTGTCGTAGCTAATAGCGTCGGGGACGAGCACTTTGGGCAGGCAGCACAGAAGTTCGCGGAGGGTGCCGGCGCTGCTTTGCGGGGAGTGATTGGTCGCAAATAGCTTAAAGAGGTTGTCACGGACGGCAGGCTCCTGCTCGTAGAGGATCGTATTCTTGGCGCCGTTGATCAGCACTTCTGGCGGGATCATGCTGGTGAGCGGTGTCACTTTACCGTTTAGCTTTAAGGCATAAGCCATGGCGAGCGAGTCGGGATGGCAGGGGACCGGAATGATGTCCTCGGGGCGGAAGACGGTGGTCTGTTCGAGAATCTTGCGGCGGACTTCGGTGAGGGTGAGGCGGTCGGTGGCGGGATTGAAGTTGCGGGCGTACCCTCCATTCTTGGGGTCATTTGAGGTCACAAAATCTCCACTTCTCCCAAGGCCGGGGAGACGTGGGGCACCCCCGGGATTGACTTCTGACGCCTCGCTGGGCTCGGCGGGACGGACGAATGCGTCCGTCCCCACACTAGCTGGGACCCAGGACTCCAAGCGGCCGGCATCCTGGATTGGTTGGAACGTCACGCCTCTCACACAGGGCTGCTGCAGCGCGAAGTCGATGGTCTTTCCGATTTCGTGATCGTTTAAACCTTTCTTGAGGGTCACAACCAAATTGGTGGCGATGTTGTAGCGGTTCAACTTTTCGAGAGCGTGCTGGCGGATGCGTCTCAGGTCAGCGCCGCGAAGTTGCATCAGCGGTTCGCGCTCGAAGGAATCGAACTGGAGATAGACTTCGAAGTCTTCCTTGTAATCAGCCAACCGTTTTGCGAAATCTTCTTCCTGCGCGATGCGGACCCCGTTCGTGTTGACCATGAGATGGCGGATGGGACGGGCCTTCGCCATTTCTACAACCTTGAAAAAGTCAGGATGCACCGTGGGCTCTCCGCCGGAGAGCTGGACGACGTCGGGGTGCCCTTCATTGCGGACGACGGCATCGAGCATTTTTTCGATTTGATCGAGGGTGCGGAATTGCTGGCGCTCCGGACCGCTGTCGGCGTAACAGACGGGGCAGCGCAGGTTGCAGTAGTCGCAGATCTCGACCAGGGTGAGGCAGGAGTGCTGCTCGTGGTCGGTGCAGAGACCGCAGTCGTAGGGGCATCCCCACTTGACGGGGGTGTTGTAGACCTGCGGCATCTCGGGGGGCTTGATAAATACTTCGCGGCAGCGGCGGTAGTAATCGACGTCGTCGGCAATGAGGACTCTCTCGGAACCGTGTTGCGGGCAGCGCTTGAGGAGGTAAACGTTGCCATCCTGAAAAACGGTCTTGGCTTCGACCTTGCGGTAGCAGGTGGAGCAGATGGAGATGGCCACATCGTAGAAGAGATAGGGACGGGTTTTGGCCATAGAGACTGCCCTCGCACGTTCAGCAAGAGAATGGTAGCAGCAGTCCGTTTAGATTGAATATGGGGAGTGGGACAGAGTTTTGGGTGACCCAACGGGGGCCGGGGATCAAGATCGTTAACATCGAGTGGAATGTTTGGGTCGCGAATGGCTCATCAAGTCGGTTCGGGAGGAGCGACGGAGTGACTATAAGCGGAGTCTAGTGGGACGAAATCGTTTTGCTCCGAAATTGTTTACTGATTTGGTTCCCGCGTTCAGGCGCGCGGAGTCCGTCGCGGCGGGACTTGGTTATCTTTCATCGTTTTCCCCGCGCGTACGGGCCGGGGATAAACGAATTGCCCCTTCCGGCTGGGCGCTTGGAAATGCGGGGATCAGAATGGTCAACAGCGGTGGGAGGTCGGCCACGTTTTCGGCTAGCTAATGGACGCTTGGAATGCGGTGGACGGCTTCAAATCAAGCTTTAGTGGGAAGAGTTAGGCTAAACCTCGATTTGTGTTTACTGTTTTGGTTCTCGCTTTTTGAGATGGGAGTGGCATCGCTGCAGGACTCGGTCTTAAGTTTTCCTGGCGTTCCGAGCGCCTACGCGACGGCGGCGAGGCGGAGCAAGAGATCGAGCAGATCGAGTTGAAGACCGTCCGTCGCTCCGGGCTTGAACAACTTTCAGCCGTTGATTTTTTCAGCCGTTGATCAAGGCCATCATGTGCGCGGGATAGCGGTTGCCGGCGGCGGAGTCTGGAGGGAAGACTTCGTTGATGCGAGCGAGGTCTTCTTTGGTCAGGTGCACATCGACGGCGGCTGCGTTTTCCTCCAAATATTTTCTGCGCTTGGTTCCGGGGATGGGAACGATATCGTTGCCTTGCGCCAAGACCCAGGCTAGTGCGAGTTGCGACGGAGTGCAGTGTTTTTCCTGGGCAAGTTCTTTGACGTTGCGGACAAGATCGAGGTTCTTCTGGAAATTTTCGCCTTGAAAGCGCGGGCTCTGGCGGCGGTAGTCGTCGGGAGCGAGATCTTCGAAGCGCTGGAATTGTCCGGTGAGGAATCCGCGGCCGAGGGGGCTGTAGGCGACGAAGCCGATGCCGAGTTCGCGGCAGGTGGCGAGGATTTCGGTTTCGGGATCACGCGTCCAGAGGGAGTATTCGGTTTGCAGGGCAGCGATGGGATGAACTTTCACGGCGCGGCGGAGCGTGACGGGGCTGGCTTCAGAGAGACCGAGATAGCGAACCTTGCCTTGCGCAACAAGATCGGCCATCGCACCGACGGTTTCTTCGATGGGAGTCGCGGGATCGACGCGGTGCTGGTAATAAAGATCGATGTGATCGACGGCGAGACGGCGCAGGCTGGCATCGCAGGATCGGCGGACGTAGTCGGGATTGCCGCTCACGCTGCGAACGTTGGGATTCTTGAGATCGCGAACGATACCGAATTTGGTGGCGAGGACGACTTGGTCGCGCTTGCCTTTGATGGCGAGTCCAACGAGTTCTTCGTTCTTGTGGGGTCCGTAGACGTCGGAGGTGTCGAGGAAGTCGATGCCGAGATCGAGTGCGCGGTGGATGGTGGCGATGGATTCGGCATCGTCGCCGGGTCCGTAGAATTCGGACATACCCATACAGCCGAGGCCCTCGGCGGAAACTTTGAGGCCGGTGTGACCAAGAGTTCGAGATTGCATGACGAATCTCCGCAAAAGAAGTTCGGCAGAAAGAATACCTTGTTATAGATGCCGGGGAAGTGATCGGGCTGCGCAGATTTTGGCTGGCGGAATTTCTTTTGGATCCTTATCTTTTGGATCCTGGGAGATGTGGGCTGAGATCAAAATCCCCACTTCTGGTTTCGCTTGATATCAGAGATGGGATTCGGGACCGGCTATTTTGTAACAGAAATCCGGGGTTTGGATTCGGGGAGTACTTCGCCGATGAGGGCGGCGGGGACTCCAGCTTCGTGCAGGGCTCGTGTCAAGGAATCGGCGTCGGGCGTGGAGATCAGCAGGCCTCCGGCAGTTTGGGGATCGTAGACGATCTGGCGGAGATCTTCGGGGACATTGGGGGAGTACTCGACGAGGCATTCGGCGAAGTTCCGGTTGTTGGTGAGGCCTCCGGGAATGTGGCCGGCATGGATGCAGGCTAGGGCGCCTTCGAGGAGCGGGATTTGGGCGGCGTGGAAGGCGATGGAGACGCGGGAGGCGAGGGCTAGCTCGCGGGCGTGGCCGATCAGGCCGAAACCGGTGATGTCGGTCATGGTGCTGATTCGGGCGTGGGCTAAAGCCCCTGCATTTTCCGGGCTTTCGACGCGGCCCTGAAGGGCCGCTCTTCCACTCTCCACACGGGCTGGGGAGAGGAGCACCAGCCCCTCGCTGCGCTCAGGGCCGGCGGGACGGACGAAGGCGTCCGTCCCCACACAAATTTCCGCGGCATTCTTGTTGAGCGTGGTCATCGATTGGATCGCGGCTTCGATCCAGGATGGTTCGGCTTTGCCTTTTTTTATGGCAGTGGAGATTACGCCGGTGCCTAGCGGCTTCGTGAGGATGAGTTTGTCTCCTGGTTTCGCGCCGGCGTTGGCGTAGATTCTTTTGGGATGGATGAGGCCGGTGACGGAGTAGCCGAATTTGGTTTCTTCGTCGCGGATGCTGTGGCCGCCGATGACTACGCATCCGGCTTCCATCATCTTGGAGAGGCCTCCGGCGAGGATGCGTTCGAGAATGGCGAGATCGGCTTTGTCCGGAAAACATACAAGGGCCAGCGCTGTGAGTGGACGGCCTCCCATGGCGTAGACATCGCTGAGGGCGTTGGTGGCGGAGATCTGGCCGAAGACGTAGGGATCGTCCACGATCGGCGTGAAGAAGTCGACCGTCTGGGCTAGCGCCTGGTCGGGAGTGAGTTGATACACTCCGGCGTCGTCGGCGTGATCGAAGCCGACTAGAACGTTGGGATCGTGTTGCCGGGCTAATTTCCCAAGCACCGTGTCCAGCGCCGCTGGACTCAGCTTGGACGCTCAACCCGCGGCTTTAACAGACTCCGTCAGGCGGAATGGTTTTGTTTCGGACACATCTGCATTGTAGAGCTAAATCACAACACAGAGGACGCGGAGGACGCAGAGGGGAAAACGGGGCAGAGCTACTTCACTTCACTGTGACGTCGGTGATGGTGAGGTCGGGGTACTGGTGGTTCCATTGAGCGGAGATACTGTCGAAGGTGAGGCGGAAGGGCATGGTCTGGCCGGGAGCGAGCGGGGCGACGTTGAGGTCGACGGGCTCGAGATAAGCGCCGTTGGTGCGGACGACGCGGAGCGGGAGTTCTTCGCGCTGGGCGAGCTGGCCCAGGGAGTCCTCGAAATTGACCTGGACCATGACGCGGGTGACGGTTTTGCTGCTGGCGTTGGTAATGGTGCCGTCGATGTAGCTGACGGTTGCGCCGATGAAATTTTCTGCGGCAGACATTTTAAAATCCGCAAGTTTGAGTTGTGCGATGTAGGGGGATGGCGCCTTGGCGACCTTGGGCGGCTCGCGCAACAGGACGGCAGCGAGGATGGCTCCGCCGATCACGACGGCCACAGCGATCATGATGATGAGGCGGCTGGAGTCGCGCTCTTCGGCAGCGGGCGTCTGCTGGTCGAGGGTGTCCATGGGGAAATTGTAGGCTGTTGAGAACGCGACATCAAATTCAAAAGCTTTCACCGCAGGGGACACAGGGGGCACGGAGGAATTCTTTGCGCTTACTGCTGATTCTTCTTTCATAGTTGCGCCTCTCTTTTCGGACTTGACATTCGATGTTTAATTTCTGTATATTCAGTTTGTACTGAAAGAAACGATATGGCGGAATTAACGGGATTACAGAAGCAATACATCCTGCACTGGGGAGAGATGGGGACGCGGTGGGGGATCAACCGGACGGTGGCGCAGATTCATGCGCTGCTGTATTTGTCGCCAAAGGCGCTGCCGGCAGAGGAGATTGCGGAGACGCTGAGCGTGGCGCGGTCGAACGTGAGCACATCGATACGGGAGCTGGAGGGTTGGGGGATCGTGCGAGCAGTGCACGTGCTCGGCGATCGGCGGGAACATTATGAGTCGATGAAAGATGTGTGGGAGATGTTCCGGCTGGTGATCGAGCAGAGGAAACGAAGGGAGATTGATCCGACGCGGGAGATGTTGCGGCGGTGCCTGAGCGAGCTGGATCCGAAGGAACCGGGAGCGGACTATACGCGTGAGCGCTTGGAGGCGATGGCCGGATTCTTTGAAGCGGTGACGGAGTTGCACGATCAGATGAAGCGGCTGCCGACCGGGACGGTGCGGAAGCTGTTGCGGATGGGGACAAAGGTGAGGAAAAAGGCGGGGTAAATTTTTTTACCGGCTACTTTCTGTTCGTTCAGAACTGTCAGTCTGATATGACCTTCAACCACGCGACCGGTCGTTTGGGGTGACGAAACCGGTTGGGAAGGGGGACGCATGAACGCGCACTGGATGATTCGGGCGATCTGGATGGCCGGCATTGTGCACCTAGGGATCATCGCGGCGAACATTCCGCTGCCCGGGCGGCTGCGAGTACGGGAGCATCTGGCGGGAGTGCCAAGATTCGTGCGGCAGATTTTCTTTGTGCATTGGATTTATATCGTGATCGTGCTGGGACTGTTTGCTGCGCTCTGCTTTGGATTCGCTCCGGAGCTCGCGGGGGCCAGCGCAATGGGAAGATTTCTCAGCGGGTTTATGGCGGGATTCTGGGGACTGAGAATTCTGCTGCAGTTCTTCTATTACGATCGCGGGATTCGGCGCGAGAACCGGCTGATGGATGGAATGTATGTAGTGGCGTTGGGTGTGCTCGTTCTGGTGTTTGGAGTGGCGGCGGTGCGACCATGACTCAAGAGGAAAAGACCGATTCCACGCAAGTAATTGAATGCAAGAGCTTTCACCCCAAAGGAAACAGAGGATCCAAGGCGGAATCGCGAACTGCTCGGGCTTACGCTATGGGAGGCACCGCCGTGTGGTCGGTGCTGGCGATTCTGGCGCGAATGGGGGTTGCGAGGATTGGTGCGATTGAGCTGCTGTTTCTGTTTGCGCCGCTGGTGATTGTTCCGCTCGGAATGGAACTCGCACGAACGATGGGGGCGTGTGGCCGGCTCGATTCCTCAGCCAGAACCTTGCAGCCGTTTGGCGCGGCCCTGGCAGTGGTGGCATTTCTGATGGCGCCGGGACGAAGGGCTGGAACGGCGGCGGCGGGATGGATGGCGATCTGCTTGCTACTGGCTGGAGCTGGGGTGATCGAGTTGCTTTCTTGCTTCCGGTCTAACAACTGCCCGGAAGCAAACCGGGGCGTCCGCGCCACAATAGCGATCGCGAAGACGGATCTGGCGGTGGGCGGGGCGTGGATGATGGCTTCGCGGCTGGGGATGCGGCCGATGGGGATCCAGGAACCGATCGGACTGTTGACCGCGGTGCACTTTCATTTTGCGGGATTTGCGACCGCGCTGATTGCAGCGGCTACGCTGCGATTTGCGAAAGCGAGGCAACAAGATGGTTACCTCAAATATGTTGTGGGGATGGTGGTGACCATGCCATTGGTGGTGGCGGCAGGTTTTGTGATTGCTCCGGCGGTGAAGATGGGAGCGGCGCTGGCGTTTTCGGCCAGTGTAGCGGCCCTGGCTATTTTTGTGCGCGCTTCGGGACGGCAAGCTCGGGACGCGAATGCGCGCGTGCTCCTGCAGATCTCCGCGGCAGCAATTTTTGTCGGAATGATTTTCGCGGCTGCGTATGCGATTGCGAATTTTGCGGGGAGCGAGGCACTGACGATTCCGCAGATGGTGCGGACGCATGGAATTCTTAATGCGGTGGGATTCTGTTTGCCGGGGCTTCTGGCGTGGATTATCGAGAGCAAGTTACCGTGAAATAAAAATCGCAATCTTTCACCCCAGAGGACACAGAGGGACACAGAGGAAATCAAAACGTGCACCTTCTGTGCGGCAGTTACTAGCGCGGCACTTGACACCGCGAGGGAATGGGGTTCTGAATGAGAGTTCGCGCAAATTTCTTCGCGCAAGTTTTCCACACAACAAAATAATTTGTGCTAGTATCCACGACTGGTTCTGCTTTTGCTTCGCATTTAAATTTGCAGTGCGGCGAAAAAACAGGCGCATTCCGCAGTAAAATTGGCAGTTCCAGCTACTCCATAAACAGCAGTCTAACAGGGCGCTCTCTTACCAGCCGCCGGGGCGCCGCGTGGTGAAACTATTTCATATATGTCAGTTCCAAGCACAACAATCTCCCCGAATCCGTGGGCGCGCATTCTCGATGCGCTGGAAAAGAAAATCAACCGGCATTCGTACGACACGTGGCTGAAGCCGACGCGTTACAGCCATTCAAGCGGAGGGATTTTATTCGTCCGCGTTCCGACGGTGGAGTTCCGCCACGCCGGAGATAAGTATGCAGACCTGATCCAGGAAGCGATCGACGTCTTGGGCCTGGGGTTTAATGATGTGAAGTTTGTGACGCCGGAGGATGATCCGGCGGCGACACCGATGCGGCACGACGGAGGGCTGACGGCCTCCGGTGCGACGCCTCCGCCGTCGCAGTCGCGGTTTGACTGGGATGGGGCAGCGCAGCTGAATGCAAGATATACGTTTGACGCATTCGTGATCGGAAGCGGCAACCAGTTTGCGCATGCGGCGTGCCAGGCGGTCGCGGAGCGTCCGTCGAAGGCTTACAACCCGCTGTTCCTGTATGGCGGCGTCGGCATGGGCAAGACGCACCTCATGCAGGCCATCGGGCACGAGATCAAGCGGCGGATGCCGCAGGCGGCGATCTGCTACGTATCGAGCGAGAAGTTCACGAACGACATGATCAACTCGCTACGCTACGACAAGATGACCAGCTTCCGCGACAAGTTCCGGAACATGGATGTGCTGTTGATCGATGACATCCAGTTTCTGACGGGCAAAGAGCGGACGCAGGAAGAATTCTTTCATACCTTCAATGCGCTGCACGAGTCGATGAAGCAGATCGTGATTGCCAGTGATCGGTCGCCCAAGGAATTGGCGGAGATCGAGGATCGGCTGCGAAGCCGGTTTGAGTGGGGATTGATTGCCGATATTCAACCACCGGATCTGGAGACAAAGGTAGCGATCCTGCAGAAGAAAGCGGAGCAGGAGAAAGTGACGCTGCCGACCGATGTGGCGTTGTATGTGGCGTCGAACATCCGGTCGAACGTGCGGGAGTTGGAAGGGGCGTTGATCCGATTAGTGGCGCACTCGTCGCTGATTGGGGCGGAGATCACGCTGCCCTACGCGCAGCAGGTGCTGAAGAACTTTATCGACTCGCAGGCGCGCAAGGTGACGATTGAGTCCATTCAGAAGATGGTGGCGGAGCAGTTTGGTCTGCGACTGGTGGAGATCAAGGCGAAGAATAATTCGCGGGCGATCGTGTATCCGCGGCAGATCGCGATGTACTTGGCCAAACACATGACGGAAGCGTCACTGCCGGAAATCGGACGGCAGTTTGGCGGGAAGCATCACACGACGGTGTTGCACTCGGTGGAGAAGATCGAAGACGTCCGCAAGAACGATAAGGATTTGAACAGGCTGATCAACAAACTGACCGAGCAATTAGGCGGATAGACGGGCGGTTCCTTGCGTTTTCCACGAATCCATACGGTCTTCCTTGTAGCTGGCTGTGAATGGCTTGTGGAAGTTGTGCAAGGAGAGGCAGGAATCGAAAACAAGGCTCGGTTATAGTGGCGAGTCCGAAGAGTTCGGGACCGATTTGTAACATGAGGGGACCGGCGGGAACCCGGTGACAACAGGCGGGTTGTCAAAGATTTCCACTTCTGCGAACAGCCTACTGTTACTGCTGGTTTAATAGGTTTTGTATTTGATATAAGGGTAGTACTAGAAGTAGGGAAAGAGTGACGTGGAAATTAAGAATCGGATGACCTCAGGGGCTAAAGCCCAAAATCTGAATCAAACATCCGATGGCACGGCTGAAAGCCGTGCTCTTCCGCCGGCACTCGCGGGATATCAGTAGTACGCCAAGTTGCAGTTTAGGGAGACGGACTTTATGCCGGTGGAAGCCGCCGTTGCCGCGGGGACGATGGAGATCACGGTCAGCAAGTTCGAATTGCTGCGGGAATTGACGGCCACGCAAGGTGTGGTCGAGCGCAAGACCACGATTCCAATCCTTTCCAATTATTTATTCGAGGCCGCTGGAGACCGGTTGTCGATCACGGCGACCGACTTGGATCTCAGCCTCCGAACGTCGTGTGCCGCGAAGGTGAAGAAAGAGGGGTCGTGTACGATCCCGGCGCGCAAGCTGCATGATTATGTGAAGCTGCTGCCGGATGCCGACATCACGATCAAGTTACTCGAGAATCACTGGGTCAGCATTCGGTGCGGGCGGTCGAATACGAAGATGGTGGGGATGGCGAAGTCGAATTTCCCCAGCCTGCCGGCATTTCCGACGGCGGGAGCGGTGACGATTCCGGCGCAGGTGTTGCGCGGATTGATTGCGCGGACAGGGTTTGCAATTTCGAATGAAGAGTCGCGGTACACGCTAAATGGCGCGCTGATGCTGCTGAAGCCGGAATCGATCACGATGGTAGCGACCGACGGGCACCGGTTGGCGCACTGCGAGCGGGCCGGTGAAAAGTTCGAGGGCGTTTCGGGTGAACTGAAGACCCTGGTGCCGAAGAAGGCGATGGATGAACTGAAGTCGCTGCTGGATTCGACGGACGCGGAGACGATTGAGTTCGCGAAAGATGATTCGACGCTGTTCTTCCGGATCGGATCGCGGCTGCTTACCTCGCGGCAACTGACCGGCAACTTCCCTAACTTTGAAGCGGTGCTGCCGAAGGACAACAGCAAGATCGTTCCGCTGAATTCAGACGAATTAAATTCGGCGATTTTGCGCGTCGCGCAATTTGCTGATGAGCGCTCGCGGGCGGTTCGATTGCGGCTGGAAAAGGGCGAGTTGAAGCTTTCGGCGTCGTCGACCGAGGCGGGCGAGTCAGAGGATTCGATTGAGGCTCCGTATACGGGGGATCCGCTGACGATTGGATTCAATGCGGCGTACCTGGTGGATTTTCTGAAAGCCGCAGGCACGAGCGAAGTGCGGTTGGAGTTGAAGGATCCACAGTCGGCGGGGCAGTTCCGGCCGGCTGAGGGAGACGATTATAAGTACCGGTATATTGTGATGCCGATGCGGATTTGAGTGGTAGGCACCGGGGCTGAAGCCCCGTTCTTAGGCTGGACTCTTACGCGGCCCTAAAGGGCCGCTCTTCCACGGATGTTCCTGCATCGGTTGTTCTGCTTCGAATCTTTCTGCATTGGACGTTCCAGAGTGAGTGTTCCTGTTTTCGGTTGCTCCAGCATCGGATGTTCCTGCATCGGTTGTTCCTGTTTCGGTTGCTTCTGCATCCGTCATTCCTGCATCTGGCGTTTTCTAATCTTGTGCCGTCCCTACGGGGCTCCGTTCCATTTCCTGCGGTTAACCCAGGGCTTCCGCCCTGGGCTAACGAATTTCGCCGCTTCGCAGCTGGGAGCGCAAGACTCCCGCGCCTTCTTCTCTCCGATTTGATTCGTATATCTATGCCGCACAAGGCACGCCTCGCTCCGCTCGGCGGGACGGACGAATGCGTCCGTCCCCACGCGGTTCGTGATGGACTTCGCACGCCTGAGCGATCCGGCTTGGTTTGGCTCGGTTGCGCTTTCCGGATACTCCAAAAAGGGGACTTCCCGCTCTTGACCGTACGGCCTGCGTGCCTTACATTGGCGAACACTTCAAATTCTTGAGAGGGGCGACATTATGTTAGACGGTTTCAAGAAGTTCATTCTGCGTGGAAATGTTGTGGATATGGCAGTGGGCGTAGTGATTGGCGCAGCGTTCGGGGGAGTAGTCGCGAGCTTCAGCAAGGCGTTCATAACGCCTCTGATTGCGGTAATCGTCGGGAAGCCGGACTATTCGAGTCTGAAGTTCGTGCTTCGTGGGACAGAGTTTCCGATCGGCGATCTGGTCAATGCTGGCGTTTCGTTCATTCTGATTGCGGCGACAGTCTATTTCTTCGTGGTCCTGCCGGTGAATGCGCTGACGGCGCGCATGCATCGCGGAGAAAAGGCGCCGGATCCTACGACTAAGAAGTGTCCGGAATGCCTGAGCGAGATTCCGATCGAGGCGCGGCGGTGCTCGCACTGTACGCAGCCGGTGATGGGGCGAGCGGCGTAAATTTCGAAATCGAACGAGGAAAGCCAAAATCCCCACCTTTCGAGAAGCGCGCTCCAAGGGTGGGGCACTTTCCTTGATTCCTTTCACGTAAAATTGCAGGATGAATGTTTGGTGGGCTCGATTCTGGTTGGCCGTCATCCTGGTGGGGTTCAGCTCTGCGTCTGAGGCGCAGGCTGCGAAGCAACCGGATTCCTCGGCATCTTCTCCCTCTTCGTCGTCTTCGTCTCCCAAACATATTCGGAAATCTCCTGCGGCTGCCGGCTCTGGGCTTGAGGACGGAGCGGTCGCGAATGGCGTTTATCGGAACAAGACGCTGGCTTTGACCCTCAAGATTCCCGCGGGATGGGTGCTACGGACTGACGAGATGAATGCGCGCGAGGAGGGGTCCGACCTGGTGGCGAAAGATGGAGCCGGAGCGCAAGGCTCATCAAAGGGGGCCGAGAGGATCACAGCGAACGACGGGCGCGTATTGCTGGCGGCGTTTTCGCGGCCTCCGGGGGCGCAGGGGGAGGATGTGAACGGATCGATTGTGATTGCGGCAGAGAGTGCGGCGTCATATCCGGGACTGACCGAAGCGGTGCAGTATTTTGGGCCGCTGACCGAGGTGGCGAAGGCGCAGGGGTTCGTGGTGGACGAAGAGCCGTATGAGATTGCCGTGGGAGCAAAGAATTTGGTGCGGAGCGATTTTCACAAGGATGTGGGGACGAGGGTGATGCGGCAAGCGACGATGGCGTGGCTCGCGCACGGGTATGCGATCTCGATTACGGTGATTGGCGGGACGGAGGATCAGGTCGAGGAGTTGGTGGGTGGGCTTTCTTTCGGCACGAAGTAAAATTCTTTTCCGCGGAGTGCGCGGATTAACGCGGATCTGGTCTCGCTACGAATTCTTTGCGCGCTGGACGTTTGATTGGGAGGTAGGGATCCCTTCGACTTCGCTCGGGATGACATTCGGCTGGGTGAACGATGAATTCAGGCGAAAGATGATTCGGAGAGCGTTATGTCATAACCGCGTGTTGGTCAGTTAGGCGTGATCACATTGGTTGATTGATGGATTCAGGGGCCTGGTTAAAGACCTTCTACTAGTGAACCCCCGTCTCGCAAAATCGGCGAAACGTGGGGCACCCCCAGCCAGGTAAAGCGTTTCAGCGGACATCGTGAAATCAGTCTAAGGATTCGGGGTGAAGGCTTAGGTCTTTTTCGCCGGCGGCTTTTTTCTCGGCGTACTTTTTCATCCAGGCTTCCCAGCTTTTGCCGGCGGCGGTGTCACGTCCGGTGAAGGCGAGGGCGGCGATGTCGGCGTAGGAGATCGCGATCTTCTCGTTCGAGGTCTTGGGGTAGAGGCGGACTACGGAATCTTTCAGTGTGGCGGCTGTGCGGCGGTCGAAGAGGTAGCCTTCGATTTTGGATCCATCTTTGCGGGTGATGGTGATGTCGCCGCGGTAGTCGAAGGCTTTTTCGAGGGCCTGGCGGATATCTTCGTCGGAAGCGAGAGGCGGGATCCAGCCTTCGAGATTTTCATGAACCGTGCCGGCGGCGACTTCCAGCGCGTCGGGGTTCGCGTGGGACGGATGTTCTTCGATGTGGCCGGCTTCTTTACCTGTCATATTTAGTTGTGAGTCGCGAGCTGCGAGCAAACAAAATCTCTCACCACAGAGGGCACGGAGACACAGAGGAGATCAATCCTTCAAACTCCAGATCTCCATTCCCTCAATTATTTCATGCTTCGCTACATCGAGAGGCAACATGATTGCCGGGCGACGGGGCCTTGCCGGGGCCCTGTTTCACGGATTCGATTGCGGCAATGCGTGTATCCCTAACGCGGCCATCGGGGTCCCGGAGCTGAATTGAATCACCGTTGCGGAAACCGAGATCTGAAACTTCTGAGGGCACAATCACGATTCCTCGGCCGGAGATCGGTTCCCTACAAGCGTCAATTCCTATGCTCTTGTTTCCTGCAAGTCGTGCTGCGCACTTTGGGTCGGTGTGATTTGGATCAGTGGATTGACCGGTGCGTCTGGCTCTTCCAGCATCTTCAGGGCTTCTTTGTCGTTGTAGCTGGTGAAGAGGGTGGCTTTGACGGTGGCCAGGAATCCGGCGAGCGAGTTGAAGGTGGCGTGCACGGCGCTGGCTTCGTATCCGCTGTGGACCATGCAATTGGCGCAGGCCGGGTTGCCGGACTCGGTGCCGTAGTTCTGCCACTCTGTGGTTTCAAGCAACTCTTTGAAACTCTCTGCGTAGCCGTCTTGCAATAGGTAGCAGGGCTTCTGCCAGCCGAAGACGTTGTAGGTCGGCATACCCCAGGGCGTGCAGGGATAGGTGCGCTTGCCCATCAGGAATTCTAAGAACAATGGCGAGAGGTTGAACTGCCAGCTCTTCTTGCGATTCGAGAGGATGGCACGGAACATGCGGCGGGTGCGGGCACGCCCAAGGAAGTGTTTCTGGTCGGGAGCTTTATCGTAGGAGTAGCCGGGCGACAGCATCATGCCCTCGACGCCGAGCGACATCATTTCATCGAAGAAGGCGCGGACGGATTTCGGATTGGCGCCGTCGAAGAGCGTGGTGTTAGTGGTGACGCGGAAGCCGCGGCGGAGGGCTTCTTTGACGGCGTCGACGGCGATATCGTATCCACCTTCGCGGCAGACAGCGAGGTCATGCTCTTCGCGCTGGCCGTCGAGGTGCACGCTGAACGTCAGATATTTGCTCGGCTTGAAGAGATGGATTTTTTCCTTCAGCAGCAGAGCGTTGGTGCAGAGGTAAATGTATTTCTTGCGGGCGACCAGGCCTTCGATGATCTCGCCGATCTGCGGGTGCATAAGCGGCTCACCGCCGGGGATAGAGACCATGGGGGCGCCGCATTCGTCGACGGCGCGGAAGCATTCTTCGGGGCTGAGGTCCTTCTTCAGGATGTGAGCAGGGTATTGAATCTTGCCGCATCCGGCGCAGGCCAGGTTGCAGCGGAACAGCGGTTCGAGCATGAGGACCAGCGGATATTGCTTGCGGCCGGCGAGCTTTTGTCGAAGGACATAAGTCGACACGGTCCACATTTGTGAGACAGGAACTGGCATGGATGAACAGTAACCCCTTGTATGCACTATTTTATCAGGGATTGAGGGCCGAAGGAGCACGGAGGACCGGGAGGGGTAACGGGGGGAATCGTGCGGCCGGCTCTTTGCTCGCCATGTATAAACACCAAGGCCTTTCACCACAGAGGGTACAGGGGATCACAGAGGAACACCTAGCGACCGTTGTCCGGGTAAGGTCTTTGATTGCAATGCTGAACGAGTGCTACTCCCAGCGGAATACCTTCGCTGAGAGGGCTGTACACACCGCGAATGACACGGTGAGTGCCACCAAATCGGACGCGTGGGCCCGCCATGGGTTGCCCTTCCAAATGCCTTCGAGCAGCGATACCGCGTACGTTAGTGGCAAAATCTTGGCCACGGCTTGAATGGGTGGTGGCAGCGATGCAACCGGCCCGAAGAGTCCGGAAATCGCCATCATTGGATACATGATGATGGCGCCAATCGGCTGCGCAAAACGGGCCGTGGGAACAAGGCTGGCGATGAGGAAGCCGATCGACAAAATGCTGCAGGTGCTGATGAGAAGGGCGATGGTGAACTGGAACAAGGGGGCGTGAATGCCGACCGGATAGTAGCGTTTGCCGACCGCGACCATTAAGACGAGTGTGGCCGCGCTGAGGAGCAGCTTGACGATCACGTGGGCGGTGAGAATCGTGTGGGGGCGCAACGGAGTGGCGCGGAGTCGTTTGAGAATGCCGCCCTCACGGTAAATGGAAATGATGGTGACCAGCGACAGCACAGCGCTGATGAGGATGAGGACTGAAGCGAGCACGGGTAGACCGACGCCGATAAAATTGCTCGCCGCGGGCGAAGTCAGGGCAGATGGGCGGCCGACCATTCGACCGGCGACGAGGAATACCAAGACCGGAATCCCGATGGTCCCGATCGCGCCCAGCGGCTCGCGCATAAATATTTTGATTTCGATCCAGGTCAGTTTAAAAAGTCCACGCAGCATAGAGATGAAGCCTCGTTCAATCAATCATCAATCGCGAATCGAGTGACCGGTCAATTTGAGAAAGACATCCTCGAGGTTGGGGAGAATCGTGCGGAAATCGGTGACGCGGAGCCGATTCTCCGACAGGCAATGAATCACATCGGTGACGAGGTTGTCGCCACGTCCGCGGATCGTGAAATGCGAGCCAGTGCACGTGATCGCTTCGACTCGGGGGATGGATCGAAAATGTTCGGCCGCGCTGGCATCTTCCGAGGCAAGAATGACGGTTCGCTCGGGACAGTGGCGCCTGACCAGGCTTTCGGGGCTGTCGATGTCGATGATGCGTCCGTGTTCGATGATGGCTACACGGTCGCACAGGCGCTCGGCCTCCTCCATAAGATGGGTGGTCAGGAAAACGGTCTTGCCGCGCTCGCGGATGCCGCGTACCAGGTCCCAGATGGCGCGGCGCGCCTGGGGATCGAGGCCAGTGGTTAACTCGTCGAGAAAGACCAATTCCGGATCGTTGATGAGCGCGAGGGCGATGAACAGTCGCTGCTTCTGGCCGCCCGACAGGGTCATGAACCAGGCATTTCGTTTGTCGATCAAGCCAAGCTGTTCGAGCAGGCGTTGGGCGTCGATTGCCTTCTTCCGGTAAAGGGATGCCCAGAGGTCGACCGCCTCCCATACTTTGATGCGCTTCTGCAGCTGAGCCTGCTGGAGCTGAACTCCGATTCGTTCCTGCAGTTGATAAACGTCGCGGAAGGGATCAAGACCCAGGACGGAGATGGCGCCGCGGTCGGGCGTTCGCAGACCTTCGATGCACTCCATGGTCGTGGTCTTGCCCGCGCCATTGGGGCCGATTAAACCGAAGATCTCACCGTCGTTTACTTCGAACGATACTTCGTCGACCGCGACCGTAGAGCCGTAAGTTTTGCGGATTGCGGAAACCTGAATGACGGGATGCATGATGGATGGCAGAGAATCCTAGATTCGCTAATACGGCGAGCATGGTCAATGTATCAGGAGTCGGTTATCCCAGGGTCGGCGGGCGGAGAAATGGCTTGGGGAATACTTCACGCGTGTTGCGCGATTCGGCAACCTGCATAACCCATCATCGGTCCCCCGGGTCTCAATGAATGAATGGCTGATAACAACATTTATCATTGACGAGTCGAGCGGAGGCCCTTGTCGTGGTGATTGATGAGAGGTTGAGACGGTATGTAAAGGTATTCCCAGCCACCGAACTGCCACCTTATGGCGAACCGGTTTTGCGGCTCAAAGCGTGTAATGGCCTGATTAATTCATTTGAGAAGGGCCGCCTATGCCAACCCATTCTCGTACCCCAGCTGTACGCTCGATCGTGTCCTCCAATTGGAGCACGGGTGCTGAAATCGTCAGGCCCTTTCCACGGCAGTAGTTGACGCTCTTGTGTCCCCCGGGCCAATCAATCGAAATCGAGGTAGAAGGCACATCGCCGTAGCAATTGCCGTAACCCGACATTGCGGAAAAGAAACCTGCCGCAAAGAATTTGTGCACAAGATCTCCGACCAAGTCAGGTTCGATTGTTTTTTCGAGTTTGCCATGTACTTTGACGAATCCCCGTCCGTCGTATGCAACTACTCCATTCCCAAATATTGTGACGGAATAATCAGGACAACGTCCGAAGCACATAGTATGGACAACTCTGATCTGAAGATCGTTCAAGTCTGCAGGAAACCGAGGAAGTAATACTTGCAACGCGTATTCACCGAAGCCAGTCCACTCGTGGAGTTCAGAAACATTGATAACTTCGAACCGAAATGCGTCCTGTGAGCCATCTCTTAGACTGTTCCAAGGCGCGTAGTGGAATCGACCCGTGAATGTGCCGTATACGCGCCCTGCTCGCGAAGGGATACCGTCGCAGACTGTTCCGCTACGTGACTTGCCAAAAAAACCCACTCTCGCATTCATGGAAAGCAGTGCACTGTCAGCTGGGTGCGGATCGAGGAGGAATTTTGCACCTCGTTCGCCGAAGACAAGTAGTCCGTGAACCCGCACCAGATTCCGGTCAAATCGTCTGGGATACAGCGTCAGGTCAGAGATTGTCGTATCAAGAACCTTGTCCGCCGCGAAGAGGAAACTGCAGCAAACTACCACGCAAGTTATGAGAATTGAATGGCGTACCGTTCGCATTCAGAAGGATTCTACATCGCAGTTGGCGAAAAATCGCCATTACGCTCAAAACCCCTGATTTGCGTCAACTCTGCGGAGGGACCTTCATTCGGGGGGCTGTTCTCAGCCAGAACCAAGCCAATAGCAGAGCAATCGGCAGACCGATGAGGCTTTCCTTAGGGTCTGTACCACTGACAACCCCAGCGATACCGATCACAGCGGCAACCGCGTATATCAAGCCTAGACGAATGAGAATACGCCGGCGATGTCGCAAGTCGACTTCGGCACGCTCAGCCGAATTCCATCCTCGCCACATCATCCAGCCTAAGATTGCCGTCGTTAACGAAACACCAATTATGACTGTGGCCACCATCACGATCGAGCTGCTTGAGCTTTGTGACACTCGTTTTCTCCGGATCCACGGAGGTGCTCAGGATTCTACTGCAGATGATTGACGTAAAAAGGTGAGAATCATGGGCAGTAATCGACAATGACATTAAGCGAACGCCGCTTAGAGTAGAAGCTGACAGGCGCTGTCTTAGGCACCTGTCCACAGGACCGAAACTGAGCGCGCTTACCGCTGATAAATCTGTACGTTGGTGAGGGCGCCCTCCGTCCAGTAGGCGACGCTGCCACCGAGGCAGTACAGCCGCCCGTTATAGACGGCGGAACCACTTTCCATGGCGGCTTGCGGCATAGGGGCTAGCGTCTTCCATGCGTTCGTTGGCAGGTTGAACGATTCGTTCAGGCTGCCTCCGTAATATCCGCCTGCCAGGTACAGCTTGGAAGCGATGACGCCGCTGCAGGTCATACTTCTCCATCCAGAGCCGCCGGGATCGGGATCGGGCTTCAGGGTCGTCCACGTATTCGTAGTCGCGTCGTAGCCTTCAGTATCTCCACCGCTGGCATATCCCTCGGCGACGACGATCGTAGTTCCGATCAGCCCGACGCTTGGCTCGGACCTGCCCACCAGCAAAGGCGCCTCGTCCGTCCAGGTATCGGTCACGGGATCGTAACTCTGAACCGTGGTCGCCCGCAAATTGTCAGCAGAGTTGCCGCCGATGAGGTAGATCAGGTTGTTCTCGACTGCGACTCCTGCGTCGTGCAAAGCCGTGGGCATCGCGGCCTTGGAGGACCAGGTATTGGTATTCGGATCGAAGGCCCAGACTGCCGAGCTGTAGTGATACAAAACTGAGTCCACAGCGCCGCCCATGACATACAAAACGTTATTGACGACGGCACCGCAGGCGCCTTCGAGCGGCGATGGCAGCGGGACGCCAGTCCTCCAGGTATTCGTGGCCGGGTTGTAAATCTGGGTGTCGGCAACAATCGTGCCGTTGGCGTTTACGCCGCCGACGAGGTAGATTTCGCCGTTGAGGATGCCCACGGCCGAGGCCCAAATGGGCGTCGGCATCGGCGCCCCGATGCTCCATGTGTTGTGCGCGACCGGCGATACTTCTTGCGTGACGGACGCCGAGCTCTCGGCGACGTTGGAGTCTCCGTAGTAGATCGCTGTGATCACGCTTGAGCCCTCGGGCAAGGCGGAGGTCACAAACTTCGCTTGGCGGCCGCTGAGTTGCGCCGTCCCCAGCACAGTCTCTCCGGCCACGAAGGTGACGGGACCAGTCGGCGTGAATGTGGGCGAGGTGATCGTGGCGCTGAATGTTATGGCCTGACCGACGGTGGACGGGTTCGGAAATGCTGTTACCTCGGCTGCACTCTCGGCTCGGCTCACGACCTGATTCAGCGTGGATGAGGTGCTGCCCAGGTTGTTGACGTCACCGCTGTACACAGCCGTCAACGGATAGGTATCAGCGTTGAGATTGGACTTGATCAGCGTGGCCACGCCGCTGCTGTTCAGCATTCCGGAACCAACGGTGTAGGTCTCTGTGAAGTACTTCCACTGGAATATCACTTTCCCGGTAGGAGCGACGGGGCCGGTCGTCGTAACCGTTGCCGTCCACGCTACGGTCTGCCCGTAGGGCGAGGGATTCAGACTGGAGGCGAGGTTTGTCGACGTTAAGAATTTCGTCGTCGAGTTCAGGACCTGCCGGGTTCCCAGCGAAGCGCTGGCCGTGAAGCTGGAGCCACCGGAGTCTGGGACCATTGCGAGAACTGCCAGAACCGCGATGGCCTGGGAAACAAGACTCAGAATCCGAACCACAGAAGTTCTTCTTCGAGCCATGGAAACCTCCGTGAACTCCGAGCGAGGGCAGCAAGCGATGGTCGGCTCGTGCTCGGAAAAAGGTTTACAGCTCAGCGATGCTCTGTTCAGCGAAAGCTGGGAAGCAGGATCGCTGCCGATGTCATTTCGCTTACAACATACGCCCGCGTGCCGATTTGTCGGTGACGCGGGTCACAGCAGTTTGATTGACGAGGCGTAAAAAACGACTAATATCCCTTTTCGTTCGTCGAGTCGGGATCGCGGGGGGTAGGGCATAGGCAATTGTCTTCTGGAAGACTTGGGTGTATTTTGCCAGCTTGTAGACGGGCCAGCCACGCGGGGAGATTGGACAAGAAATCAAATCAGCGAGTCTCAGACTCGAGGGGAAGGAATTCGTATGGGGGACAGTTTCGACATCGCCTTCAAAGGGCTTCCGCCCGACCTACAGATGAAGCTATGGGTGCTGGCGCTCGATGCCAATACGAGTAAAGTGAGCATTGCCTACCGGCCGGGGAGTTTTGTCACCAGCCTGGCCTATAACTATGGAGGCAATGTGCAGGCGGCGCTCAGCGTCCGCAACGTGACCACCACGGCGGGCGTCAACCCCACGAACGGGAACCTCGATTTAGGGTTGGTTTATCGCGGATTTAACTTTGGAACCTCGGCCAGCTTTACCCAGAAGTCCGCCAGCCTGAACCTGGGATACGGCGCGCAACTTCTCCCTTTTCCAGACGAACTGTCGAGTATTTTCAACTCCGCGAACGGCGGGCTGCAGAGTATGACGCGAGACATCAGCGCGGCCCCCAATAACCCGCTTGCCTGGTACAAGCTGCACAGCAACGACGCCAACGCCATCGGCAAGGCGATCAGCACCGGGCAGCAGATCGATAAATTCGGAAGGTCTCCTGATCAGTTTGGAGTGGGCCTGCGGCTGAACTACAACCAGCCGGGCGGGCTGACGATCTGGGGTGGGTTCGAGATGAAGTTCTGACGGTTGGCTGAAGTGAATGAAGGGTAGGTTGCTGAGCCGCTCGGCTTTGCCTTCGCGGGACGGCCGAAGCGGCCGTCGCCACATGGGCTGAGGCGCTGCCAGCTCATCAGAGAGTCCGATATTTCTGCAACCTGGGGCGGGGATGGTTCCTCTAAAGGACATTAGCCTTTCGCTTGGGCTATGGCCTAAACGGGTCTTGTTCGGGCGGAGGAAACCCGGTACGCTTGATGTCGGCCCATTTGTAGTTTAAGACTTTGTATGTTTAATCCTCACGCCAACTTGGCCGACGAAGTGAACCGCGGGATCGTCCAGTCGGAGATCGAAGGCGGAGTATTTTTGAACGACCTGCCGCCGTCGACCGTGCTTGAGATCCAGACCATGCATCATTGCTATACGGCGGTGCTGCTGGGCGGGAGCGACGCGCTGCTGTCGGGGCATCCCGAATTCTGTCCAGAGCCGGTGCAGGTTGCGATTGCCGGGTCAACCTGGGGCGGGTCGATGCTGAAGCTGCAGTATGTTGGCCGGGGGATGCACCTGGAATTCAGGCATCCGGGATATCCGATGCCCATTATTACATCACCCATTCAGGAAATTCGGGACAACGCGCTACCTCCCCTGGAGTTGGATTCGAGGCCGAACGGGGCGCATACCTAAGACCGGCTCAAGCCCGAGTTTACTGATTAACCTTCCTGGCGGCCTCAAACGCCCACTAACGAGTCCGGTTTCCTCCCTTGAGCTTCTGAGCCTGGTCCGCCATTGACTTGGGGGAGTCGAGGAACTACTATTCCGGCCATCGGGCCGCTGCGTCCGGAGTTATGCCGCTAGGTTTATGCCTCTAAAGATCGATACCCGCGAAGTGGCGCACGTCACAATTTTGGACGTGCAAGGTCGTATTGTCCTCGGTGATGAGATCGGGGATCTGCGGGACGCGGTGCGCAACCTGCTGGCCGAAGGTAAGAAGAAGATCATTCTCAACCTGGCAGAGGTGGATTACATCGACAGCTCGGGAGTCGGTGAGTTGGTGGGCGCCTTCACTACGGTGCGAAACGCCGGCGGCGAGTTGAAGCTGCTGAATCTCACCCAGAAAGTGCAGGACGTGCTGTACGTGACCAAGCTCTATACGGTCTTCGATATACGGGACGACGAGTTCACGGCGGTAAAGTCGTTCGATTACTTTTTCGCGAAGTGAGCCGGGGCTAAAGCCCAAGTGAAGGAAGACCCTTTACGTGGAGCTAAAGCACCACTCTTCCAACACTTCTGCCTTCCAAGCGGCGCTGAAGCGCCACTCTTCGACCTCTTCTGCCTTCGACGATTTCCGCCTCAGCCCATCCACGAACCGCTTTTGATATGCCTCCGTTAGCGCGACTGCGGTAAGATTCTCGAAACACACAGGGCGCGCAAGGTGCGGGCAGGAGCAGTCGCCGCTCATGGACAGCAGTACGAATCATCGAACGCTACAAGAGAAGACTTCCAGAGAGATGATCTGGACTTCGCACCATACGTTCCAGGGATGGACGTGTTCGCAGTGCGAATGGAATTATCCGCTACCCACGATGCTGAGCGATGCCGAAGCGCGGACGGCGTACGACCGTCTGGCGCAGGGCAAGTTCCGCGAGCATAAGTGCAACGAGCATCTTTCGCGGTTGGGAGCCGTGGATCAGGAAAGTTTCACGCCGCGCATCCGAAAGCTGGTGGCGCAGGGGTTCAAGCCGAAGGATGCGGTGGAACTCTTCCTGCAGGAGATCGAACTCGAATACCGAAATCAACCGAAGACCCTTGCGCAGGCGAAGGCGGATGGGGAAGATTTTTTGCGGCGAGTGAAGGCGGGGCTGATCTGAGATGCGAGATCCGTCTAGTTCGCCATGGTGCCGTCCCTGCGGGACTTGTGGGCTTTCTGGCGGTCCACCTAGCGCTTACGCGCTGGGCTAATGGATGGCGCCCCTTCGGGGCTCTTTGTGCGCAAAATGTTTGACAGGCTGTGGCTGTGATCAAGAGTTCCCACTCTAACGTCGCAAAATACGCGACGTTAGAATGGGTCACCCTCTAGTTTGAGATTCCCATTTGGGTGAGGATGTAGGCGTAGTCGAACGAGGCTTCTTTGAGGCGGTCGTAGCGGCCGGAGGCGCCTCCGTGTCCGGCGGGGCTGAGATTGGTTTTCAGGATCAAGACGTTGTGGTCGGTGCGGAGCGCGCGCATTTTGGCTACGTACTTGGCCGGCTCCCAGTACATCACCTGGCTATCGTTGAACGAGGTCTTCACCAGCATGTTGGGATAGGCCTTGGCTTCGACGTTGTCATACGGAGAATAAGTCATCATGTAATCGAAGGCGGCCTTCTCCTTGGGATTGCCCCACTCTTCGAACTCGCCGACGGTGAGGGGAAGAGTTTCGTCGAGCATGGTGTTCATCACATCGACGAAAGGAACTCCGACCAAGGCTGCGTGAAACAAGTCGGGACGCATGTTGAGGACGGCGCCCATCAGCAGGCCTCCGGCGCTGCGGCCTTCGATGACGAGACGATCTTTCGAGCCGTATCCGCGCTTGACGAGGTCTTCGGCGCAGGCAATGAAATCGGTGAAGGTAGTTTTCTTGTTCATCATGCGGCCGGCATCATGCCAGGCTTTGCCCATCTCTCCGCCGCCGCGGATGTGCGCGACCGCATAGACGACCCCTCGATCGACCATGCTGAAGATGTTGGAGTTGAAAAACATGTCCATCGAGATTCCGTAGGAGCCATATCCGTAGAGGTAGAGGCCTTCCTTGCCGTCGAGCTTCTGATCTTTGAGATGGAGGACGGAGATGGGAATTTTGACGCCATCGGAGGCGACCGCATAAATCTGCTCGACCGTATATCTCTTGGGATCGTATCCGCCAGGAACCTCTTTTTGCTTCAGTAGCGTCGACGTGCCCTTCTCCATGTCATATGCGAAGACGGAAGGCGGAGTAATGGGAGACTGATATCCGTAGCGGAATTCGGTGGTGTCGTAGACGCGGTTGACGTAGGGATAAGAGGCGTAAGCGGGTTCGGGGAAAGGAATGCGCTTCGACTGTCCATTGCGCAGATCGGTGACGCGAATCTGGGGCAAGCCACTTTCACGTTCGTAGACGACGCAGAAGTTCTTGAAGAAATCGACATCGTCGATCATGATGTCGGGATTGTGCGCCATGACTTCGTGCCAGTTCTTGCTGGCGGGGTCTGTGATGGGAGCGCTGACCAGGCGGAAGTTGCGTCCCGTGTCGTTCACGCGGATGTAGAAGAGGTCGCCGTTGTGGTCGGGGTAATATTCGACGCCCTGCTTGCGGGGCTCGACAATCTTCCACTCTCCGTCGGGCTGGGCGGCGGGAAGGTAACGGGCTTCGGTGGTGGTGTGGCTGGCGGAAACCAGAAAGAGGAAGGCGTCGCTGCGAGTCTTGAAGGCGAAGACGTCAAACTTCTCGTCTTTTTCTTCATAGACAAGGTCATCGGCGGCGGCGGAACCGGCGGTGTGCCGGTAGAGGCGGTACTGGCGTTTAGAAGTCGCGTCTTCCTGCGTATAGAAAATCGTCTGGTTATCGTTGGCCCAAACGACGGAGCCGACGCGCTCAGCGTGATCGGCCAGCGTTTTGCCGGTGCGGAGATCTTTCACCGCGAGCGTAAATTGGCGGAAGCCGGTGTTGTCGAAGGTGTAGGCGAGTTGGTTGCCGTCAGGACTCACCGCGAAGGCAGCGACTGTCATGAAGGCCTGTCCTTTGGCCAGTTCGTTGACGTCGAGCAGAACTTCCTCAGGGGCATCCATGCTGCCTTTGCGGCGGCAGCGGATCGGGTACTGCTTTCCGGCTTCTGTGCGGACGTAATAGAAGTAATCGCCTTCCTTGTAGGGGACCTCGACGTCAGTCTCTTTAATCCGGCCCAGCATTTCGTCGTAGAGCTTTTTCTGGAAGGGCTCGGTGGGCTTCATCACCGCGTCGGTGTAGGCGTTCTCGGCTTCGAGGTAGGCGCGCACTTCGGGATTGGGCTTGTCGCGTAGCCAGAAATAATTGTCGACCATCTTATGGCCGTTGACTTCGGTGACGTGCGGGACTTTCTTCGCGACCGGGGGCGCGGGGAGTTTGGTGGTGTCGGCGGCGAGCAGGAAGATAGCGGACAGCGAGAGGCCGGCAAGCTGAAGGCGACGTAGGATGGAATGGTTCATGGTCACTCCGAAGCGAAGAGAAATTTGAGAGCAGGTCCGGGAATGAGTCCGCGGTTCGCGGCTTATTGGACGATGGAGAACGATAACCCGGAGGGAGCGGGAAATGCAACGAGGGGGCGGGATTGGCAGCCGGTGTTCACTAGGGATTTGATGGCTGTATACTTGTCAGGTCTGAGGCGCCGCATGGCTCGCTATCGTTGCAGCCTGATGTTCTTGAATGCCGCTTGCCTGGTTCTTCTGGGAGTCGTGGCGAACCCGCGCCCTCTGTTGGTTATTGGTCTCTTCAAGCTATTGGCTTTCCTGACGCTGGCCTGTTTGCTCGCGTTTGTTATCGTGCACTCGCTGGACATTTGCAGGTTGTTGATCGCATGCCTTCAGGCGCTCCAGCTCGGTTTCTTCCCGTTATCCGTCGAGTCTTCGATGGGCAGAGCGATCACAGACACCCACCACGGATTAAATCAACCTAGTCTCCGTCTACTCTTTCAGCGTCCCCCACCCCTCCGAGCGCTGTAGATCCCCTTTGATCTAAAGCAGCATCCCGTCGCTTGAACGGCATCGCTTTCCGTTCGCACGACACTGAATCAGGCTGCCCGGCCTGGAAAGAGACGGTCCGTCGATGAATACCTCTGAATTTGTGGGACCCGAGGCTTTGGTTAACCCAGCACGCGGAATCCCGGACAGTGAATATGCTCGCCGATTGGGTGAACGTGAACAGCAACTTGCAAACATCAGGGAGCTGCACAAGCGCCTCTGGACGTACTTGATCGCGGCTGGTCTGGCGGGCATGGTCGTTACCGCAGCCGCGCTCGCAGCGCACTCGATTTCCGCGGTTTGGCTTCTGCTGCCGACGATCGTCGGACTGTCGGCCATTCAGTCGCTGGCGAAAAACGCTCGCGCTCAAGGGCGGGTACAGCGGATTGTGAATTTCTACGAGCTTGGACGGCTGCGACTTCGCCAGGAATGGCAGGGGCGAGGGATTGACGGCAGAGAATTCCTGCCTGCTAAACATATCTATGCTTCTGATCTGGATCTTTTTGGGGAGGGCTCTCTTTTCGAATTGTTGTGCACGGCTCGGACCGGAGTCGGTCGGGGTATGCTCGCAAGCTGGTTGCTCAATCCGGCGGATTGTGGGCAGGCGGGAGAGCGACAAGCCGCGATTTCCGAGCTTCGTGACGCGCTGGATCTTCGAGAGGAGTGGGCTTCGGTCGAAGGTGAGGGACTCGATCAGGCAGGTTCGTCGATCCGCGATTGGGTAGAGGTCCCTGCGATCGCCTTCCCGCGCTATGCGCGCGGGCTTGCGATCGCATTGCCAGTCTGCCTGATCGCCGTGGCCATTCTTGCGGGTGTCGGTACCTTTGGCCACAACTGGCTTTGGGCGATCGCCTTTACGGCGGTGCCGGAAAGTTTCGTGGCGGCTCTCCTTCTTGACAAATCCAAGGAGACGGCCGCTAACCTCGACCTGCCTTCGTTTGAGCTCTCATTACTTGCTCCGTTGTTGGAGCGTTTGGAGGCGGCGCATTTCCGATGTTCCTTGCTCAAGTCTCTGCAGTCGCAACTCACGGCTGTGTCGGGGTGCCCCTCAAAACAAATTCGCAAGTTACGCCTATGGGCCTGGCTGCTGGACCTTCGAAGGCTGGAATACTTCGCGCTGCTGTCCTCGCCACTTTTGTGGGGAACTAATCTTGCGATTCTGATCGAGGGCTGGCGGCAGCAAAATCGAGAAGGATTGGCCCGGTGGCTGGATTCGCTCGGGCAATTTGAAGCAATACTCTGCCTGGCTCGGTATTATTACGAAAATCCAGGCCACACCTTTGCGGTGCTGAAGCCTGAGTGCTCGCCGATGTTTCAGGCCGAAGGCTTGGGGCATCCGTTGCTCGATCGCCGGACCTGTGTTCGATGTGACATCGCGCTTGATGCCAAAAACGCACAGCTGATCGTGGTAACTGGGTCGAATATGGCAGGCAAGAGCACTCTGCTGCGTTCGGTCGGCTTGAACTGCGTCCTGGCTTTGGCAGGGGCACCGGTGTGCGCCGCGCGACTGCAGATCTCACCGTTGCAGATCGCTTGCTCAATTTCGGTGCATGATTCCCTCTTACGGGCAAGATCGCGATTTCAGGCAGAGGTGGAGCGCCTGAAGTGGATACTCGACCTTTCACGGACGAACAGCGTGCTCTTTCTGATGGACGAGATGCTGGGCGGGACAAATTCGGCCGACCGTTTGCTTGGAGCTAGAGCAGTGATTGATCAATTGGCCGAGAACCGGGCTGCAGGGCTGGTCACGACTCATGATCTGGCTCTCACGGATATAGTCAAGGCCCTCGATGGCCGCGCGATTAACGTGCATTTCGAGGAATACTACGAGAACGGGGAGATGCGATTCGACTACCGAATGCGGCCGGGCGTGCTGGGTCGGACGAATGGGCTGAATATAATGGCCGCATTGGGACTATTGCCTTCGCCGACCGCAGGCGCTTGAGTCGAATCCTTCTCGGTTCATGGATCGGCGATGCGGTCATTGCTGATCGTTCGCCGATTCCGAGGGCGGGAATGTGGTATCGGACGCAGTTACACGGCGCTGGCGTGCCGGGGCGGACAAACGCGTCCGCCCCTACACAATCTCGAAAGCAATTTTTATTGCACGGGCTTGCCGTCGGCGTTGATTTTGTGGACCTCGCCTAGGTTCAGCTCGCGGATGCCGGCTTCTACTTTGCTCATGTCTCCCACGACGACCCAGACGAGATGGTTCGGCAGGATGTATTTCTTGGCGATCTCGTTGGCGGTCTCCGGGGTGAGCGCAAGCGTTTTCTCGGTGAAGGTATTGTAGTAATCCTCCGGCAGGCCGTATTGCAGGATGGTGGCGTAGGCGCCACTGAGTTGCTGGACGGTTTCGAATGAGCCCGGCAGAGTGAGCGTTGCATTCGTCTGCTCGTCTTTGAGTTCTTCCGACGTAATGGGTTTTGCGCCCGCGATGTTGCCGTATTCCTTGACCAGCTCAACCATGGATTCTTTGGTCTTGTCAGTCTGAACGGCGGAGATGCTGATGTAAGGACGCTGGCCGCGGGCTGCGGGCAGGATCGCGCGCACACCGTAGGACCAATGTTTGTCTTCGCGAAGATTCATGTTGATGCGCGAGCTGAACTTGCCGCCGAAGATGCCGTTGACGAGTTGCAGCGGGATGGCGTCGGGATCATTCTGCGGAGGCGCCAGCTGAGCACCGAAGATGACGCTCTGTCCGGAACCCGGGCGGTCGATGAGATAGACGACATCTTTTTCCGGCTCGGCCACGTCCGGCGTCGATTTCTTGGGGACATCGCCCGACTTCCACGAGGCCAGCAGTTTTTCCAGCTTAGGTTTGAGTTCGGACAACGTGACATCGCCTACGACCAGGAGTGTGGCGTTGTTGGGCTTGAACCATGTCTCGTGGAATCTGGCGAGGTCGCCGCGGGTCATCTTGCTCACGCTGGCCTCGGTGCCGGTGCCGGTGAAGGGCGTGGAGTAAGGATGTCCGGGGCCGTAGAGCAGCGACGGCACGACGCGCAACGCCATCGTCTGGGGCGTCACTTTTTCGCGCTGGATGCCGGCGATTCGTTCTTTCTGCAGGCGTTGAAATTCCTTCTCGGGGAAGGACGGGTGGAGAATCAGGTCGGCGTAGATGTCGAGAGATTTGTCCATTGTGCTGGTGAGCGTGTTGAGGCTGACCAGGGACCAGTCGAGATTGGCTCCGGCATTGAAGTTGGCGCTGAGAGATTCGAGCTCTTCACCGATCTTCAGCGAATCGCGCGTCGGAGTGCCTTCCTCGAGCATGCGCTGTTCGAAGCTGGCGGTGCCGGGAGCGCTGGGCGGGTCGGCGGAGTAGCCGCTGTCGACCATCAGCGTGAAGTTGACGACGGGAGCAGAGTGGCGCTCAGCGAGAACGACCTTCAGGCCGTTGGAGAGCGTGGCTTTTTGCAAGGCCGGAAGATTGAGCTTCTCGGGGGCTCCTGGTGTGGGCTCGGTGGAGCGGTCGAGTTTGGCTTCGGTTTTGAGGGTGGTGGGATAGGGCTGGACTTCCAGTACGTAGTCGCCGTCGCTGAGCCAGTCATTGGCGGCTTTCTTCACGGAGGCTGGCGTCGCGGCTTTCACCCACTTCAGATAATCCTTGTAGCAATCGGGATTGCCGCGGTAGGTCTGGCAGCGGGCAAGCAGGTCGCTTTTGCCGCCGAAGCCGCCGATGCGCTCCACGATGCGCGCGTAGGTTCCGAGGATTTGCGTTTTGGCGAGTTGCAAGTCGGCGGGAGTGGGACCGTTCTTCAGGAAATTCTGGAGTTCTTCGTCGGCTTCCCTTTCGACTTTGCCCAAGTCGCCGTTAGGAACGGCGGTGAGGGTGAAGTCGAATTGTCCGCCAATCTCGTTGGTGCCATTGTTCGCAGTGGCGCTGGTGGCAATCTGATCTTTGTAGACCAGGCGCTTGTAAAGACGCGAGGTTTTGCCGCGCCCGAGCACCGTTTCGACGAGATCGAGCTGCGCTTCCTCGGGTGAGCCAAATTCCGGGACGTTCCAGATGCGGTAGAGGCGAGCTTGCGGGACGCGGTCCTGCACCCAGCCGCGATGCGTGCCGGTGCGTTTCGCGATCCACACTTCCTGCTTGGCGGTGGGTGGTCCAGCGGGAATCTCGCCGTAATATTTTTCAACTTTGGCGCGGGCGACTTCTGGCGTGATATCGCCGGCGATCACAACCGTGACATTGTTCGGTCCGTAATAGGTCTTGAACCATTCCTGAACGTCACTCAAGGAGGCGGCGTCGAGATCTTTCATCGAGCCGATGACGGTCCACGAGTAAGGATGGCCGACGGGATAGGTATTTTCGGAGATGAGTTCCTCGGTGACGCCGTAGGGCTGATTTTCGCCCTGTCGTTTCTCGTTTTGCACGACGCCGCGCTGCAGGTCGAGCTTCTTTTGATCGAGCACGCCGAGCAGATGCCCCATGCGGTCGCTCTCGGCGAACAGGGCGTAGTCGAGCATGGACGTGGGAACGTTTTCGAAATAATTCGTGCGGTCGTTGTTGGTGGTGCCGTTCAAGTTGGTGGCGCCGACCTTTTCGAGCGCGTTGATGTAAGTGTGATTGAAGTTGTCACTGCCGCTGAACATGAGGTGTTCGAAGAGGTGGGCGAATCCGGTCTTGCCGAGCTGCTCGTTCTTGGAGCCGACGTGATACCAGGTGTTCACGGCCACGATGGGGGCCTTGTGATCTTCGTGGACCAGAACGGTGAGTCCGTTGGGGAGAACGAACTTGGTGTACTTGATGTCAGGGATGGGGATGTCGATGCCAGTGGCAGCCGGGGGCGTGTGGGCTGAAGCTGGTTGAGAGGGCGCGGTCTGGGAGAGCAGGTTTGCGGTGAGTAAAACGAGAACTGCGAACAAAGTGATTGTCAGCGAAGTCAGTTTGTTTCTCAAGATGCCTCCACTTAGAGCGGATTAAGAAGGGCCGGGGTTTCCGAATAACACTGTAAACAAGAAAGGGAGTTGCCGCCAAGCGGGAGTGCCCTGGGACCTATCGGAAAAAATCTTTCACCCCTGAGGGCACAGGGGAACACATAGGAAAGCAAGGACAAATCTCATCCCGACGGGTGTTAATAGGACGATGTTTTCTTCTGTTCGATGCCGTCCGCATTGGCCGGCTTGGTCGCGGGAGTTTTTTCCTTCTGCTCGGCATCGACCGAAAAGAGAATGTAGTGGTCGAAGCTGTGGCGACGATAGAAATGATGCTTGCGGAAGTCGAAGTAGATTTCTACTTTCTTGGGCAACCAGAGGGTAGTATTCCTGCTGGCGAAAGGCACTGGGCCGTATTCCACGGTCTGACGCTCGCTAAGCAGTTGAATCTCGGACACAGGCTTCACCATGTCCGCTTCAATCTGCGCGATTTCGAATTTATCGGCGGTGATCCATGCCCTGCCTTTTAGATCGACGGGAAAGACCGACCCGACTTTGTAGGAGTGCATGCGATTGGGACGGTCAGAGCGCTGGCGAAAGTGGACAATCCAACTGGGTTGCCCATGCCAGTCGCCCTGTCCTTCGCACTGGAACTCGAAATCCTTCGACAGCTCAGGATGAAAGACGAGGGCCAGGTTCATGAATCCCGTACTGGCAATGCCGTCGGGATATCCGGCCTGCGTGACTTTATCCGCACGGTACTCATCGATGGAAACAACAGAGTAATGATCTGGCAAAACCGAAGCCGTATAGTCGTACTTTCGCGTTTCGGTGTGAGTCGGTATGCCGAATGCATCCAGCGACTGATGAAAGACGTCCTCATCGGCGGCGAAGCGCGCGAGATTTTGAACAAAGTCCAACACTCTTTTTCCGGATTCCTCGACTACATGCGCCGTGTCACAGGTGACTCCCGGAATCAGGTTCGGCTTGGCGTCGTCGACGTCAGGTGGACGCCAGGTTTGGGTTTTCGACAGTTCAGGTTGTGGCACGGCCGCAAGAGGGTCGGCGCGGGAGATATCGACTTTTGAGGCAGTGTCTCTTGGGGTCGAAGCGGACGGTTTTTGTTTTTCGAGCTGCACGAGGAGAGCTTTGACCTGAGGAGCCAAGGGACTCTGAGGCGAATCTTGCAGGAAGGTCTGGAGTGCCTGAATGGCTTCCGGCACACGGCCCAGACCGAGGAGCGCTTGCCCGAGGACAAGTTCGGCGGCACTGGTGGCATTCTTCCCGAGTTTCTCGCCTTTCGCCACGGCAACTTCCGCCTCGCTGCGAGATTTTTCGTATCGTTTCTCACGGAGGTAGGCGTCGGCCAGCAAATCGTGCGACGACCAATTGTCCGCATCCGCGAGGACGGCGCGCTCCAGAGCGGAGCGGGCGGCGGGATAGTTTTCCAGTTGCAAATCCGTTCTTCCAAGCAGAGTCAGTGTTCTAGCGGAATTGGGGCTGAGGCTGGCCGCGGTCGACAGATAGGTTCCCGCTTGCGTGTAGTTCTGCTTCAGGTAGTACAGATACCCGAGCAGGAAGTTCAAGTCCGCACTGGAAGGCGCGAGCTGATAGGCCGTCTCTAAATGCTTTTGGGCTCTTAGGAGATCCTGCGACTTGAGCTCAGAGACGGCTCGCTTGGTCTCCTTCCGGGCCTTGGGAGAAATCACTTCGTCGGCAATGTCGAGATTGATGGCCGTGGGATCCTGGTGCAGCACTATCTCGATCGGTGGACGGTGCGCGGCGGCGATCACCTGTACGTTTTGAAATACGCTGACGTAACCGAACGATCCGACCTCAATCTCATAATTTCCGGGATCAACGTTGGCGAAGATGCCTTCCTGGTCGCCGGAAATCGATTGGGCAAGGCCGAGATTATTGGCGAGATTGGTGAGCACCAGCTGGACGTGACCTTTCAAGGGCGCGCCGGTTTTCTCGGCGAACACATGCAAGACGACCACTCCAGTGCCCTCAGCGGTTTCGTACTTGGTGCCGATGGAAACGCTAGCCGGATTGCCGAGATCTGCCTTGCCCATGGGGCCAACTGCTTGCGCACCTGCGCGAAAGTTCAGAAGACTGGCGAGTAGAAGGATCCCGAAGGCTCTGGCGCTGGGCCGCGACATAAAGGCTATCCGCCGAGAAGTGTGGCACAGCGGGGATGGGTGGTCAATCGTATAAAGGATTGGCGCGTTACCCACCTTCAGGTGGCAGGTATCCCGCCAGCACGATATCGTGCTGGCGGCCTGAAATCATCCGTTCCCCCCACGCCGAGGCGGGCTCCGGCCATGAGATCCTCTGCGTCGTCGCCATGGATTAGAAGAACCGGCGATTTCCATGTACTGACGTAAGCGTCGGGCGAGGGCTCCCACGCCGATTCAACGGCGGTGGGCGGAGCGCGAGGTAGCCGAAGTAGGGGCGCTCGGTAAAGAAGACGCTCCAGCCATGGACTCCATGAAAATCGACTCCGGCTTTGAATCGACCGGCCTGGGAAAACGGAAAAGTTAGTCAATAGGCAGAAATTACAAGATTGAACGCTAAGCTAAGCAAAGTGCAGCAAACCTTGGGTGGCACAGCGCCCAAAGGAACGTGAATGTGCGCAGCACCGTGGAAGGGCGGCCCTTTGAAGGGCCGCGAAAACGAGTCCACTGATTGATCTGGGCTTTAGCCCTTGAGGTCAACGGTGGCGAAGCCGCCATACCGACGTGAAGGCCCCACCCTTCCGCAAAAATCGCGGGAAGGGTGGGGCAACCCTGTTTTGGGCGGGTTCAAACCTCTCGCGTCATCGAACGGAATCAATGCAGGCTGGCTAAACGGCGCTTTCGCGCCGGGGCGGACGAATGCGTCCGCCCCTACACAAGCATTACTGAATCAACGTGCCGTTGCCACCGTTGGGTTCGGCGTCCGGGGCGATGACTACGGCGGCGGCTACGCGGTCGCCGGGCTCCATGTTCAGGAGGCGGACACCCTGGGCGTTACGGCCGGATTCGCGGATCGTGGTCGAGTCCATGCGGATGATTTTGCCGTAATGGCTGATCAGCATGACCTCCGAGGTTTCGTCCACCTGGGCGATGCCGACGACTTTGCCGACACGCTCGGTGGTCTTCAGGTTGATGACGCCTTTTCCGCCGCGATTGGTGAGGCGATATTCTTCGGCGGCGGTGCGTTTGCCGAAGCCGTTTTCGGTGACGGAGAGAATGAGTGAGCCTTTGACGGCGGCGTCGATGACTTCGGGCTCGCCTTCGACTTTTTCCTTTGCTGGTGCGGGAGCGTCAGGCTTGGTGGTGGTCGCCATGCCGACTACGTAATCGCCCTTCTCGAGGTCGATACCCCAGACTCCGTAGGCGCCGCGTCCCATGGGACGGACATGGCTTTCGTCGAAGCGGACGGCCATGCCTTCGTGGGAGGCGAGGAAGATGATCTGGTTTCCGTCGGTGACGCGGCAGGCCACGAGTTCGTCGCCTTCCTCGATTCCGATGGCGTTGATGCCGTTGGAGCGTACGTGCATGAATTCGCGCAGCTCGGATTTTTTCACTAAACCGTTGCGCGTAGCGAAGAAGATGTACTTGTTTTCTTCTTCGAGGTTGCGGACGGCCAGCATGGTCTTGACCGTCTCGCCGGGCTGCAGCCCGACGAGGTTTCCAACGTGTTTGCCCTTGCCGGCAGCACTGACGTCAGGAATTTCATAGACCTTGATCCAGTACACGCGGCCTTTGTTGGTGAAGATCATGATGTAGGCGTGCGTGGAGGCAAGGAAAAGATGCTCGACGAAATCCTCGTCGCGCGTCTTCATGCCGGTGCGGCCCGTGCCACCGCGACGCTGCATGCGGTAGGTGGAGATGGGCGTGCGCTTCATGTAGCCGGAGTGGCTGACGGTGACGGCCACTTGCTCGTCGGCGATGAGATCTTCGAGGACGATTTCCGCGGCTTCGTCTTCGATCTTGGTGCGGCGCTCGTCCCCGTAGAGCTTCTTCACTTCTTCCAGCTCTTTGATGATGACTTTGCGCAACTTGGTCTCGGAGGCGAGGATGGATTCGTACTCCGCGATGTTGTCGCGGACCTCGGCCAACTCTTTCGAAATCTCATCGATCGAGAGTTTGGTCAGGCGATGCAACTGCAGTTCGAGGATGGCATCGGCCTGGCGGGTGCTGAACGGTTTTTCGGGATCGAGCTTGGGAGCGCGGCCGGTGGTGTTGACGTCGATCTTCTTGCCGCCGAAGTAGAGCACCAGGTTTTCGCGGGCATCGGCGCGGTTGGCGCTGCCACGAATGATGGTGATGACGTTGTCGAGATGATCGAGGGCGGTGAGATAGCCTTCGAGGATGTGCTCGCGGTCTTTCGCTTTCTGCAGCAGGTAGGCAGTGCGGCGGCGTACGACGTCGACGCGGTGCTCGATGAAATACTTGATGGTCTGGATGATGCCCATTTCGCGGGGCTGTCCATTGACGACCGCGAGCAGGATCATCGAGAAACCTTGCTGCATCTCCGTGTGCTTGAAGAGCTGGTTGAGAACGATCTGCGGCTCGGCGCCACGTTTGAGCTCGACCACGATGCGCATGCCGTCGCGATCGGATTCGTCGCGAACGTCGGAGATGTCTTCGATCTCCTTATCGTTAACCAGCGCCGCGATGCGCTTGATCAGAGTCGACTTGTTCACTTGGTAAGGAATTTCGGTGACGATGATGGCTTCGCGATCTTTGCTGAACGCTTCGATGGCGGCTTTGGCGCGCATCATGAAGCGGCCGCGGCCGGTGCGATACGCTTCGAAGATTCCCGATCGGCCATGGATGATGCCGGCGGTGGGGAAATCGGGGCCCTGAACAAATTTCAGAATCTCGGCGAGCTGCGCGTTGGGATTGTTCACCAGCGTGATGGTTGCGTCGACGATTTCGGTGAGGTTATGCGGCGGAATTTTGGTGGCCATGCCGACGGCTATTCCGTCGGAGCCATTGACCAACAGATTCGGAATGCGGGCCGGAAGAACGTCGGGTTCAACTTCGCTTCCATCGTAGTTGGGATGGAAGTCGACTGTATCTTTGTCGAGATCTTCGAGCAGAGCGGTGGAAACCTGCGCGAGCTTGGCTTCGGTGTAACGATCGGCCGCCGGAGGATCTCCGTCAACGGAACCGAAGTTGCCTTGACCGAAGATGAGCGGATAGCGCATCGACCAGTCCTGCGCTAGGCGGACGAGGGCGTCGTAGACGGCGAGGTTGCCGTGTGGATGGTACTTGCCCATGACTTCGCCGACGATACGGGCGCATTTACGCGTGGCGCGATTAGGCTGCAGGCCCATCTGGGCCATTGTGAAAAGTATGCGGCGGTGAACGGGCTTGAGTCCGTCGCGGACGTCGGGAAGCGCGCGGCCGATGATCACCGACATCGAATAGTCGAGATACGACCGGCGCATCTCCTCTTCAATGTTGACGGGTTGAATGTTGGGAGCGCCGGGGCCGGTACCGTCGCCGCCGGGAGGAGGAGTTAATGGGAGTTCGGGATTCTGGTCGTCAGCCATTCTTAGCTCTCAGCCGTCCGCTTTTTGCGGTCGGCTCGGGGATACGTTAGAAGTCTGCAAGTGATTGCATTTACAGGAGCTTATGTGTACTTGGAACTTTATTCATTATACCATGAAATTGGGGATAGACGGCAGGTTCGAGCGGGGCTAGTGGCCGAGGAGATACTACGAAAGTATCCATTCTTCGACTTGGCCAGCTAACGACCGCGAGCGCGCTGGTAGGGGTCCTTCGACTGCGCCGTGATTTTCGCTACGCTCCGTCACGACTTCGCTCAGGATGACAGAAGCAGGGTGATTTCAACAGCGGAAGGATGAAATCAACTGTGTATCTCCCTCCTCATCTTTCTTTGAATAGGCATGCTCTGAATAGGCATGTCCATTCCGGGAAAACTGGGAAAAAATTTGAGGGAATTCTGATCGATGTCACAGTGTTTTACAGCATGTCTTTGCTAAGCTGCGCGGCGTGCAGAGGATTCCATCTCTCGATGGGTTGAGGGCAATTTCGATCTTCCTGGTGGTGGCAGGGCATTGGGCGGAGTTGCGGTATCACTCGGATGTAGCGGGAGCGTTTGCGAATCTCGGGGTGCGAATTTTCTTCATTATTTCGGGATATCTGATCACGTCACTGCTGTTGAAGGAACACGAGAAGACGGCCTCGATCGGGCTGCGGAAATTCTATGTGCGGAGAGCGTACCGGATTCTTCCCGCGGCAATGGTGTTCATGTTGCCGGTGTTTGTGATCTTCCGGCACGAGCTGCGTTGGTATCACATGATCGCAGCGGCGTTGTACCTGGCGAATTTCGATTTTGGGCATCCGTGGTTTCTGGGGCATTTGTGGTCGTTGAGCGTGGAAGAGCAGTTTTATTTCTTGTGGCCGGGGGTTTTGAAGAGGTGGCACCGGCACCGAGTGGCAATTCTGGTAGGAGTGGTTGCGTTTGCGCCGTTGTATCGCGTGGGCTGCCATTTTGTGGGGCTGCACGGACGAGCGGATGAGACGTTTCCGGCCGTGGCGGACATTCTGGCGGTGGGGTGTTTGCTGGCGATTCTGGCGGGAAGGATGCCGAGGATCCGAGCGCACTGGGCGGCTTTCCTGGTCTTGCCAGTGATGATGGTTCCGATTTATGTAGGGATGTTGCGATTCCACATCACACCCGTTTTATTGTTCGTGTTATGGCCGGTGATGCATGGGGCAATCGCGCTGCTTCTGCTGCATGTGGTCGAAAGACCGTATTGGATTTTGAATTGGAAACCGGTGGCATGGCTGGGGAAGATCAGCTACAGCCTTTATTTGTGGCAACAGCTGTTTGTGTTTGGGACGCATGGACGGCCATGGTATTTCGTGTTCTTCGCGATGGGGTTGGCGAGTGTTTCTTATTATCTGGTGGAGCAACCGGTGTTAAGGGTGCGGGAAAAGAGGGCAGAGAAAGGTGTCGCTACGTTGGCTGCGGCCGCGTGAGCCTCAGGGACTAAAGCCCGGCAGGGTGTGAGGCGACTAACGCGGCCCTAAAGGGCCGCTCTTCCACGGCAATCTCTACGGTCAAGCTCCACGGTTGGTCTCCACATTCAAGTTTGGGACAAGCTTCACCGTGAAGTTCCGCGGGCAGTCCACACAGAAGCTCCGTGGGCGATCTTCAGGGAGACAAGGTCCGCGCCAGCAGTCTCCAACGATGAAGCTGAGCCGGGTATCTTCGGTTAATTCGCCTGCAGGGATGCTGGAACTTGGAAGACTACGCCGCGATCTTCGTTTTGCTTGCGTGTGGCTTCGAGGTCGAGATCGGCGAGGGCGATTTTGCGAGGGTGGCCCGGGGCCAGATCGAACAGAGTGCTGCCCACGATGGCGTAATTTCCGAGTTCCACTTTGCGACCGTCTTTGAAAATCAGCAGAGTCGGTTCCTGGACAGGCTCGGGATCGATGGAGGAATCATCTGCCGGCTGGGTGGGACGTGCAAGGTCGTTTACAGGGGGAACATAAGAACGCACACCGGATCCGCGACGGTCGAAGACGGTGGGTCCGCCTTGATCGTTGTCGTCGTCGTAGTCTTCGTCGACCGCGCTGTCGACGGCGTAGGGGACAGGAACTGCGTACACGAGCGGAGGTGTGTATTCGCCGTAATTGCGGCGGCGACGATTCTCGTCATTGCGCTGAGGGTCGGGCCGGTTGGAATGCGGGATGGGAGTGTGCAACGAATAGCCGCGCGGACCGACGGAAGTGACGCTGGGCGCGGTGCCATTGACGGGACGTCCGCCAAAACCGGGCGAGGTCACGGATGCAGGGGCGCCATTGATTTGGGCCTGGCTGAAAGAGACGAGGACGACGGGCGTCGCGATCAGGCTTAGCACTACCATCGAAGCCGAAATCGAATGCCGCACCGAAAAATGATACTCCAAGGGGTGGGACATGGGGCACCTCGAAGCTGGAACGCTGCTATGGGCTTAGATTGCATGGAATTGTGTGCGGATGCATGGGCACGGTGGAATTCGAATTCGCGAAAAGGTGCCGTCCGTCTGGGACTCGGTCAGGTTTTGCCTTCCTAGCCCAGCGCTTACGCGCTGGGCTAACGAATTCCGCCCGTTCGGGGCTCAGCGCCAGGAGGGCTCGGAGCCGAGTGCAAGGTCCAAAGGAGCGACGTTCCGAGAGACATGGGGGACTATAATTTTCTTGGTTCATGAAATCTGCTATTCGATTTGCGATGCTGGCGCTGGTGCTGGTGATTGTGGCCATGGTGTCGGCGTTGACTGCCATGCGGTTTGCGATTCACGGGCAGGAGGTCGCAGTGCCGCCGTTGGTGGGGCTGGGCCCGGTAGAAGCGGAGCGGGCGGTAGTGGCGGCGGGATTGCAGATGTCGATCGAGCGGCAGTATTACAGTCCGCAAATTCCAGAGGGAAGAATCATGTCGCAGCTACCGCTGCCAGGGACGAAGGTGCGGCACGGGTGGCAAGTACGGGTGGCGCAGAGCCTAGGGCCGACGCGAGTGGCGATCCCGAACGTGACGGGCCAAAGCGAGCACGCGGCGGAGTTGAATATTCGGCGGCGCGGGCTGGATATAGCTTCGCTGGCGGAAGTGAAAGAGGCGGGAATCCCGGCGGACCAGGTGTTGGCGCAGAGTCCGACAGCGAATGCGGTGCAGGTGGCCGCTCCGAAAATTAGCCTGCTCATCACAACTGGAGCGCAGCCGGAGGCATTCGTGATGCCGAGTTTTGTCGGGCAGCCGCTGGGGACGGTCAGTGGAACGTTGCAGGATTCCGGATTCCGGCTGGGAAATGTGAGCGTGGTGGCTCCGGCTGCTCCGGCCGACGCGGGAGCTTCGATCGTAGAAATTCCGGCTGAGGCGTCTCCTGCCAGCATCGTGGTGTCGCAGGCTCCGGCGGCAGGGCAGAAAGTTGTGGCAGGGACTGCGGTTAGTTTTGACGTCCGGTAAGAAACCATTTGCCACGGATTTGCGCGGATCTTCACGGATCGCCCCCCCCCGAATTCTTAACAGCGCTCGATGATGGCGGCGAAGAAACCTTCGCAGGGGTGGATGCCGGGGATAGTGCGGAGGAATGGGCCGCGCGTGAGATTTGATACGTCTGGCCAGGTCAGCTCGCCGGCGGATTTCAGGCAGTCGAGTACCGATCGACAGTCAACCAGCTTGAACACGTTGTTTCCCGTCAGTGCTTCTTCCACGACATTTTCGTTTTCTTCCTTTTCCAGCGAACAAGTTGAGTAGGTGAGGCGTCCACCCGGTGCGAGTTGGATCAGGGCGGAGCGGAGGATCGCCAACTGGCGCTCGTGCAATTCGGCGAGGTCGCGGACGGTGATCCGCCATTTGATTTCTGGATTGCGAGCGAGCGTGCCGGTTCCGGAACAAGGGACATCGGCGAGGATGCGGTCGAACGGCGCCATGACGGGGAGTTGGACGGCGTCGGCGACAATGATTTCGATCCTTGTGTCGGCGTGCGTTGCGCTGGCGGCGAGGGCTTGCAGGAGGCGCGCGCGGTGCGGATGAATTTCCACGGCGGTAATTGTTGCGCCGGGATTGTGATCGGCGATGGCAAGGGTTTTGCCGCCGGGGCCGGCGCAGCAGTCGAGGATGCGGGAATGTCTGTCCGGAACCGCTTCGCCGAGGAGCGCGGCTACGAGTTGCGAGCCTTCGTCCTGGATGACGACGTGGCCGTCGAGGAAAGCCTGCGTTTTGGTGACGTCTCCTGAGGCCACGCGACGGGCGGAGGATAAGAGGCCTCCTGGAAGGAGAGAGACTCCGTCTGCAGCTAGTTCGCTTTCAGCGTCGGCCATGCGCCGTCGGATGGCTGTGGTTGGAATCGACTGGTTGTGATGGCAGATTTGCTGGGCTGCGGGAAATCCGTATTGTTCGGTCCAACGCTCCACTAGCCATGCAGGATGGGAATACGCTGCGGCTAAGGATTGCGCGGAAGAAGGGCTCACCACAGGGGGCACAGGGGAGCACCGGAAATGGTCGCAGAGCTTGCGCAGAACTGCGTTGACGAACGGAGCAGCTGAGCGTTTGCGGGCGCGCTTCACGAGTTCGACGCTTTCGTGGAGCGCGGCGCGCCGAGGAATGCGATCGAGCCAGCCGAACTGGTATACGGCGAGGCGAAGGGCGATCAAGATTTCCAGGTCTAGCTTCGGGAGTGGCTGCGAGGAGGCGCGGGCGATTTCGTCGTCGAGGCGCGAACGCCAGCGGAGAACGCCCATGACGAGTTCGGTGGTGAGGGCGTGGTCGGGAGTGGTGAGCTGGCGGTAAGTGTTCGAGTGGAGTAATTCGGAGGCATACGAGTTTTCGCGCTCGACTCGGAGCAGAATGTCGAAAGCTGCGGCGCGGGCGGGGGAGATCGGCATTGCCTCGATTCTACCCTTGGTTCTGAAGCAAAACCTTCCACCACAGAGGACACGGAGAAATTACGCGCCTAGCTTTTCGGCGGACTTTGGGCGGTAACCCTGGATGAAGTCGTGGGCGGTGGTGCGTTTCTTGCCTTCGAGTTGCATTTCTTCAAGATCAAGTGCGGTGTTATTGGCACAACCTGCTTGCAGGTGATTGACTACGACTCGGAGTTCCCCGAGCGCTAGCGACGAATCTGCCAAGACCGGTTGGGCTTTTAGGATCTGCAGGGTCTTGCCGCGGAATTTAGTGTACGCACCTGGCCAGGGCTGAAAGCCGCGGATGCGGTTGAAGATTTCGGCAGCGGTGCGGGAGAAATCTATCAGGCCGTCTTCTTTTTTCAAGATCGGGGCGAGCGTGGCGTGCACGTTGTCTTGTTTGCGAGGGGAAATCCTACCGGCTTGCAATCCGCAAAGGGTTTCGACGATAAGATCGGCTCCCATGGCCGCAAGGGGCGGGGCAATCGTTTCGGACGTGTCGTCTGGCGCGACGGGGAATTCGCGCTGCAGGAGGATGTCGCCGGTGTCGAGGCCGGCATCGATGCGCATGGTGGTGTTGCCGGTGACAGTTTCGCCGTTGGCGATGGCCCACTGAATGGGGGCGGCGCCGCGATATTTCGGCAAGAGCGACGCATGAAGGTTGATGTTACCGAGAGGCGCGAGATCGAGCATCCACCGGGGGATGATGCGGCCGTAGCCGACGACAATGATGGCGTCTGGCTGGATGGCCGTCAGAAGCGCGCGAAATTCTTCGTTGGTTTTGATGCGGTCGGGCTGGGTGATGGGCAGGTTGAGTTGCAAAGCGGATTGTTTGACGGGGGAGTCGACGACTTCGAGTCCGCGTCCTTTCGGTCGGTCGGGCTGGGTGACGACGAGGTGGATGCGGTGGCCGGAGGCAACCAGCTTTTCGAGCGACGGGACGGCGAAGCGCGGGGTTCCACAAAAGACGAGGTCCAAGGGCATTCCTCAGTAATAGACCCATTTCACCACAGAGTCACAGAGACACAGAGAAATTCAGGACTCTTGTTTTCTCAGCGGCTCGTGTGCCTCGAAGTGCGATGAGCCCTGGCGCTCACTCCCACTCGCCGGCTTTCATCAGCTTGCGGATTTTGCGCTTCATCAGATCGCGCTTGAGGGCGCTGATGTGGCTGATGTAGAGCTTGCCGTTGAGGTGATCGGTTTCGTGTAGGAAGGCGCGAGCCAGAAGTTCTTCTCCCGTCTTCTCAAAGACCTTCCCTTTCGCATCCTGAGCACGGACCGTCACTTTATTGGGGCGGGTGACGTTTTCGCGGAAGTCGGGGATGCTGAGGCATCCTTCGCTCTGCGTGTGTTTGCCCTCGGTGTGAAGGATGACAGGATTGATCAGGACCAGCTTAGCGTCGGGATCTTCCTTGAAGGTGACGTCGATGACGGCGATGCGGCGGGCGATGCCGATCTGAGGCGCGGCGAGGCCAACACCGTGCGCGGCGTACATGGATTCGAACATGTCATCGAGAAGCTTCTGAAGCTCTTCATCGAAAACGGTGACGGTCTCAGAGGGTTTCTCGAGAACCGGATTGCCGAACTTCACGATGGGATAGATCATCAATAATTCTTTAGTTGCTGGCAGTAGCCTTGGAAGTTTCTTAAAGTTTCTGTCATGGAATCGCCGCCGAACTTTTCCAGCGCACAACGAGCCAGAGTCAGCGCGACCATGGCTTCGGCAGCAACCCCGGCGGCCGGCACGACGCAGACGTCGGAGCGCTCGTAAGCAGCCTTGACCGGCTCGCGGGTGGAGAAATCGACCGACTGGAGCGGACGGCGGAGGGTCGAGATCGGCTTGAGATAGCCGCGAACGCGGATTTCTTCTCCGTTGGAAACGCCGCCTTCAATGCCTCCAGCGTTGTTGCGGGTGCGGGAGAAGCCGGTGAAACCGGTGGTGGACGCGTAGCCGATCTCATCATGCACGGCGGAACCGGGAGCGAATGCGGAGGCGACTCCCGAGCCAATTTCGACAGCCTTTACGGCTTGCAAGGACATGACGGCTGCGGCGAGCATGGCGTCGAGGCGCTCGTCCCATTGGGCGTAAGTGCCGAGGCCGGGCGGGACTTGGTGTGCGACCACCTCAAAGACACCGCCGAGAGAGTCTCCGGTCTTGAGGACTTTGTCGACCTCTTCTTTCATGCACTGCTCGGATTCGGGATCGGCGCAGTTCAGCAGGACTTCCCCGCGACTGTGAAGCGCGCGGATCTTTTCCCAATCGACGTGACCGGCAACGGTAACAGAGCCGGTGGTGATTACGTGACTGAGAACTTCGATGCCGAGTTCGCGTAAGAAAAGCTTGGCGAGTGCGCCGATGGCGACGCGGGCGGCGGATTCGCGGGCGGAGGCCCGTTCGAGGACGTAGCGGGCTTCGGAGAAGTTGTACTTCAAAGCTCCCGCGAGGTCGGCGTGGCCGGGGCGGGGAGAGGCCACGCGCTTATGCTTGCCAGGATCTCCCTCGGCGACCGGCAGGGATTCCTGCCAGTTCTTCCAGTCGCGATTTTCGAGCTGGAGAGAGATCGGCGAGCCAATGGTGATGCCGTGATGGACGCCGGAGAGAATGTGGGCGGTATCGCGCTCGATCTTCATCCGACCGCCGCGGCCGTAACCTTGCTGGCGCCGCCAGAGTTCGCGGTCGAGAAAAGACTGATCGACCTTCAGTCCAGCGGGCAGGCCGGACAGGAAAGCGACCAGAGCTTCGCCGTGAGACTCTCCTGCTGTGAAGTAGCGCAACATAAATTTTTGATTGTACAGGATGGCAAGCAGGATAAGGGATTTGTGGGGAGAACAAGGGCATTGCGGGCCATGAGCGAGGCAGAGAAGTACGCGCGCTTCTCCTCAGAGCATGATCTTCTCGCCTAAATCCCGCTTGTTCGTGCCGTCCCTACGGGACTCGGATCCGTTGTGGGGGCATTTCCCAGGGCTACGCCCTGGGCTATTGAATGCCGCCGCTTCGCGGCTGTAGTTTTGGCAGATCGCCGTTCCCTCCATGAACAAGCCCCCAGCTTTGAAGGGTATAACCGGCAGCAATTCGTATGTTGCGGAAAGTGGCAAAAGGGTACAATAACAAGTCGTCCTCGTCCGAGTGGGTTACATCCAGCCCACACCCAGTTCACGAAATTCTCTGGCCGCAAGGAGACGTGTGTTCCCCCCACAGAATATTCATAAGCACATACGGTGCGTTCTGGTGCATGACCATGTTTTACTGCGCCAAGGTCTGCGGCGACTGCTGGAAGATGAGCAGGATTTGCACGTGGTTGCGGACGCAGGGAATGCGGCAGAGGCGCTGCGGATGATCTTCGAGCATCGGCCGGAAGTGGTGATCGCTGCTGCGCATATTTTCGAGTGCGCGGCCGAACAGATCGAGCAGATCATTCTGCAGGAGTCTCCGAACAGTAAGGTCCTGTTTCTAACCGCCGACCATGGCGGCGACGCGGTGGATAGCGCCGGATGTGCGGTGCGGCATACGACAGCGGAGGAGCTGGTCGAGATGGTGCGGAGCTTGTTCGCCAGCCCCAGCGAGGATACGGAAGTCGCGGCTGAGTGGCCAGTTGAGCAGTTCGTTCCGAGAAATCGTATGTTGACGGCGCGGGAGCGCGAGGTGCTGAAGTTGCTGGCGGAGGGCAAAACCGTGCGCTCGGCAGCAGACGTTCTGGGGGTCAGCATGAAGACGGTGGACGCGCACAAGTTCAATCTCATGCGGAAGTTGGGAGTTCATAACAAGGCCGAGTTGGTGATGTGGGCGATACAGAAGAGAGTGGTGAAGCTCCCGATGAATTTCTAGCGCGGGGTGCAGCCCCTACAGGGGCTCGGTCGTTTTCTTTGCTTTCCCGGCGCTTGCGCGCCCGTCTTTTCCATTCCGCCGCTTCCAGGCTGGAATTTCGCGGATTCCTTCTGGAATTCGCCCTAAAAGGATGCTCCACACTCTTCGCCAGAGCTGAAGCCTTTCTTTGCTCAGTCGCTTAGCGCGGCGCTGAAAGCGCCGCTCTTCCACAATCCACGATCTAACTATTATGCAAACGCAAGCGTGGCCAGTTCTGCCAGGCTTCTGACGGTCAGGTCTGGGCTGGCTTCGGCCGATTTGACGGCGCCGACGCCAGGTCTTGCCGAGGGACGGTTGACCCATACGGTCGCGAGTCCCAGCGCCTGGGCGGGGATCACGTCGTGATAGATGCTTTGGCCGACGTGCAGCACGCGGTGTGCGGGAGCATTGATGCGGCTGAGGGCCAGCTCGAAAAGTTTGAGAGAAGGTTTGTAGGCGCGGGCCTGTTGCGCGGTGATGATGTCGTCGAACTCGACGCCGAGTTGGGTACGCGTGGCGGCGAAGAGTTCATCGTCCACGTTGGACAAAATGGCGAGGCGAAAGCGGGTCTTAAGTTGTTGGAGGGCGGCGACCGTGTCGTGCCAGGGTTTCCAGTTGGGCAGAGAGTCGGGCAGCGAGCGCACTTCGGCGGCGGTGGGAATGAAACCTAACTCAAACCCAAACTGCTTTACGACTGACGCAAGAACTTCACGATAGAGCTGAAAGGGTTCCTGCTCGGCTTGCTGCTCGAAATCGCCATAAAGTCTAAGAAGGGTGGCGTCGTCGAGCTGCTTGCCATGAGCACGAAGAATGCGATCCAGCACTGGGAGAATGCCGGCTTCCCAATTGATAAGAGTGCCGTAACAGTCGAAGGTCAGGATCTCGAAACGGGTGAAGTCGAGCATGGTCTGCCGTGCCCCTTAGGACTATTTTATGCCCGCGAGAGAAAACAAATTCTCCTGCCAGGGTCGGTTGCATCCTCTTCGTAGCTCCTGATTTGTTGATTGGCTTCAGCGACGGGTATCGAGGCCAGGCAAGGTGGTTTGTTCTACAGCGTCATCCGAACCTTCTACAGACGTGGAGGGCTCGTCGGTTGTTTCATCTGCCGGCGGCGCGGATTTTTTTGGGGCTAGAAATTTTTCCGTATTCAGGAGAGGTCGGCCAAGAGAGGCGTTGTAGCTGGTCCAGGGACTGTCGAGGCTGGATTCGCGTTCGAAGTGGGCGCGCATCGCTTCCATCTTGGAGTCGAGGTCGTCGAGATAGTGCAGCATGAGAGCCTCGGGGAACATGGGAAGCTTGGGCGAGCCGAAGTCATACTGGCCGTGATGGCTGATGATGAGGTGCTCCACCAGCGTCTTCAGTTCGTCGGGGAAGTCCGGGTGAAGCGCGAGTTTGGCCTGCAGCATTTCGAGCTCGATGATCATGTGGCCGAGCAGCTGACCCTTGGTGCTGTAGGAGAACGATCGGTTGTAGGTGAGCTCGTGGATCTTGCCGATGTCGTGGAAGAAGGCGCCGGTGAGGAGGAGATCGCGATTGATCTGAGGATAATTTCTGCAGACCAGATCGCAGGAGCGGAATAGAGAAACGACGTGATCGAGCAAGCCGCCGATGTAGGCATGGTGCAAAGTTTTTGCTGCCGGAGCATTGCGGTAGGCAGCGGCGATTCCAGGATCGGACATGAAAGACGCTACCAGCGACCGCAGATGCGGATTCTGAATGGAGGCGACGAAATTGGTCAGCGCCTGCCAGAGTTCACCGATATCTTTGGTGGTCTTGGGCAAATAGTCGGAGAAGTCGATTTCGGTGTCGCCGAGTTTGCGCAGCTTGTGAATGGTGAGCTGGAAGCGCTGCTTGTACTTGTTGATGAGACCCTTGATCTTGAGGAAATCGTCTTGCTCGAAGGCGTCGAGAACCTCTTCGACGTTATCCCACATTTTGGCTTCGAGTTGTCCGCTGCGGTCGCCGAGGGTGAGGGCGAGGTAAGGCTCCCCGGTTTTCTTGGGCTTGATCTGCTTAGCGACTACCACGAAAGAAGATGTGACGATCTTGTTTTCCTGCCGCGCGCAGTCGCAGATGTAGAAGTCTTTCATGATGGCCGGATCCAGGCTGTTTGAGTATAAAGCACGCGCCCCCCGCCCAGATCCAAATCATCAGAGGATACCGAGCTTCCGATGCTTCTTCTTGCCGAGCTTCTTGGCATCGGCTTCTTTGGCGGTGGCGGTCTCAACCGGCTTGGTCTGGTTTGGGCTGGCCCCGCTGTCGACATAACCAGTCTTGACGTCGATATAGGCGTCTTCGCGCAGCTTGGTGAGATATGTGCGGAGGGCGGGTTGAAGCTTCTGGTAGTAGAGAGCGTCCTGCACCTTGGGGAGGACGTCTTTGAGAGGCGGAACGCCGGCCTGCTGGTGATCGATGACCTTCAGAATACCGTAACCCTGCTTGAAGCGCATCACCTCAGTGACCTCGCCGGTCTTCATAGCAAAAGTCTTGTCCTCGATTTCCTTTGCCAGTTGGCCGCGCTTGAACATGCCGAGCGTGCCGCCATCCGCGGCGGATGGACCGTCGGAATATTTCTTGGCGACATCCTCGAAATTGGCACCGTCATGAATCTGCTTAAGAAGGTCGTTGGCTTTGGCCTCAGCGGCACTCAGAGCTGCGGCTTCGGCAGCCTGCCGGGCAGCGGGGTCCTCGACTGGAGCGGCGGGATCAGCCGCGGGAACGCCAGACGGCGGAGCCGGGGCCACAGCTTTGGGCGTGACCAGAATTTCACTCAAGCGAATGTATTCTGGTTGCTCCATTTCCGCCTTGTGTTCGTCGTAGAACTTTTGTTCTTCTTCTTTGCTGACGGAGAGATGGCCGCCGACTTCTTCGCCAATCACTTTGCGGGTGATGATCTGATTGCGCTGCTGCTGCTTGAAATCTTCCCAGGAGTAGCCCTGCTTTTCCGCTTCTTTCTCAAGAGCCTCCAAGGAATCGAGCTTCATATCCTTGCGCATCTGATCAAGCTGCTTGATCAGTTCGGTATCGCCTGTGATGCTGAGGTCTTTGGCCTTGTCAATGAGAAGCTGCTGGTCGATGAGATCGCGAAGGACATCTTTTTCGCGGTCGGCGTAGAGCTTGTCGGCGTTATTGGGATCCTGAGACTTAACCTCTTCTTTGAGCTGATCTTTGCTGCGCGCAAATTCCGAGCGCGTGATGATCTGGTTGTTGACGCGGGCAATGATTTCTTCGACGACTTGTCCGGTTGCGAAGGCCGACAGGCATGTCAAAGCAGCAAGAATCAGGCAAAGTTTCTTCATAAATTGAATGGGCCGCCACGCTTCCTGGGCTTGCGGGCAAAAGGTGGGCTCGGGCCGATAAGATATTTTACTACTTTGTGCCGGAGCCCGGGCTAGCCCTCTAGGATTTGACGCCGGGACGCGCGGTAAAGTTGGCCGGTTGAAAATCAGGTGGTTCGGACCAGGGCCAGGGCAGTGCGGTCGTCGCAGAGCGGGACGTCGCCCTCGAATTCGGCGGCAGCATTCAAGATGGAGGTACATAGGGCCTTAGCGTCGGTCGCAGGGGCAGTCTGCAGGAGGCTTTTGACACGGTCCATGCCAAACTCGCCGGACGATCCGTTGGTGTGGGTCTCGCATTCGAGGACTCCACGGGAAACGACCAGAAGCGAGGAACCTTTCTCCAAACCTACGATGCGGGCGTCGGCGGTGGCGTGGGAAAACAGTCCTAGAGGGAGGCCTGTGGAATCGAGTTCAGAGATGCCGGTGTGATCGCGGATCAGGGCAGGGGTATGTCCGGCATTGGCGTAGCACAGGGTTCCGAATTGTTCGTGGTAGCAGGCGATGAAAGCGGGACAAGAACGAACGCCGCTGGCGATCTCTATGAGACCGCGATTGAGAAGGTGGGTCAGCTCGGTCATGGCTTCGGATTCGTTAATGTCGGCTTTCGCGAAGATCTCGCTTCCGGACTTGCGGAAAATTTCCTGCGCAACGTTCAGGATGGGACGGTTGTCAGCGCGGCGTCCGGAGACGTCGAGCAGGCCGATCAGAACGCGCTCCGGGCTGACGCGGATGGAGTCGTAGAAATCGCCGGCGACCCTCTTGCCTACGAAGACTGCTGCGATGTCGGCGCCAGCGATGGTGGGGAAAACGGTGGGAACGGGTTCGGCAGACGGAACGGGCTCGGGATCGCGGGATGGGAAGAGGGAATGCATCGGCAAGGGGCCTTCGGCGAAGCTAGCACAGGAAGGGAGTGGGGGCAAATTCGGTCGGGTGCACGGCCAAAAGGCGGATTTCATCGAAATTCTCTCCGCTACCGCAGCCAGCGCGGCTGTCTCTGCATTTCGAATCGCACGCTCGCTGCGCTCGCGGGACGGACGAATGCCTCCGTCCCCACATGCGCTTTCCAGAGTTAACAGCTAGGAATGCAGTTGGAATACAGTTGCCGGTTAGTCGCCGTACTTGTCGGCGAGATATCGGCCGAGGTCCTGTTCGAACTGGCCGTAGTCGGAGTGGATGGTTGCGCGCAGGGCTGCTTCGGTGGAATTTCCTTGGCTCAGGCGTTCGAGAATCCGCTGAACGTCGCTCATGCCATAAGAGTCGTTGATATAGGATACGGCCGCGAGCGATTCGGCGTACGCGAGATAAGCCTGCGATCCCGAGAACTGCAGGAAACTTCCTTCGAGAACATTCAGCGGAATTTCGTGTTGCGCTTTGAACAGAAGCGCAAGCTGATGTCCATTGCCGCCGAGATTCTTGGGTTCGAGGAACTGGGCGATGCCTTCATGCAGCCATGGAGGGCATCGTCCGCCGGAGAGCTTATTAATGAAGGAGTGAGCGAGTTCATGCTTTAGAACGTGGGCGAGTTCTGGCGTCATGGAGCTGAGACCGCTGATGGGGATGCGGAGCTTGCCGTCGTTCATCGCTCCAGACCAAGAGGGAGCGTTGGTGACATCGAAAAAGGCCTGCTCGGTGTAGAGAGTCACGAGGATGTTGTCGCGCGGGGGGTTGCCCAGATCACGGACAAGGTCGTCATAGTCGGCCTCGAGCGCGGTCAGAATTTGTGCGCGGAGAACGTCGGTCGTTTGGTGGCCTTCGTAGTGCAATATGAAGTGGCTGCTTTCGCCTTCGGCAAAATCGGATTCGACTTTCTGTTCCCGCTGGGCCTTCGCCAGGAACTGCTGCACGGTGGCATCGGGGCGCAGTTCAAGGGAGCGTTTCCAGGAAGCCACGGCATCCTTGGTGTGGTCGGAGGCGAACTGGACATAGCCGAGCATGGTGTAGGCGTCGGGAGAATCGGGAGCGACGCGAACGGCATGTTGGGCGTAGGGCAAGGCTTGAGTGGCATTGCCGGTTCGAACCAGTACAGCGGCGTAATAAGTAAGGATGATGGAGCTGTCCGGCTGGAAACGCAGAGCACTCTCAAAGTATTGGCGAGAGAGGGCGACGTTGCCGTGTTCGAGCTCGAATTTTCCAGCAATGAAATTGGCGGCCGCGCCGAGTGCTGGGTTTCCTTTGTTTTCCAGGCCGGCTAAGGCGTCGGAATCGACCTTGCCATCTTTAATTATTTTACCGACCAAGTCGCCTTCGTTCGCGAGGCTGTCGGCCGGCACGAAGGTTGGCAGATCGGCCATCTTCGCGGCTCCCGTGGTATGGGTGGGCATGCCACCGGCATCGACGTGGTCGACCGACGACTTGGGGATGGCGTAGGAGTCGTCGCCTACTTCGTATTCATAGCGAGTGCCATTTTCGCGAACGTGGTCGGCAAGGATGATGCGTCCATTTTTCAGATGGATGGTGTCAGCGCGAGCTCCGGCCAGGGCAGGAAGTAGGCACAACAACAGGAAGGTGACACGAAACGGCATTCAGGCGCATTCTAGCAACTGAGGACACTCCTACCCACGTGACGAAGGTACTAATAAAGGCACGGCTTCTGGGGCTGACGATGCTTTGGCTTGCAGTGATGGCATGGCCTGAAAGCAGCGCTGCGGTCGACAGCCTACCACCGGAGAAGCCAGCAGAAGCCCTCTATCTACAGTTAGGATCGGTGGGACTCGATGCGACGCGGGTGTACCAGGTACGAGGCGCGTCCCTTACCATGTCCGGAGTGCAAATCTCCCTCGACGACGGGATGATTGGTTTTACCAAGGACGTGATGGGCCGGATCACGGGGGCATTTTTCGAGGGGGACGGTGAAGTTTTGCTCACGCCTCCGAACGAAGTCGAACGGAGATCGATGAGCTTTTTTACCGGGATGGCAATCCTGGAGGAGCGGTTCGCGACTGCGTACTTTCGTTTTAACGACGACTCGTTCGCTGACCTTCGGCCCGATCTGCGGGCAACCGAAAACAAACAGGAGTTTGTGGACCGCTGGCAAGCGACGGTGCAGAATCTTTCCGCCGGGGACGCCATGCGGTTGCTGGTGACTTTCAGCCGGATGCTTCCGGCGAATGGCTCGAGTGTTTCAAAGGAGAAGTCGTCGGATCGGGAGCAACAGGGGAATGCCGCCGACCGGTTTCTGCACGCGAGGCTGCAGGGAATCAAGCTGGGCGTGTTCGATGTGTACTTCGATTCGACGGCCACCGAGCAGGTTCAAGCCGGACAAGTGAAAGCAGCGGAGGATGGCGAGACTTTTTATGATGTCTGGACATCGTTCGCCGCACCGCAAGGCGGAATGAGTCATCGAGGTGTGGACGGTATGTCGCAAGCACCGGGCGAAAGCCTGCATTCGAGGGCAATCCTGGTTCGCCGCTACTCGATCACGACCGACGTGCTGCCTCCCAAACAAATTCACGCGCATGCGCGGATGCAGTGCGAGGTTCGGGATGGAGGCTCGCGGGCACTTTTGTTCGAATTGTCGCGCTTCCTGCAGATCGAGAGGGTCACGCTGGGGGGACAACCCATCGAGTTCATCCATAATCCGGCAATCGAGGGTACCCAGCTTTCACGGCGCGGGAACGACGTTGTGGCCGTAATTCTTCCGGAGCCGGCGCGTGCGGGACAGAAATTTGAGATCGACTTTGATTACGGCGGGGAAGTTCTGGCAGAAGCGGGCAGCGGGCTGTTGTACGTCGGGGCCCGTGGAACCTGGTATCCGAATCGTGGAATGGAAATGGCGGACTACGACCTGGAGTTCCGCTATCCGCAGGGCTGGACGCTGGTGGCCACGGGAACGCCGAGGCCGGTTTCCGCGGAGCAAGCGGCGAAGGCCGGGGGAGAATCGACCTCACACTGGATGTCAGATCGGCCCATCCCCCTGGCAGGTTTTAATCTGGGCAAGTATCAGGAAGTGACGGCACGTGCGGGAAATGTCACGGTAGAAACCTACGCGACCCGGGGAGTGGAGAGAGATTTCCCGAGTGCGACCATCCAGGTGATTCCATCGCTGCCGTCGGATCCGTCGGCGAGGCCGCCGGAGGTGATCATTTCCCCTCGTCCGTCCCCATCTCGAACTGAAGTGCAGGTGGGAGAACAGGCGGCCCGGGCGATCGAGTATTTTGCAGAACGGTTCGGACCGTATCCGTACAGCCATCTTGCCTTGACCCAGATGCCGGGTCGAGAAAGCCAAGGTTGGCCGGGGCTCATTTTTCTTTCTTCGTACGCGTTCCTGGATGAACATCAGCGCGAAGAGCTGCACTACGAACCGTTTCGGATTTTGCTGCAGCAGTCGCTACCAGCACATGAGACCGCTCATCAGTGGTGGGGAGATTTGATCCCTTGGACCAGCTACAGGGACCAGTGGTTCTCCGAGGGACTGGCCAATTATTGTGCGCTGATGATGTTGCAAGAGAAGAATCCGACCGGGTTTCGACAGGTCATGGAAACCTACAAAAGAGATCTGGTGGAGAAGAACAAGTATGGGCTCTCTCCTATGGACGCCGGGCCAGTCACGCTCGGGACGAGGCTGCTGTCCTCTCGTTCGCCCGAGGGATATGAAGCCATCAGCTACGGACGAGGAACCTGGCTGTTTCATATGTTGCGGACGATGCTGAAGGATGCCGCAGTGCAAGAGGGAGTCCGTAGCGGGGGGAGCGCAGACGAACCCTTTGTAAAGGCACTACGGAAAGTGCGCCAGCGTTATGAAGGGAGGTCGATCAGCACGCATGAACTGCTGGATGTTTTTGCCGAGGAACTTCCTCCCGCGCTGCGCTATGAGGGGAAGAACTCGTTGGATTGGTTCCTGGAAGGATGGATTAACGGCACGTCGCTTCCGAAGTTGCAGCTGAAGGCGGTGCATTTTACAGCCAAGGGAACGGGGACCGTGGTGAGCGGAACGCTTCTACAAGAGGACGCGCCGAAGGATCTGGTGACGTCGGTTCCAATTTACGCGGTGGTGGCAGGAAAGCAGCCAGTGCTACTGGGGCGAGTGTTCGCTGACGGCGAGGAATCGACATTCCACTTGCCGGCTCCGGCGGGCACGCACAAGATCACGGTCGATCCGAACGAGACGATTCTGACCGCGCCGAAGTAAGTGCCGGAACTATTGGCCGACAGAGTGTCGAATTGGTCCAACGTTGCGCGCAGAATTCCCGAGATGAAACTTGCGGGAATCACCCGGCTGCACGACCAACGCCGACTTCGAAGTTAACTATTTTATTTTCATCGAGGCTTTGGCCAGAATATGTGCACGGCCAGGTGGCGATGGACCTGCTCCTGCGATTGTCGGAGCAGGTTATGGATCAGCCTAGCACGGGAGTCCCACTGGAAAACTCAACGGAGAATTCGGCGGATTGGTGCGTATGCGTGGATCGTCGGTGTCAGCCGCCGGCCGCCACGATTCTTTTCGTCGAAGACGAAACGTTTGTGCGAGAAGTGACATGTGATGTCTTGCAGACAGCCGGGTATCGAGTGTTTAGCGCCCACGATGCGGTTGAAGCAGCGAGGCTTTATGAAGAGCACGTTTCGGAGGTGGGCTTGATGCTGACGGATGTGATTCTACCGGGAGAGAATGGCCGTATGCTGGCGGCGAAGCTGCGACGAAAAAATCCGGAACTGAAGGTGCTGTTCGTTACAGGATACGCGGAACAAATGATACAAGCGGACGAGGCCCGCGAAGAGTGCCTGGCGAAACCTTTCTTCAGCGACATGCTGCTCCGCAGAATCAGGAGTTTGCTCGATCGCGGGAACTCTGATCCGGAGAGTTCGGCGGCCACGAGAGATCTTATGCTCGCTTGCGCCGACGGGTAGCCAAAAGGATTTGGGTTGGGATGTCGGACAAAGGCACAACGCGGTCGAGGACGCCGAGTTCGAAGCAGGCTCTGGGCATACCGTAAACCGCGCAACTCGCTTCATCCTGACCGATGGTGAGGCCGCCCTGGCGGTAGATAGCTCTGATTCCTTCTGCGCCGTCGCAACCCATCCCAGTGAGGATGACCCCCATCGCACGATTCTTGAAAGCCTCTGCGGCTGAGAACATGAAAAAGTGAACCTTCCTTAATCGAACAGTCCCAGTCTAGTTAGAAACAACTCAAATTCAGCACGAACTCGGCTCGCACAAAGGTATCGAGGTGCCGGAATGGGTCTCAGTTTCAAAGAGGGAGGAATAAGGCCAGGCGCTTCCTGTTCGTGCTCAGAAAGTCCGAACCTCATCGGCCAATTCCAGGGTGAGGTGTTTGCCGGAGATAATCCTGAAGAAGTTTTGTCGGATGGAGCGAGTCTTGCAGGCTTGGACCAAAACGACGTTAAAGCCGCTGGTGGTGCCGGGAGGGGTATTGCTTCTCAGTGTTGCGGCACTCGTGTACTCCGGCTGGTTAACGTTGGCTCTGCCGGCGCTGAGCTTTCTCTGTTACTGCGCATTGGCCGGAGGGATGTTGCTGGCTTGGCGATTTCATTCCAGCCGCATCTTTTTATCTTTATTAGTGCTGTTTCTCTCCGGACAGGCGATTGCACTTTTAGGCGGGGGCCAAGGCCCGCAGCTTTTAGTTGCAGTGCGAATGGTCGCGCTGTTGGTACCGCTGAACTTCGTGCTGATCGCCCTGATGCACGAGCAGGGCTTTTCGGTATCGTCGACAGGCCCTGTCCTATTATTCCTGTTTGTTCAGTCCGTCACGGTAACGGTGCTATGCCGGACTGCCAGCGCGGGGCAAGCCGCTTCAGTCCGCGGGCACCATGTCGCCACGATCTCCTTTCCGGGCCATGTGTGGAGCGTCTTTGCTGTCGCTAGTGTTTTCTTGGTGGTTCGGTTCCTTGTGACCCGAAAGCCCCTGGATAGCGCTCTTCTATGGACCCTTTGCGCATTCTTTCTTTCACTTCGTTTTGCGGGAAATGCCCGTATTTCGACGTTGTATGCAGCCACTGCGGCATGCATCCTCGCGTCTTCAATCATTGAAAACTCCTATCTGCTTGCCTATCACGACGAGTTGACAACGCTGCCGTCGCGGCGCGCATTCAATGACGCGCTGGCTAGATTGCAGGAACCGTACTCAATCGCGGTCGTCGATATCGACCATTTCAAGCGATTTAACGACACGTACGGCCATGACACCGGCGATCAGGTTCTACGGCTGGTGGCGTCAAATCTGGCTCGTGTGACGGGAGGGGGCCAAGCTTACCGGTGCGGCGGGGAAGAGTTCAATATCCTTTTCCCGGGCAAGACTACTCCGGAAGTTGTCGAACATCTCGAGCGCCTGCGTGAGACCGTTGAGTCAAGTGAGTTCCGCATGCGAGGACTGGATCGACGCCAAGCCTCGCGTGGACCTGAGCGTCGCACTGATCGAGCTAAAGGTCGCGCAAGGAAAGGCCAGGCGATCCGGGAGTTGGTGCAGGAAAAATCCGAGGCCGCGCTCTCGGTTACGGTGAGCATTGGTGTGGCGATGGCATCGAGAGAAAAGTCCGATCCGGAATCTGTTCTGCAAGCGGCTGACAAGGCACTTTATCGGGCCAAGGGGAACGGAAGGAATCGCGTTGAAGCGGCGAGTGTACCCCGGAGAACGCGAACCAAAGCAGCGGGAATCGCCTGAAAATGAAGACGCCGCCGAATCCGGCAAGAACCGCGGGGAGCGGAAGCAATCCGACAACGTGCGGCCCGGGCCGTCGATCGTAATACGGGAAGCATGACGGCCCGGTTTCCGTACGTTTCGCAAGCACCCGCAGGCCGTGCGGTCAGCCGGCGGTCGTAGGTGGGATCGGGCGTTTCCGGCCAGTACCCGCGCAAGCTGGGCACTTCGTTCGGATAAATGCGACACCTTCAGACTTACCGTTCAAGTCCACAGGCTTCGCAACATACCCAGAACCGCCGCAATTCGGGCAGCTTTCCGGATCCACTCCTCTCCCCCCTCATGGTTGAGGGCATTCTCTACGATAGGAGCAGGAAATTATTGCAGGGTGCGTTGGTGTTACGAATCCCGAACAAGCAGTTGATTACCGGCTTAGCCTCCCGATTCCGAGCCGGTACGGTTCTATCGGAAACCAGGACTGCGATATTCGTCAGTACCCGTAAGTATCGGGTGAGGTCCGGTACCTGGCGGAGCGCAGCCAATCCGCAGCGCGTCCGACCGTATCCCTGACGTCCAGAGTTTTAACGCGGATTACGCTCCGCGTCTGAGCGCCCGACACGGGCGCAAGCAGCAATCCCAGACCAATTCCGATGCCAACTCCGCCGAGCAAGGCCGTGCTGGGCGAAATCCGGCGAGTATCAGCTCGGGAAGCATTACGAGGCCAACGAGGCTCAACGGCAGTTCGTCGTCCTGAAAGATCGCGCTCATTCAACAAGCGGTGGATGACCGTCCAAACTCTTGCGTCGGTAGCGAGAAGGCCGCACTTCAGAGTAAATCGAATCCACCTTTTCGTATCGTTCTGCTTTGTATCGTTCTCCCGATTGAGTGAGTGCATCCGGAATTCCTTTCACCGCGCCAAGTACTACGCTACCTATAGTTTAAAGGTAGTAATTTTCGCTATCCGTCGACTCGTGTAAGGGGATGAGGAAAGAACTGTACTTGGCTTCACGCCCGCAAGTTGCCCGTTGCATGAGTTGGCTCGCGCCCTTGGCCTTCTCCAGTTCCACTGCCGGCGGAGATTCTGTGGATCGTCAAGCGCGGAAGCCGCGACCGGCACAGGGCAGCGCGCAAGCTTTCAACGTGTCCCAGATGAAGAAACCCGCCAGTTCCTGCAGCAATACCAAACAGAGTGTAATCAAATGGTTTCGGATGCTTTGCCTAGGCCTAAGGTAATATCGAAGGCCTACGTGGTTGCGCGGCACCATGCATATCGATTCCCACCAGCATTTTTGGAGATACAACCCGGTGGAGTATCACTGGATCGACCAGTCGATGACGGTGCTGCAGCGCGATTTTCTGCCGGACGATCTGAAACCCGAATTGGAGCGGAATGGATTTCACGGGTCGGTCGTAGTTCAGGTGCGCCAAACATTGGAGGAGACGCGCTGGCTGCTCGATTTGGCTGAGCGCTCTCCGGCGACGCTCGGAGTGGTTGGGTGGGTCGACTTGCAGTCCTCTGAAGTCAGATCTCAATTAAAGTTGTTCGCCCAAAATGCCAAGCTTGTGGGGATCCGCCACATCGTGCAGTCTGAACCTGATGATCGTTTTTTGTTGCGGCCAGAGTTCCTGAACGGAATCTCAGTCCTGCAGGAGTTTGATCTTGCTTACGACATTCTGATCTACACCCGGCACCTTCCGGTAGCGGCTGAGTTCGTTGAGCGCTTTCCTCAACAACGCTTCGTGCTTGATCATCTTGCTAAGCCACCCATTAAGAGTGGCAGCATCGATTCATGGGCCGACGGAATTCGCCGGCTGGCGGCGTTTCCGAATGTATTTGCTAAGCTGTCGGGATTGGTGACCGAGGCCGACTGGCAAACGTGGCGACCAGAGCAGATCGAGCCGTATCTCAACGTGGCCTTTTCATCTTTTGGGCCGGATCGGCTCATGATCGGTTCCGATTGGCCAGTTTGTGTCGCGGCTGGAACATACTCGCGGACGGTATCGGTGGTCAAAAACTATCTGGACCGGTTACAGCCCGATTGTCGTGATGCCGTGCTGGGCGGGAACGCGCAGAGGTTCTGGCGGCTGCCGGGTTGAAAGCCCGATCGCGGCGCTCTGCTTTACAATGGCCGGGCGACATTCCTGGCGTGACTGCCCCGGGTGGGCGTTTTGGAACCTCAATTCATGAATTCCCGCGTGCTTCAACTCGATTCCCGTGATAACGTCCTGATCGCTTTATCCGATCTGAAGCAGGGCGACGACATTCACTTCGCAGGGGCGACCTACCATCTAGTGTCGAACGTTAGGGCCAAGCATAAGTTCGCGATGACCGATTTAGCGGTCGGCGATCGCATCATCATGTACGGTGTGATGGTGGGCAAAGCAGTGAAGACGGTCGCGGCCGGAGAACTTCTGACGACTGGGAATGTCCAGCACCAATCCGCGCCTTTTCACGAGCAAGAGGGCGAATATCGTTGGAAATCCCCGGATGCATCGCGCTGGGGGCAACGGACATTCCTCGGGTACCATCGCTCCGACGGTCAGGTTGGAACGCGGAATTACTGGCTCGTCGTTCCGCTGGTGTTTTGCGAGAACAAGAACATCCAGGTTCTCAAGCAGGCGTTTGAAGAGGAACTAGGTTTCGCCGCGCCGCAGGTTTATCGAAGGCAAGTTGCGGAACTGGCCAGACTTTACCGGGAAGGAAAAGCGGAGGAGCTTGGAGACCAAGGACTCGCCGAAGAGGCTGCCGCTCCTCGCCCGCGACTCTTTGAAAACGTCGACGGCATCCGGTTCCTCCTGCATGAAGGCGGGTGTGGCGGAACGCGCGAAGATTCCAACAATCTCTGCGGACTCATCGCGGGCTATATTCACCATCCCAATGTGGCGGGAGCTACGGTTCTAAGTTTAGGTTGCCAGCATGCGCAGATCCCGATCCTTCGAGAAGAGATCCGCAAGCGCGAGCCCATGTTCGACAAGCCACTCTTCGTTTTTGAGCAGCAAAAAAGCGGATCAGAAGCGGCGATGATGTCGGAGGCGATCCGGCAGACATTTCTCGGAGTCGTCGAAGCTAACAAGGCTCAGCGAGCACCCGCCCCGCTCGCTGAGTTGTGTGTGGGACTGAAGTGCGGAGGATCGGACGGGTTCTCCGGACTCTCGGCGAATCCGGCCATCGGACACACCGCCGACCTGCTCGCGGTTCTCGGTGGCAGAACCATTCTCTCGGAATTTCCGGAGCTGTGCGGAGTGGAGCAAGAGCTTATCAATCGCAGTAAAAGCAAAGTTGTCGGGGACCGTTTCATCCAATTGATGCGCGATTATTCGGCCAGGGCGGTGGCCGCCAGGTCGGGCTTCGACATGAATCCTTCGCCCGGCAACATTCGTGACGGATTATTGACTGATGCCATGAAGTCGGCCGGAGCGGCGAAAAAGGGCGGGACGTCGCCGGTCACGGCAGTTCTTGACTATCCGGAATACTCGACCGAGCCCGGCTTGAATCTACAATGTACCCCGGGCAACGATGTGGAATGTGTCACTGCGCAGGTCGGCGCGGGTGCAAACGTCGTTCTCTTCACCTCGGGCCTCGGCACGCCGACCGGAAACCCCATCGCTCCGGTAGTAAAGCTCTCTACCAACTCAGACTTAGCACGACGCATGCACGACATCATCGACATCGACACGGGGCCCGTCATCTCTGGAGAGAAAACCGTCGAGCAAATGGGGGAAACGATCCTGGATCTTGTCATCCAGGTCGCGAGCGGTGAGATTCGCACGAAGGCAGAGCAAAAAGCCCAAGAGGACTTCATCCCTTGGAAACGAGGAGTATCACTCTGACAACTCAAGAAACAAAGGCGCAGGGATTTCGGCTCGACGCGAAAGTTGCCGTGGTGACGGGCGGTGGCAGCGGTATTGGGCGGGCGATTGCTCTGAAGTTCGCATCGCATGGCGTAGCGCTTCGCATCCTCGACATAAACGAAGCTGCAGCGAATGAAACATGCGTGCAAATCGCGTCAGCCGGTGGAGTCGCGTCTGCTCATAAATGCGATGTGACCGACCACGCCGAAGTTAGTGCCCGATTCGAAGAGTTGTTCCGCCGCGAGCGGATTCACATCCTCATTAACAATGCTGGGATTTCTCATATCGGTACGGTCGAGAGCACGAGCGAGCAGGACTTCGATCGCGTCGTGCGGGTGAACGTCAAAGGGTTCTACAACTGCATGCACGCGGTGGCTGGGCACATGAAAACGTCGGGCGGCGGCGTGATTCTGAATCTGGCATCGATTGCGGCATCATCAGGACTGCCGGACCGATTCGCCTATTCGATGAGTAAGGGCGCGGTCGTCGCGATGACGTATTCAGTTGCCCGCGATTATCTGGCGCACAACATTCGCTGCAATTGTATCTCTCCTGCCCGGGTTCATACTCCGTTCGTCGATGGCTATCTGCAGAAAAACTATCCGGGACGCGAGCAAGAGATGTTCGAAAAGCTGGCAAAATCGCAGCCGATCGGACGAATGGCGGAGCCGGAAGAAGTCGCGTCACTGGCTTTGTTTTTGTGTTCCGATGAGGCAGCGTTCATTACAGGGGTCGACTACCCGATCGACGGCGGTTTCTTTAACCTGCGAGGCTAGTGGATGGACCTGCAATTAAAAGAAAAGGTAATCATTGTTACCGGCGGGGCAAAGGGAATCGGTGCCGCGATCGTCCGCGCCTGTGCAAGCGAAGGTGCCATTCCTGTCATTGTGGGTCGTGACGCGGAGGCTGGCGACAAACTGAAGAGTGAACTGCGAGGCAGCGGTTTTGCCTGCGGACTCATCACCGTCGACCTTGCAACTCCGGAAAGCTGCTCGCGGTCCGTCGAGGAGACTTTCCGCCAATTCGGCCGGCTGGACGCTCTTGTGAACAATGCGGGACGGAATGACAAAGTTGGGCTGGAACATGGCAATCCCGATGAGTACGTCGCCTCGTTGACCCGAAATCTCGTCCATTATTACGGTATGGCGCATTATGCTCTGCCACATCTGAAGCGCTCGCGCGGCGCAATCGTCAACATCGGATCGAAAACTGCCGTCACCGGGCAAGGGAGCACTTCGGGATACGCATCGTCAAAGGGCGCAATTATGGCTTTGACGCGAGAGTGGGCAGTGGAGCTACTGCCTTACGGGATTCGAGTGAACACCGTCATTCCGGCCGAAGTGATGACGCCGCTTTACCGCCAGTGGCTCGACACATTTCCAAATTCAGAAGACAAGTTGAAGGGCATCCTCAACAAGATTCCGCTCGAGAAGCGCATGACCACATCTGAGGAAATTGCGTCGATGGCGGTGTTTCTGATCTCAGCCAAATCGAGCCACACCACGGGCCAGCACTTGTTTGTCGATGGCGGTTATACGCATCTGGATCGCGCGCTGACCTGAGGAATCTGCGAATGAGTGCATCGACGCCCATCACAGAGCGACGCTACGTCGTGCCGCTGGTTCTCGTGACCAGCTTGTTCTTTCTGTGGGCAATTGGGGTCAACCTGAATGACATTCTCATCCAGCACCTCAAGAAAGCATTTGGCCTTACCGACTTTCAGTCGTCGCTAATCCAGTCCGCCTTTTTCGGAGGATACTTCCTGGCCGCTCTGCCTGCGGGATGGCTCATGCAGCGACTGGGCTATAAGCGAGGGATTCTGATCGGTCTTCTGGTCTGTGCGACGGGAACAATGCTATTCATCCCCGCGGCCTCCATCCGCGTCTACGGTTTTTTTCTTTTCGCCCTTTTCGTGATGGCGTGTGGGCAGTCAGTGCTGGAAGTAGCGGCCAATCCTTATGTCACGACTCTGGGCCCGGTGGAGAGTTCGGAGCGAAGGCTGAATCTTGCCCAGTCGTTCAATGCCGCGGGGGCCGTGATGATCGCGCTTGTCGGCTCCAGGTTTATTCTCTCGGGCATCGAGCACACGCCTGCAGAACTCGCGGCCATGAATCCCGCACAGCTACTGAGCTATCGCGTGTCAGAAGCGAACATGGTGAAGACGCCGTACCTGGTCATTACCGGAGTCTTCCTGTGCGTTGCTCTGCTTATCTACCTTACGAAGTTGCCAGAAGTTCGAGAGACTGGTCTTGATGAGCGGCGGCCGTCGGAAGCTAAGCTGAGCGGAACGATCGCCTTTCCGCACCTGATCAAGGGAGTGCTCGCGCAATTCTTTTATGTGGGTGCGCAGGTCGGTGTAGCCAGCTTCATCATTCGATTTGCGGAGTTCACGATGCCCGGCACGCGCGAGAAAGCTGCCGCCCACTATTTACAAGCGCATTTGGCGGGATTCATGATCGGGCGGTTCACGGGTTCGGCCATCATGCAGAGAGTGGCCGCACCCAGGCTGCTCAGTTGGTTTGCTGGTGGGTCGCTGCTTTGTCTTCTGATTGTTCTCTTCGCTTCTGGCGTTGTTCCTGTCTGGGCCATAGTCTTGATCGGGTTCTTCCATTCCATCATGTTTCCAACGATCTTCGCCCTGAGCCTGAAGAATCTAGGGCCATATACAAAGCTTGGTTCGTCCCTGTTGGTGATGGCGATCATCGGGGGTGCTGTTTTCCCCGCAATCATGGGGCGGATCTCTGACGCTTGGAATATTCAGCGTGCATTTGTGGTTCCGCTGGTTTGTCATGCTTATGTCTTTTATTTCGCAACGTGGGGATATCGTCCGGGCGCTGTGAGCACGGCCGCAACCCTGTCGATTCCCGCTGCCGAGGCCAAATGAAACGACGCTTTTGCCTGACCCTCGACTTGAAAAACGATCCCGAACTGATCGCCGAGTACAAGCGCCATCATCAAAAAATCTGGCCCGAGATTACTCGTAGCATTAAAGACTCAGGTGTCGAGGATATGGAGATTTATCTGTTGGGCACACGAATGTTCATGATCATGGAAGTGAATGAGAATTTCTCGTTCGCAGCGAAGATAAAGGCAGACCAGTCGAATCCGAAGGTGCAGGAGTGGGAATCGTTGATGGCGACGTTCCAGCAGACGCTACCCCAAGCTAAGCCGGGAGAGAAATGGCTGCTGATGGAGAGAGTGTTTAAGCTCGAAGAGTAAATCTGCGATCGCTTCCGCGGAAATGGGCTGGTGAGGTCTGTTGATCGACGATGAAGTTCCTCACTATTCCGGAAGTGCCCATGCAAACATGACGCCGCCGCTGCTAGTCAGCACGAATTGGCGCCCGTCCAGTTCGTAGGTGATGGGCGAACTTACGATGTGCGAGCCGGAACCGGCATGCCACAACGTTTTTCCGTCAGTCGAATCGAGCGCGAGGAAATTGCCATGACCATCGCCGGCGAACGTGAGACCCGAGTCGGTAGTTAGTACGCCGGCACCCGACTCAGGTCCAAGGTCGTGGCTCCAGCGGATCTTTCCGGTCTGGTAATCGATCGCCTCGATCACTCCCTTGCCCCATACGCCGTAGTCCGCGCCTGCCCAACCGTAGACCCCATCGGCGGGTTTGGCGAAATAAAGACTCCAACTGGGGTGCGCGTCAACGATAAACAGTCCATTCTTTGTGTCGAAGCTGGGGGAACGAAAATTGGTCATCCCCCCTTCATCAGGAGCAATCAGCCTTCCGTCGGGCGCCGGCTCTTTCGCCGGATTCGGAATCGGACGGCCTTGCTGATCGACCCCGAGCGCCCAGTTCACCGGGCCGAAGGGCGCGGTCAAAAGATTCTTTCCGTTGGTCCGGTCGAGCACAAGGAAATAGCCGTTGCGCGAGGTTTGCATGAGCATTTTCTTCGGCTCGCCATGGAAATCGCCATCCACGAGCACCGGAGTCTCAACCGCGTCCCAGTCGTGCGTGTCGTGCGGAGAAACCTGGAAAGCCCATGCGAGTTTGCCAGTATCAGCATGGAGTGCGACGATCGAACAAGTATAGAGATCGTCTCCCGGACGGGTAGTTCCGTTTAGCACCGGCGTCGGGTTCCCCGTTCCCCAATAAACGAGATTGAGATCAGGATCGTACGTTCCGGTCATCCAGGTCATTCCGCCGGTGGTTTGATTCGGAGTTCCAGCTGGAGGAGTTGAGTCCCACTGCCACTGCGTCTTGCCGGTCTCGGGATCGATGGACCGGATGTAGCCACTCAGGTTATCGAAGTCTCCAGACACACCAACGAGCACGTGGTTTCCCACGACCAACGGCGCCATACTCGTCCAGTAGCCTTTAGTGACATCCGCGACTTGGACTTTCCAACCTACTTTTCCATCTTTGGCGTTCAATGAAACCAGGTGCGCGTCCGGGGCGAGAAAGAAAAGAGATCCGTGGTACATTGCCAAACCGCGGTTGCCGATATGTTCTCCTTGGGTCGTGGGTTGGTTGTAATGCCAGATCTGATGGCCGGATCGTGCGTCGACGGCCCAAATATTATCGGGAACGGTGAAGTATAAAACGCCATCCACCAGCAGCGGCGACGACTTGATCGGCCTATTCTGGTCTGTCTGGAATGCCCAGGCTAAGGAAAGGTTCTTTACATTTTGCGGTGTGATCTGTGTGAGCGCGCTGTGACGCCTTCCAGAATAGTCGCCGTGGTATCCCGGCCAACTGTCGGTTCTTGGATGCAGAAGTAATTGCGCATCGACCCCTTGGGCAATCAAGACTCTGGGAGACGCGACTGCGGTCAGTGCGATCACCGCGATCGCCAGAAATTTTTCCCTAAGAGAATTCATCATCGAGTGGGCTTTCTCACAGTCAGTCGCAATCTAGACAGATCCCCGGCGCTTTAACGCAGGGTCTGTATATATGCCATTAGGTTATGGACGTCCGCATCTGTGTACTTGGGGAACAAATCCGCATGCGCGTTGACGGGATCATCAACCTTGTAGTGCACGTCGCCGGTCCGCCAGGAGCGATAGGAGCCCGTTTCATCCACGAGTCCAACCGTAAACTCATCCAGATAAGCCAATGTGCCGGAGACCGTTTGGCCAGAAGCGAGTGTCACTGCGACTTTTGACTTGGCGTGCCTGGGGTATAGCATTTCCTCCTCAAGCTCAAGGCCCTGGTAGCGCGATGCGACTCCAGCCAGATCTCCGGTTGGCGAGTGGCAGGTTGCGCATCCGCCCGCACCGTTAAAATATTGTTTGCCGGCTTCGACGTTTCCTGTCTGTAGATCGGATGCGTCTACGCCCTTGCGCCCGCCATTTCGTCTTCGACCGGCGCCGGCTAGCGCGTTGTTTTGTTGGGTATGGATAAACGCTACGAGGCTTGCGATCTGCTCATCAGAGCGATCAAATGGCGGCATCCCTTTGTCGGGACGTCCGTTGCGTACGACCGGGCCGATCTTGTCTCCGTTCACATCAGAGGTCACTAGTTTGGATCGCGTGAGATCGGGTCCACTCTCTCCACCTCCGGCATCACGCCCGTGGCAAAAAGAACAGTCTTGCCGGAACAGGGCGCTCCCTTGCTGGACTTTCTCTGGCGGATACGATTTGGAGGCAGACCCGTTGCTTTGTTTTTCTTTGCTCTCCGATTGGGCGGGTGTGGGTGTTTGTGCGGGGGCAAAGACTACCGACAGCAGAACCGCGAGCAGCAAGTACCATCGCAGAGTTCGCAACGGATTCATGGACAGATTGATCTTCGTCATTTGGTGTCCGCCGGGCGAGGATGCGAAGTCGTACTGCCCTCGGTCATACCTAGCACCCATTTGATTGCTTCAAAATACATCATGCGAATATCCGGATCGCTCCAAGACTCCTGGGTGTGACCGAGAGTGGAATAGAAAACCCGTCCCTTGCCGTACATTTTGTCCCAGGCTACGGCGAAATCGTGGTCCGTGCGGTGGATGCGCGGGTTGTTCGTGTAGTTGAGCTTCGCGGGGTCGAGGCTAAGCAGAACATTAACCTTTTTGCGCGACCACTCTTTCGGCTGATAGATTTCGTCGTATTTCACAAATGCCTTCGGAAAGTGACGGACCGCCGGGAAACTTGGGTCTTCATTGACGATTGGCGCGTTGAACGTGAACCAAGGATGCTGGTCGAACCACCCGCCGATCATCTCGCCGTATTCTGGCCACTTGTAATTTGTGTCCAAGGCCGCGTGGACGCCCACAAAGCCCTTGCCATCATCATGGATGAATGCCAGCATGTCCTTCTTCTGGCCGTCGTCCAGGTCAAGTTCGCCCGTGGTACTCACAAAGACCAGGGCATCGAAGTAGTCGAGGTTCTTCGCGTTCCTGGCCAGATCCTTCTTCGTGATGAGCTCGACGTCCGTACGCAGGGTGGCTTCCCAGAGTCCGCTCTCACGGCCAAGGTTGTAGATCGCGGCCATGCCGTCCGAGACGGAGTCGTGTTCGAACCCCTTGGTCTGGCCAATTACGAGGATGTGTTTCAGATGGATCTGCTTCTCGTGCGGAGGCGGCGGAAGTGAAGGATCGACGGCTGGACGATCCTGTCCGCTGGTGAAAGTCGCCAGAAACGTTAGGCTTAGGATGAGGAATAGGGTTGTTCGAGCTTGATGCAAAGCGACCTCCCGCGAAGGCATAAAGGTAACATAAGGCCGCTGCGGTAAAATGAGCCCTCTGATTTCAGGAGACCTAAGCCATGCGCGTTGGAGTCTTTACTCCCCTGCTATCGCAGCTGCCACTGACCGAAGTCCTGAAAAAGCTTGCGGGGCTCCGTATTGATACCGTGGAACTCGCCACGGGGAATTATGTCGGCGATGCCCATTGCAAGCTCTCGATGCTTGAGAATCCATCAGCTCTGGCCGATTTCAAGAAGATCATCAGCGATCACGGCATTAACATCAGCGCGTTAAGCTGCCACGGTAACCCACTGCATCCGGATGCGGATCAAGCCAAACGGTTCCGTGAGGTCAGCCGCAAGACCATCCTGCTGGCGGAAAAACTTGGCGTGAGCACGATGGTTGATTTTTCCGGATGTCCCGGGGATTCGCCGAATGCGACGGCTCCCAACTGGATCACCTGCCCTTGGCCTCCGGATTTCCGCAGAGTCCTCGACTGGCAGTGGAATGAGGTAGTTGCGCCGTTTTGGATCGAACATGCAAGATTCGCCGCCGATCACGGAGTTAAGATCGCGGTCGAAGCACATCCGGGATTCGTCGTCTATAACCCGGAAACGGCGCTCCGCCTTCGTTCGATCGCTGGAAACAATGTCGGATGTAACTTCGATCCCAGTCATCTTTTCTGGCAGCAAATCGATCCCATCGCCGCTGTTCGCGTGCTGGGAGAGTCCATCTTCCACGTTCACGCCAAAGACACGCAGATTTATCCAGCGAACCTGGTACGCACCGGCGTCCTCGACACGAAGCCGTACACGGAAGAACGCGATCGCAGTTGGATCTTCCGAACCTGCGGCTATGGACACGGGGCAGAGTGGTGGAGCGAGTTTATTTCCACTTTGCGGATGTTCGGCTACGATTCCGTGATCTCCATTGAGCACGAAGACAGCCTGCTTTCGCCCGGGGAGGGCCTGACTAAGGCGGCGAACTTCCTCAACGGCATCGTGATCCGTGAGCAGCCAGCAACAGCGTGGTGGTCGTAGGAGGAAGGGATTTCAAAGAGAATGAAACCGATCAAAACAGCAATTTTCGGCACCGGTTTTATGGGACGCGTGCATCTCGAGGCGGTGCGGCGGGTGGAGTGCGTTGAAGCAGCCGCAATCGCAGGTCGAAACGCCGAGGCGACGCGCCGCCTGGGCTCCGCGTATGGCGTTCCTCTTATTACGACCGACTATCGTGAGGTCCTTCGCGACCCCACGATCGATGCCGTCCACATCGGTACACCCAACGCCCAGCATTTTTCCATGGCGAAAGATGCGCTGCTCGCGGGCAAGCACGTGCTCTGCGAGAAGCCGCTAACCACTACCGTGGCTGAAGGGGAGGAACTCGTCGCGCTCGCATCCAAGCAGGGACTGCGCAACTGCACTTGCCATAACCTCCGTTACTACCCGATAGTGCAACAGATGCGTCGGATGCGAGAGGCCGGAGACCTCGGCGAGATTCTCGTGATACAGGGCACGTATTCGCAGGACTGGCTGCTCTACGACACCGATTGGAACTGGCGCGTCGAAACTAAAGCCGGCGGTCCTTCGCGCTGCATGGCCGATATCGGCTCGCACTTCTTCGATATGGCGGAGCACGTTACCGGACTGCGCGTGACCAGTCTCTGTGCTGATCTCCAGACATTTCACAAAACCCGCAAGCAGCCGAAGCACTCCGTCGAGACTTTTGCCAATAAGATGCTCGGTCCGGAGGATTACATCGAAACCCCCATCGATACGGAAGACTTTGGCGCCGTTGTATTTCGCATGGGAGCGCGGACCCGGGGCTGCATGACCGCCAGTCAGGTTGCCGCAGGACGGAAGAACGGGCTCAGCATTGAGATCTATGGGACCAAATCTTCCGCGGCATGGAATCAAGAGCGGCCCGACGAACTCTGGGTTGGCCATCGCGACGTGGGCAACGAAGTTTTCATCAAGGATCCGTCGCTCCTGAAGCCGGGAGCGCGCAGCTATGCGGACCTTCCCGGCGGCCACAGCGAAGGCTACGACGATACATTTAAGCAAGTGTTCCGTCGCTTTTACGCCTCGATTGCCACACCTGGCGCGGCGCCGGAATACCCGCAGTTTGTCGATGGACTGCGGCAACTGACGATCCTCGAAGCTGAGCTCGAGAGCAATCGCAAACGCAGTTGGGTCGATGTTCCAACGGAAAACTAAGGGAGCTGGTTTTTAGGGCCGTCCTCTTGTTGTACGATGACGCCTTCGCCCTCGAAAGGCCAGTTCTTATCGAGCAAAAGCTCCTGCTCGCGTGTTTCTTTCGGGACCTTATCGACCTTCAGATTCTCGTAGAAGTGGACTCCTGTCTTTCCTGCAGTCACAATGTCCAGATCACCATCACCATCCAAGTCTTCCACGACGAACTGCGTCCCGGCCGCTGCCGTTCCATTAACTGAAATGGGATAGCGCTTGAACTGGGCGGTCTTGCGGTCGATCTTGTAGTAGTAGATGACCAATGGATCGTAGGAGCCGGGGTCGTTGCCGTTATGCCCGCGGTAGCGTTTACCGGCGAGTAATTCGGGCGCGCCGTCGCCGTCGAGATCGACCAGCTTGAGGGCATGCACCTGCGAATAGGACTCATCGATCGCGTGCTTTACCCACAGGCGATTGGAGCCATCGCCCTTTTGTTCCAACCAATAGAGTCCGTAGCTGTGACCGTGGCCGTAGATGATGTCTGTCTTGCCGTCGTTGTTCACGTCGTAGCCAATGATCGGAAAGCCAGCGTCGCCCAGCTCCCAGTCGCCATGCCACTCCCACTTGTCGTTGTTGGCGTCGATATTCTTGAACCAACCGGTCGGAGTGAGGATGTCAGCCTTGCCATCGCCGTCCACGTCGGCGATCCCGATGCCGTGCCCATCCTGCTCCTTACCTCCGACGTGATGCACTTTCGGTTCGGGACCGGAGAAATCAACCCACAGAATTCCCGAATGGTTGTAGTGTGCCAGGATGAGATCCGGTTTGCCGTCGCCATTGATATCGCCGGTTGCGCCGCCCTCGGTATCGTAACTATCGGCGATGAGATGGCGCTCCCACATCGCGCCAGGCTTCTTCGGGTTCTCGTACCACCAGAGTCCGTTGATCATCCATCCCGCCGTAACTACATCCGGTGCGCCGTCATGATTCACGTCGAAGGTCCACTCACCGCAGTCGGAGACGAACTCCCCGAGAATCCCTACTGTCCGGTACTGATGGCGCTTCCACTCGCCGCCTGCGGGGCCCGGATTCTCATACCAATAAGCGCCGCTTAAGATGTCCGGGCGGCCATCGCCGTTCATGTCGAGTGTGGTAACGCCTTCGGCATGATCCGTGCCGAGGCGGTGAACCCGAAAAGTCAGCTGCGGAACGCCTCCGGGCCCATCCCCGGCCGTGGTTTTCCGAACATTTTGCGACGCGCCCATACAGGCGCACAAGGATACGACAGTAAGGACTGCAAATCTACGATTGAGCAAGGCCAACCTCCCCTCAGTCTTTTGAAACCGAGAGCTTTAAGAAATGTCGGACAGAAATTCTATTTCATGCCAGCTTCATCGCATCGGGGTCCCATTTCACCACCTCGCCCCGCTCGATGCTCAGGTTGCCGAGCAGCGCCGCTCCGGCCGCACGATAACCGAACACTGCGTTTTCTACAACGGGCTTCCGCGTGCGCACTGCTGAGAAGAAATTGCTGAAGTGGTCGTAACTGTCCCGATAGCCTTCCGGGGCAACGTATTTCTCGAATCCAACCGAGGAGGGTCCGGATGGGTGCGTGACGGGATACTTCTGACGGTAACTTTCCTGAATACGTTGTTGCATCGCATCAGTGTAGGTGCCAATCATCAAGCCCGGCTCTTTTGGAAGAGGGGCGCGGCTGATGCTGACTGTGTTGCCGGCAATCTCCATGGTGCCTTCCGAACCGGTAAAGATGAGACCCTCGCTCTCCTCCCCGCCATCGACGAAGTTCACGCGGAGGGCGAGGTTGAACCCTTCTCGATAGTCGAAGAGACCGAGCATCACGTCGAGAGCGTCGCGTCCGTCCTTCCAGAAGCGCAGTCCTCCGGTAGCCATCGCGCGCGTTGGACCATTCGTTCCGGTAATGAAGTGGGTTCCGCTGAACAGGTGAACGAAGAGATCTCCCGCCACTCCGCTGCCGTAGGCTTTCCATTTGCGCCACTGAAAAAAGTGCTCGGCGTTGAATGGAATCACGGGCGCAGTCCCGAGGAAGCGCGGCCAGTCGCAAGTTTCAGGCGATGCATCCAGAGGAACGGTATAATTCCACGCGCCGATCGATGAATTGCGGTCCCAATGTGCGGTCACCATATTGAGCTGACCGATTGCTCCTGACGCCAACAGTTCCTTCGCCTTGGCATAAATAATCGAACTCACTCGCTGGCTTCCGATCTGAAGAATGCGGTTCGTAGCGCGAGCTGTCTCAATCATCTCCGGTCCATCTGCGTAGAGATGGATCATCGGCTTCTCGCAATAGACGTCCTTGCCGGCTTTCATGGCGTCGACGGAAACCCGCTTGTGCCAGTGGTCCGGTGTGGCGACAATGACCGCATCGACATCTTTACGGGCCAGAATTTCCTTGTAATCGCGCGTCGTAAAGATGTCATTGCCCCAGAGTTCCTTACTGTGAGCGAGCCGTCCGTCGTAGCAGTCAGCCACCGCGACGACCTTTACGCCCGGCACCTGCGCCGCGACCTTGGTGTCTCCCTGCCCTTGAATCCCGGCTCCGATGAGTGCAAGTTGAATATGATCGTTAGCCGCCACCGGGCTGGAATTTCCAGCCTGAGCCGGCGCGAGCGCATGTACTTTCGCCGCGAGAAAGCTGGCTGCGGTTGCGTTTCCGGCTACCTTTAAGAAATTTCGACGATTCAACATACGTTTATCTCCTCCAGCTTATGAGGTTCACGGCTGCTCGAGACAGGCACTTTTTCTTGCAGCTTGGAGTGTACTCCGATACTCGAGAGACTCGACATTCCGCTTTAGGTTGGACTCGTCAAAGCGCACGAGACTCCGGAACCGGAGGGCGCCGAGGCAAAACCACCTTGACCTTGCAACCTCGACTATTCAACCGATTGCTGATTTCAATGCGTCCACCGTGGGCTTCTGCGATTTGCCGGGATAAAACCAGGCCAACCCCACTCCCGTTTGGCTTCGTCGTATAGAAGGGGGTGAATACGTTTGCGGGATTTAACAAGCCCGGACCATTGTCTTCGATTGTCAAGATCACATCGTCTTTATCTGCCTCCCAGCGTGTGACTACTGCCCCGGCGTCCGCGCAATGGGGCGAGTTTTCCAGAACTGCATCTGCTGCATTTCGTACGAGGTTAATGAGCATCTGTTCCAGTTGATCGGGATCGGCTTGAAATGCGATCTCAGGGCCTGGCTCGACGCACACCCTGATTCGGGTTTCGAGACTGGCCGCGCGAGCGATGAGAGGGCCCAAAGCTACTTCTCGCAGGGAGGGCGTGGGCATCTGCGCGAGTCGGCGATAAGCCTCGAGGAAGCGATGCAGCGCTGCGGAACGAGCCTCGATGATCTCCAAGCCGCGCTGCAGATCGCTACGGACTTCTTCGTCCATTGCCGTGACAGATACTCGCGAATTTAAGCTTCCGGCGATCGACTTGATGGGAGCGAGAGAATTGCTTAACTCGTGGCCGAGCACCCGAATCAGGCGCTGCCATGCGCGCCGCTCCTCTTCGCGCAACGCCCGGCTGACATCGGACAACACGACCAACGTATGCGGCACGCCGTGCTGGCGGAAGGAACTCCGTCGCAACAGCCATCGGGCCTGCGAATCTTTCAGATTGAGTTCGACCAGAGTTTCGTTATCCGTTACCAGGCACGGTTGCAGGCCGAGCTCGGCGGCGGTCTTTCCGAGCATGCGTGTCTTCGTCTGGCATAGCAAATGCTCCCCTGCAGGATTCACGAGACGCAAGGCAGATGCGGGATCGAAGGCGAACAGCGGAGCATCAATTTCATCGACGACTCGCTGCAACAGCGCGGTTGCCTCGATGGCTCGGACCCGTTGGTCAGAGAGCATGTCAGCGAGAGCATTAACTTCGAGGGATAGCTCACCGAGGGCGTCTTCGGGCGACGCATTGCGCGCACGAAAGGAATAGTCTTCTTCGCGAAGCGACCCAACCACGTTTGCCAGGGTTTGAAGTGGCCGCGTTGTTTGTTCCTGGAGCGCGAGCGCGAAGAGCCACCAGACGAACAGCTCGGCAGCAATGAGCGAAAGGCGGGATTCGACGCTCCAGTCCTGCTTCCATACGAGTACGGCGCTCACAAAGAGACCGGGCAATCCTACCAGGAATGAATAGAGGCCGATCCGATGTTCGTACAGAAGGCGGGATCGTTTTCGCGGGCGCGAGGATTTCGGGCCGGCGAAGCTAGACCCCATATTTCTCCATCCGGCGATAAAGGGCGCCGCGGCTCAGTCCCAGCGCTTCCGCTGCTTGGCTCACATTGCCCTGAAACCGCTGAAGGGCTTTGCGGACGAGCACCGCCTCCACCGCTTCGAGGCTGAGATCTTCGAGATGCTGAGTTTGAGCGCGTTGCGAAGTAAGCGAGAGATCTGCCGGTTGAATTTCTGCAGTCCGGCACATCAGGATCGCGCGCTCAATCGTATGCTCCAGTTCCCGCACATTCCCGGGCCATCCGTATTGCATCAGCGCCTGAAGGGCCGACGGATCGAACCTCTGTACGGGGCGGCGATAGCGCGTTGCGTAGCGGGATAAGAAATGGGCTGCAAGGAGTGGAATATCTTCGCGCCGCTCGCGCAAGGCAGGAACGCGAATTTCCACTGTGTTCAGACGAAACAGCAGATCTTCGCGAAATTGTCCCGCAGTGCAAGCGGCAGTAAGGTCGATGTTGGTGGCCGACAAAACGCGCACGTTGACGCGGCGGGGACGCGACGATCCCACGCGCTCGACTTCGCCGGACTCAAGCACCCGCAATAGCTTCGCTTGCTGGCGAAGTGGAACGTTGCCAATTTCGTCGAGGAATATTGTCCCACCGTCTGCCAGCTCAAAACGGCCAATTCGGTCAGTTCGTGCATCCGTGAATGCGCCTTTGACGTGCCCGAACAATTCGCTTTCGAAGACTCCGTCAGGGATCGCTCCCGTATTGACCGCAACTAAAGGCCGGGAAGCCCGAGCACTAAGGGCGTGCAGCGTTTGAGCGACGACCTCTTTGCCCGTCCCGTGCTCGCCGGTGATCAAAACATTGGCGTCCGAAGGGCCGATGCGCGCGATTGTATCGAGAACCGGTTGCATCGCAGGTGCACTGGCGAGAAACTCCGGACGCCCCTCGGCACGCAACAGGCGATTTTCCGCCTCCAATCGTGCTGCATGTTGCAGAGCGCGATGGAGCTCCACTTGCGTTCGAAGGATGGAAACGAGACGTTCGTTTTCCCAAGGTTTCTGCACAAAATCTCGTGCCCCACGACGCATGGCCTCGACCGCCAGTTCTACATTGGCCCAAGCGGTCATCACGATGACCGGTACGGTCGCATCCACCGATACAATCTGCGATAGCAAATCGAGGCCCTCCTGACCGGAGGTCGTGTCCCGCGTGTAATTCAAGTCAATCAGGATGGCATCGTAGGAATGGCTAGACAACGCATCGCGAACTAACTCCGGAGAGCGCACTTTGTCGATGCGATATCCCTGCGGACGCAGCAACAGATCGAGCGCCTCGAGAATGTGTTCTTGATCGTCAGCGGCCAGAATTCGTGCTGAAGTACCAGGGTCTTGGCGGAACGCCTTCGCGTCCGTTTCTCCGGATTTCACTGTCGTGGGCATAACTGCCTATGGCGCATGGCGAGAGACTACACCGCTGATCGCATCTTGAATCAGTATGCCATTATGTTCCAAAGTTGTGCCGGTTGCCCGGTCCAATTCAACCCGGGCTTTTTCATAGGTGGTCATCGCGCTGACTAAGTCTAATTCTGCCAAGGAGAGATCGCGCTGCGCCGAAAGAGTTTGGTAGCTTGAGCCCGCACCAAGCTCCTGCTCTTTCTTTGTGATGTCAAATGTGCGCTGGGCGAGATCGCGCGCCTTTTGGGCAGCCTGGACCCGCGCTCCCGTCTGATCAAGGGCGTACTGCGCGTTGCGCACTTCGATCCGGACTTGTTTCTTCAGCTGTTCCATTCGCAATTCGGCCTGCCGGTATTCGAGTTCTGAGCGAAATTGGTCTGCCTTTGCCACCCGGTTACGGATCGGAATATTCAGGTTCAATCCCACGTAATAGTCTGGAGCGGAGTTGTTGAACGCGTTCTGGAGGGAACCCCCAAAGTCGGTGGGCTGTGTCGAACTGTTGAGCCCGGAGTAGGCCGGATTCAGCAGGCCCGCTAGTCCCGATCCTCCGTAGAAACCCACCAATGACAAAGACGGCAACAGTGCATTGCGCGCCGCGCTCCGGCTGATTCGACGGTTCAGGAGATCAATGTCAGATTCGGCGAGATCTGGACGATTATGCTGGGCTGCCGAAATGAGATTCTGAATTGGCTCGGATGCCTCGGTCGCGAGGGTCTGCATTTTGTCGGTGGGAATGACGGGCATCGATTCGAGCACCGGGTCGTCGAGGCTTCTTGTGATCGCATTTTTCATTAAAGTCTCTTGCAATTGCAGGCTGGTACGGGCCACGGTCAGCTCCTGATCGCGCTTGGAAACCTCGGCTTCGGCACGCATAACATCCATGGCCGGTGCGCTTTCCAGTTGGAGCTGTTTCTTCGTATTGTCGAGGGTCTGCTCAGCGAACGCGAAGGATTGTTCATTCACCTGAGTCTGTTCGTAGGCGCTGACCAGATCCCAATAAATGTTCTCGATTTGGGTAACAGTCGCGATTACCTGGTCTTTGAAAGCAATGTCGGAAATTTTCTTGTTATTCCGCGCGATGTGGAGGTAGCGCAAGTTCGGACCAAAGCCGAATCCGGCGAGCAGTTGCTGCTGAAGCTCGATGCGGTATTGCGAACTCAAGGCCGGGGAAAGATTGGTAAAGATACTATTCGTAGTTTGCCGGAAATTGTTGAAGCTGAAAGACAGGGATGTGCCAGTGGGAAACGCTTGAGAATAACTGACATTGAACTGTCCAGTATTGGTTTGCAGCGTGGGTACACCGTTAAGCGCGAGGTTTGAGAGAGGAAGGGTCTGGTGTTCGTCGCCGATGCTTGCATTGACCGATGGGTCATAGGAAGAAACTGCGGTTCCAGCGCCGAGAGTCGACTGTACCAAGCCGGACGCTCCTGCCCCAGCGCCGCCGGCACCGCCGGTCGTACCACCAGCACCGGCGCCAGGCGCGCCCGTACCGAAACCGCCAACTCCGCCCCCTGGAGTTCCCTGCACTACGCCCGTATTCACGCCCCGAAAGAATCCACCTGCCTGAGTGCGCAGGATATCAGTATTGGCAATGGGAAGGTTGTAGCGCGCAATCGCCAAGTCGAGATTGTCTTCCAGCGCGAGTTCGATCGCATCTTTTAACGAAAGATAAAGCTTGCCGTCACGAATTTCTTGGCTGAGGCGAACCGAGTTCGTCAGCACAGGCTCAGGAACAGTGTCAGCTTCGTAAGCATGGAGCGGATTAGAAGACTTGGGCATCTCAAGCCGGAGTTGCGTCACCGGCTGAGGTGCCGAGGGTTGCGACTGTCCAGACTTTTCGGCTCGGTCTGGAGCCTGACCGAGCAAGCTCGCCGCCGACAGAACAAGAACGCCGGCCACTAATAACGACAATGCTCGGAACTTTGCAGGGAACAAGTTCACGATGTGCTGACCTCCGTCGGCTGAGGTAGGGAAGAGTTAGCGGTGTCGCCGACTAACCACCCGTCGCGTAGTTGAATGGTGCGGCTGCCGTAGCTGGCATTCGTTTCCGAGTGCGTTACTTGCACAATGGTGGTGCCCTGCTGATTGAGTTCGCGGAATAATTCCATAATCTCTTTCGCTTGGCCGGAATGCAGGTTGCCCGTCGGCTCGTCGGCCAACAAGAGCGGTGGTTTGTGAATGACCGCCCGAGCAATGCCGACAAGCTGCTGCTGACCACCGGAAAGCTGGCTGGGAAACAGATCTTTCTTGCCAACGATCTGAAAGCGATCCAGGGTGTCGGCGACAAGGCTTTGTCGCTCGCGTCGTGGGATGTCTTTATAGGACAACGGTAGATCGATGTTTTCCTGCACCGTGAGGTCATCGAGCAGGTGATAGCTCTGAAAAACCATTCCGATATTGTGCTTGGCGAGTTCGGCGCGCTGCTTGCGCTTCATATCGTGAACAGCCTGGTCGCGAAAGTGATACTCGCCCTGCCAAGCGTCGTCGAGCAGCGCCAGGATATTGAGCAGGGACGATTTCCCAGCTCCGGACGGTCCCATGATGGTGATGAACTCACCTTCCCGAATTTCGAGATTGACCCGGCGCAACACCCAGGTCTGTCCTGCCGGCGTTTTATAACTGCGTTCCAAGTTCTTCAGCTGGATCATCTGGGTCTCCGATTTTGCCAAATCGAAATGATTCTTTATTCGTAGCGTAACGCCATGATGGGATCGATCTTGGCGGCTCGTCGCGCCGGCAGCAGCGCGGCGGCAATCGCAACCACCAGGACCACGAGCGTGGCCAGACCTAGCGTCAGCGGATCCCCACTGGAAATGCCAAACAACTGGCTGCGCACTGCCCTGCCCAGCAAAAGCGACATGGGCAGCGCCACGGCGATCGCGATACCTGTCAGCCACAGCACCTCGACCAGAACCACGCGTATCACCGAAGCTCGGCTCGCGCCCAGCGCCATACGGATGCCGATCTCCGACGTTCTCTGCGCGGTCGAGTAAGCCAGCACACCATACAGGCCGATGGCCGCCATCAGCGCAGCCAGCACGCCAAAGCTCACCGCGAGAAGTGCAACGACCCGTTCGGCAGTCAGGTTGTCGTCGATCTGTTCATCCATGGTGCGAAAGGTATCGAACACCAGCTTCGAATCCAGCGCCTGCATGGCGCGGCGGATAGTCGCTTCCGCGCTTTCCGGCGTCTGCCAGGTGCGAACATAGAAGGCCATCCGGCCCGGATCGTTTTCCTGCAGGTAGGGGCTGAAGGCGGTGCGCCTGATTTCCTCACGGATGCTGGTATGCTTCGCATCCTTGACGACGCCGACAATCCTGATGTCGGTTTTCACGTCCCCGCCGCCGTTGCCAAAGTAGTGATCCAACGCATTTTGCGGGTCGCCAAAAAAATGGCGGGCGAAACTTTCATTCACCACGGCGACTTTTTCTGTTCCCTCCCGATCTGCATCGCTCAACGCGCGGCCTGCCAGCAGTTGCATCCCCATGCTCGCAAAGTAGCCGGGGCTGACCCTGGGATGCTCGACGTTCATGTCCTCGTCTTCTTTTGCCGTATAGCCAGCGAGCGTGATGTTGTTCGTGTGGTCGTTGTCAGCCAGTTCCGGGTCCGTGGTTGCGGCCGCCGACCGCACTCCGGGAAGGGCTGCCAGCGTGTTCAACACGCGCGAGTCAACCGCAAGATCCTCAGTGGGCGGATATCCCGCAAGCGAGGGATTGATGGTAAAGGTCACCAGATGATCGGTGGCAAATCCTACGTCGACCGACTTCAGATTTTTCAGTGTGCGCGTGAAAAGACCAGCCCCTACCAGCAGCAAGAGACTCAATCCCACTTGCACGCCGACCGCAATGCGGCGGAAGCGGAGCGGTCCGCCGCCAGCGATCACTTGTTGCTTCAGCGCAGGTGCGAGGTTGGGCCGCCAGAACTGCGCAGCGGGGGCGAGGCTGAAAAGCAGGCTGGCCGAAACCGCTAGAGTGAAATTGAAAAGCAAGATTCTCAAATCGAGCTGGGACGAGAACGGCAACTCCATGCCGCTGCCTCCCCATATCATTTTGATCAGAGCGGCTGAAATCGGCGGCGCCAGAGCCACCCCGAGGACTCCTCCGGCCAGACCAAGCAACAGCCCTTCCACGAGAAGCTGCTGAATCACGCGCTTCCGCTTGGCGCCCAGGGCGTAACGCACCGACATTTCGCGCAACCGGCCCGCCGCGCGGACCAGCAGCAGGCTGCCCACGTTGGCGCAAGCCATCAGGGCCACTAGGCCCACCATCGCCATCACAATAAGCAACGGCGTTTCTACATCACTGCGGAGCAGAGAAAAACCTTTGGCGCCATCGAGCAACGACAGGTGTGACTTGGCCAGAAAGTTCTCGCGGAAACGGTCGCTAGTATGCCCCATCAACTTTAGCTCGTCGCTGCGAATCGCATACCACAACGGGCTGATTGCCGCCTCGGCCTGCTCTCGGCTGGCGCCAGGCCTCAGCCGCGCAACGATGTTCAGCCAACTCGCATGGAAGTCCTCCAGTTCATCCTCTCCCGGCGTAGCCAGGGACTTCATCATCATCGGTACGAACAGGTCGGGAGTATCACCCATGACGACGCTGTGAAATCCTGGTTGAGCTACCCCGACGATAGTGAACGGATGACCGTTCACCAGAATGGATTGATTCAGAATCGTTGGATCCGAGCCAAAATGGCGCCGCCAGTAACTGAAACTCAACACGGCCACCGGACTCGCGTTGGGTGCGGCATCGTCAGAAGCAACCAGCAGGCGGCCCAGCGCCGGCTGCACTCCCAGCACGTCAAAGTAATTGCCCGAGACTAATTCCGTTGCGACCAACTCCGGCTGGTTGTGCCACTGCACTCCGGCTTCCGTCCAATCGGTTGCGATGATCCCGCTGAAGACGCTGTTGCGGTCGCGGAGATCGCGATACATGGGATAGGAAAAATAGAGCTTGTCGTCCCCTCGCGAATGGGTATGTCCCTGGGGCCCGCTGCCGGAATAGCGCAGCAACACGAGCCGGTCTGGCTCCTTCACCGGCAGAGAGCGCAACAGCGCTTGATCAAGCAGCCCGAAAATGGCGGTATTCGCTCCCATGCCCAAGGCCAGAGTCAGCACAGCCACCGCCGTGAAGCCGGGACTCTTGCGCAACTGGCGCAACGCGTAGCGTAGGTCCTGAAGGATGCCGTTCATGCCTGCACATCTGCCATCAGTTTCTTCAGTTCTTCTTCCGCTACCACCTTACCGTCGAACAGATGGACTTCCCGTTGTGCGTGCTTGGCGAAGCGTGGATCGTGCGTGACCATACAAATCGTGGCGCCCTCTTTGTGCAGGTCAGCAAGAAGTTCCATCACAGCCTCGCCGTTGCGCGAATCCAGATTGCCGGTAGGTTCATCTGCCAGCAGGATCGATGGCTTTCCACCCAGCGCGCGAGCAACAGCCACGCGCTGCTGCTGGCCTCCGGAAAGCTGTGAGGGATAGTGCCGTACGCGGTGTGCCATGCCGACGCGCTCCAGAGCCTCCATTACTCGCGCCTTGCGCTCGCCGGAAGGCATTCTCTGGCGGTACGTCAATGGCAATTCCACATTTTCGTAGACCGTAAGGTCTCCAATCAAATTGAAACTTTGAAAGATGAACCCGATTTCCTGATTGCGGATGCGCGCGCGCTCGGCAAACGTCAGATTCTCGACCGGCTTGGCATTCAGAAAATAACGACCCGCCGTCGGGGTATCGAGCAGTCCAATAATCGACAGCAGCGTCGATTTTCCACAACCCGACGGTCCCGACATGGCAACGTACTCACCTTTGTTGATGGAAAGGTGAACGCCCGACAACGCATGGGTCTCGATCTCGTCCGTGTAGAAGACCTTGGTCATGTCGGTGATTTGAATGAGGGGTTGGACAGCATCTATCATGAAGCGCCTCGTTTCCCTAGTCTTGAATTCCTGTTATCCGTTATTCCTGAAGCCGAATTCGGTCGGTGTTGTCCCAGCGCGACATGTCCGATAGCACCACCGTGTCTCCTTCGCGTAATCCGTCCATGACTTGAATCGCGTTCACGGATGCTCGGCCCACCTTGACCGGCACTCGGATCGCATCCGTGGGTCCATCGCGGCGTTCGAGCTTGAAAAGGCTGATTGTGCTGTTTTCCTGCCCAAACGCGGGGCGGCCGACATAGAGAACGTTCTCCAGGTGTTCCAGATCAATGGTGCCGTCCACGCTCAGGTCGGGCCGCGCGCCCTTGGGCAATTCGCCCGTTAGTTTGACGTCGACGGTGACTGTTCCGTTTTGCACCGCCGGGTCCACTCTCGTGACCGTGCCGGCGATGACTCCATTGTGGGTGTCGACCGACGCTGGCTGGCCAATCTGCACGTCCCGCGCTTGCGTCTCGGCAACTTTCAGCTCTGCCATCAAATGGTTCGGTTGCACGACCTTCGCGAGCATCGCACCCGGAGACACGTGCTCGCCGACATGCAGAGGCAGTTCTACCAGGACGCCCTCAATCCCCGCGCGAACCTTCATTGCCTCCAACTGTTTCTGTTTGAGATCCGCCAGAACGCGCATCTGATCGACTTTCGCCTGCTGCTCCGCCAGTTGCGCGTCGATCGCTTTCTGGCTGCTCACCAGACTCTGATCAGCGAGACCATTCCGGATCGTGAGTTCATCCGCCTTGCCCTTCGAAGACTTGTAGGCCAATCCCGAAATGACGCCAAGGTCGTAGAGCGCTTTATCGGTTTGCGACTGCAGCGTAGCCTGCGTGTAGTCTGCTTTGACTGTGGCCGCGCCCGCCTTCTGGTTCATGTAATCGCTTTCCAGCTTCATGCGCTGGCTTTGATATTCGGCCTCCGCCGCTTTCCACTGCAGTTGCGCGTCTACCGCCGCTTGCTCCACCTGCGGGTTGCTCATATCCATAAGAATCGTGTCGGGCTTAACGAGTGATCCAGGCAACATCCGAATGCGTAGGACGGTCGCCTCAGTCTGAGCAGGAATCTGGAGAACGGACTCCTGCGACGGTACCAGAGACCCAATCCCGCGCACTTGTCGAAGCAGAGAGCCGCGCTTCACGGAATCGGTCCAAACCGTGCCTCGCTCAACGGTCGGCGCCGCCGGCCGCAAACGGTAGACGAGGACGGTCAAGATCGCGACTACAACTACTACAATGGCCACGCCGACGATCTGGCGTCGTCTTTTTTGTTCTCGGAACTCCGGACGAGCGATATCCATATCATTGGTTCGTTGGCAACTGCGCGGCCAATCCCGAAGTGGCGCAACCGGTTGAAAGCATTTGAGATACGCTCAGAACATAACAGGCCGCGGGCAACGAACTGTCCGCTTGAGGATTTGATTGTCCATTGCCGGACAGCTAGCCCTCACCGTGTCCCGGAGTGCGGGTGTTCTATTGCGGACACTCGTTTTCGATTACGGACACGATCACCGCTACAATTGACACCCACAACGGAGTTAAATTTCATGCATTCAGTCGGATATACCGTGATGGGTCTGGCGTTCAAAGTGCTCAGCGAAATCGCGCGGAGGTCTACCGCCAATGCTCGTCAACGACGTTCGCTTCGCGCTGAGGCAACTGAAGCAGAATCCCGGCTTCGTTCTGGCAGTCACCTTCACGCTTGCGCTGGGAGTTGGCGTCAATACCGCAGTCTTCAGTTTGGTCAATGCGTTCTTTCTTCGTCCCCTGCCCTATCCCGAACCCGACCGGCTGGCCGTGCTCATTCTTCATCAGGAAGGAGTTTCGAAGTCAGGACAGTTTGAGCAGCAGGATGATCCCAGCCAAGATGGCGAGACGTGGGAGATGGTGCGCGACAACCTGCCGGCCGTGAAGGCAGCTTCCTTCGGCGGGACGAGCGGGGTGAATCTGCAAAGTGGCTCGAGCGCTGACAGCAATGCGCGCTACGTCCAGAATATGCGCGTGTCTGCCCATTATTTTGAGGTCCTCGGCATTCAGCCTTTTCTCGGGCGCAGCTTCACCGAAGAAGAGGATCGCCCCAACGGACCCAACGCCGTCATTCTGAGCCACGCGTTGTGGAGGACGCAGTTCCATGCTGATGCGACAGTTCTTGGCCGACCAGTGATCCTCAAAGGCGAACCGTACACGGTCGTTGGCGTTTTGCCGGAACGAGCCCAACCGACAGGGGTTGCGGATGTGTGGACGCCCTTGCAACCTCATCAGAGCGGAGAATGTGGAGGAAACAATTGCGAGATCATCCTGCGCCTAGTTCCGGGCGCCACTTGGGAGCAGGCGTCCGTCCAACTGGGTCATTTGCATAAGCCAGCATTTGATGAGATCGCCAAGTCGAAGGGCCGTGCGTGGTTCTACGCGTCGCCGCTCGCGCGCAATCTGGATAACGGTATGGGAAAGCCAATTTTGGGCCTAATGACAGCCGTCGGCCTGATTTTGCTGATTGCCTGCGCCAACCTGGCCGGCCTCGCCTTGGTGCGTATCGTGCGCCGATCACCGGAGATTGCGACGCGCCTCGCGCTCGGAGCCAGCCGTTGGACCATTCTTCGTCAGCTCTGGGTAGAGAGTTCTGTTTTGGCGTTCGCAGGGGCATTTCTCGGTTTGGCCATCGCGCGCGCGATTCTCTCTTGGCTACCGGGATTCCTGCTGGATTCCATGATCCCGCTGGGCGGAGCGAACATCGATGTCCGCGTTCTCGCGTTCACGTTCGCAGCAGCTCTGGTTACAAGCCTGCTTTTTGGTGCGCTGCCGGCCTTGCAAACGCGACACGTCGATCTCCGCTCATCGATCGCTGCTGGAAGTCAATCTGTTGCCAGAGGATCGAGCCTCCTCCGGCAGGCACTCATCGCGGGTGAAGTTGCCCTGACCGTGGTCATCGTGGCCGCGGCCGGCTTGGTGATTCGCAGCCTCATCCATTTGCGCAGCCTGCCGCCCGGGTTTGATGCAACCAACGTCATGATCGGCAAGCTCTCGCTTGACGATGCTCGCTACCATGATGCTCACGCTTTTCAGAGCCTCATCGACCGCAGCGTGGCGAGCATGCACAAGATCCCCGGGGTCGCAGACGTTGCGGTCGGGCTGAGTCTTCCCTATGAGCGTGGACTCAACGACGGCGTGAAATCGTTGGACGGCAAACTCGCCGGAAAAGATTGGGGGGCAAGCACGGCGTACGTGACCCCCGAATATTTCCGCGCACTTCGGATCCCCGTTCTTGCCGGGCGTACCCTCACCGATAGCGACACTGCAACTTCGCAGCCCGTTGCCGTGGTGAATGTCGATTTTGCGCGCGAGTTCTTTGACGACCCTAGCCCCATAGGCAGGCATATTCAGAACTCGAACCACGCCTACACGATCGTCGGGGTAGTGGCGAACGTCGCCAAGCGTCCGGGTATGGCTCATGATGCTCCCCTCGCAACCGAACCCGTCTTCTATCTTTCGACCACGCAAATGGACCAGGGCCTGATCAATGTCGCCCACGTATGGTTTCAGCCTAGCTGGATTGTCCGGACTGGCGAGCCGCTTCAGGGGCTTACGTCCGCCATGCAAAATGCTCTAACTCAGGTTGATCCCAATCTGCCCTTTTCCGGGTTCCACTCCATGGAGGACTTGCTCCTAGAGAACCTCGCATATCAGAGAGTGGAGGTGGCCCTGCTGGGTGCGCTCGCAGGATTGGCATTGCTGCTATCGGCGGTTGGGGTGTACGGCTTGGTTTCGAATCTGGTAGCGCAGCGCACGCGCGAGATCGGCATTCGCATGGCACTCGGATCTTCGACTCGGCAAGCAATGTTGGATGTGGGTTCAGCCGGTGCCACCGCCGCCTTGGTCGGCGTTGCTTTCGGATTAGCGCTGGCCTTTGTGGTAATGCGCTTTCTCCGCAGTGAACTCTATGGGGTTCGAGAGCATGATCCTCTAACGCTTACTTTCGCCCCCATCATCCTCATTGGGATTTCGCTGATTGCAAGCCATCTGCCAACCTTGCGCATCGCACGGATAGAACCCTCTCGAACGTTGCGCATGGAATAGCAGCAATCGTTTCTTAGACGGTAAGTTGCGGTCAAATCCCCAAGTAGCGGCTTCGTGCTATTAACTTTCTTCCTACTCCGTTGCCGTAATTTTTGTCGCGCGCTCGAATTTCCCTGCTTCTCGACCGGCCAGTGCCGCCAGAGCGAGAGTGATCATCTGAGCTGGCAGGATTTCAAGTATCGGACGCGCGCTCGGTTCGCAGTCAGCCAGCCTGAAGCAGCCCGGGGAGGAACTCTCCCCAATCAGTTCGGCGCGGCCATTTGCCCGTTGAATATCGGCAAGCAGCCGATGGTTGAGATCTCGGGTCCTACGTTCTCCGGAGAAAACAACCACAAACGTTTCTGCGCTCAACATTTCGAATGGCCCATGTCGGAAAGCCGCGCTGCTCATCCCTTCCGCATGGAAGTGATCTGATTCCTTGATGATGAGCGCCCCCGCACCGACGGCAGCCAAAGACGCTCCACGTCCGACAAGAAATAAATCCCGAATGCCATTCAACATTTCTGCCAGATCGCCGGCGTGCACTTTCCAATTACTCAGGTATGTGCTTACCACGGGCACGGCAGACCTCAACTGGCGCAGACTGTGCTTTGCATCGCGTTGACAAAGAATGTCGCCAAGCCACTTCAATGCCATCAGGGCGGTAACGTATGTCTTGCACGACACCGAGAACTCGCTTCCGGCTCGAGTAAGAAGCACCGCTGAGGCGTGCTCTGCGAGAACGCTCTTAGGCGTATTAGTGATGGCAATCAGGGGCGACCGATGGCGATTGACTTTGACCATCCGAACCATTTCCGCACTCATGCCAGACTGTGACACGGCCACAATGAGGGTCTTCGGATCGAATAAGTGCGCCTTGTAATGAATCAGCTCTGAGGTTTCGACCATGACAGGCGTAAGTCCGTGACCGGTCAGTTGTTGATCCAATGGATGAAGTGCGTGAAAGGACGAACCCATGCCCGTTAGAATGATGCGCTCAAACTTGCCACGATCGAGGCGACGAGCCAGGTTCGCTATATCGTTCGGCACGTATAGTGCATTGAGTGTTTCTTGCAGCGCGGTGGGTTGTTCCAGCACGTCGTGCAAGTACTTCCCTTCAACTATTTTGATATCAGCGATCAGGCGATCCTCCTCCAACGGCTAAGGCATCTCACGGAAAGCTCGTCACCTTGGGCGTTACGCGAGGATTTATAACGGTTGCATCACCGGCATCGTCGATGACGTGGTTGATTTGGCCGTGATCGCCCAGCGCCACGGTGATCATGTCGTGGAACTGTATTCCTTGGCCCCTCGGTGTCTCGATTGCGCGGGTCAGCGTCACGTCCGGATAAATAAAGACACTGTAGACGCCCAGTCCCCACGCCTCGTGATTCGTGACTCCATCCGCGACCTTGTATGAGGCCCAGCCATTCATACCTTGGGCGCTCGTATAGCTCGCTTGGTTGGGAGGATCGTAAGGAATCTCGGACTGATAAAAATAAGTTCTCCCCTCGTTGCCATTCCACAGAACCTGGAATTTCTGGTGATGTTCTACAAACAGGCCGTAGATCGTTACGTCGTTTCCATTCACGACTAGCCCGTTATCACTGGTATTCAGATCCCAGCCAACGCCGTCGCCGTGGTCCGCTCTCCAGATCCAGGTATGGTCCACCAGTGTGTCGTCACTATCGATTCTTAGATTTACTTTGGCGCGCCCCACCCCTGCGCCCCCGACACGAAAGAAAACGTCGTGCAGCGCGATTGGGTCCTTCGAGTGGCGAGCGTGGCTTCCTTCCTGTCCCACTTCGAGCAATACCGGGGACTCGCTCGGCCCCGCATCAATCAGCAATCCAGCAATTTCGATCCCGTCCGCGTCGGCTGCAATCATCGCCGCCGTGCCCTTCACCGGACGCAGCGTCGCGAACCCCAGACCCAGGACCACCGTATGCGGCCGTGTGACCCGAATCGGAGCAGCCAGTTCGTAGATCCCAGGTGTAAGAATCAAGTTTTTTCCACGGATGAGCTGAGCATTGATCGACTCCGCCGTATCTAAAACCGGGTGCGCAATATAAAACTGCGAAATCGGGATCGTTTCCCCGGCCGTTTCCCCGCCGCGCCACGTAATTCCGACGCTATCGTTGTGCAGTTCTGGAACTCGCACGCTGAACTCACCCGCGGCGTTCACCTGCAGGAAAGGTTTCTCGCGGACGAGCGGCGTTTTCGGTACATTCGTGTAGGGCGGATCCGGCCACGTACCCTCTGGCGGATTTATCACGCCGACGAACACCATATTCCAGTTCGAGCCCGTCCAACTCTTCCAATCGCAGTTACGTGAGATCCATTGCTGCTGGCTTCCAGAATCGACATTTCCGTCAACCAGGGAATCTGACATCCAACCACCGCTGGCCCACCCGCGATGTTGATGGAGAACCAGGTCGCCGCGCACGTGCATTCGCCGCAGCGAGACTGCCTGCGAGACCGCCCACTGCATCGTGCCACCCGTCGGTTCTATCGAAATCCCTTCCGCTGCTCTCCAGAAAGTCGTGGTCGCATTGTTGTGTTCATGATTCGCATCCGCATGCATGTTGCCGGTAATCTTCGTCGCGTCAGGCGATGTCGCCCAATCCCATCACTTCCGTGTAGAAGCCCACGGGTAGGTTCACCGAATAGCTTCCGGGTAGGAACAGCAGTGCGTTGCGTTGCGAGCTGAACTCGTTGTGCTCCTGCACTGCGTAGACAGCATCGATCTGCTTCTGGATCCCCTGCGACGGCATTGAAGGACTGAAGATTAGAACATTTGGGCCGAACGTCGGCTTTGCGGGCTTTGCGTTCTTTGCTGCAAATGTTGGCAGAGATGTTGCCAGCAATCCCGCCGTGAAGATGAACCGTCCTAGAAGCCGAAGTCGGTGCATGTCAAACATGGGGAACTCCCCCTCCGAAGGCATTATTGCTCAAAAGTGGCACAACTGCAGCGCTGAGTAGCTGCCGTTGGCGCTCGTTCGGCATTGGGGTTCCTGTTCATTGGCGTCGCCGGCACGGGAGAATATTCTTCTTCGTCCCGACCGGTTTCAAGCACGCACTTTGCCCAAGCGCGGGATGCACAGCTTTTCGGATCGGGAACCAGTGCGACGGCCTAAGATCCGAAGGCCGCAAAGCCCCAGGGAGAGGCGCGATCAATAATTCCTTTCTAGATACTCGCTCAACCGGGTGATCCGAAAGCTGGCATCCCCGGTTTCGATCTGCAAGAGTAATCGGGCTGCAGTCAATTGATTGCGGAAGTCGAGAGCCGCAGATGTGTCCGGATTCGCGACGAGCCGCAAGTTCTTGTCAATCTCTCCACTCTCTGCCTGCAATGATTTCAGGCGCGATTCCTGGACCGCCACGTTGTCGAGCAGTTGCTGATGTAACACCTCCACGCTGCGCACAATGTCGCCTTCCTGCACTTTCTTCCATTCGCGATAGGCGTCTACGGTTCGATCCAGGTGCTTGTTGATGGCATGGCTGGAGAGGTTGTAGTTGATCGATACGGCTCCGTAGGGCTGAGCGCCATACGCGACCGGATTGACCTGTTGATGCACTCCCACAGAAAGCGCAACGTCCCAGTCGTTCTGGCGGGCTAGCTTGTTCATTGCCTTCTGTTCATTAGTCTCCTGATTCTCTTTGTCAGCTACCAGGTCTTTGAGCGCTTTATCGCTAAACGCCGGAATGTAAAAGGCCGCGATCTTCGACCGCGTGTCGGCGCGGTCAGCGTCGATTTTGATCCTTGTCGTCTGCAAGGTAAAGAGCATCAGGCGGGTTGCATTTTGCGCCTCCACCATTTTGGCCGTCTGGTCAAACAGGTCGTTGAGGTTTTTCGAAGCGTCTTCGATCAGAGCCATCCGGTGGGTCAGCGCCTCCTTTTCCAGATTCGCCAAGGCATACTGCACGTTCTGCTGCGCCGACGTCGTCGTCTTGTAGAGTTCGCAGTTCTTGCGGGCCACATCGATCGTTAGACCACTCTTTCGGACATTGGAGAGTCCGAGCGACGCGCCGCCCACAATCTGCAGCGGCAGCCCGGTCTCGGGCTGCGTGAAACCGCCGAAGGCAGTGGGAGTACGCAACAAATCGCGCTGAGCCTCTGCCTGCTGCATCACGTAAGAGCAGTAAGCCAGTTGATCATTCGTGTCCCCGGCGAGCGCGAACATGCTCGCCAATAAAAAAAATATCATCACCGACTTCCAGTGATTGGGAAACATTCGGTTCTCCTTGGAAGATCTCAGAGGCATCGCCTAGAACAAAACGGGTTTGCGCCCCATAAATATGGTCTTGGATTTGGCCGATTCGGGATGGTCGAGATTCATCTGGATCAGGAAGCCGCGAATCTGCGTCTTGAAAATCGGATGGATCGCCTGCTCCTCGCCGGGAAAGGCCTGCTTTACCGATCCGGCCTTACGGCAAAGAACCATGTTCAGATAGCAGTCGTAAATGGCACTTCCCGGCGTTGCGTAGGCTTGGTCGTCGTAAGGAACGAAGGCGAAGTAGAGCGTCTGTCCGCCAGCGGCATTGAGGTAATACGGGCTTTGCTTCGCGGTAGCGATGGCCTCATGCAGGCGATCGATCTGCCGGTTTTCTTCCTGCAACTGCTTCTCGGCGACATTTATGGCGACATCGAGTTGCGCGACTTCCGATCTGAGCTCAGCCTGCTTCACTAGCACGTCGAGCGAGCCCGTTCCCATCGTCGTTTTGTCGAGCACGCTGTCAGTCAGCAAGACCTCGGCTATCTTGCTGTCGGTGTAAGCGTCCTTGGTCTGGTTCACCGCCGCCAGTTGGGTTGCGGCATCACCTTGCGTGATTAATCCGGAGGCGAGGTCCTTGTGAATGTTCGATTCTACTTGGTTCAGCGCCTCCAGGACTTTCTGTGTCTGCGCGTTGTCGGCCAGTTTCTGCTGGTCCAGGGTGGCCAGTGCGGGACCGGAGACGAGATTGTGATTCTGTTCTCGGAGGATGGCAGTTTGTAGCTTGGGCTCGAGGGCCAGCAGCGCAACGCGATGTTTTTTCATTTCGGCAACGCCGTCGCCCAGTTTCTGAGTGTCGACTTTCAGGTCTTCAATAGTCTGCTGGCTGGTGACTAGCTTTTCACGGAAGTCGAGGCTTTTTTCGTCGGTGGCAGACAGAATGACCGGCGCAGCCCACGAACTATTCACGGCATAAAAGCCCATCACCCAGGCATACGCGAGAATCCCGATCAATACCAGGTACAACACCGATATCGCAAAGACTCGGTACAACGTGAGAACGACCTTGTAGTGCAGTGCGTGCAGGTTCTGTCCGGCAGGCGCTTTCGTCGCGTGGGGAGGCAAGATCGTTTTCGTTTCCGGCGGTGTAGTTTCAACGGGTGGTGTTGCCAAGAGGCACCTCTTGTTCTCGTACGACGGCTTCGATAGTTCTAGTGCCCCAGTCTGCCGAGTCCATGGTGCACAGAGCCAGCGGCGTCAGAAACAGACTGCTCACAAATGACCAGGCGACATAAGCGGCAAATGCCAAGGGATGCGTGACCGCTTCTTTCGCGCTATATCGCTTGATGACCCAACTCAGAACCGCCCCGATGGCTAGGGCCGTGATGAGCGGCACCGGCCCGGTCCATGAAAGAGGATCTTGCGTAAGAATATTTACCATGACCAGCAAACCTACCAGTGCTCCGACTGGAGTCAACACCAACGTGAAGACTGTGTTCGGATGCAGCTTCCAGACGTGTTGCGGCAGGGTCTTCATGGTGAAGAAAAAGTCGCGCACGATGCTGCGCCGCCAGCGTAGTTGCTGTTTGAAAAGGACAGATAAGGTATTGGGCACCGTCGTCCAACAGAGGGCGTCATTATTGATGTAAGTTCCATAACCTCGCAGCAGGGTTTGATGGGTCAGGAAGCGGTCTTCTCCCTGATTGACCGGGACCCCAAACCAGTTTCGCGCGCGAATCGCCGGCTCAATCTCGAGGAGCAGTTCCCGGCGAATGGCAAACAGGCATCCACTGATGCAGCAGATGCTTCGCGTCCAATTCTCAGGAATCTTGTAGAGCTGGAACGCGGAATAGTAGATCAGCGTCTGAATTGCTGTGATGACGCTATCGTTTGGGTTCCTCACTCCCACCCGGCCACCAACTGATCCCATGCGCGACTCGGCAAAGCACGCCGTCAGTTCGCGAATCGCATCGGGATGAAAGATGCAATCCGAATCGATGGAGATAATAACTTCCGATGCGGAGAACTGCAGGGCGTTGCAGACCGACCGCGCCTTCCCGCTATTGACGGCGTTTCGGCCAGTCCGGATTCGGATGTTGGTAAAGTCGCGCTGCGCTTTGAGCATCCACTCGTAGCTGTCGTCGGCCGAACAATCGTCTTGCGCGATCACTTCAAACTTCTCATTGGGATAATTGCTCCTGCTGATGCTCTCGATGGTCTCGTAGACAGTCTTGCCTTCGTTGTAGCAGGGCATCAGCACGCTGACGGTCGGCTCGTAGGTGTAGTCCTTACGAGCCTTGGCACCCGGAAAAGAGAAGCGCATGATGATGCCCATCAAGTACTTCACCACCGAGATCAGTAGGCAGAGAATCAGGATGAGCCAGAGAAGAATTGGGGCCATCAGCGCGGCTCCGTCCCTTGAGCAAGGCTATTGCTCGAGAGGGGGGCGTGTCTGGCAGACCGGGCATGCATCGCAGAGACCTGATTCCCGAGGATAAAGCAATCTTAGGACTCGTCCCTCGGACATCGCACAATATCATATTCAGGGCGATGCAGGAACTGCATGACAGACCGGAGAGTTTATGCAGTTGCGCCACTTATTGTAACCGAGTGATAGTGCTCATTAAGGGGCTTTTGCAAGGGAGATGCACACGACTGTGGTCAATGGAAAACGGCGAGGTGTCAACAGCAGATTGCTCTACGATTAACGACGGGGCTTAACCGAGGACTGAGCGGGGATCGCAACTTCACTCGTACTCTTCTCAGGCTGGCTCGATCCCTGGGTTAAATTGAAGGCTGTATTTACCAAGCCAACGTGAGAGAACGCCTGAGGAAAATTGCCTAGCTGGCGTTTTGCGATTGGATCATATTCTTCCGATAGAAGACCGACATCGTTTCTGATGTCCAACAGTCGCTGGAACATCCGAACTGCCTCCGAATGTCGGCCCTGCAGCTCGTAATTATCTGCCAACCAGAATGAGCAGGGGAGAAACGTTCCCTCACCGTGGGGCAAGCCGTCTACGGCGGGATCTTGTGTGTAGCGTCCGACAAAGCCGCGTTGCAAGAGGTGAGTTTCGATGGCGTTCACCGTGCCGATGACACGTGCATCATCGGGCGGAAGAAAGCCAACCAGCGGCATCATCAGAATACTGGCGTCGAGGTGTTTGCTTCCGTAAGACTGTACAAAGGAATTCAAATTCGCATCGAAGCCCCGCTGGCAAACGTCATCGTGAATGGTATTGCGAAGTTTCGTCCATCGTGGAATGTCCACGGCGAACCTGCCCAGCTCCGCCAGTTTTATCAGGCGATCGACAGCGACCCACGCCATCATCTTCGAGTGCACGAAATGCCGCCGAGGACCACGCATCTCCCAAATGCCTTCATCCGGTTGCTCCCAGCCTGTCTCCAGAAATTCCAGCATCGCCAGGGCAATGTCGTGACGCGCATGCTTGGCCGGCCCGAGCCCGGCTGCACGCGCTTCATAGAGTGTGTTGGTCACCTCCCCAAAGATATCCAGTTGATATTGTTTGTAAGCGGCATTTCCGGTTCGTACAGGGACGGAGTTTTCGTATCCCGGCAGCCATGGCAGTTCCAGTTCCGTGAGCCTGCGTTCACCACGAAGGCCATAGACGATATTAAGTTCAGAAGGGCTGCCAGCGACGGCGCGCAAGAGCCATTCCCGCCATTCCCGCGCTTCTTCTAAATATCCAGCCTTGAGCAGTGCTTGCAAAGTGAGGGTGGCATCTCGTACCCAGCAAAACCGGTAGTCCCAATTCCGCACTCCCCCTATCTGTTCAGGCAATGAAGTTGTCGGCGCTGCTACGATCCCGCCCGACGGCAGAAATGTGAGGGCCTTTAGCGTAATCAGTGAGCGTAGCACCGCGTCCCGCCATTCCCCCTGATACGTGCAGCGATCCGACCACTCTCGCCACCATTTTTCAGTGTTCTGAATCGCCTCGTCGATGTTTACAGGTGCAGGCTCGTGTTCGTTCGATGGATACCAGGTCATATTGAATGCAGCCTTTTGTCCCATCGCAATGGTGAACTCTGCCTCTGTCTTTAGATTCTCGCTGTGAAGCGGCACATCCGACCGCAGCCGGATCATGTCTGGACCGGCAATGGCGGATATTCCGTTTTCGATCCGCCGCACCCATGGCACCACGGCCCCGTAATCGAATCGAAGCAACAGTTCCAACTTCATTCGGACTTGGCCTCGGGTGCCAACGACAACGCGGAGAAGCTCAGGCATCTCCTGGCGCGACATCATGCAGTCGATGACCTTTGCCGATCCGGTTTCGGTCTCGAATTCCGTTTCCAGAATCAGAGTTCCATCTCGGTACTCGCGGCGAATGTTTCGGATTGCTCCCGCCGGTGAGATCGACCAATGACCGTGGTCAGCGGTTCCGAGCAGCGCCGCAAAACAGGCACCTGAATCAAAATCCGGAAGACATAGCCAATCGACCGAACCCAGTTTCGAAACGAGTCCTGCAGTGTGGCAGTCGCCGATCATCGCGTAATCTTCAATGAGTTTGGACAGGATTTCCTCCGCAAGTCATGGTTAGATGACAGTGGGGCCCATTTTGGCAGCCTTCTCCTTGCTGCCAGAAGATCGCCTCGCCGGCAGGCGACCAGCCGAGTTTGATCAATTCTCGATAACGTTGATTCGACCTTCTGATCGCGAATTAATTGGTGTTGCGGTATGTCACGGGGCATCCCCCCGGCTGAAACGGTTAACGACGGCACAGGCCTTCTTATCTCGTGGAATCTTCCTGCATCCGTGTTCGTTGCTGGCGTTGTTCTTCCCTACTACTGTTCACTTTTCCCACTGCGATTTGTGGAGCTCCAGCCACCAGCAGGCGGGATTGTCTCTTTGTGGGTAGACGGAATGGCTGCACGTCTTGAGGACAGTTCCCGTCATGTCGTATTCAGTTTTGTTGCCCTTCAAAGAGGTAGCCAGGAATTGATGGACCTCGACGGCGCCGTACGCAGTCCCGTGTGCGATCCGGATCCGGAATACCCACCAGTCCCCAAGATAGAGTAGTTCGAGGAGAATCGCCGCCACAATAACGATGCGAAGTGTTGTCATCACGGAACTCTTCATAGTGGAAAACCATTCCGACAGAGAGTGAGCCCCCGTTGGAAATACCCATAGAGTGCGTCCATCGTCATTCGAACGCCTCCGGCGGAGAGTTAGATTCTAAGCTTCGGCGAGTTCGTGCGAACAAGTGTTCGCAGCGGTCTTGTTGACAGGGCGAGCTTCCCTGCCAATGTGGGCGATCGCCGCAAGAATAGAGGATAATCCTGATTAGAGTGACCGAAGTCGACGTCATTAGTACAAAATCAATCCTATCGTGTTCCCAGGAAAATTCCACTCCCGACACTAAAAGCAAGGAAGCTGGACGATCCGCTTCGCTTCACATTCCACTCGTCAATCGAATGGATGCGATCCGGACGGGGCTCGAGGGGCATTTCGTATTAGGACCAGCTCGTTGCGAACCTGCACTAATCCTGCTCGACCGTAGTGTCGCTTGCGGAGGGTCTTTGCGTCACTTGCGCGGGACTCGGCATCTGTGATCGGTCCCAGCCACCACCCAAGGCCTGGATCAGCGCTATCGACGACGTCATCTCCTGAACTTGAAGATTGTTCAAGGTTTGCATGTTCGACAGCACCGCCGTCTGCGCGATCAGCACGTCGACGTAAGGGTCGATGCCCGTTTCATATCGGGCCTCTTCCAGGGTGAGATAGGTTTGTGCGGACTTTACAGCTTCCTGCTGCTGACTGATTTCTTTAGACAGAATTCGCACTTCGGCAAGCGAATCTTCGACTTGCTGAAAGGCGGTCAGAACAGTTTGCCGGTAGCCAGCAAGGTCGGAATTGTAAGCAGAAACGTATTGTTGCACAGTGGCGCGACGCAGACCGGCGTCGAAGATAGTTTCCGAAAGCGAGGTTCCTACCGACCAAAATCGGCTGGGCCACGAGAGCCAGTTCCCAATCGCCGAGCTTTCAAGACCGCCTTGGCCGGTGAGGCTCAGATTTGGGTAATAGGCAGCGTGCGCGATACCGATTGCCGCATTGGCGGCGGCCATGGTGCGCTCGGCAGCGGCAACATCGGGGCGCCGTTGGAGCAACTCGGATGGCACACCAACGGGAATCGGCGGCGGCGCAACCGTCATCGGCTTCACGGCAATGGAGAATCCTGTCGCCGCTTTGCCGACGAGCATAGCTATCGCATGCTCGTACTGAGCCCGCGCTATGCCCACATTCGTCGCGCCAGCCTGCGCTGATTGCAACGTGGTCTGGGCCTCGACCACCGAAATCTGTGTGGTCATGCCGCTTTCATAAAGCGACCGGGTCAGGTCGAGCTCCTTTTGATCGGCCACAACCGTTTCGTCGAAGAGCTTTTGCAATGCGTCTTGTCCGCGAAGCTCGAAGAAGTATTCAGCCAGCGCCGCTTGTTCGGTGAGGCGCTCATTTTCGAGATCGGCTGCGCTGATCTGTGCGGAGTATTGCGCTTGCCGCACTGTGTTGCGAACTTTACCCCAGAGGTCTGGTGCCCACGAGGCCTCAAGAGGCAACGAATAGAGCGTGCTCTGGAGCTGTGACGTAGTAGCACCGGTCGTGCCCGTGCCGGTGGTATTCACGGTAGACAATCCGCGAAGATTGCCGGAAGTTCGTGAGTGAGTGACGGAAGGCGCAGCAGACAAGGTCGGGAAATACTGTGAGCGAGCCTCGCGCACTACGGCGCGTGCTTCCATGAAGTTCTCGAAGTATTGTTTGATGTTCTGATTATTGACATTCAGCTGTTCTTCGAGTCCGTTCAGTTCAGAGTCATTGAAAATCTCCCACCACTTGCCGCGTATTGTGGCATCGGCAGGCTGCGCAACGGTCCAGCTACCGTTGTCCTGAGTCTGCGTTGGAGACTCCTTGTACGCAGGCGCAGGTGCTTGCGGCGCGGGCGGATGGTATTTAGGGCCGACCATGCACGCCGTTAGCATGAACGTAAGCACGATTACGCAACAAGCAACACTTGATCGGCGTTTAATATTTGCTCGGAAGATCTGAATGAGATTCTGCATAACGTTTCTACCTGGTACTTCCTGATGCGCATCAGTTTTGTCTCGCAGTTTCACCGACAGTCTCATCCAGCCTCCGGCGCGGGAGATGAGAGAGATCCTTCCGGCTTTTTCTGGAATTTGAGTCGCAAGCGATCGAGGAAAAGATAAACCACCGGCGTCGTATAGAGTGTCAGCATCTGACTCACGATCAATCCGCCAACGATTGTGATTCCGAGTGGGCGGCGCAGCTCCGAACCTGTGCCGGTGCCAAAGGCCAGCGGCAACGCACCGAACAGAGCCGCCATCGTGGTCATCAGAATCGGACGGAAGCGCAGCATGCACGCTTCAAAGATGGCGTCGGCTGTACTCTTCCCTTCCTGGCGTTCGGCAACGAGGGCAAAATCAATCATCATGATCGCGTTCTTCTTCACGATGCCAATCAGCAATACGATTCCGATGATTGAGATCACATTTAGATCGATCTTGAAGAGCATTAACGCGAACATTGCGCCCACGCTTGCCGAGGGAAGAGTGGAAATAATTGTCAAGGGATGTACCAGGCTTTCATAGAGCACTCCAAGCACGATGTAGACTGCCAACAGTGCCGTGATCACGAGCATTGGCTCTGTGCTCAGGGATTGCTGGTAAGCCTGCGCGGTTCCGGCGAAGAAACCTCGGACCGTTGCGGGTGTGCCCAATCGTTGCTGCATTTCGACGATGCGCAGCGTGGCGTCGCTCAACGACACCCCGGGCGCGAGGTTGAACGATACTGTTACGGACGGAAACAAGCCGGTGTGATTCACAGCAAGTGGAGTGGTATTGTCTTGAGCGCTCGCCACTGCCATAAGGGGAACATTACCGCTACCGGGCACATTCCCTCTATTGGAGGTATTCGATGTGGCTGATCCATTGCTTGCGCCCGGCGTCGAACTGCTGTTCGGGGCGCGCACGTAGATTTCTTTCAGACCTTGAGGAGTTTGCCAGTACTGCGGGGCGACCTCGAGTACAACGTAGTATTGGTTCAGTTGGGTATAGATAATCGACACTTCAGACTGACCGAATGCGGCGTACAGAGAGGAATCCAAAGCCTGCGCAGTGAGTCCAAGGCGAGCCGCGCTGGCGCGATCGTAGGTCAGCAGTTCCTCTAACCCCCCGTTTTGCTGATCCGAGTTGACATCCTGCAGGCCCGGAAGCTTTTTCATCTCGCTCAACAGGATCGGCCCCCACTTCGATAGATCCTGAACATTGTCGGACTGAATCGTGTATTGGTAGAGCGCATTGCTCGACCTGCCTCCAATTCGCAGGTCCTGCGATGCCTGCAGGAAGACCGACGCCACTGGCAGCCGATTCAACTTAGGCCGCAGGCGGTTGATGATGTCCGGCGCGCCGATCTTTCGTTCGTTTAGCGGCTTGAGGGCGACATAGATAAACCCTGTGTTGCTGGAACCGTTTCCGCCGGTATATGCGTTTACATTGGCCACCGCCGGATCGCTCTTGATCACGCCCACCAACTGGCGGATCGAATAATCCATCGCCGGAAATGATGAATCCTGGGGCCCCTGTACTCCGCCCACGACCGCGCCTGTATCCTGCTGCGGAAAGAACCCCTTCGGTATTTTGTAGATGAGCACGACATTGAGTGCGACGGTGAACAGCAAGATGACCAGCATGAGGGCTGAGTTATCGAGCGCCCAGACCAGACTGCGACGGTAGGTTTCCAACATCCAGGCGAAAAACTTTTCGCTGCTGCGATACAGCCGGCCGTGGTGTTCCTCCTTTTCTTCCCGCAGCAGGTACGCGCACATGACCGGGGTCGTAGTTAGTGAAATTACCATTGAGACGACGATCGCCGTGGAGAGAGTAATTGCGAACTCGCGAAAAAGGCGTCCCACGATGCCGCCCATCATCAGAATAGGAATGAAAACGGCGATCAGCGAGACGCTAATCGAAAAGACGGTGAATCCAATTTCTCGCGCTCCTAGCAGTGCGGCTTCGAAGGGCTTCATCCCCTGCTCGAGATGGCGGGAAATATTTTCCATCACGACAATGGCATCATCAACGACAAAGCCCGTCGAGATGGTCAAGGCCATCAGGGAAAGATTGTCGATGCTGAAGCCGAGCAGAAACATCACTCCGAACGTGCCGATCAGCGATACGGGAACTGCGACGCTTGGAATTAGAGTGGCGCGACCGTTGCGCAGAAAGATGAAGACCACCAGGATGACGAGCGCCACTGAGATCATCAACGTTCGTTCCACATCGCTTACAGAGGCGCGGATTGTCGTGGTACGGTCCAGAACAATGGTGGTTTCGATTCCCTGAGGAATCGATGCCTTAAGGAATGGCAACTGGCTGCGAATGTTATTGACTGTTTGAATAATATTCGCGCCCGGCTGGCGAAAGATGATGACGGTGACGGAAGGAATTCCGTTGAGATACCCGGCCGAGCGGACATTTTGCACCGAATCTACAACAGTTGCCACGTCCGAGAGTCGAACCGCCGTACCGTTATGGCTTCCAACGATGAGCGATTTGTATTGTTCGGCACTCGAGATCTGATCATTCGCAATGATGTCGGCAGTCACCGCTCCGTAGGTGACCTGTCCTTTGGCGAGGTCCGCATTCTGGGTACTGAGGATGGATTGCAGGTTTGAAAGTGTAAGACCGTGACTGTTGAGCAGGGTCGGATTTACTTCGACTCGCACCGAAGGCAACGAACTTCCGCCGACCACCACTTGCCCCACGCCCTGAATCTGGGAAAGCTTTTGCTCCATGATGGTCGAAGCTTCGTCATAAAGTTTCCCCGTGTCGAACTTGCTGGAAGTTAACCCGATGATCATGATGGGTGCGTCAGCGGGATTGACTTTGCGGTACGTGGGATTAGCGGGCAGGTTTGCGGGCAAGTAGGTGCGCGCAGCGCTGATCGCGGCTTCGACATCTCGTGCGGCGCCGTCAATGTTGCGGTTCAGGTCGAATTGAATCGTAATCGAGGTGCTTCCCAGCGAACTCGCGGAGGTCATTTCTGAAACTCCCGCGATATGCCCGAACTGTCGTTCCAAAGGAGTGGCAACTGAAGACGCCATGATTTGGGCGCTGGCCCCCGGCAATTGGGCAGAGACGGAGATAGTCGGGAAATCGACCTGCGGCAGTGGCGACACCGGCAGCACGGTGAACGCAACTGCTCCGGCAATCGCAATGGCAATCGTCAACAATGTGGTCGCCACCGGCCGCCGAATAAATAGTTCCGAAGGGTTCATGACTGTTCTGCTGGTTGTGCCGAACCGGTTGAAGATTCGCGAGACCGCGAGCGAGAAAATCTCTTTCCCAGGTTGTCAAAAAAGATGTAAATCACCGGCGTGGTATAGAGCGTAAGGGCCTGGCTCAATAGCAGGCCGCCCACCATCGCGATTCCCAGCGGTCGCCGGATCTCCGACCCGATGCCCGTTCCCAGCGCCAGTGGCAGTCCACCCAGCAATGCCGCCATGGTCGTCATCATGATCGGCCGGAAGCGAAGCAGGCTCGCTTCGTAGATCGCATCGGTCGCGCTCTTTCCGTGCTCGCGCTCTCCCTCAAGCGCGAAATCGACCATCATGATTCCGTTCTTCTTGACGATTCCGATTAGCAGGATGATCCCGATGATGGCGACCACGCTCAGATCCTGCCGGAAGAGCATGAGAGCAAGCAGCGCGCCGACGCCCGCGGAAGGAAGAGTGGAAAGAATGGTGACCGGATGAATGAAGCTTTCGTACAACACTCCCAGCACGATGTAGACGGTGACCAGGGCTGCCAGGATCAAAAGCGCCTCGTTCGACAGCGAGTTCTTGAATGACGCGGCTGTGCCTTGGAAATCGGCCTGCAAACTGGCCGGCATGTGCATGTCGCTCTGCACTTTGTCGATTGCGGAAATAGCACTTCCCAGAGCTGCATTGGGCGCAAGGTTGAATGACACCGTAACCGAAGGAAACTGTCCCTGATGGTTGATCGAGAGCGCTTCACTCGCGTTTTGGAAATGAGTAAAGGCGCTCAGCGGCACGGCATTGCTCATCGCTGTCGTTATGCTACTGTTGGCCGACGATCCCAAACCTGATGCCGTCGCGCTAGCGCTGGACGCGAGTGCATTTGTGGGAGGAGTAAGAATGCCGGCAGACGGTGTGTATATCACGGAGCTCGTGGTCGCATTCGACCCCGCGGACGCGGATCCGGAGGATGAAAATGAATTGGAGGCTCCCGGGCCTGAAGTCCCCGACGATGCATTCGCCTGAATATAGAGGTTCTGCAGTGAAGTGGGATCCTGCTGGAATTGCGGCCCAGCTTCCAGAATCACATGATACTGGTTGAGCTGGGTGTACATCGTATTGATCTGCCGTTGTCCGAAGGCGTCATACAGTGTGTTATCAATGGTGGCCGGCGCGATGCCGAGCCGGGAAGCAGTAATCCGGTCGATAACCAGCGAAACCGCCAAACCCCCGGTCTGTTGGTCGGTGGCGACATCTTCTAATTCGGGCAGACTCTGCAGCTTCTGCACGAAGCGATTGCTCCAAACATTCAACTCATCCGCATCCGGATCTTCCAGAGTGTATTGATACTGGGTGCGGCTCACGCGATCGTCGACGGTAATGTTCTGCACCGGCTGCATGTAGAGCGAAATCCCCTGCACGTTCTGCAAGCTGTTTTGCAGCCTCCGCACGAGGTTTGCTGCGCTGATGTGGCGTTCGGAGAGTGGCTTCAGGTTGATCGACATCCGCCCGCTATTTAGAGTCGTGTTCGTTCCATCCGCGCCGATGAACGACGAAAGACTCTCCACTGCCGGGTCCGCGAGGATCACCTTGGCCAGTTCCTGTTGCTTCTCCGCCATTGCCGGAAATGAAATCGTTTGGGCAGCTTGGGAAATTCCCTGAATTACACCGGTATCCTGCACCGGGAAGAATCCCTTGGGGATGATGATGTAAAGGAATATGGTCAGGACGAGAGTGCCAAGCGCTACAAACAGCGTGATGGTCTGATATTCAAGAACAACCTTCAGCGTTCTCCCATAGAAATCAATCATCCGTTCGAACACTCGCTCGGATGCTTTGTAGATGCGGCCTTGTTTTTCTTTCGGCTCGTGGCGCAGAATGCGCGCCGCCATCATCGGAGTCAGAGTCAGCGAAACAACAGCCGAGATCACGATGGTAACCGCGAGCGTCACGGCAAACTCGCGGAACAGACGGCCGACTACATCCCCCATAAACAACAGCGGGATCAGCACAGCGATCAGGGAAACGGTCAGGGAGACGATCGTGAAACCGATTTGCTCCGCGCCTTTGAGGGCCGCTTCCATCGGCGGATCTCCCTGCTCGATGAAGCGGGAAATGTTCTCGATCATCACGATCGCATCGTCGACCACGAATCCGGTGGAGATGGTCAGCGCCATCAGCGATAGATTGTCGAGACTGTAGCCCAGCGCGTACATGGCGCCGAAGGTGCCCACGAGAGAGAGCGGCACGGCCACGCTCGGAATGATGGTGGCGTAAAGGCTGCGCAGAAATAGAAAAATTACCAGTACGACCAGCCCGATGGTCAGCATTAACTCGAATTCGACATCGTCCACCGAAGCCTGGATCGCAGTGGTCAGGTCGGTGAGTGTGGTGACCCGCACGGACGCAGGCAGATTCGCCTCAAGCTGTGGCAGCAGCTTCTTGATGCTTTTGACCACGCTGATCGTATTTGCGCCGGGTTGCCGCTGAATATTGAGGATGACGGCGGGTGTTTGGTTCATCCACGCGGCTTGATTGTTGTTCTCGACTCCATCGACCACCTCCGCAACGTCGGTGAGCCTAATGGGCGCGCCGTTGCGATAGGCAATCACGATATCGCGGTAGTCGGCGCTGCTGATGAGTTGATCGTTGGAGTCGATCTGGTAGTCCTGGCGCGGCCCGTCAAAGTTACCTTTCGCGGCGTTCACACTTGCCTGCGTCAGGGCTGTCCGCAAGTCTTCAAGATTCATTCCATAAGACGAAAGCGCGACCGGGTTCGCGCGGATGCGCACCGCTGGCTTTTGCCCACCGCTGATGCTGACCAGGCCTACTCCATTGAGCTGCGAAAGTTTCGGAGCAAGGCGTGTGTCCACCAAATCTTCCACCTGCGACAAAGGAACCGATTCTGAGGTGATCGCCAGGGTGAGCACGGGTGCATCCGCCGGATTCGTTTTGCTGTAAACCGGCGGCGTGGGCAGATTGGATGGCAGATAGCTCTGCGACGCATTGATTGCCGACTGTACTTCTTCTTCAGCGACGTCGATATTCAGCGTCAAATTGAACTGCAGCACAATTACCGAAGTGCCTCCCGAACTCGTGGAGGTCATCTGGCTGAGTCCCTGCAGTTCCCCAAACTGGCGCTCCAGCGGCGCAGTCACCGTGGTTGCCATCACATAAGGGCTGGCGCCCGGATAAAACGTGAGCACCTGAATGGTTGGATAGTCGACCTCGGGGAGCGCAGAAATGGGCAACTGGGTGTACGCGACGATGCCCACAAGCAGAATTGCGGCCATGAGCAGCGCGGTCGCCACCGGCCGCATGATGAATGGTCGAGACGGACTCACGGCGCTTGACTCTCGGTAGAAGTAGTACCTGGTAGAGACTGCTTGGAAACGACGATCTTCGAATTATTCTGCAGCTTGTCGAAGCTGCTATTTGCGACCATGTCGCCCGGATTGATGCCAGTGACCGCCGTGTTGCCCGCGTCCGCCACCCCGGTCTGAATGTTCCGAATTTGCGCCGTGTCGTTCTGAATGAGGTAAACGAACGCAGTCTGTCCATTGTGCTGAATTGCGGAGGTCGGAATCAGCGTAACCCCCTGCTCCGTATCCACCAGCAGTCTCGTGTTGACAAACTGGTTGGGGAAGAGGGCTTCGTTCTTGTTATCGAACAGCGCTCGCATCTTGACGGTTCCAGTGGTGGTATCGATCTGATTGTCGAACGTAAGAAGTTTGCCGGAAGCGAGCTTGGTCTTCTGCGCCCGGTCGAAAGCATCCACCGACAGACGCTTCCCGTGTTTGAGTTGCGCCTGCACCTGCGCCAGGCTGTCTTCCGCAACCGTAAAGATCACGGTGATGGGTTGCACCTGCGTGATCACAGCAAGAATTGTGTTACCCGTCGATTGCACAACATTGCCGGGATCCACCAGTCGCAGTCCCACTCGCCCGGTGATCGGAGAAGTGATGTGGCAGAAAGCCACTTGGACTTGGTCGTACTGCACGGTCCCCTGGTCGTTCTTTACCGTGCCCTCGTCTTGCAATACGATTTTTTCCTGGTCGTCGAGCGTCTGTTTTGGAATCCCATTCTTGGCCCACGCTTGCTGGTAGCGCTCCAAGTCCATCTTTGCTTCTGCCAGCACGTTGGTATCGCGCTCGAGCGCGCCTTGGGCTTGCAATAGTTGGGCCTGGTAGGGCCGCGGATCGATATCAATCAGTGGTTCGCCCTTGCGAACTAACTGGCCCTCTTTGTAATGAACCGCTGTTACCAACCCCATCACTTCGCTGGTGATTGTAGCGGTGTACACCGGAGTGACCGTTCCGATTGCTTCCAGATAAACGCCAATATTTCCCTTTTGGGCCGTTGCCACAGTGGTAGTCACCGCGCCCGTGGCGCCTCGACGTCCGGATGGAGCGGCTGTATTAGCGTCATCGTGATGATGGAGGATCAGAACTAGAATCAGCCCCAGAACGGCGAGCGTGATCGCCCACACCAAGAAGCGCCGCCACTTGGGCTTTGCGGTGTTATCCCCAGGCGGCAGTTGGCGCCGTGGGTCAATGGAAGGAGCGGAAGGGTTAGTTGCCATTCAGTGTTTTTCCCGAATTGTCCGGCAATTGACAGCTACTGGGCCTAAGGTCCGGCGACGGCAATACCTGCAGACTCCGTTGCCGGTTGTTTGAGATGCGATCTTCTCAACCATGGTTTGCGATGTTCCTCCCAAGACTACTCACCTAAATGGGATCACGGTTGGCCGGCTGGCGCTGTAAAGAATCATCTACGACTGGTAAATTCTCGTCAGCGCCGGAATCTTAACAGAATGTGAGAGACGAATCAGGGAGCCGCCTCGATAATGCAAGGATGTTCCGAACCCGATTCAAGCACGAAATCGTTGCCGAATTCCTGCCTCCGGCAAATCCACGTCAAAAACAGAAGCTGATCGTCCTGTGCGACGGCATGCCATCGATTCCTCGCAAGCAGCCCTTGGCTGATTTTCTGGCTGCAAAGGGCTTTTGGGTTATGTACCCGCGTTATCGCGGGGCGTGGGAAAGCGGCGGTGAGTTTCTCGCGAAATCTCCCCACGAAGACATCGTCGACATTCTCGACGAACTGCCGAAGGAACTGAAAGAGATCGCCTTCGGACAGCGTTTCCCACTCGCGCCGGATTGTGTCTTCGTCATTGGCGGAAGTTTTGGTGGGGCAGCGGCGATCCTGTTATCCCTTGATCCACGAGTGCAGGGGGTCGTTGCAAACTGCCCGGTGGTGGATTGGGGCATTCTTGATAAGGCTGAGGGGGCCGAAACCTCAAGACAGAACTATGCTGAGTACATTCGGGAGGCTTTCGGAAGGGCCTATCGGCTCTCTGACGCGAACTGGAACAAGCTACGCAGCGGGTCCTTCTACAACCCTTGGTACCACAGAAAGGAAATCGATGGTTCCAAGGTGCTGATGTTCCACGCTAAGGACGATCCGAACGTGCCTTACACGCAAACCAGGAAATTTGCGGAAATAACAGGCGCGAGACTCAAAACGCTGGAGCGAGGCGGCCACATCAGCACAGACTATGTCACCAGAAAATATTGGAAGGAAATTAAGAAGTTTTTCGACTCCAAACCGTAGCAACTAGTCAGTTAGTCATGACTTAAAACATTGAGATCAAGGATCAAGGCTTCTTTTGAGGAGCCGAGCCGCAGCTGAGCCTGTTGCAGTGCGGCTGAGTCATAGTCGACGAAAACAATCCATCAGCCAGATATCTTCTTTCGCTCGAATGGGGTGCAGCTGAAGCGTTGGATTGGGTCGTGCTCCGGGATCGACGATCCCGAACTCCGCCCACACTGCTGCAGGTTCGATTTCGCTAATATTCATCGACCGAAGCCGCTCGGCAATCATATCCCTCGGATCCGGGAGTAGCTCATATTGTTGAGATCGATGATAGGTCCGGGCCGCGGCCGGATTCCATCCCAATTGCTTTCAAGTTTGGTCGCTGGAGGCCGTACATGGGCCGCCTCTGTTAGACGCATAGATAATCGGGATTGAGCTACGGACGCCCAAGCTCCTAGTCAAGGCTCAGTGTCTTTCGTTGCACATCTCCGCGAGAATCGCGGTGGATTTCGCCCGTTTACTGTCGCGGATTTGCACCGTCGTGAACTCACCTCCGCAAACGCTGCAGCGCCAGCCCGGAGAAGCGGCATGTGGGGCTGCTGGCAGTGATTGCTGATCAGCGCGGCTGGCTCTCACCAGTTCGCTGCTACATTGCGGACACTGTCGCTGAATCATTAGGGCCTCTGCTGCAAGAAACTACTATTGGACAATCAAATGTCTGAGGTTCGTGATCTGGCCGGAAACTAACGCTCGGCTCCGGCCAGTCACCAGTCCGTCATACTTACAGCTTTGCAATTACTTTGCGTCTTCTCTGGCCTCTGCCACCTTTGCCTGTTGGCCTGCTGCGGAAACAGCTTTCAGGAATGCGTCTGCGCTGCGGGGAGTCGCAGCTTTGCCCGAGAGAATACTGCGGAACATCATATGCTTGCCGTAGATCGCATGAGTTGAGTCGTTATCCTGCTCGACAACCGCACCCTCTAACGTCAGGCCCGCGAACACACCCTTAGAGCGCGAGTAAGTCAGCATCTCGGTATTCATCTTCCAGTCTGTTCCAGCGGAAGCATGGCGCCCAACCGGGCCGGCCGCGACCGATCCTTCCCCGGTCAGTTCGAACTTGCTGGAGAGCAGGTGCTGCATGCCTTGATCATTCATGACGAGCATAACGAGGTCTACGTCTTCGATACCGATCTGCAATCCCCAGCTTCCGCCGCCGACGGAGACAAATGCCGGAGCGCTCCAGCCATCAGCCGTGCGGCAAGTAGCCACACCCCGTCCGTGCTTCCCGCCGAACACGAATCCGCCCTTAATGAGGTCCGGCACCACCAGAATGCACTTTGCATTGCTCAATACTTCTTCCGGGATGCCTTTGTCCGGGGTGGACATAATCGCGCGCAAAACGGCTACTGACCGTTGCAGGCGGTCCACTGAATCTTCGCGTGCCGAACCCGCAAATGCATATGTTCCCACCATGCCCAGCACGCTCATCAGCAACAGTGACATTGTTCTTTTCATGAAAGTTTTCCTTTAGGAATTTCCGAACTAAGAGGATAGAGCTTCAGATAACTGACTTAGTTCAGAGGACCTGAAAGAGAGAGAAGAAATGCTCGTCTCTGTCATCATGATCGCTCAGAAAGAAAGCAATAGCTGGTCTGAATTGCTCAGTTCTGAAATGACGTCGATGGCCTTCCCGACGAATTAGGAATGTGAGCAATCCTGTACAGAAATGAAGGCCTTGCCCTGTCATCCTTCGATTGTTGGGGATTCACGCAGTCGGCGGAGAATCCCGCAAAGGTGAAATCGAATGGAACCGTATCGTCCGACGTTGGGTAGACGTCTAGCTTCGGCAGAGAAATTACTTCAGACATTGCTGGCGATCTTTCGTCCGCAGGCGAAGGAAGTTCGATTGCAAAGGATGTGTCCGTTTTGCGGGCTGATCACGCCTCGGGACAAGCGAGTCTGTTTGGAATGTGGAAAGTCGCTTAGCGCTGTTCCCCTTGAGGGGGCAGAGGCAAAATAGGAGTCGTCAGAGTAACGACGGACACAGGAGTCAATTGAGAAGACAGTACCTTCACCTTTCCGCCTACCCTTGTGACGGGTGCGCCGGCCCAGTCATTGCAGGTTCACTTGCAGTTCGCGAGAACGAAATATCGAAGGAAACTGATATTAGAACGCTAAGGTCAATCTGCCTGGTGTGCGGCCGGCGGCAAAGCACGGCGACTGAGCCAGCGCGCGTTCGTCATTTGCTGCCAATGGAGTGGGCGCCGACGGATGGAGTCAAGGCTCTAATCGTGGAGAACAACGTTAAGCAGTGAGCTGTGGACCTGCAGCGCGCCTTCGGAGCCTCCTGCGTAGTGAATGAATCCCAGCTTCCTGAACCGGTTCATAAAGAAGCTGACGCGTGAACGAGTCGTCCCCACCATATCGGCCAGCGTCTCCTGACTGATCTTGTGGGACCACGGTTTCGGGAATACCTTCTTTGCCAAAGTGAGCGAGCAAGAGCAGCACGCGGGCCAGCCGTTTCTCGCTGGAATTGAAAAGCTGGTCCACCAGATCTTCTTCGTAACGGATATTCCGGGCCAGCAGATAAGCCACAAACATCTCAGACAGCGCGGGCTCACGATGAAGAGCATCCATCATGGTCTTCTTCTCTACCTGCAGAATCTCGCAATCCGTCATTGCCGCAGCGGAACCCATCTGCTTCTTGGGGACGACAAGGATCTTCCTGCCGTCGCCGATGGTTGCGAGAATGCCCGATAAATCGAGGATATTTTGAACGTTAATAGGGCGATGAGGCGCCTGAGCCCCTCACCACTTCACTTGTCCGAGCCTGCTAGGCGCCGGTCCCGATGTGGGTCGGTGCGCGGCAGACCAGTACTCAACTCACATTTTTCTCTCGGTTTTGCCCCACATGTAGGACAACGAACCGCCAAGGCTAGTTTCTGTTTTGACGTCATGGCTACACCATGCACTCTTTGCCTGCAACAAGGTGGTCAATATTGACCAGTCCGGAAGGTTCCGCCTTCAACTCAACTCGGCAGCCGGCCGCCTACGTCAAGAACGACTCGAAGTTTGATTCAATCGGCATCTTAAGTCCACATCACCCTCAGTACCTCTGCTGCAACAATTCATCAGCCTTGGCCTCGAAACACTTGGTTGTGCTAAACTTCCCCGCCACATCGAGTGGGCACTCTTGCAGTACGGGAACTGCCAACCCGACCTGTGTGGCGTTTACCGATCTGGCCTCTTCCGGATAGAGTCAGACAGCGGGTCATTGCTGCGCCAGGTCCTGCGCGTTCTTGCACTCACTGTTAGATTGTCCCGGCGAGGGTTATCCGCGACGAATTGCGCCAAATCACTCTGCCAGAGAAGCACCGTAAGATTCGACGGAGCCCGAATGGCACCAATAAGCAGCTGCTGAGGAAAAGTCGATGCCGAACAAAAAGAAGGCCAGCCAGGCAAAGCGAAGTTCCGCGAAGAAGCGATCCTCTATCCCAAGGCTGGTGGCTAAGAAATCGAAGGTCAAAGCAGACATCGAGCGCAAGAAATCACGCGCTGCGAAAAGGAAATCGGCGACGGTTCGCAAACCGCTGTTGACTGATGAGAGTGCATCCCCCCAACTTGCCGTAGTGGCCTTTACTGCAGGTATTGCCCCCCAAAAGGCTTGCTTGCCAGTGCCGGAGGCAATCAAACTAGTTCGATCATGTTGCAATGCCCCGGATAACCTGCCATTAGATACCCAGCTTGGCGTGCTCATTCCGTCTCCAACGGCGCGCAATTCGTTCTGTCAGTGCGTGGCGGACGGCGTTCCGACTGATCGATCTAAGATTCCCTGCGCCGCTTCGAATACTCTGCAAGATGTAGTGGATGCGATTGCCTGTTAGGAGTTGGAATGAAACGGTTTCTGGGATGCGTGATGGTTTTGTTTTCGGTGCTGGCGAACGCTGCGGCACCGAAGCTTCATGCGGCGAGACTTGGTGGTCCGGCCAACTTGGTATACGTCGAGTTTGATACCAAGGCCGTGCCCGTTGATTGCAGCGTCGAGTATCCGGCACCTGCCAACTGCCCGTCCGCCCACGCGGCCCCCTGGACGGTTGTGGTCTATGACTCGTCATTACATCCGTCCGAGTTCGAGGTTATCTCATCTGCAATCGTCAGTCCCCCACTGGAGGCAAACGGTCTGGTAAGCCTGACGCTCAGACAAAACGTTCCGGCTGATTTCAAGCGAATTGATGTGACATTCGATGGGCCAGACTATCCGCATGCCTCGATCGAGCCGAAACCGACAGCGTCGGCGCCAGGCGCCAAAGCTCACAAGCCATCGATCACGGCCGCGAAAACCAAAGACGACGCAAATGTCTATCTCAGCGGCACATTCTCGCCAGCCGTCGGATCGACGCCCGACTACAGCACTGACTCGAAAGTGAACTGGCCAGTGAAATATTTCGGCGAACACCAATCGTCCATGGTTTCTATAGCTGCTACCGTGCAGACCGACGACAAAGGCACTGCTGACCCGGATGCCTTCTATTGGGGAATTCCGATACAGCGTATTCTCGGGTGGCCGGGCTCAGCGCAGTGGTCCATCGCAGGAATGGAGTTAGATAAGAGAGCTAACGCGGTCAATTTTGTGTCTGCGCCGAGCATCACCCGCAGCTTCTATCATGATTTTTATGGCCTGGACAAGAAACGCAAGGGACTCAAGACGGTGGTTACGTCGGTCGGGATTGACTTGACGGCAGGTGTGGAGTTCGGCAGCAATCTCCGGCAGGAATTCACGATCGTGAATAAACCGGGCGAGCGGGAAAGTTCATTCTTTCGCGGCGTGCCATCTGCGGCGGCGTACCTGATTATTCCCAATATGCTGCACCTGAGCAAAATCAGCATTACTTCTTCCTATACCGCTCGCATCCCAACTAGCGATGAACTTTTTCTGGAAACTCGGAATACGAAATCTCCAATTCCTCTGATGACCAGCCAGACCAGAAATTGGATTCAGAACTGTTTGCAATTCAACATTACGGAGCTCGTCTCGATTCAAATCAAGCATCAATATGGATCATTGCCTCCGGCGTTTAGTTTTGTCCAGAACAGTGGATCCATCGGGTTGGTCTATGCTTTCAAGAAGGCGCAGCCGGAATAAACCTCCACCAGTCATAAGTTGGGCCAGGTGAGTTTGAGTGACCGGTTGCCTGACTCGCAATCGTGAGGAGCTTTAGAAGTCATCTCTCTTCTCAGCTGTATTGCCGGCGACTACGCCGCTTCCGGTCACCTTGCCCGTCGAGTCGAACATGGTGTAGTTTACGATCGCGCCACCGGTGTACAGAAGGTGACCGCCGGTAAATAAATTGACCCGCGTGACAACGCTTCCTCCGAGAACAGAAGTCTTCACCAGCAGAATGGTCGCGCCGTTGGTTTTTACCTTGTCCATGAGTTTCTCCGCGCGAAGAATAGCGGTGAGGGTGGCTGAGCCGGTGTTGGTGACGGCCATGAGCGAGGCTTGAAGAGTATTGAAAGTAGTCACCATCGTTGAAATCGAAGCGACAAATAGCCCGAGTTCCTTCAAGAACTGATCGCGGCGGGACTTCAACACATTGGCGGTTGCGCCATCAAGAGGGGTAGGAGCGGGATCCTCTGGGTCCGCCGTGAACAGACCCTGCGCGAACTGGGCAGCCGCAAGTCGAGCCGCATTGAGCCCGTCTTTCTTGGCCGCGTCGGAATTTGCCTGGACGGCCTGCTCCGCCTGGATAAAGAGGCCGAGCGCGTCGCTTAGCTGTTGAAGCTTCGCCTGAGCTACGGTCGCCTTCTCCTGAAGATCCACCAGGTCGTTCTGAATCTGCCCGAGGTTGTCCATAAAAGTCGAGGCATCGTCCGTCGCCTCGATGGGCATGACGGCGGGTTCGTATACCGTTTTCCGGTTGGCGATCAAAGCACTGACAACGGCCGCCGTCAAAGCCACATCGTCCGCCGTGAAGCTGCTGAAGGCGATGCTCGTGTTGGTGCGAAACATTCCCATCAGATCGCTCAGCGTCTTCATGCCTCCCAGAAGCAGGCCGGGGATCAGAATGGGGGCGATTTGCAGTTCCGCCTGTGGCCCGACGTCCAACAGTGGCACGGCAGGGTGCGGCTGAGCCATTAGAGCCGAAATTTCAGGCCGAAGGTCTTTACTAAAGGTCTGCTTCAAATGCGCCACTTGGTTTTGAAGCGCTGTCAGTATTTTGAGGACCGCTTTGTAGTTCAGCAAACTATTGATCTCATTTTGGTCGTAAATGAACACGGGGCCTGACGCTTCGACTTTCTCCGCCACGGTCGTAGCAACCGCCGCCAAGACGTCATAAGCCAGCTTCTGGCTGTCAAACGGGTTACTCCCAGTGGGCGTGATGGCGCCCGACATCGGTGCCGCGCTGGAGGTTGGCAACATACCTGTCAGCATGCCCTGCTGCCCCTGTTGAATCTTCAAGGTTGCCTCCATCTGTTGTTGCTGCTGAGTGAGGATTGCCGTTTGCGCCTGTAGCGCCGCAAGCCTGGGGTCGGTGGGGGCCGGGGATTGAGGGGGCGTTGCATCGGTAGTCGACATGATTTCTCCTCGTGATGAAATGTCTCGAATGCTATGCTTCCGTCGTGGCTACTGGCAGTCGCGTGTTCGGAAATTGCTTAATGCTCTCGACATTGTGAGAGTTAGCAATTAATCGTAGAGTTCGGGCCCCGAACCTGAATATGGCACCACTCCTCAGTTCGGCAGTTGCCTTAATTTAAGACACTACCTTATACGCGCCTGCTTGACATCGTGAAGTGTTGAGTATATTTTGCCGCAATTCGGCGAAGCCGCGCAGAACCTGTCTGCCTGCTCTGCATTTCCTGTGAAGTTTCCGGCAGTTTCTTCCGTTTCTAGGAGTTATTCATGGCAAAGCAACGAGCAATCGTATATTTCATGCACGAGACCGAACGCCACTCCGCAGAGCAAGCAATGACTTCCGCGCTCGTGACCGACAGCTTCGCAATCGGCGAAATGGAAGATAGTGAGGTTACTAAGTTGCGAAAGCAGGGGATCATCGTCAATCTCTTACCATCGCCAGCCGCCCCAGACGAATGGGGTTCGATAGACGCGCCGGAAAAGTCGATACAAGGATTCGACATATCTCGCTCGGCCGCAGATGCCTTCGATGCGGCCATTCCAAAGTTAGTAGACTTTTACACCGTACGATTGACGGGGCCCTTGCTGGAGCCGTGGCGCAAGCAGCTCGCAAACGCAGGAGTTGATTTGCTACAACGTGACGGAAACGGCGGATACAGGGCGCGCCTCAGCGCTCAGCAGGTGGCCGCCCTGAATATCTTGGACTTTGTCGAGAGCGTTCAATGGATATCCCCTAAGCAATCAGTACCGATTCAAGTAACTCAATCCGTGTCGCGCGGACCGGGAGCACCGCTGGCGGCGGGTCTGCGGATGCTCACCTTCGATGTTAGGCTGCATGTCCCCGAAGACAACGCAAAGGTTGTGGAGTGGCTTCACGATCACCACGTAACACTGTCTGGTGCGAAGGGTAGAAAGATTCGCCTGTTTGCGGTGGAGAATTCCACTGTGCTGAGCGACCTTGCGTTGCTTCCTGAAGTGGATATGATCGCGGAGTATGTCGAGCCTGAACTCTGCAACGATGCCGCCAGGCGCATCCTGGGCGTCGAAGGTCAAGGCAATCCGGGTCGATGCGTGGTGCAGGATGGCACGGGAGAAACCGTGGCAGTCGCGGACACCGGAATCGATGACAGCCATCCGGATTTCGCAGGGCGCATCGTGACGAAAATTGCCCGGGGCCGCTTGAACGACGCTAGTGATCCGAATGGCCATGGTACGCATGTGGCCGGCTCCGTCCTGGGTGACGGATCAGCCTCGAACGGCCGATACCAGGGAATCGCTCCCAAGGCGAAGCTGATTTTTCAATCCCTCCTCGACTCGACGGGTCGTCTCGGCGGAGGCCTGCCGCTCGACCTCAATGATTTGTTCGAAGAAGCCTATGTCGGCGGCGCCAGAATTCACAATAATAGTTGGGCCTCGAATACGCCATCGCTGTACAACCTCAATAGCGAAGAAGTTGATGAATTTGTTCGGAAGCATCCTGACATGCTCGTCGTGATTGCAGCTGGAAACGCGGGGTCGGGGGCAAATCCCAAGAAAGCCACTGCCGGATTTGTGGACTGGCTTTCGATTGGTTCACCCGCTTCCTGCAAGAATGCGTTGACCGTCGGAGCCAGCCGTAGCGACCGTACGAACGGTCCAATGAGTTCCTTAACTTGGGGCCAAGGCTGGCCCCAGGCTTTTCCCGACCCTCCGATCGCCAACGAGAAAATTTCGGGGAATCCGAATTCCCTAGCCGCTTTCAGTAGCCGCGGTCCTTGTGATGACCGGCGAATCAAGCCAGATGTAGTGGCGCCCGGCACCGAGATCATCTCTACCAAGTCTTCTGCTGCGCCCGTTTCTAATTTCTGGGGTGTGGTGCAGAACAATACCCGGTACGCCTACGATGGCGGGACGAGCATGGCAACTCCTCTCGTGTCAGGATGTGCCGCGCTGGTCAGACAGTACTACGTTCAGGAGCGCAAGCATCAACCCAGTGCGGCATTGCTGAAAGCTACTCTGATCAACAGCACCCAATGGTTGACGGGTACGGATTCCGTCGCGCCAACCGCTGGTAGACCGAACTATCACCAAGGGCACGGCCGAATTGATATGCGAATGGCAATCCCTAACGCGTGTCAGCCCGGATTGCAGCTTCAATTCGTCGATAAGTGGGAGGATCGAAAAGCGTTTTTCACTCGTACCGGTGAACGTAAGCGATACCAATTCATCCTCCCGGCTTGTGCGCCCGAACTCCGAATCTGCATGGCTTATACCGATGCGCCCGCTCGCGCATTGCAAAACAATCTGAACCTTATCGTTCAACATCTGGAGAGCAACAAGAAATGGATGGGCAACCAGGATCTGCCTGACGCTCTTGTGATTCCAGATCCGGACAACAATGTCGAGGCGGTAAAGATTCAGAACCCAGCGCCAGGAACCTATTTTATTCAAGTCTTCGTCGGCAACCTGCTTCAGCCTCCGCAGGACTTTGCATTAGTGGTGACTGGAGTTGGAGTGCCATCTTTAGTAGAAATCTAATGTCGCTAATTACACAGGTTTCTGTCATCAACCGGGATTGCAGCCCCACAGAGAATATTCGTGGGAGGCAATCACGCTGAAGAAAGCCCAAGCGGCTTTCTTGAAAGGGCGCCAATGCTGCTTGATAACAGAAAGCTCTATCGCAACGGACTCCCGCCTGCACTCCAACTTGACTGGGACGACTTTGAATGCGGACTTTCGGAAGAGAACGAGCAGGCGTTAGGCCACGTTGCAGAGTGGACCGTGCTCGCGTACATGGCAGCCGATTGCAATCTCGCGCCCTACATGTTCGACGATCTCTGGGAACTGAAGCGGATCGGATCGAACAAGGATGTGAACGTTCTGACGATGTTTGACGGACCGTTGCTCACCGACTCTTTTTTTGCACGGCTCAATCCGAATACGACATTGGGACAAGACATTATCCTGAGGTTCAATGAATTGCGCAGCAGTGACGCCTCAACAATATCTCTGGCCTTGCGGTTGGCAAGTGCTTATCCCGCCAAACGCCGCCTGCTCATTTTAGGAGGACATGGCCAGGGCTGGAAGGGAGTGCTCTTAGACCAGAACATTGGATTGTTGTACACAAAGGAGCCGGGGCGCGTCTTCCTGCCGGGCCCCGGCAGCGAATGTGATGCGAGACTTCGGGCCTGCCTCACGCGTACTCAGGCGCGACTCAATCTCGAATTAGAGAAGGCCCACGGGCCGCAGACTCCCTACGATATTTTGGCCTTCGACGCTTGTTACATGGGATCTGCTGAGGCTGTTGCCGCCTTCTCTGATTTCGCGAACCTGCTGGTTGTTTCCGAGGACCAGGTACCTGGAGACGGCTTCGCTTACGGCAGCATCCTGGGCGGTCTCCTGAACAACCCAGGGCAGTCTCCGCTCGACCTTGCTACGGCGATAGTCACTTCGACGAACCTGATGTATCGGACTACGGACCCAGCGCGGAAGATCACGTTAGCGGCGCTGGCCTCGGAACATCTGACGCCATTTGCAGAAACCTTCGTAAGGCTCGTGCAAGCACTCGACACGAGTGATCCACCAACTTTTTCGGCCGTGCGGCGGTCTTTGGAGAATGTATGGAACTTCGGTGCAACTGGCACGATTGACCTCCGGGGTTTCGTCATGAACCTGTTCAACGAAGAATTGCCGCTCGTAGCGAGAGAGCCAGCAGCGGCGGTCTTGGACAGTTACGCGAAACTCGTTGTGGCTTTTGCAGGCGGAGCGACCGCCACGACTACCAATGGGCTTTCTATCTATGCCCCGGCGCCTGTCGATTTTGACGTCGCCTATATCGGAGCGAGCAACGAATTGCGCCTCAATTTTGGAATCTGGGCGCTGTTTCTGGGGGGCTACTATCTTCAATTGCTTGGTGCCGAGGAACCGGAGCATCCCCTGATTCAAGCCATCGCTCGTACGATGGAAGCGCTCCGAGCACGAGGCATCTACAAACCGTAAGACGCCGATAGTTCGCTCAAGGCTCAGTTGGAGTGCGAGATCTTTCCAGCGATCGCATTCGCAACTCTTTCTTTATCCCTGGCAAACATCTTAAGTGGTCATGTCAGAAACCAGCCAACTGGATATTGCCGTCACCGAGGGTTGTCTGCCAACCTAAATAGCTTCAGCCCAATTCACTACCGGTGGCAGATCTATTGGAAAAGGTCATCAATCCGGGGCAGATCGTACTTGGTATCGTCATCGTGGCTCTCGGAGTCGTGAATTTCTTTTGCGCTCACTTTGGGCTGGCGATCCCCGCTGTTCCTTGGGTTCCCATAAACCCATTTTTCTGCTACATCGGCGGAGCCGCTCTGGTTGCAGCAGGCGCGAGCATTGCGGCTAGCCTCCATTCACGCTTGATGGCGACCCTGCTGGGGTATTACTTCTTAGCTTGCATATTGTTCCGCGCACTGCCGCTGTTAATCGCCAATCCTGCGGATTGGAGCGTCTATGGGATCCTATGCGAAGCATTGGCCCTTGGCGCTTCCGCTTGGACGTTGGTGCGCGTTCTGCCTCCCGCCAGTTCGCGATGGGAAAGTAGGCTGGGTAAAGTGACGGTTTCGGGTCCTTACCTGTTCGCTGTGTGCCTCGTAGTTTTCGGGAGCATTCATTTCCTGGTTGCGCGTTTCATTGCCAGCCTGATTCCGGGGTGGATTCCGGGCGGTTTATTCTTCGCCTACCTGACCGGGACTGCTCTTGTTGCCTCAGGAATCTCTATTGCCGTTCGACGGTTGGACGAATGGGCTGGGTTCTTGCTCGGAGTCATGTTTCTGCTTTGGTTTGTATTGCTCCATGTGCCAAGAGTTGCCGCTGATCTTCACAGCGCGGACGAGTGGTCGAGCGCATTTGTCGCGCTCGGTATGTGCGGTGGCTCTTGGGTTGTCGCGCGCCATGCGAGGGCACGCTTGGCAATCAAATAAATCGCAATAAAATGGTAGGCCATTTTGGATGTGAGAGAGTCCAACACTCCGAGGTGTATCGCAGCAAACGGACGCGGCGACCACGCGTCGGACGGTGAGCGCAATGCCTACGACTACCAGAAGGTGATTCCTTCAAACGGCTCTCGCTCCAGGCGCAACCGCGGCTTGGGGACAGTCGTTCGCAACTCGATCCGATGTCTCTTGGCACGAACGCAGAGATATCTTCCCCGAAGATGTCGCCTCTGGGGATCTGGGCGACTTCATTTACGAGATCGTTTGGTACCCGGAAGACCGCCCGCAGGCAATGTACGACCGTCGTCTGCGCGATATCGTCCGCTACGAGCACGGCGAGAAGATTCGCGATTTTCATATTCCAACTGATGTTGGGGACTACCGTGCCATTTATCGCAACTATCTGCACAACCCTGATCTGCAGGACGCGCGCGCACGCTGGCCGTTTGTGTGCATGTGGGACAAACACGAATTCAGCTGGATCGGATGGCAAGGACTGCAACGATTCGAAGGAGTGAATCGTCCGGCCCAGAGGCGAAAGGTGGCCGCCAACCAGGCTTCTTTGAATATCAACCCGCGCGAATCTACAAGCCCAGCGGTCCATCGCTGGAGACGTTTAATCCCCCCATGTCGTCGATGCGCCCATCCAACATTTTGTCCAGAATGGAATGGGCCAGGAGCCCAACAATCTAACCGCAATCCACAGCCTCCGGGGATACAGGACACTGCGGTGGAGGCGCAACGTTGAGCTGATTATCACCGATCAGCGCAGCTATCGATCCGAGGAGCCAACATACCGCGCAGAGGCACAGGCATTTCTAAACGACGACTTTCCCGGTTTCATGCCCGCAAATCGGTTTCGAAGCGAATAATACCTTGTCCTTCACCTTGACCTCGACGTCAACCAGATATCGTCGAGCGGCCTGCGCATCCACTTCAATTCCTAACCCCGGGGAATCCGGGGCCTTCACGTATCCCTCGCTGTCCCGCTCCAAATGGTTGGAGGTAAGTTCGCGGGCGAGAGGCTTAGGGGCGAAGGGGTATTCGCAGACTTCGTGGGACCGAAGACCGGCAAACGGTTGCAGTGAGGCGCTCAGGGCGAGGTTCGATGTGAAGGTATGGTTTACAAACGTGACTCCCTTGGCGGCGGCGTAGTCGGCCACGCGTTTGGCGGGACTGATGCCTCCGATGCGTCCAGTGTCGATTTGAATGTAACCCACCCGGCCAAAGTCGATGAGGTGTTTCGCCATGTAGAAGTTGTGCGCGCCCTCGCCACCGGCAAGCTTGATCTTGCTTTTGCGAGACAGTGCGCCGTACGACTCGAGAGCACTGGTGTGGAAAGCCTCTTCCAGCCATACGGCGCCGACCTGTTCGAGCGCGGGAAGGCGCGCCGCAGCGGCATCGAGATCATCGCCAAAGATCTGTCCCACATCGACCATCAGAAAAGCATCCTTCCCCAGACCTTCTCGGGCGGCGTGGAAGTGATCGACATCGGTTTTGAGATCGCTGCGGCCAATCGGTCCCCATCCAAACTTCACGGCGCGGAAATTCAGCGCTCGAGCGGCCGAGGCCAATTTGTGCGTCTGCGCTGGCGTGTCTCCGAACAACTGCGACGCGTAGGGAAGCTTGCGAAAGGATTCGGAATATCCGAGGAGCTTCCAGACCGGTTCTTGTCGCGCTTTGCCCAGCAAGTCCCACAATGCAATCTCGATCCCGGACCAAGTATGCGGCGCCTGCAGCAGGTCCATGCTGTCGAGTTCAATCTGTGAAGCGATACGGTCAATATCTTCGGGACCTTCGAGCCGCTGCCCAAGAACCGAAGCTCCAACCGGACGGCAGGCACCGTGCGACATGGGGCAGACGAAGGCTGCGATGGAGACCAGGGGCGAAGCTTCGCACTCACCCCAGCCAACCAATCCTCCCGCTGCGACCCGTACCAGCAGGGCGTCCTGACTGCCGTCGCCTTCCGTGGTGACCTCGGGCATGGAGAGGTAAAAGAAATCGACTGCTTCAATCTTTCTCACAGGAACTCCTGCACAGACATTCTTCCAATACGACTCGCTTCTTTTCTTATACCCGTTCGAATCGTTTGCATGAATCCATAACCCGGTTAAAAAGATCACTAAACCGATGTTTGTCGAAGAAATCGTGGCTTATACTTCGAGCCTATGCGAGCCCTGGTTTATACCGCTCCCGGCAAGGTGGAATTGGAACAGCGTCCCCGGCCGGAGCCTCTTCCGGGGGAAGAGGAAATAGCCATTGAAGTGGCAGGCGTTTGTGGCTCGGACATTTCCGGATTTCTCGGGCACAGCGCTCTGCGGCGTCCGCCGCTTGTGCTCGGTCACGAGCTGGTCGGGCGCCGGCGCGACGGAAAGCGCGTCGTGGCCAACCCACTGCTGAGTTGTGGGCGGTGCGAAGCCTGCATCTCGGGGGCACAGAATCTATGTGAGTCCTGGAAACTGCTGGGACTTGGGACCACGCCGGGAACTTTTGCCGAATACGTGGCGCTGCCTTCGTCGCAAGTGTATGAAGTCCCCGATTCACTGACGGCGGAGCTGGCTATCCTGGCCGAGCCATTGGCCAACATTGTGCACATGTTCCGGATTGTGTCTCCCGCACCGTTTTTCCGGCTAGCCACTGTAGGCGCGGGAACCATGGGAGCGCTGGCCGTGTCCGCGGCTCTACGCATCGGAGCTAGAGATGTTCTGGCTGCGGACGTAAACGATCAGCGTCTCGAAACTATGCGCAAACTAGGAGCATCGGCCACTCTGAATGTCACCAACGCGGACGCGGTGGCAGAAGCGCAACGCCGAGCCGGACTCGGTTACGACGTCGTGCTCGATGCCAGCGGCAGTGCTCCCGCGCGTCAGATGGCGTTCGACCTATGCCGGCCGGGTGGCCAAGTCGTTTTGCTGGGAATGGGAGCGCAGCGAAGCGAAGTGAATTTCGTGACCAGCATCCGGAAAGAACATCGAGTGGTGATGTCATTCGCTTACACTCCGGTGGACTTCCGACGCGCGCTCGATCTCCTGATTGGGGGCGAGGTCAACCTCACGCCGTGGACCGTTCGGATGCCTCTGGATCGCGGCCAGGAGGCACTCGAGCGGATGAGTTACGATCCGGGAGTTTCGCTCAAGATGATGCTGGAAGTGGCGAAATAATTCAGATGGAACTGTCCCGCCTCTGGCGCACGCAGTAAAGCGCACAAAGTATCAGAATACTGTTTCTTTCCCGTGAGTTCGCTGGTTGTCATCACTCCGAACGTACGGGTATGCTCAGTGTCCTTACTCGATATGTCGGAAACGGTACCAGCGTCGCGTGCAGCCATGCCCAAGCTTCTGGGCATGCCGAGATGGCTCGTATTTTCGCTGGTTACAATTCTGGTCTGGGGCGCATGGGGTGCAGTTTCAAAAGTCGCGTCGGATGGTGTGGACGCGAACACGAACCAGGTCTTCTTCACTTTCGGGCTGCTGCCGCTGATCGCGATCGTGTGGCGATCGAAGCGAAACGCGGGCGGTGGGGCGGGACGGCCCAGTGGAATTGCGTGGGCATTCATTACCGGAATTCTTGGAGGCACCGGCAACATCGCTTTCTTTCATGCACTGGTGATGGGTGGCAAAGCCTCCATCGTTTCGCCGGTGACGGCTTTGTTTCCATTGGTCACGGTCGTTCTAGCGGTGACGTTGTTGCATGAACGGGTGGGAACTGCGCAGAAGATTGGATTGGCCCTGGCGTTAGTCGCGATTTATTTGTTGAGCATGTAACCGGAGACGAATGTCCCTATTACCCGCATGGCTATGGTTTGCCGCGATTGCCCTGATTTTCTGGGGAATCACCGGCGTGACTCAGAAACTAGCCACGAATCGCATCTCCAGCGAACTTTCATTCATCTGGTTTGCTTACGCGATGATTGCCATTTCGTTGGTGCTGGCGGTGTTCGTTCCGATTCACTGGCATCTGCGGACTATGATCTTCTGGGCAGCTGTGGCTGGTGGGACGCTGAACGGGCTGGGAGCGCTGACCAGCTTCACCGCGCTCGAGTCGGGCGGAAAGGCGTCGGTTGTGATCTCGTTGATATCGCTTTATCCGCTTGTTACGGTCGCGATTGCAGTCACATTCCTGCACGAGCGGTTGACCGTGGCACAGGCGGTTGGAGTGGGTCTCGCAATTGTGGCGGCAATCCTGCTTTCGCTCGAACCGAAGGCTCCGGACGTCAAAGCCTAGTTGCGAATCACTGCATGAAATCAGTCAGACTCGCTCATCTTGCCTGACGGATCGACGAATCCGACAGAGCGCAAACCCTCCTGGACAAGGAATCGCACGTCGGTCTCGAGCGTTTCGCTGGGAGCCAAAGTGCGGCATCTTCCCGCTGCTTTCATCGCTTCAAAATTGAGGGGATAGCCGGTGCACGGTTCCAGAACCGCAACATTGTAGTTGCGCCAACCTCCGTAGGTTGCGAAAAGCCAGCAGGAGGGGAAAACCTTGGAATCGAACTGTAACCCGCACGATAAACCAGTCGCGGTGTTGGTGAGAGCGCACCAGTTGCTCTTCATCTCCGTGCCATAAAAAAAATACAGCTGGCGCGCGTCTTCGCAGGGGATACGTCGTAAGTCGACTTCACCAGTCGCTATCTTCACCAGTGGCCATTGCGCGGGGTCTGCAAGGCCCGCCAATGTGCCGGGAAAAGCCGGTTCCGTGGCTACTTTCATCGGCGGAAAATCAATGCGGTGTTGCCGCGATACGGCCATCGCCGGATGAAGTTTCCAAAGAAATGGGAAGGAAGTTCGGCCGCAGTTGGTGAACCGATGATGGAATTCGATGCGCGGCTGATCACGGCGCAAGCGAATCGTCTTTTCCACTTCAATCGAACTGATGGGAGTCAGGTGGCGCAGGCGGACGCAGACTTCTTCCGAGTTCGAGAAGGTGGTTGCTTCCCAGCGTGCGGTCCATAGTTCGCCGTGATCGGGATAGGCCTCACCCTCGATTACGGCCACCTCGTCATTGGGAAATAACTCGTCCCACCCTCCGCTCCAGACATCGTCATAGCGTGAATTGCCCGGCAATTTGGCGGGAGCGATACGGGGGTTATTCCACAGGAGATCCGCGTCGAGCGGCTTGTAAGTGATCTGCCAGATCTTGGCACCGACTTCGGGGAGAATCACGAGACGAAGTAAGCGGTTCTCCAGAACCACGGTTTCCAGCCCGAGGTATGACCAGTCCGTATTCACGCTGAGCTTCATAGATCAGAGTTCCCCAAGGCAATGAGCCGATTTCAGCGGCTTGCGGTGCAGCATACATGATCGGTTGCGCTCGATCTCAATGTTTATCGAACAATCCCACCCAGATTCAGCCGCCCAGGAGGAAAAGACGGCGGTTTGCCGAGTATCCCATGTGCGTCGTATGCTGGCCGAGGATTGGAGTGGATTGATGCGCCCTTGGGGAATAGGAAGCGGGCATTGGTTTTGGATTCTGGCGCTCATTGCGATTCTTAGCGCTTGCTCCAATGCCTCCGACCGAGAGGATGTAAAGTCTCTGATTCAGCAGGCCTTCGAGCTTCATCAAAAAGGCGAGTTTGCCAAAGCTCTGCCTTTGTTGCATCGCGCCTACCGAATCGAGCCTGACGACTATTTCGTAAACCTCCTTATCGGCATTGACTCGTTGCGTACCGGACAGCCAAAAGCTGCCCTATCGTTTCTCAGAAAGGCCTCCCGCGTGCGGCCGAATGAAGAATATCCGCTCGACTATCTCGGGGAAGCGTACGCGCAGCAGGAACTCTTTGCAGAGGCAGCCCAATCCTATATCAAAGCCGTTCAGGTCGCTCCGGGATCGGAAGAATCAGCGGTAGCCTTTGTTGATTTTGCCCTGACTCGTTTTGCAGCCATGTCCGAGGCGCTGCGTAGTTCGCAGAAAGGATTGGCTGCCGAATACCGTCTCCGCTCATGGGCGTTGCCCGACGGAGATCCCTCGCGTTTGTCGCTTCTGCGACGCGCGGCCGATCTCGATCCTGCGGCACCGAACATTTGGTCCGATCTGGCGCGCGCGGCGCTAGTTGCGGGAGATATCGACGCCTCCGACCGATATTCTCGGCGAGCACTTGAATTCGATCCCAATGATCTGCGGGCAGGGATTGTCCGCGCGCAGCTTGCGGCACAAAAGTCGGACTGGAACTCGGCCATCACAAGCCTCAACGCTGTCGCGCAACGTTCTCCGAGCGTCCTGATTCACGCGGTGAATGAATGGCCTGCGCAACTCGCACCTCCGCAAACGCAGGTCATTTCGCCTTCCGTCACGAAATTCTTTTCGTGCGTCCGCGCGGCGGCGAATTCCTGCGCGATTCCCGAGGGACGTGCGGCCCCCAACGGTTCCTCGAATCTGTACGGCGAACAGAGGTGGGAGCGAGTAGTCGAAAAACCCCTCCCGCCGGGCAATCAACGTGCAGCATGGCTCGAGCGCGGAGTTGCCTTGGCGAGTCTGGGAGATTGCCGCGGGGCGATTTCCGCACTTGAACATGGGCTTTCCAACTCTGCTCCAAGAACGTCCGCTCCAGGAGCGTCCACCTCAGAAACCTACGGAATGTTCCTCTTATCGTCGTGCTACTCCCAGGAAGCCGGGCGAATCGCCGATCAGGTTCAGCAATCGGGCGGCGACGAGGCGCCTTTGCACATCATGCGGGGAGATATTCTGCTGCGCCTGCAAGCGAAGGCGGATTTGGCGGAGTCCGAGTACCACGCGGCGCTTACGCGCGACCCTGGGGATCCAGCGCTGCTGGAGCGTCTTGCGGACGCTCAATTCGGATCGGGCAAGATCGATGCCGCTCGCGGGAACGCTGAGGCCGCTCTCCAGATCGATCCCCAACGTCTCCCGGCAAAACGAACGATGGCGAAGATTGCAATGCAGGAGCGCGACTACGCTATGGCATTGCCGTATCTCCGAGAGATCGTGATGCGAAATCCTCAGGATACGACCACGCGTGTTGACTTGGCGACGGCTTGCGCGCAGACCGGTGCGCTGGACGATGCATGGCGAAATCTCGCGCCTGTCTTGGAGCAGGGATATCCGGACGAGAAGGGAAGTCTGCACTATCTTCTGGGCACCGTCCTCAAGAAATTGGGACGCTCCGATGAGGCGGACGAGGCCTTTGCGGATGCAACCAGGCTTTCGGATTCGTTTCAGCAAGAATCCTATCGTGACCAGGGTGCCCATGCACACCCGTAGGGAGACAATCACGCGCCGCGAGTTTGCCAAGCTTCTGGGCGGCGCGGGTCTCGCACTGTCCGTCCCTGGAGCGCTTGCGGCGACTGTTCGGGGTCCCATTCAGCTGCAGAATGCGGCTCCCGCATCCGGTCTTGAGTTCATTCTGCGCAATGATGCCAGTGGCCGGAAGTATCAGGTCGAAACCGTACTCGGCGGATTGGGTGTGATTGATTTCGACCAGGATGGATGGCCTGACCTTTATTGCGTGAACGGAGCGGAGCTGCCGTCTCTGCAGAAGTCGGATCCTCGATTTTTCAACCGCCTGTATCGCAATAACCGGGACGGGACCTTCACCGACGTGACGCAAAAAGCTGGAGTGCAGGGGCACGGTTACGAGATGGGTGTTGCCGTCGGTGATTATAACAATGACGGTTTCGAAGACCTGTTCGTTATCGGCGTGCACGGGAACACTCTCTATCGGAACAACGGCGATGGAACCTTCACGGACGTGACGCGAGTGTCGGGAGTGAGCGGCGTTGGAGCTCAAGGGCGGAAACTGTGGTCCGTGGCAGCAGCATGGGTTGACTACGACAACGATGGCCACCTCGATCTGATTGTGTCGAACTATTGCGACTGGACCCCGGGCGATGATCCGATTTGCGGGGGGCTGAATAATGCGGATCGAGCCTATTGCCATCCGGACATGTATCGCGGCGAACCCATCTTGCTGTACCACAACAATGGGGACGGAACCTTCACCGAAGTCTCAACACAGGCGGTGGGAAAAGTGATCGGCAAAGGGATGGGCATCGCAGTCGCCGATTACGACGGGGATGGCCTCCCCGACATTTTCATCGCCAACGACAACGACCGGAACCTGATGATCCACAACCTGGGCCACGGAAAATTAAGAGAGGTCGGCATGGAGGTCGGCATCGCCTACAACGGAGATGGGCGCCAAATTTCCGGCATGGGAACCGATTTCCGCGACTTTGATGGCGACGGATTGCCGGACATTCTGATGACCGGTCTGCGCGGAGAGACGTTTGAATTGTTTCGCAATAACGGCAAGGGAGCGTTCGAAGATGCGAGTGCCAGCAGCGGCCTGCTTGGCCTGAGCCGGCCCTTGAACGGATGGGGCTGCGGCTTCGTGGATCTCGATAACGATGGCTGGCTGGATATCTTTGTCGCCTGTGGAGGACTCGACGCGAACGAACCTCAACCGAACCGAGTCTTCCATAACCAGAATGGCCGATTCACTGACGTCTCCGAAGCGGCAGGTCCAGACTTTGCCGTGTCACGTCAGCATCGTGGCGTGGTGTTTGCTGATTTTGACAATGACGGCCGCATCGACGCCGCCGTAACATCGATCAACCAACCGCTTGAGCTTTGGATGAATCGTAGCCCCATGCAGCATTGGCTGCAGCTCAAACTAAAAGGCACGCGCAGCAATGCATCCGCCCTGGGTGCGAAGGTGATTTGCCGCAGCGCCCTTCACACGCAAGTCGCGTTCGTGGCCAATAGCGTTGGCTATGCATCGGCCAGTGATTTGAGAATTCATTTCGGACTCGGAGAAGATCGCAAAGCTTCCCTGGAAATTCATTGGCCCTCGGGCTCGGTACAGGAATTGAAAGGGGTTGCGTCGGATCAGATGTTACAGATTCAAGAGGCAGCTACTCCCTCCCGTTAGAAAACGGTTTCGTAAGAATGCCTGTTGCTTAAACGATAGAAAAAACACTCTCTCGGGTAGATGCAGGGACCGTCTTGGCCTAAAACTCATAAACGCAAGCAGATGTGTGCCATGTCGCCGTGGGGTCGGATTTCTGGGCGGGATCCGATGCGGTGTATTGGGGAGGGTGGGGAAAATGTCTCGAGTGAATAGCGATCAAGGTACCTCTACGTTGAGAGTATTGATGTATTGCATGGTTCTCCTGGGCTTTCTAGCTGCGAGTTCGGCAGTGTTCGCGCAGTCATCTAACGGCCAAATCACAGGCTTGGTCACGGACCAGAGCGGAGCGGCCATCCAGGACGCCAATATCACGGCGACGAATACCGCCACCGGTGTCACTTACAGCGGAACCAGCAACGGCGCTGGCGTGTACGTCCTTCCGCAACTCGTCCCCGGCCCGTATAAGGTCACTTTGACCAAGGACGGTTTCGCCACCGTCGAACGTTCGGAAGTGACGGTCCGCACCGGCGACCATCTGTCCGTGGATTTCAACCTCAAGCCGGCGACGACCAAGGAGATCGTGAATGTAACCGAGTCCGCACCGTTGCTGCAGTCGGATCAGTCCAGTTCGTCGACGGTTCTCGACAATAAAATGATTACCGAGTTGCCACAATTAAACCGCAACTCACTGGATCTGACAGCGGTGATTCCGCAGATCCAAGGCAAAGGTCCTCTCAGCGACCAGATTTCAACCTTGGGAAATGCTACCTATCTGATCGCGAACAATGGCAACTCTTACGCTGTTGCCGGCGGCCAGGTAAACGGCACAAGCATTTCGGTGGATGGCAATCAATTGCAGGACTCCGAGTTCAACGCCGTGAATCGTGCCATTCCGACTCCCGACAGTATCGGAGAATTCCGCGTCGAAAGTGGCGTGTTGACCGCGGATCACGGGCGCTATTCAGGCGGCGTTATCACCATGAACACCAAAAGCGGGACCAACCAATATCATGGTCGACTCTTCGAGTATTTCCGTAATCAACTTCTAAACAGTAACGGCTGGCAGAACAACTCGCTCGGTGAGCCGCGCCAGGCATTTCACCAAAACAATTACGGATTGTCCCTGGGCGGACCGATTTCCGTCCATCACCTCTACAACGGCTCGAATCGAAGCTTCTTCTTTTTCGGTTGGGAGGGGGAGCGCTACAACATCGGACAGACCGTCGTTAGTACCGTACCGACGCTGCTGCAGCAGCAAGGAGATTTTTCCCAGACCATCATCGGATTCCCGAACGGTGCAAATGGTACTCCGCTCTACGCGTCCCTTTTTGATCCGTACAACATCTCAGGCGGAGTCCGCCCGCAGTATGCATCAGTCCCAGGCGCTCCAGTGGGAGCCAACGGATTATCCGGCGGCAAGATCTGCTCAGAAGCGGATGTGACTGGCGGAACCTGCCCGGCCGGCAATCAAAATCTCTCTTTGCAGAGCACACTCTTTGCGCACTACATGGCGTTGTGGCCGGCTGCTAATCACGCCGCTGGTCCAAACGGATACAGCAATGATCGGTTGGATTCCATCGCAGTGACGCGCCCCACCGATCGATTCTTTCTTCGGCTGGACGAGAACCTTTCCAATAGCCAGCGGCTCAACCTCAGTATCAGCCGTACTCACATGACCAACAACATTCCAGCACCATGGCTTCATGGGGCGGAATCCATCACCTCAGACCACGACGTCACCGGCAGTTTGCAGTACAACTGGGTCTTGTCTCCCAGCTCAATCCTGGACGCACATATCGGCTTCGGCGTGGCGAAGCTTTACAGTAATGGCGTTTCTGGAGATGGGTCGGCCTCCGATCCCAACATTGACACGACCACCTGGGGTTTCGATCCTCTCATCGTCAACAATCCATCACGCACCACCAACCACATCGCCCCGGTTCTTAATATCAACGGATTCTCAAATGTGGGTGGATCGGAATTCGATTCTTTCCTCAACCAGACAGAAAATGCGACGGTCGGTTATACGAAAGTGATTGGCCGGCATACCATCAAGGTCGGCTACGAGCAGTACTACATAAGGTTTAACGAGAACGGCGGAGATCACACTGGCGTGGCATGGATCAACAACGGTGGCGGTTCCGTCCAAGATTGGCAAAACCCTGGCGACTCGACCACCGGCTTCCCCTTGGCCGAACTGATGATGGGTTCCTCTCACGTATTTCAATGGGGCAACTGGAATATCTCGCCCTACGGCTTTAACGAGGCGGCTTATGCCATGGATGATTGGAAGGTAAACCGTAAGCTGACGGTTCAGATCGGAATGCGCTGGGATCGCGATGGGCCGCGTTCGCCGAAGAGCTTTGCCCCCGGTCAAAGCTCTCCCCTCATGTATGACCTCTATGCCAAGAATGTGTTGACTGCCAATTCAGGCTGGAACTGGGGCCAAGTCACGTCGGCAGTCCCGGGTTTGACGACCTTACCTCAGCCCGCATGGCTGACCCAAGGCGCTACCGGCCGTGACGTGCTTTTGAACACTCCCGAATATCCGCAGAAGAATCTTTACACCACTGACTGGAAGAATTTCCAGCCACGGCTTGGAATTGCATATGCCATCGACGCCAACACAGTGCTGCACGCCAGCGCCGGCATCGTCGATCAGGGTCTCAATGGTCTTTCCACAGACTGGTTCAGCTTCTACTACAACTCAATCACGATGAACCAGATTTCAACCCTGAACGGGCAAAACTGGATCAGCGAGCTTGGCCCGGATCACGGGCTGGGCACCTTCCCCTCGCAAAGTTCGGGCGCGAACCTGGGATACTACCCCGCGATCAGCACCAATCAGGCATACGGCTATCAGACGTTTGGGCAGGCGGCCAACCCAGACCAGGGTGGGGCGTCGACCATCAATCATTTCCAGACTCCCGAAGATTATATTTGGGACGCCAGCGTGCAGCGCCAACTCGGGAAGACCTGGGTCGCGACGGTGGACTATACGGGCGTTCGCGGGATTCATTTGCTCATGCCGGTCTGGGGATGGAGCCTGAATAATGTTCCACTGGCCGATTATTCGTTGGGGCAGAACCTTTATTCACAGGTACCCAACCCGTTCTATGGTCAATCCCAGACGTTCGCCAGTGAACCGACGGTTCAATTGTCCCAGTTGCTTGGTCTCTCGCCGCAATATTCGAGCGTCACACCCGGTCAAGCTACGTGGGGTCGCTCTTTCTCCAACTTCCTCAACATGCAGGTCCAAAGCCGTGGCTACCACGGGCTCACGCTACTGGCATCGCTCAGCATTCGCAAGACCTTGACTAACACATGGGGTAAGGACATTCAACACGGTGGCCCCGCCGGCAGCGGACTCCTGCAGGATCCGCACAACCTGATGGAGGCCTATGGCGTGGCGGGTTACGAAATGCCACGAACTGTACTGTTGAATTACTCGTACGAACTTCCATTCGGACGAGGCCGCCAGTTTATGAGTAGCGGCGAAGGCATTGGCTATAAAATCCTGAACCAGGCGATTGGCGGCTGGAACGTCGCGGGCATCACCACATGGAATCCCAAGGGAACTCCCGTGCTCGTGCCCGATGTTCAGACTGGTCAAACCGCGCCAGGGGCCGCTCTTCGTTATTCGTTGGCGCAGGGGACGGGCGTCGTGAAGTCTACGAACTACTCCGGCGCATTGGTGAGTGCGACCGGTAGCTTCATCAACTCCAACCCGAACCTCGTATTGAATAGCAATGCCTTTGTAACCACTCCGAACTTTGGCCTCAGCAACGCCCCATTCGTCTTTCCCAATGTGCGGAACCCGGGCAGTTTTTTCACGGATGCCACCTTGCTTAAGAAATTTCCTCTTTCCGCGGAAGGGGCGAGGTATTTCGAGATTCGCCTGGAAGCACAGAACATTTTCAACCACGCCAACTTCGGTAATCTCGACAACAATCCGAATGATGCGACCTTCGGCGGCGTGCTAGGCAAGACGGGTCAGCGCATCATGGAAGTGGGGGCGCGGTTCTTCTTCTGAGTTTCAAGGCAGCGAATTAAGTTAGTGCGGAGCCAGCCGGCAGAATAGGCTGGCTCCGCGCTTCCCCCGGGAGCCTCTCCTCATGTCCTCGAAAGCTCGCTTCGGTTGGGCCATTCTGCCTATCTTCGTATTGAATCTAGTTGCAATGAGCCAGTCGAGCGCCCGCCTGCACACATCGGATACCGAAATTGTCCTGGAAGCGGGTTCCAGTGCTCCCCGACTCGTAAGTCTCACAGACTCGGGGCAAACGAAATGGGAAAATCGGTCGTCCGAGGCATTGATTCCGTCGGCGGATATCGCGGACAAACCGACCCCTTTGCAGTGGGCCTTGAACCGCGAGGCCAGCCAGATCAGCGAGCAGCGTGCGGCCTTCGTCTACGATTCCACTTCGCCGCATCTGCGTCTGACCTGGGAATGGCGGATCCGCCAGGCATACGGGCCCATCGAGCACGAAATCCGAATCGAGAACCTGGATAACAGTGAAATTTGGATTCCATTTCAAGACAGCCTCGCCTTGAACCTACGAATCGATCCGCAGTCATCGTTGGAACATTTCTTCGTCGAGAAGGGTGCAAACACTCCTTCGCCGATCGGGACTCACCAGGTGCCGCTCGCCGAAGGTTATCAATGGACGGGCACATCAAGCACCTACGGCGACCTCGATAACCGAGACCCGCGCGAAATTATTCCGTGGTCTTTGGTTCAAGACAAAACGCAAAGCGGATGGTACGCCGGCATCGAGTTCAGCGGCCGCACGCGCATCTCTCTGCAACGAAAACAAGATTCTCTCAATGCTGCGTTCGGACTGAACCCTGATCCGGGTCCCTTTCGCACACGACTCGGCCCGGGTGAAGTTTTTGAAACGCCGATCGTTTTCCTGGGCGGCTTCCGCGACGGTCCCGATGGAGCCGGCAACATCCTGCGCCGCTGGGTCCGCACGGTTCTGGGCAACCCTGAAACCTGGAAAGACCAAAATTACCCCCTGGTTGTTAACAACAGTTGGGGCGGCGGCATGGACGTTAACGAAGAAATCGCCCTCCGGATGATTCGGGACTCCGCTGACATGGGCGTCGATATGTTTCACGTCGACGCCGGTTGGTTTCGCAACGTGGGTGATTGGTATCCCAATCCACAGAAGTTTCCCCACGGCCTGGCAGTAATCGCAGACGATGCCCACAAACATGGGCTGAAGTTCGGTCTTTGGGTCGATTGGACGCAGGCAGGCTTGTCGACCGAGCGCGGAGCCCTGAACGCGCGCGACCCTAAAGTCCGCGATTGGATGGTGACCGATGTTCCCGTCGACTGGCAGCCTGAGCCGTTTAAGGGACAGACGATTGATCTGGGCGTTCCCGAAGCAAAGCAATGGGCGCAGAACGAAGTCGAACGCATCGTCACCGACTACCACCTCGACATGCTCGAGCACGATGGGTATCTAGTTGCTCACGGGTGCGATCGCACCGATCATCCTCACGCTGCCCCCGACCCGTTGAACAAGTGCATCTACAAATCCTGGGGGGCCTATTGGGTGGACAGTTCAAACTCCACGGACGTCAGTTATCACGCTGTGCACGCCTACTACGATATCTATTCCACGCTGCGCAGAGAGCATCCCGGCCTGCTTTTTGAAATATGTAACGATGGCGGACGCATGGTCGATTTCGGCAGTGCTGCGCACGGCGATTATTTTTCGATCACCGATTCCTACGACCCGCTGTCGAATCGACGGGCGTTCCACGACACCAGCTACGTTCTTCCGGCCGCCATGCTGGAAAGCTATGTTGAGAAGTGGCCGACGCCCCGCATCGAAAATTTCCGCTACATGCTGCGTAGCGGCATGATGGGATGGCTGACCATCATGACGGATACTAACGCGTGGTCGCCGGAGCAACACGCGGAGGCGAAAAAAGAAATCGATCTGTACAAGAAAGAGCTTCGTCCGCTGGTTCGCGACGCCAGCCTTTATCATGTTTCACCGCGTCCCGACGGCGTGCACTGGGATGGCATCGAATATTGGGATTCCGCTCGCAAGAGAGGCGTCGTCTATGCGTTTCGTGGAACAGTCGATAGAGAAAATACGCATTCCTTCCCGTTGCTAGGATTACAGCCATCCGGACACTACCTGCTCAGGTTCTACGATCACAGCGCCCCCGATCGCACCGTCTCCGGCAGGGAACTCCTCGACCGCGGTCTGCAAGTTGCGCTTCCCCTACGCAATAGTTCAGAGCTGATCTTCCTCGAAGGGGCAGATTGACTGCGACATTGACGTGGAAAGAATCGATAAGATGACGAATGAAACTACGAACTGCCGGCGGCTTGCCGGTCGTGTCGCCTTGATCAGCGGGGGCGCCCAAGGCATTGGTCGGGCAATCGCCGCTCTTTTTCAGCGCGAGGGCGCTTGCGTCTTCATTCTCGACAACGACTCCGTTCAAGGGAATGCGACGGCCGCGGATCTGACTCAACAGGATTCGAGCTTGCCGGTTCAATACCTGAAGGCGAATTTGCGCGAGCCGCTCGAAATTAAAAACGCCATAGGGGCTCTTGGCAAATTGCATGACCGAATCGACGTGGTGGTGAATAACGCTGGCATCGAACTCGAAAAATCTCTAGACAAGTTGGATGTGAAAGACTGGGATCTGGTGCTGAATGTGAATTTGCGTGGTGCGTTCCTGCTCGCTCAAGCCGCACTCCCGCTATTCCCAAAGTCGGGCGGTGCGATTGTGAACATCAGTTCAATCCACGCAACCCACGCCTTCCCGGACTCCATCCCGTACGCCTGCTCGAAAGCGGGAATGGTCGCCCTTACCCGGAATCTCGCCCTCGAATTGTCGAGTCGGCACATTCGCGTGAATTGCATTTGTCCCGGGTACATCGACACGCGTCTCTGGGAGGAATATCTGCGGAACTCGGCGCAACCCGAAGCTCTAGCTGCACAGACCACCGCGCTTCATCCCCTCGGACGGCGGGGGATGCCGGCCGATGTCAGCGAAGCTGCTCTATTCCTCGCCTCGGATGCTTCCAGTTTCATGACTGGCAGCAATCTGGTCGTGGATGGAGGCCTCACCATTCGCGCCCACCCGTAGAGACCGATATCCATAGGTCGGATCAAATAAACAGTATTTCTCTTTCGTTTTAGCAATGTCCCAGCGGCCTTCTTCTGTAATACAATCCCTGCCATCCTGGGGGCGCAATTGAAAAAACACCATGCTGTGTTAAGCGGAGCTTTGCGGCGGGAATTCCAAAAGGATCTGGAACTCTTTAAGCACTTCCTCCTCCTGCTCAACAATACCAGTCCCATTCGCAACGTCGAACTCATGTGGCATGAAGAGAGCGAAGAACTGGATCCGCTCAAGCAAAAGTACAAAAGCCGTGTGGGCACAGGCGATGCCTTGGTGCAACTCCAGTCGGCTGACACTCAGGAAGCGAACCGCCTTTCCCCCAGTACATTGTTCTGCGATCTTGTTCACGGTTTCGGGGCTCACGAAGAGGAGACTTGCGCTAAGTCGGATGTACCGGCAAAGCAACGGTGCCGTGCGACTGGCTGCACACAGGTCTACGGCTGCCACGTCGGGCTCACTGACATCGCCGTGCCAGTCATCTGCGACGGCCAATATCTGGGTACGCTTTTTTCCGGGCAGGTATTGACCGCCCCACCCACCCCAGAAGGGTTTCGATTTGTACAGCAGGCTCTTGCCAGACAACCGCACATTAACCTTACGAGTCTGGAGGCGGCCTTCTACCAGGTTCCTGTCGTGGATCAGAATCAAGTCTCCGAGATGGTGCGAGTTCTGGAACTGTTCGCCCGATATATCGCAAACTCATGGAAGCGGCTGCAATTGATCAGCGAATTTCAGCGCAACCACGATCGAGAATTAAGCTTGGACCGCAAGGAATTGGCCTCGATTCTATTATCGGGGGAGGTTGGAGACCTGCAGGAGCTAAAGGCGCTTGCCCATCGAGCCGGTCTCCCGCGCTTGCCCGAGTGGGTGATGGTCCTGCAGATCGAACATCTCAGCCCTGATTCGCATCGGCCTGCCCTTACGTTAAATCGCATGTCCCACATGGTGGAGGATTTCTGTCAGGGGTTGCCGAATTCGCTAGCGATGGTGGTGCGCCCCGGAGAAGTCTGCATCTTCACCAGCCAGGAAGTCCGCAATCCTAGCCACCAGCGCCTCTCTCTGGAGGAGATGGCGCAGAGCGTTCTTGCCAGGGTTCGCTCCCAAACCAATGCCACGGTGCGTATCGGCATCAGCGAAGAGCATCGCCAGCCCTCCGAATTGCTCAAGGCATACCAGGAGGCTTGCTCTGCACTGGATGCAGGCGGACCTCCAGTGTCCTTCTTCAGCGATCCCAAGCCGCAGAAGGGCCAACCCGCCGAAGTCATGGCACGATTGCTCAAGGCATTCCGCCACGGCACGAGCATATCGAGTGTAATGAGGGAGTTTCTGGCTTTGGTGATGCCCTCGGACCACTCTCCGGGCGAACTCCAGCAGTCGCGTGCTTTGCTGACTTGGGCCATCGAACACCTCGCGCTTGAGACTGTAAGCAATGGCGCGGATGCCGTTCGAATTAAAACGGCCAAGGAAAAGGCCACGACCAGCGTCCTGCATGCTCCCAGTCCCTTCGGCGCGTGCGAGGCTTTTCGGCGATTTGCTGACCTGGTGTCGCAGCAGATGGCTTCGGCATTTAGCCAACGTGAGCACAAGATTGTGCTAGCGGTAACGCAATTTGTGGATGAACGTGGTGCCGCCCAGATTACGATTCAGCAACTTGCCGAGGCGGTTCATCTTTCTTGCGGCCACCTGAGCCGAGTGTTCCGCCGGACCACCGGGATGACTCTGGAACAGTTCTTGATCCAGCAGCGCGTCGAGCTTGCCAAGCGTGCTCTTCTAGATCCCCGTTTGAATGTCGCCGAAGTCGCTGAGCGCTGTGGTTTCTGTAATCCAGCTTACTTCGCTTCGGTTTTCAAGAAATATGTCAAGTGCACGCCTCGGGAATTTGCCAGCCAGCCGCATCGCTGGGAGCCATCGGCCACAGCTCCGCTGTGGCCCTCATACTTGAATAATGCTTCTTGAAAATTCGCTCGAGCGAGAGAATTGACTATCTGCTTCTGCCACTCAAGCCTCATGGTTCCGGAGGCCGGCGAGGCCTTCAATCTCAACTTCCATCACATCGCCCGGATTCAAGAACACGGGAGGTTTGCGAAAGATGCCCACTCCATCCGGTGTTCCGGTCGCGATGATGTCTCCGGGTTCAAGCAGAATCGAGGCGGAAATGAAATGCAATCAATTTGGGGATAGCGAAAATAAGATTCGAAGTGTTGGATTTCTGAACTACGTTTCCGTTCACTTTCATCTGGATAGAAGGGCATGAGGATCAGTCACGGCGTCTCGCGTGGTGAGCCAACGCCCGGTGGGCAGAAGGTGTCGCACGACCTTCCTCGCACCCAACCCTTGTCGGCAAACTGCCATCTGCGCGCCGGCACATCGTTCAGAGGCATGTAACCGGCAACACAGTTCACCCCGTCGGCTTGCTTACATTCTCTGGCCGATGACGACTGCTAATTCCGCTTCACGGGCCGTTCGGACCATTAATGCTGGAAGGAAACCTCGCAAAGTTGATGGAGACGTCGGTATCTCCTGCTTGGGTTTCGATTGCATGATCATGGTAGTTAAGACCCGCCGCAATGATCTTTCCTGGTCGAGTCACAGGAGCGAGCAGTGTTCACTCCTCAGCGGATAGCTGGTTTCCGAAGGCGACGCTTCCCGCTCGATTTTTCGGCTTTCTTCAGACCTTCGGCTCCCGCTTGCAGAAACGCAATCATATCGCCGAAACCGCAGCTTTCCAGCAATTTGTGCTGTCTTGATACCTTGAAAGGTCGCCAGGCGCATAGAAATTAATCTCCTCAGAAATCGCCACAAAGCATTTCCACACCCTTCGGTTTCTCTATGGTAACTGGGCCCCATTGCTGTCGGCCTACGGAATACCATCGAAATGAGCGTCGTTTCACGACCGCGTTGTCTAGATTGGGCAAAAGCCGCAGCCACTTGACTGCTCGTATGCATCTGATGGACCGACGGCGAAGAAGAATGAAAACTCATTTCATTTAAACTGGGTTTTGGGTCTAGCTCGCTAGAGTTTCGAAAGCTTCTAGAGGAGAAAGCGGTTGAACTCAAGCAAAGATGCGCTTTGGTACAAGGACGCGATCATCTATCAGGTTCATGTCCGCACGTTCCACGACAGCAATGGCGATGGGATAGGGGATTTCCTCGGTTTGGAAGAGAACCTCGATTATCTTCAGGAGCTGGGAGTCACCGCGATATGGCTGATGCCATTTTTCCCGTCACCCCTGCGCGATGACGGCTACGATATCGCGGATTACGGCTCGGTCCATCCCAGCTACGGGACACTCGAGGATTTCCGCAAGGTCCTCGACTCCGCTCATCGGCGGGGCATCCGGATCATCATCGAAATGGTGTTGAACCATACTTCCGACCAGCACCCGTGGTTTCAGGAAGCGCGGAGTTCGCAGGATAACCCCCGCCGGGACTGGTACGTGTGGAGCGACACGGACACCCGGTATAACGACACCAGAATCATATTTCTTGATACCGAGAAGTCCAACTGGGCGTGGGATCCGACTTCAAAATCGTTTTATTGGCATCGCTTTTTCAGTCACCAGCCTGATCTTAACTATGACAACCCTGCCGTGCGGGATCAGATGTGGAGTGTAATGAAGTTCTGGTTGGAGATGGGCGTGGACGGCTTCCGGCTGGATGCTGTGCCGTACTTGGTGGAGCGGGAGGGCACCAACTGTGAGAACTTGCCCGAGACCCACGATATCCTCAAAGAACTGCGGCGGAGACTGGATGAGCACTTCCCCGGAAGAATGCTTTTGGCTGAAGCCAACCAATGGCCTGCTGACCTTCGACCCTATTTCGGGAACTCCGACGAATTTCACATGGCGTTCCATTTTCCGCTCATGCCGCGGATGTTCATGGGTCTTAAGCTCGAAGACCGCAAGCCGATCACAGAAATCCTGCAGCAAACTCCTGAGATCCCGCCCGACTGCCAGTGGTCCCTGTTTCTGCGCAACCATGACGAATTGACTTTAGAAATGGTCACTGACATGGAGCGCGATTACATGTACGACATGTACGCCGCGAACAAAATGATGCGGCTGAATCTGGGAATTCGCAGAAGACTCGCTCCCTTATTGAATAACGACAGAAGGCGTATCGAGCTGATGAATTCGATGCTGATGTCTCTGCCCGGCACTCCGATCATCTATTACGGAGATGAAATTGGAATGGGAGACAACATTAGCCTGGGAGATCGCAACGGAGTTAGGACTCCGATGCAATGGAGTGGGGGCTGGAACGCCGGTTTTTCCACCGCCGCCCCAGACAGGCTATATGCTCCCATCATTCACGACCCGGTATACGGCTATCCCGCCGTAAATGTTGTGTCTCAACGAGAAAGCGAACATTCCCTCTTTCACTGGATGAGGCGCATCATTGCAGTCCGGAAATCTAGCGCAGTGTTCGGTCGAGGATTGATTGAATTTCTCTATCCGGCGAATCATAGGATATTGGCTTATTTGCGGCGGCTCGGCAACGAGACGGTACTCATCGTCAACAATCTTTCGAGCTCAGCACAAGCTGTCGAACTGGATTTGCACCGGTATAGAGGGAATATTTTAATCGAGATGTTCGGCAATAACCTCTTTCCCCGCGTCGACGAGCTACCTTATCTGTTGACGCTGGGACCTTACCAGTCGTACTGGTTTCGGCTGCGGCGAGTCTAGGTAAGCGCAAACAATGAACGAAACGCCGAATGCCGAAAATTCATCCAACCTACACGGGACCCTGAAGTGGAAGACGGGAATTTTCTTACCGATGATTTTCTCCGCCAGCTCATCACTGTGGGCGAGGTGGATATCCTCGTGGGCCTCTCGACCCATAACAACGCCAAGACCGTTGGATCCATTGTCCACACGGTCCGAAACGGCATTCTGCACACTTTCCCGCGGGAACGAGCCGTCATCATCAACGCCGACGGCGGATCCCGCGACGGCACTTCTGAACTGATCACTGACGTCTCCATCGACGATATGCGACGGGGCTCCGGAGTTTACGCTCTCCGCACGTTGCATGCGATCAGCACAAAATATGCCGGTACTCCGCAGAGTGGGGTTGCCTTACGGACGATTCTCGCAGCGGCTGAACTCCTCCGTGCCAAGGCATGCGTTGTGATCTCCCCCGACTCGGAAAGCATCACGCCGGATTGGGTCTCGAACCTTCTCCGGCCGGTGTATTACGACGGCTTCGACCTTGTCTCGCCCACCTACCGCAGGCACAAGTTTGATGGGCTGTTGATGACGAACCTGTTGTACCCGATGATCCGAGCCCTCTATGGCGTGAGGATCCGCGAAGCGCACATGCCGGAGTTCGGGTTTTCTGGGCGTCTCGGAAGCCAATTTCTTGCCCAGAATGGGTGGAATGATGGAATGAGCGAAGACGGGACCGAACTCCGTATGACCCTTGCTGCCGTCGCCGGCGGATTCCGCATTTGCCAGTCCTTTCTGGGGAAAAAAGATCCCGTAGAACGGCGCGCCGCTGAACTGGTTCCCACCCTGCGGCATTCTGTCGGGGTTCTGTTCGCTGCGCTGGAAACGGACTTCAACCTGTGGAGCGCGGTTTCTGGTTCTCAGGATGTACCAACCATCGGCACGGACGCGGAACCAGTGCTCGATCCTTTGCGGGTCAATCGGAAACGCCTGCGGGACATGTTCGTCAACGGGGTGTCGGAATTGGAATCCGTCTTTCAGTCGATTCTTTCTCCTTCCACTCTGGCGGAGCTGAAGCGGATTGCCGGATTGGGCGAAGACGAGTTTCGGTATCCGGCGGGATTGTGGGTTCGGACAGTCTATGAGTTTGCCGCAGCTTATCGAAAATCAGTGATCAGCAGGGATCACATTATTCAGGCACTGGCGCCGCTGTTTCGCGGGAGGGTGTTCACTTTTGTCGTTGAGAATCGCAACGGTTCAGGAAATGACGTGGCAAATCACATTGAGGAGTTATGCCTCGAGTTCGAGCGGCTGAAGCCATATCTGCTCGAAATGTGGAAATCGAAAGAGTAAAGAGTGAGGCTACCATGCGGGAAAAGGAAATGATTATCAGCGAGCTGACTCAGGCGGTGGAGGACCTCGCAAGTGGTTTCGCCCACTACCTTCCTCGCCTCATCGTAATGCTGATCCTCGCATTCGTGGGGTGGCTGATTGCATACCTGGTGAAAGTGATTCTGCGCAGCATTCTCCGGCTGATCAAGTTCGACCGGCTTTCAGAGAATGCCGGAGCCTCCCAACTTCTCAGCAAAGCCGCGCTGCCGTCGGCGACAGAGATAGTGAGCCGATTTGCGTTCTGGGTCACATGGCTCGGCTTCTTTCTCCTGGGAGTGAGCGTATTGCAAATCCTTGGGATCCAAGAGCAGATTTCGAGATTCTTTCTGTTCCTGCCGCGCCTGTTTGTGGCCGTATTAATCCTCTTTTTCGGGATGCTGGCAGCTGGCTTTTCCGCTCGCGCTGCTCTGCTGGCCGCAGTGAATGCGAATGTTCCCTCCCCTCGCCTTTTGAGTCTCGCCGTTCGCAGCATCATTATGGTTTTCGTATTCTCTGTCGTTTTTGAGGAACTGGGTATAGCGGAACAGACCATGGTCGTTGCCTTCGGAATTGCCTTCGGAGCCCTAATGCTTGGATTGGCTATCGCATTCGGTTTTGGGGGCAGGGATCTGGCGCGGCGCTTCTTGGAAGAAAAGTTCGTTCGTAACAAGAAAGACCGGGACGAAGACGAACTCTCTCCTCTCTAGGCGAGCTCTGCTGACAACACGGGGTTCGAGTATCGCTGGCGAAGGTCAGCTTTTTCTTGGGGGAGATTCTGAAGCGAAGTGACTTCCAGCGAGATTTTGCTTTAGTTCTGATCGAGAAGCGTAGAAGCCGGAAAAATCCCGTGGGTACTAATCCTCGGGCTGAACTCGAAGCATCAGTAGAGGAAGTCATTCACTGCGGTTCCGCTTGATAAAGTAGAGGCAAAACAGGACTAGCTATTAGACAAGATGGTCCTGATCAGAGGCCACGATCGGGGATGCTTCTTGTGGAGGATCATCCGACGAGGGATTTGCCAGGCTATAGTCCGGGACCTCATCGAGAATTTTCCGGACGACGATGGCGTATCGTCACTTGTGCACTCAGTGCCGCTCGCTCCCGGAGGGCGGGCTTCACGTTCAAGACAAAGTGAACAGTAGCCCAGAGAAAATGAGCGCCGTCGGCCTTGGTTACAAGGGCATCGACGGACTTGAGCGCCCCGTCAGGCAATTCCAGGTGGTCAGCCAGCATTACGATAGGGAGCTGCGGCTTGACCTTCTTGATCTCAGTTGCAACGGTCACTCCATCCAATAGGCCCAAATCGTAGTCGAGCACAATTGCATCCACAGGGTGCGTCATCAAAAGCCGTAGACCCTCCGAGCCGCTGCCAGCGGTGACCAATTCGTATCCGTTTTCCTGCAACAGATGCAATTGAGCTGGATCACGGTGGATACAAAGTAAGGTACTGATGTCAGCCATCCCATTCAGGTATATACGCGGTATTTTCCCAATTCTGCTCAGAATTGCTCACCCAGCCCTCACCCGCAGGGCTGGATGGCCAGAGCAATTGTGAGCAGTATTTCGTAAACGCTAGAGGCTAGCATCGTGCATGAACCTTTCATTTGTGAGGAATCGATAATGAGAAGACAGTATCTTCACCTTTCCGCCTACCCTTGTGACGGGTGCGCCGGCCCAGTCATTGCAGGTTCACTTGCAGTTCGCGAGAACGAAATATCGAAGGAAACTGATATTAGAACGCTAGGGTCAATCTGCCTGGTGTGCGGCCGGCGGCAAAGCACGGCGACTGAGCCAGCGCGCGTTCGTCATTTGCTGCCAATGGAGTGGGCGCCGACGGATGGAGTCAAGGCTCTAATCGTGGAGAACAACGTTAAGCAGTGAGCTGTGGACCTGCAGCGCGCCTTCGGAGCCCCCTGCGTAGTGAATGAATCCCAGCTTCCTGAACCGGTTCATAAAGAAGCTGACGCGTGAGCGAGTCGTCCCCACCATATCGGCCAGCGTCTCCTGACTGATCTTGGGGACCACGGTTTCGGGAATACCTTCCTTACCAAAGTGAGCGAGCAAGAGCAGCACGCGGGCCAGCCGTTTCTCGCTGGAATTGAAAAGCTGGTCCACCAGATCTTCTTCGTAACGGATATTCCGGGCCAGCAGATAAGCCACAAACATCTCAGACAGCGCGGGCTCACGATGAAGAGCATCCATCATGGTCTTCTTCTCTACCCGCAGAATCTCGCAATCCGTCATTGCCGCAGCGGAACCCATTCTTAGCAACTGGCCCGCCAGCGACCCTTCCCCGAAGAAGTTTCCCTGGTTCACGATCGCGATGGTTGCTTCCTTGCCGATCTTCGACACAACGGTCAACCGCACCTTGCCTTTTTGAACGTAAAAAATGGCATCCGCTTGATCGCCTTGTGCAAATATCACCTGCTTCTTGAGTACGACAAGGATCTTTCTGCCGTCGCCGATGGTTGCGAGAAAGACATCGGGGTCGAAGCCGCCGTTCTTCTTGGCTGCTGCTGTAGGTCGCATGTCCACTCATTATAGTCGGACATACCTCCAGGCCTCATGAATCGCTCGCATTTAGATATTCTTGGAAGTGTGCAGTTTTGATCAGTATCGCGGGTGGAAATCACTGAGACTGCACAGTTGCGTAGTCTTGCCAGCTAGCGGCCGAGGCGTTGCGGAGTTTCGCGAGCTACGCTGACAACCCCAAGACTTTCCCCCGCCTCGAGATAGTGGGAATCGAACGCAAGACACTTTCTAGGCGTTGCCCCATCTTGACGTTTCAGCGCGCCACGTGCAGCACCGATTGCCAACTGGATAGATTCGTAACGGCAAGGCGTCGCAGCGCACTCCGGATATTGGCTGCAACTTGAACTTCGATCAGGCCTGTGCCGCCCCGTCCTTCATTTTTCTGAGCCGGCCACGCGCCGGTCCCGATGTGGTTCGGTGCGCGGCAGCCCAGTACTCAGTTCACATTTTTCTCCCGGTTTTGCCCCACACGTGGGACAACGAACCGCCAAGGCCAGTTTCTGTTTCGACGTCATAGCTTCACCATGCACTCTTTGCCCGCAACAAGGTGGTCAATAGTGACCAGTTTGAAAGTCCGTCTTCGGTTCATACTTGCATCAGAGAAATTCCAACCAGCGCTGGTGTTGTTCTCTGGGTCATCTGACACTTGGCCATTTCATAAACCGTTTTTCATTTAAGTCAGGGACACGATGTCGCTACCGAGCACCTTAGTACCGAAGACCCTTTTGGAAGTTGTCGGGCCCCGTCCCATCATTCGCGAGGAGACTGCACTTCCAGCGCGACCGCAAGCCGAGGTATCGCTCCCCAGTCGGATCGCGGTAATTGGGAACTATCTTCCGCGGCATTGCGGAATCGCCACGTTCACTACCGACCTCTGTAGCGCTATTTCCGCGGAGTATGGCACAGCCCGGCTGTTGGCCCTCCCGGTCAACGACACCGAGGCAGGGTATGGCTACCCGTCGCGGGTGCGATGGTCGCTGGCGCAGGACGATCTCAGGTCATACGAGGCAGCGGCCGAATTCCTGAACTTCAACAACATCGACATGGTGTGCTTGCAGCACGAGTATGGAATCTTCGGGGGTCCGGCCGGCAGCCATATCCTGCATCTGCTTCGTGGTCTCAAGATGCCCGTGGTGACAACGCTGCATACGGTTCTGCGCGAGCCAGATCCCAACCAGTTGATGGTCATGCAGGAGATAGCAGAGCTTTCCGACCGCCTGATTGTCATGAGCCAGCTATCGTCACAGTTCCTGCAAGAGATATTCAAAGTGCCCGGCAGCAAGATCGACATGGTGCCGCATGGTGTTCCCGACCTGCCATTTCTGGATCCCAACTTCTACAAGGACCGTTTTGGCGTGGAAGGGAAAGCAGTTCTGCTCACGTTCGGACTGCTCTCGCCGAATAAAGGAATCGAAAACGTGATTCAGGCGTTGCCGCAAATTCTCGCAAAACACAACAATGTTGCGTATATCGTCGCTGGCGCGACTCATCCTCACATTCTGCGTCGTGAGGGAGACCAATATCGAGCAAGTTTGCAGGAGCTGGCGAAACAGATGGGAGTGGAAGCGCAAGTGATCTTCCATAACCGTTTTGTCAGCCCGGAAGAGATGGTCGAGTTCATTAGTGCCGCGGACATTTATGTAACTCCATATCGCCACGAAGCGCAGGTAGTTTCCGGAACGCTGGCCTATGCATTGGGTGCTGGTAAGGCGATTATCTCCACCCCCTACTGGCATGCGATTGAATTGTTGGATGACCGTAGAGGCGCGCTCGTTCCGTTTCAGAATCCCGAGGCGATCGCACATAAGACAATCGAACTCCTGGACACTCCTGCGATTCGTCACGCGATGCGCAAGCGCGCCTACCTCTTCGCGCGGGAAATGGTGTGGAAGCGCGTGGCGCAAGGTTATATGGAAAGTTTTGCGCGGGTACGCAGCGATCGCATGGAATCTCCAAGAGTGCAGTTCGCCGCCCGAGCGATTTCCAAGTCGTTGGATAAGTTGCCGGAGTTGAAGTTACATCATTTGCATCGGCTAACCGACGACACTGGAATGCTGCAACACTCGATCTTTACCATTCCGAACCGTCGAGAAGGATACGCCACCGACGACAATGCGCGCGCGCTGATTCTTGCGGTGCTGCTGGGGCAAGAGGAGCAGCAGCGTTCTGGCAAGTTCGATTCTTCGACGGAAACTTTGGCTCTCCGCTTTTTAGGGTTCCTGGAACATGCCTTTAATCCGGCGAAGGGTAGATTCAGGAATTTCCTGCGCTATGATCGCCGGTGGAACGAAGCTGTCGGTTCCGAAGACTCTCACGGACGGGCGCTGTGGGCTCTTGGAACGGTTCTGGGTCGATCCCAAAATCCTGGACTCAGAGGCGCGGCCGGCCGACTGTTTGAGTTCTCGCTTCCCGCCGCAGTGGAATTCAGCAGTCCACGGGCGTGGGCGTATACCTTGCTTGGAGTGCAGGGATATCTCGATTCCTATCCGGGAGATCGCGATGCGCGGAAGGTCCGATCTTCTCTCAGTTGGCGATTGCTCGACATGTATGAGTCGATCCGCCGGCCGGATTGGAAATGGTTCGAGAATGTTCTGGCTTACGGCAATGCACGATTGCCGCAAGCCCTGCTGCTGGTCGGCTCAGCTTGCTCGGATGGTCGCATGATCTCCGCCGGCCTCGAATCGCTCGATTGGCTATCAAGTGCACAACACTGCGAGGTCAACCGCCACTTTGTGCCGATCGGTTCGCAAGGCTTCTATCGTCAGGGCGGCGAGAAGGCCCGTTTCGATCAGCAGCCGATTGAAGCCGCCGGCGCCGTTTCTGCGTCCCTGCAAGCGTACCGCGTAACTGGGGACATCCGCTGGCGCGCCGAAGCCTGGTCGGCGTTCAACTGGTTCCTCGGCAACAACGACCTGCAACTGCCTCTTTATGACTCCCTCACGGGCGGATGCAGGGACGGCCTGCATCCCGACCGTGCCAATGAAAACCAGGGAGCAGAGTCAACGCTGTCGTTCTTGATGGCACTCCTCGAAATGCGCTCACTGCAAGAGCCCGAACAAAAGGAAATCCTTACATGACCGTACCCGCGGAAAAGCACGCGAGCCTGCTGAGCGCTCGCTTCGAACCACTACTCCACCGGCATCCGACGAACCCGATCCTGACGAGTAAGGACTGGCCCTATCCGATCAACAGTGTCTTCAATGCGGGGGCAACGCGACTCTCGGATGGCACGACCCTGCTGTTTTGCCGCGTAGAAGATCGCCGTGGCCTCTCGCATCTTTCCGCTGCGCGTTCTCGGAATGGCGTCGATGGATGGCGAATCGATGGCGAGCCAACCTTAATGCCCGATCCGAAAAATTATCCCGAAGAAATCTGGGGCATTGAAGATCCTCGCATTACTTTCGTTCCCGAACTGCTGCAATACGTGATTACTTATACTTCCTATTCGCGGGGTGGCCCCGGAGTGTCGTTGGCACTGACCAAAGACTTCCGCACCTTCGAACGCTACGGCGTGATTATGCCGCCTGACGACAAGGACTCGGCACTTTTGCCTCGGCGAATCGATGGTTGCTGGGCGCTGATTCATCGACCCATGACGACGCTCGGTTCGCATATGTGGATCTCCTATTCTCCTGACCTGCGCTATTGGGGCAGGCATAGGCTCATGCTGGAGGCACGCCGCGGCGCCTGGTGGGATGCAAACAAAATCGGATTATCCCCGCCGCCGATTGAGACGTCCAGAGGATGGCTGGTCTTCTACCACGGAGTACGGCATACGCCCTCGGGCTGTTTGTACCGCTTGGGCCTGGCTCTTTTCGATCTGGAGAATCCGGAGAAGTGCTTGCTGCGAGGAGACTCATGGATCTTCGGTCCAGAAGCGTCGTACGAACGCCACGGCGACGTCGACGATGTCGTATTTCCGTGCGGATACACCATAGACGCCGACGGCGATACGTTGAACATTTATTACGGAGCCGCGGATTGTGCGATTGCCCTGGCTCGTGCCAGCGTGCGCTCTCTGCTCGAATGGCTGGACGCCAACGGAAGTTGCGAACGTCGCCAGCGCGCACAGGATTTATGAAACTGTTCTGGTGGATCTTCCAGTTCTTTTTTGGATGCCGGCACCATCACCTCAGCCGGGTTTTCACGATCAAGAACCGCACATACAAGGTATGCTTCGACTGCGGGCGGGAATTCGACATGCCTACGGCTCTCGTTCCCAAGCGTCTCGATCCCGATTCGACTGCGCGTTTACGTACAAGTCCCACGACGTGCGCTGAATAGTCTGCACTCTAGCGTGCCCAAATGCACCACGACCGCATTCCTTGGATTGTGAGCTATCTTGCTCAGACGCACCGATCCACATCTGTCATTCTTAATTATCTTCTGAGTGTGTAGATAGGGCGGCGAGGCTGAATCGCAGCTCTTAGCCTTTAGGTCGCCGGGACGTTCCCTTGCGGGTTAGCCCGAGAGCCACATCCAGCGAATCAGCATTCTCTATCCGTGCATGCCGCCAAACCTTGCGGCGAACAGGATTTCGGCCCTAAGTCCCCGAAAATCGAAATTTGGTACTACGCATCCCGTCGGATGAATGGTGTTAGCTCGATAACTCAGCTCGCGAGAAAAGGAAGGTCACAATGCCTTTAATTCAACTCCTGGAAGTTCTGATCGTGGTGGGCGCCCTGCTCTGGCTGGTCAACCGATTTATCCCTATGCAAGGATCCATCAAGTCAATCCTCAACGGCGTTGTCGTCATTGCCGTAGTTTTATGGCTTCTGAACGTATTCGGGCTGTTCCACTCGTTGTCTCGGATCCACGTCGGAACTTTGCTGCTCCCATAGAGCAAGCAGGCATGCGCTGAAGGCATCACACAAGCTATGAACCAAATGCGGCAGTCTCTGCCGCGAGGAGTCATTTTGAAATCGAACCTGATATTTGCAGTCGGAATCTCCCTCAGTTTGAGCGCGTTCGCTCAAACCAATTCGCAGACCACTCTAGCCGTCGAGCCCATGAGTTCGACACCGACGTTTCGGGTAGTCGTGATCAGCCGCAGCGTTCAGGCCGTCAACTACGAGCATCGCAGCGGAAGTTCGAAGCTGGATTTCGTAGGCACGGATCTGATGCCTGCCGCGAATGGCGTGGCCCAGGTAAACAGCAAGCGCGGATCGATCGCGATTGAAGCGGAATTTGGCGACCTACAGAAACCGACGACGTTCGGAAATGAATATCTGACCTACGTTCTGTGGGCGATTTCACCCGAAGGACGCGCTGTGAACCTGGGTGAGGTCCTGCTCGGTGGCAACCATCGTAGCAAGCTGAACGTCACCACCGACCTTCAGGCGTTTGCTCTGATCGTGACCGCGGAACCTTATTATGCGGTTCGGCAGCCCAGCAACGTCGTGATTCTCGAGAATGTGGTTCGGGATGAGACTAAAGGAACAACCGAAGCGGTGAACGCAAAGTACGAACTAATGGAACGTGGCGGCTACATTCCTACGGGCTATAAGTTCGATCCGGTGATCCTGAATGCTAAATTACCGTTGGAATTCTTCGAGGCGAGGAACGCTCTGCGTATCGCTCAATCCGAAGGAGCGGAGCAGTACGCGCCCGAAAGCTATCAGCACGCCGTTCAGTTGATGAATAACGCAGACAGCGATGCCATCAGCAAGCATATCGACAAAAAGCCGCTGATCGCGATCTCCCGCGAGGCAGTGCAGACGGCAGAGGATGCGCGCGCAATCGCAGTAAAGAAGATGGACGATGTGCGTCTAGCCAATGAACGCCAGAATTCAGCGGACGCGCAGTCGAGAACTCAAGCACAGGCAGACGAAGAGACACGGCGCAGGGAAAAAGCCGAGTCGGATACGGCAAGAGCCCAAGCAGCGAAGGCTCAGGCAGACTCTGACACCGCCAATGCGCAAGCGGCCAAAGTTCAGGCCGAAGCTGATTCGGCTAAAGCCCGGAATGACGCTGCGGATGCACAGGCTGCCGCCGCGAAAGCTCAATCCGACATGGCTGCCAACCAGGCTTCCTCGGCAACCGCACTCTCCGCTGCCCAAGCCGACGCTGACCAGTCTCGTGCGGATGCGCTGATGGCACAGCAGGCTGTGCAACAGGCCGAAACCGACAAGACGGCTATGCGGGCGAAGTTGTCGGAGCAGCTGAATTCCATTCTTCAGACTCGCGATAGTGCTCGTGGCCTCATCGTCAGCATGTCTGATGTTCTGTTTGACACGGGAAGATATTCGTTGAAGCCGGGAGCCCGCGAGAAGCTGGCGAAAGTTGCTGGCATCCTGCTCTCGTACCCGGGGCTCAACATCGAAGTCGGCGGCTACACCGATAACGTCGGCGGCGATGCAATGAACCAAACATTGTCTGAGAATCGTGCCGGATCGGTGCGCGACTACCTTGTGCAGCAAGGTGTTTCGACCAATTCGGTCTCTGCGAGGGGCTTCGGCAACACGTTGCCCGTATCGTCTAACGACAACTCTGCTGGGCGCCAGCAAAATCGCAGAGTGGAACTTCTGGTATCCGGCGACGCCATCGGCAGCCCGGCCAATGCCACAACAGGAAGCTTGCAGTAAGAGAGAATCAGCAACCATTCGATAACGGAGGCAACACTTTATGAAACTCGTTGGAGCGATCAGCACAGCGGTCCTTTCCCTGAGCCTTGGGGTCGGCATTCCGGCCTACGCGCAGCAGGAGCAGCACGAACAACAGGACGAAAACAAAGAGAAGCCTGCCCAGGAAAAAGAAAAGAAGGCGCTGCCGGCGAAGCCCGAGGAAAAGGACGCGCGGCAGCAAGAGAATAACGGCAAATCGGAAGAGCGGAACGCCAAACCCGAAGAGAAGAATGCGCAGCAGCAACACACACAAGAAGCGAAGCCCGCGAATCAGGGGCAGCGTGCCAGCGGCAACGGTGGCGGCCGCATCCCCGAGGATCGATACAAGGCCAACTTCGGAAGCGGCCACCGCTTCCGTGTCAGCCAAGCGGACTACAGCAACCGTCGTTTCCAATACGGCGGCTATTCGTTTGGATTCGTCGACGCGTGGCCCAGCAACTGGCTCTACACGCAAGATGTCTTTGTCGTCGAAATTGACGGTGTGTATTACCTGTGCAACGCCAGCTATCCCGGCGTGAACGTCGCACTATCCATCACACTCTAACCGCTTCTCCAGGATTGGGCGCGAGTGATCAGGAACTCGCGCCCTTCCCGTCAACGCAGAGAAAGGATCAATATGCTTGGAACAATTCTGATTGTGATCTTGATTCTGGCGCTTCTGGGAGCGCTGCCGCGGTGGTCTCACAGTCGCGAATGGGGTTATGCCCCGACCGGCGGTTTGGGACTGATCCTCGTGATCATCGTCGTTCTGGTAGTTCTCGGCCGGATCTGAGGCATGCGCAGCACCCCCATCGCGTCCGGCGCCATCTGGTCGAACAGGTGGCGCCTGTTTTTCGTCCGCGCCACCGCACACTTTGTTTTCTTCCCGACGTGAAATCTCGGTACTTTTCGGTGCTCACGCACGAAGAAATCGTGGACCTACTGTGAGCGATGCGATGAGATCCAACCCTGATCCTGAAGCGGTTCCCTGGCGGAGCGGCCGGGATTCGAACCCTCGGGACAGGTGTTAGTCCGTACAACGGCTTAGCAAAGCATCGGGCTTCTCTTCCCTGACGTGTATTCCATCACTTGGCAGGTTCTAAGTACTCCCGAGTCGCACTACATGTGCGTCCCACTATCACCTTATTATGGAGCATGGTCGCCCGTGCCGCCGCCACCCTGTTTTTCTGTAGTGATTGTTTTAAACCGAAACTCCCTCCAGGTCAGTGCACATCGGCAACACAACGGAACCCAATGCTTGCGGACCGATCAATGCTTGGGGCCATCAACAGATATTTCCCGTGCTCCGACAATTTGTAGGCTTGGGGAAAATACCAGCGCGAGCCTTGCGGCTGATAGTGGCTTCCGCCACGCACAATTGCGGCACGCGTGTGGTCATCGACATATTCGTCGGTCCATTGCCAAACATTCCCGACCATGTCCATCACACCGAATGGGCTCGCTCCCTTCGGATGTGCGTCAACATCGTTGGCGGGCTGCTCGTTACGTCCGCGATCTGGATGCGGAACCGCATCGGCATTCCATTCATTGCCCCACGGATAAGTCCTCCCATCTGTCCCCTGTGCCGCGTACTGCCACTCCCATTCATGAGGCAGTCGCTTGCCGGCCCACTTGGCATACGCCCGCGCATCTTCCAGTGACACCCAGGTTACCGGCTTGTTTGCCCATCCCTTCGGGTACGTTCCATCCCTCCAGTCCTTCAGGAAATTGTGATCGTCCGCCGGATGGTATTGAGTTGCGTCCAGAAACGTCTTGAACTCTGCATTCGACACCGGATGCACGTCCATCCACAACGCCTTCATATGCAACTTCGTCTCGTGAAATCGGCGTGCTGATGGTTCCCACGGATACTGCACATCGACGCCTTCGTCGTTCATCCCTTCAATCTCAATTCCATTCACACGAAACACGAAATCGCCTTCCGATAGGCGAATCATGTTCGGCGGCGCCTTGGGTGCAGCAGTTTTAGGAATGTCGACAATGTGTTGCGGCAGCGAAACCCACTCCCGCGAGAAACTGCTGAGAGGGTTTTGGCTCAGCTTGTGCATCGTTTCCAATACTTCGTTAAGCGCGCTGTCCGGGGCAGTCGTTTCCAGAATGGCGCCATAACCGTTTTCCTCCAGAGCGAAACTTAAAAGGGAAGCGCCATTCTCTTTAACCACGGTGATTTCGCTCCCATGCCACAGGTCGAAGTAGCGTGCCCCTTCCCTGTAAGGGACGATCAGTTCACGCCCCGACACCATATAGTGATTGCGATTGACGATCGTCCAAAGGGTAGAACTTGATCCGGGCCACTTGCTGGCGAATACACCGAACTGCTGCGTAAAAGTGTATGGTTCCCATCTTGGGCTCACGAGCAGTTCACTGTAAGCTCGCTCGATCACCGAGATCCGGCGCAAAGCCTCCGCGTCGCGCTGCGTCATTTGGTTCCAAATACCCCAAATGTTCTCCCAGCTTTCAAAACCGGTGCCATTGAAAAATGCAGACTGCAGATCGTCCTGATGATCATGAGCCCAGCGATCGCAGATGTGCACCATATGGCGGGGCTCCAGCCATTTGTAGGTGCTAACGGCAGGCGCGAAATCATATTTCCAATATCCCCACGACATATTGTTGTAGGCGAGCATCTCATCGGATCCGAAAGCCAGTTCGGGTTCGAGGGCGACGACATGTTCGATGGCATCGGATGTGGAGCGGAAGGCCCGTACCATTCCTTCCAAGGTGTCGCCGTTGATTCCGTCAGCGCCAATCTCGGCCAAATAGCGGGAAGTCGCCACCCAATTCGGACTTCCCTCATCACGCGTGCCCTGATCCCACATCATCACCGGGAAAAGGACGCGCACCTCGTGACTGTGAAACTGTTCCACAGCTTTGCGCATTTGCGCCACGCCCCCGGGCAAGTCGCGAAACAAATCGTATTGATTGCGGCTGTCGACACCCAGGTTCGGATAAGTCGGCCACAGCAACACGCTGTCGATGCCTCCGTAGCGCTTATCCAAGTCCGCGAGGTAACGGTCCACCGTGTACTGCAACGTGCCCGGATCGTAGAAGAAGCGATCGTGAATCATCATCTGCGGCTGAACAAAACTCGTTTGCGTCCACAGAAGCTCCCTGCGCGCATACTGCGATCCCTCATAACCCATTCGCAGCAAATGTTCGGAGCGCCAATGCTTCATGTCCTCGCGCCATTCTTCAATCTCAGTTTTTGTGCAAGTGGCGGCACGCGCAGTATCCCAGTCGGGAGTCGCTTCGCACGCTGGTGCCGAAATCTGTTCGCCGTGAGGGGGACTGACTGCGTCTTGTGCAAACGAAGCTGATGCGAAACAAAGCAATATGAAAACATGAGAGAGCTTCACGAAAGCCTCCGTTTCATAAATCAGTCAGATACTTAAGCTTGAAAAATGTGTGCACAGTCCAAATTGCCATTCAAGAACCACTCCTTCCCGAAGATTCCAGCGCGAGTACGTGACGCCGAGCCAAACTCCCATGATCGAACCGGCCGGGAGAGTTCGAGAAAGTGCCCATGCTCAATTGAAAATCCTGGCGCACAGAAGAAAAGCACAGCCAATCGCCCGATCCACACCGTGAAAGGTGCGCCCCTCGCAGGAACGAGCACGAATCACTCATATGCAATTCAGGGTTCGAAGTAACGATCGAAGTATAGAGTGCTGGCGTTGGTTTTGAAAGCTTTCAAACTGCGGCTCGGGGAGATTGTCGCACCGTGGTTGTAGTAACGTGTCGCAGCAGCAACTCCTCCAGAACGAAACTCTTGCTTCTTTCTCCCCCCCAAACGCGGATGTTCTCTGGGGATGCGTCCATGGCGGGCGAGATTCTTTGCGAGCTTTCTTGCTTGACACCGAGGGTCCATTTGCACCACGATGGCGGGTCGTTTTGAAGCGATTCAATCCTCGCGTAGTGTATTGATAGTGTGGCCGGCAATCGGTGCAACGCTCGAATGCTGAAGGAGAATCAATTCATGCATTCAAAATCCTGGTTACTGCGCGCGTTCCTCTTCCCCTTATTGTTATTATTAGTCGCACCCCTCATCGCACAATCCTCCGGATCTTTCACCGGCGCGGTCCTCGATGACACAGGAGCGGCCGTCGTAGGGGCAAGAGTGTCGGTCAGTGACCCTTCTACGGGGTTTCTCCGCAGCACGGTTAGTAACGACGCGGGTACGTATTTCGTCGGAGGCCTCGGCGCCGGGACCTACAATATCGTCATTACTGCGCCCGGCTTCGAGAAATATGAAGCCAGAAAAGTCATCCTTCGGGTAGGGGAGAAACTTCGAGTCGATACGAAACTCGTGGTCGGCAAGGTGAGCAGCGAGATTCTCGTAGAGGGCAATGCGGTTGGCAAGGTTGAAACCGAGTCTTCGGAAGTCGCCGGCACCATTACAGGCGAACAGATTAGCCAGCTCGAACTGAACGGTCGCAGTTTCGCCACGCTCGTCAAACTCATTCCCGGGGTCAGCGATCAGACCGGGCAGGATGATGGGACCGTTGGACCGAACGGCAGCGTCTCGTATGCCGTCAATGGCGGCCGCACCGAATTCAACAATTGGGAAATCGACGGCGGCGAGATTCTCGACAGTGGCAGCAATGCGAATCTCACCGTCTACCCCAACATCGACGCACTCTCTGAAGTTCGCGTTCTGACCTCTACCTACGGCGCCCAATATGGCCGCAACGGTTCCGGCACAATCGAGGCTGTCACCAAGTCAGGCACCAATCAATTTCATGGAGAGGGCTTCGAGTTTCTTCGCAATGCCGCCTTCAACGCCCACAACTACTTCGATTTACCTGGGACGCCGAAAACGTATTACAACAAAAATGATTTCGGATACATACTCGGCGGCCCCATCAAGAAGAACAAGCTGTTCTTCTTTTGGTCGCAGGAGTTTCGTAAGGAAAATGTTCCGTTCACTTACAACAATCCTGGCCAGTTTCTGCCTGATACCGCAGAGCGAGCCGGAAATTTCAGTGATGTTTGCCCTGCTCCGGGGACCCAGTTTGCAAGGGTAAATTCAGGCCTTCCCAATGAAGTGGTGAACTATAACTGTCCGGCACTTAATGCCGTGGGTCAGGATGCGAACGGAAATAACCTGTATACCGGATTTCCTAACAATCAAATCCCGGCCAATCTCATGGATCCAGTCAATACCAATCCATTGGTGGCGAATATTCCGCTGCCGAACAACGGACAAAACAACTTTTTTGGAACCTTTGCTGCGCCCATTACCTGGCACGAGGAACTGATTAAGTTCGATGACAACGTCAATGCCAAGTTGCGTGCCAATGTCCGATTCATTCACGACTCCTGGACGCAGGATTTTCCCATTTCCACCTGGTCGGCTTCGACGGTGCCGTCAATCGGCGGGACTCTTCAGGGACCCGGCGTCAGCATGGTGGTCAATCTGACGGCCACGGCAAGTCCCACGTTGCTCAATGAATTTGTCTTCAGTTACGGCGCGAATCACCTGCATCTTTTCAATAATGGCAGTGCATGGAAGCGTCCATCCACCATGACCATCCCGGGTTTCTTCAATAACGGCTTCAACGGGACGCTCCCACAGATCAACATCGGAGGCATTGGAAACTTCCAGATGGTCGTTGATCCCGGCTACCTGCCGTGGAATAACTCAAACCCTACTTACGCCTATCACGACAATCTGACCTGGACGAAAGGGCGGCACAACGTGCAGGTAGGTGCCTACTTCGCTGCCATCCAGAAGAATGAGATGACAGGTGCGTATCCCAATGGGATCCTCAATTTTAACGGAAGTCCACTTTACGCCTATAACGAGCAGAACGGCGCTGGCGGTCCAACCGCGAGTACGGGCAATGGTTTCGCGGACCTCTTGGTCGGGTCTATCTATTCCTTCTATCAAAACAACACAGAACAGAAATACTACAATCGCTACAAAGTTCTGGAACCGTTTGTGCAGGACGATTGGCGCGTTACCAAACGTCTCACGCTGAACCTCGGTGTCCGCGTGAGCCTGTATGGCAGCTACTACGAACGCTACAACAACGCGTACAATTTCAATCCAAGTAATTACGTCGCCGCCAATGCTCCTATAGTCGATCCGAATACCGGGGCCCTCGATTTTCCCCCTGGACAGAGCGTCAACACCCTGACTGGAATGGTGCGCTGCGGTTCTAACGGAGTGCATCGTAGTTGCATGTCCGATCATCTGTTCAACCCCGCTCCTCGTCTTGGTTTCGCCTTCGATCCCAAGGGCGATGGAAAGACGGCAATTCGCGGAGGCTACGGCATTTTTTTCGAACACGCGAATGGGAACGACGCTAATACCGAGTCTCTCGAAGGGAACCCTCCCGGTGTCCTGGGACCGGTGCAATACTTCATTTCCGGTTACTCTAATATTGGTGGCACTAACCAGGTTGGCGCACCTCTCCTGTTTCCGCTGGTCGTGACGTCCATTACGCCTGTCACACAATGGCCTTACGTCCAGCAGTTCCATCTCGACATCCAGCGTGAATTGGCTCGCAACACGCTGTTGACTGTGGCATACGTTGGCAGCAAGGGAACTCATCTTTCGCGGCAACTAGACCAAAATCAGATTTTGCCAACGCCGCCCAGCCTGAATCCCTTTTCGCCGGGGCAAATTATCACCGGCAACGAATGCGATAACCTGTCGAACGGCAATAACGTCCTTGATAATGGAACTCCCGTCACTGGCCAGGCAGTTATCAACCTCAACGTTGCTTGCGGGAACGTGAATCCGGACAGCTACCGCCCCTATGCGGGATACGACACTATCGACGGCATCGTTGGCGGGGCGAATTCGAACTATAACGCGCTGCAAGTGTCCGGCAGGATGAATCGGGGCGGCTTACAACTCACCCTCGCTTACACCTACAGCCATTCGCTGGACGATTCTTCCGATCGGTACGACAGCTCATTTGTCGATTCCTACAATCTCAATTCCTATTACGCCAGCTCCAGTTTCGACCAGCGGCATATTCTTACCGTGAGCTATATCTACAACCTGCCGATCTTCCAACATTCAAGAGGCTTGACGCAGTCGTTGCTTGGAGGCTGGCAATTGTCGGGCATCACAACCGCTCAATCGGGGGAACCGTTTAGCATCGTGAATGGTGGCACCTACGATAATGCCGGAGTGGCCAATGGCCAAGGATCGGGATCCTTTGCCGATTTGGTGGGAGATCCTCACGGCTCCAGACCGCAGTTCAATGCGGTACCCGGGTTGGTCTATGGTCCTTTACTTTACAACCCCGGAGCTTATGCCCAGCCCACCGGGCTCACCTTTGGCAATTCGGGCCGCAATTCGCTGAACGGGCCAGGACGGCTCAACTTTGACATGGGATTGTTCAAGCATTTCAAGGTACGGGAATCCATGGCATTGGAGTTCCGTGCTGAAGGCTTCAATATCTTCAACCACCCGCAATGGAACGGTGTCAACAACACTACTTGCAATTACACCTTGAATTCCGGCTCCGACTCTTGCGTCAATGGGGTCAGCGACCCGAATAATCCGCTGCTTCCCAGCAACTTCCTACACCCTGGCGGGGCGCATAACGGACGTATCGGAGAGTTCGGTTTGAAATTTATCTTTTGAGGGCCGCCTGCCACTGACGTTGTCGCCGACACCTTCCTAGAACGAGGACCAGCCGTTCTTTGGTTTACCGAGATTGGTGTATGGCCTGGCTCGGAGCATATGGACCTGTTTTTACAGCTACCGATTGTCATATGGAAAGACTAGGACTTTAACAGCGGTTCCGGTGCACATTTTTTCGAGTCGACGAACGACCGAGATTGCTTTCAAGTACCCAGATTTCTATGCGATTCCAATTACCAATGGCTAAATCTTGGCGAGCAAGATGGCGCTTTGCAGATTGCGCACATTCTCTTCGAGCACCTGTACCCGCTCGTACTCGCGTCCCTGGACCTTGCCCATCGACAGACGTGGATTGTGGTGGCGCATTGGACTCGGGACCGGGGTACTTAATCCCACATGAATCTCGCGGACCCCGGCGCGCTCGATGATGGTGGCGGCGTCCTGGTGACCGATGCCGCCGCCGGCCATGATCGCGATACGGCCGCGCGCCGACTTCGCCAGCCGTCCGATGGTTTCCACACCTTCCAGGCATTTTTGTTCGCCCCCCGAAGTAAGGAGACGGTCGGCCCCGGTGGCGCAAACGTCTTCGAGGGATTCAAACAGGTCGGCGGACATGTCGAAGGCGCGATGAAAGGTGACGTTGAGCGGACGCGCTAACTCGACCAGTTGGCGGGTGCAGGGCACATCCACACGACCGCTAGCATTCAGGATACCGAAGACGACCCCGTCAGCGCCCAAATTCTTGGCAACCCCGATGTCGCGGCGCATGATCTCGACTTCTTCACTGGCATAGCAGAAGTCTCCGCCACGAGGACGAATAATGACTTGCAGCCCGATGGAGACGCGGCTACGTACCAACTCGATCAGCCCCGCACTGGGAGTGATGCCTCCCTCCAGCAGATCGCTGCACAACTCTACACGGGCGGCGCCGCCTTGCTGCGCGGCCACGGCCGACGCTATCGAGTCGACGCAGACTTCAATCCGTACTTGTTCGGCCATGGGTCCCGTTTATGAAGATTGTCGCGAGAGTATCGAGCGTTCGATCCTGTTTCACAATTGCACGAACTCCCTTCGCCGCTCAAACGGATTCCGCAAATCACCTCCTCCGCGCAAGCGACCATCCACAACTGAGGCTAAAAGGCGTAGTGCAATCCGAGCTGGATATGGCGTTCCTGGGAGCGGACGCTGCTGATTGCACCGAAGTTGCTGTCATCGATCCCATTATCCGGATTTCCGTAACTGGCAATATTGAAGATGTTGAAGAAATCTGCACGGAAGCCCAAGACGCGCTGCTCGCTCCACAGATGGAAATCCTTGAAGAATGAGGCATCAACGCTGCGATAGCCCGGCGCCCGCTGGGTGCTGTTATGGGCCGTGCCGAACGTGTATTGAGCCGCATCCCCATAGGCACAAGCTCCATTCGACGGGCAGTTGGCGGAGTTGTCTGCCGATTGGTCAATCCCCCACCAGTCTGCAAGGGAGCGATCACGGATAATCATAGGCCGGTATTGATTCGCCCGACTGAAGCCCCAGCCACCGTTATTCGTATTGCTGTTATTTGGGCCGAAGATGGTCACGGGCAATCCTGAATAGAGGATGGCTGAGGTTGCCAGCTTCCATCCACCAAGTACTGCGTCGAGGGCGCCGTTCGCACTGCTACCGTAGGCTCTGCCGTGCCCGAAAGGAAGGTCATAAACGCCGACGAAGTTGAGGCTGTGCCGAACGTCCATGGCAGAAGGGCCGTAATCGGCATTGAGATCGTAACCGTTCTGGACCGAGAGCCCGTTGAAGCTGGTATTCGACACGGCATAGTTCCCGGAAGAATTGGTCAACGATTTTGCAAACGTATAGTTCAGCGTGTATTCCAGGCCGCGGTGCGTTCGCTGACGCAATGTAAACTGGGCCGCGTTATAAGTCATCGTGGCCTGGGACTCGGTGATGAGGATGCTGCCGCATTCGCCCACGAGATTGAAGTAGGGCGTTTGGTCAACCGCGGGTATGGTTGCAGCGCCACACCCGGCAGACCCGAGGTCCTGCGCCTGCGCCGCAGTCAGTTGATTGCCATTGCGATAGTCCGCCAGGTGATGCCCGACTTGGCCGTGATACCCGGCGCTGAGAGACAGTTCACTCGTGAGAGCGTATTCGGTGACCAGAGTGAACTGCTGGTTATAGGCAGGCTGCGTATTCTGCGGCCAAACCGAATACAGAGAGTTGTTAATTCCCAGAGGTTGGCTGAAAGCATCCGTAACCGTGAACGGCGACCCTCCCGAACCTCCCGACGGAATAACGGCATTGCTGTTGATGGCAAGTGAGAACGGAGGACTGGAGGTGAGGCGTTGATTGAAGGAGTAACCCTCAAAGAAACTGGTTGCGCCGTAGCCGCCCCGAACCACCAGCTTCGGCATAGCTTGGAATGCGAAGCCCAGGCGGGGCATGAATTGTTTGTAATTGGCGTCGTAGCAGGCGCGAGTGGCACAAACGATCGATCCGGGTGCGGCGTCGGCAGGTACATGACCCGCGTACTCTACGATCCCGCCCGGAAGCACGTTGGCGGTCTTATTGTTTTGTTCATACCAGGGCTGGTCGACTTCGTACCGAATCCCAAGATTCAAGGTCAGCTTGGAAGTCACCTTGAAATCGTCCTGGAAATAAAGTGCCGAGCGCCACTGGCGATTGCCGACGAACCCTAGGGGAGACGCGAGCTGAACATTGGAAATCCTGCCCAGTACAAAGTCTGCCGCACCCCAGCCTGTTCCGCCGGCGGGACCTGTAAACTGACCGTTATAACTGAATTGCCCGAGAAATCCGACGTTCCCGGCATTCAGGTAGTTCTGCTGGTATCGCGTGGCTTGTCCGCCAATCGAGAGGAAATGCTTGCCCTTTTGCCAGGTCAGATTGTCCTCGTAGTTGAAGGTATTATCGGTAAAGACCTGAGGATTTGCATTTGTACCCAGATAACTTACCCCGTTGCCGATGCTCTGCCCCGTAAAGCCTACATAGAGCTGAGTGCCAAAAGGGATGCCGACTTTTGAGTCGCCGGTGAGGCCAAACTGTCCCGTTGGATCGCTGGGGACGCCATTGTTCCAGCGCACCCTCGTGAAGCCAAATCGAGCTTCATTAACGATCGTCGGCGAGAAGGTGTGCACAAAGCTGGCACCGGCAATCTTTGTGGGATAGGTGTTGTGGTTGGGAAAATCCACAGGAATGATGGCCGTTGTATAGTCGCTGCCCGTACCCTGTGAATAGAAACCCGAAAGTTTGTTCTTATCGCCCGGAGTCCAGTCGACCTTGAAGTCTTCCTGGTTGTTGGAAACGTAGCCGGACTGCGGCCCGACAAAGTCGCCCTGAATCAATCCGTCCCCTCCATTCGCAACTGATTCCGGGGGCCGGTTGGGCAACGGGTAGAGCTCCGGATGAGCAAAGAGATAGGTCGCAACTGGATTCACAATGGGCACATTCTGGTCATTTGTGTATGGAGTGAAGTTGTTTTGCGTGTCGTAGAGTTGGATCGGGCTCACACCAGGGGTCGTCAGCAGCGCAGAGAAGTCGCCGTTGCGCATCGCCGGAGTGAGCACGTTGGCTGAACTCGATCCGCCCGTGTGATGGCGGATGCCTTCGTAGTCGCCAAAGAAGAAAAGCTTGTTCTTGACGATTGGCCCTCCGATCGTCGCACCGAAGATGTTTTGCGTGTAAGAGTTCTTCGGAGTGACTGGAAAGCTCCGGCCATTTGCCCAGGAATTGGCATCGAGTTTCTCGTTTTGCAGCAAGTCATACAAAGAGCCGTGAAACTGGTTGGTGCCGGATTTCAGAATGGTTACGATCGCGCCCCCATTGGCATTTCCATAGGTCGCGTTGGCATTGCCCGAGACGACGCGAACTTCACCGATGGCGTCCGGAGCCGGGTTATAGCCGATCAGGTTGTTCTGTGGCTCGTTGTTGTCGGCGCCTTCAATCGTGTAGTTGTTCGCCTGTTCGCGATTCCCGTTAATTGCCGCCACGCCGCTGTTATACGTATTGCGTTCGATGGCGTTGTTCCCGCTCATCCCGGTTGGATCCGTATCGATTGCCCCCGGTTGGTACAGGGTGAGCGCGGAGAAGTTCCTTCCGTTCAGGGGTATGTTCGCGATTTCGTTGGTCGAAAGCGTGTTCCCCAAGGTGGAGTCGGTCGTGTTGAGAATCGGGTGAATCGTTTCCCGCACTTCCACCGTCGTCGCATCGCTGATCGTCAGCCTCGCGTCCACTTTGGCCGTCTGGTTGATCTCCAGGGGAAAGGCCTCTACCTTCTGGGTTGCAAATCCCTTGGCCGACATGGTCACGGTGTAGGTGCCGATGGGCAGGAAGCGAAGGGTGTAGACGCCGTCAGAATTCGTCTGCGCCGACGTTTTCACTCCGGTGGCTACATTTTCGGCGACTACTTTTGCTCCCGGGACCACCGCGTTACTGGGATCGGTGACCACTCCAGTAATTGAGCCCGTGACGGTCTGCCCCGAAGCGGATGACAACAAGAAGACGGCGATCAACCAACCGGCTAATAGGTAGCGGAACAGATTTATGCTCATAATGTCCTCGTTTTCTAAGAGCCGACGGTAATTAGGAAGGTTGACCACTGTCAAGCGTAAAATGATCGATTTGATGGTATTCGATCATTTCCATGACCTGTTCGTAGCGTTTGTGGCAGCGAATCGTTCCCGCTCGAGCCTGAGTGATTGAACCCAACGGCCCGATCGGTTGATCGGGCCGTTGGGTTTCTTAGGGCGGGTCAGTGTTTGTTCGGGGTGCAGTCTGGGCTGACCTTGGTCAGAGTGTTGTTTCTTGAGGCGATCTGGCAGGAGTACCACTCACCTTCGGAGTCAAAGTAGGAGTACTTCTGAGCGCTCGAAGCTGGGCTCACGTCGGTTGCGTTGACCGTGTTGGTCAGCGAGTCGAAGTAGAAGGGGAATCCGTCAAAAGCGATCTGCTTGTCGGTGTGGTATTTCTGGCCCGTCGCAACCGTGAAGCCAAACGGGGAACTGCTGACGGGGTACGTGAAATTCACCGTGATCGGGAAGCTGAAGTTCTCGTGCGTAACTTCTGTCCCGGCCCAATTGTTGACGGTTGTGGTGGTGGCGACGCTGTTTTGCAGCGACGTGTTTTGATCGAGCACGGTGAAGTTGACGGTGTCGAAATCGACGGTTTGAGTGCTGGAGAAGTCCTGGTTCTCAGAAATGGAAGTCGACACCTTGCCGTGTGAGGTGTTGACGTATCCGGCGATCGTGAAGCTACGATTGGATGTCACTCCGATCGTGCCTGTCACGGTAGAGGTGCCTTGCAAATTCTCGGTGACGGCCGGAGACGGACTGGTGAGCGTGTTCTTGGTAAGGGCTCCGGTGACATTGGTTGATCCGTGATCGAGATAGAGCAACAGGGACGCAGTCTCGGCGAAATAACTGTCGTCGTTGAAGATGCTGAGGGCGACGGTGTGCGGGTTGCCGTCGTTGAGCAGGGCGGCGAAAGGCGTCAGGTTCACGCGATAGGGAACGAAGTCGAGTGTCTGAGCACCGGGAGTCGGGACCCACTGGTCGGGGAGAAATCCTGTGTACACCCAGGGTGAGACAGGCGAGATTCCGGCCGGGTTGCCGTCTATGGTGATTTCGGTTTCACGGAAGTCCGTGTTTCCGCATCCGTAGACTTCATTGATGCTGGCGAGATCATTGGGGAAGCAAGCGTACCATTGCTCGTCAGTTGACTGGCTCTGGGATACTACAGCGAGATAGATGCGCTCAATGTTGGTTGGCAGGGTGAACGTGGTGGAAAACTGGTCCGTGGGAGCGAACAGATACGCGGGCAGGTTGATTCCGCCGCCGCTATTCGACTGGACCAGAGGAAGTACGGCGTCGGCCGGCCGGTTGTGGTCGTCGTCCCAGCGGCCATGATCGTCGTCGGGATAAAACTCGAGGTCCGCATTGACGGTGAAGACGCCGTTCAAAGTGTTATACGGCGGAGCACAATCGGTGGTGCAGTTGCCGAGGACAATGGTGCCCTGCTGTGGAATAGAAAACAACGCGGCATAGTCGGTCACGTCGTGCTCGATGTGCCAGGTGTTGGTGGCAGTCGCCAGTGGTTCAGGAGTGGTGCCGAAATAGATGTTGGTGTTGGCAAGAAACATGCTCGCCGTTCGGTCAAACTGGGATCCACCATTTTCACTGAAGTCGGCCTCGAACACGACTTTCTTCCACGGCCCCGAACAGTTGCTGGGAGGAGTGAATTGGAAGGTTTGGGTGGTGTCGGAAAAATGAGCGAACGTGTAATTGGCAAACAGCGGGACCACGCAGGACTTTCCGTGCGGGCGCGGAACGAGCGGATCGGCAGTTACCTCGAATTGCGTCCCGATCTGGCGGTTCGTGCTCTGGGCGAACAGGGCTGCGGACATGAGAAATGGGATGAGAAGTGGAGCGATGAGCAACCGGCGAAAACAACGATGGAGGGGATGCATTTGAACTCCTTAGCTCAGGCGGGCATTTCCGGCGGGAAGGGCCTCCCAATCCGGGGGAATCCCTTATCGCACTCAGTCCTCCAGATTGTCAAGGCAAGGTTGATCGTATTGCGCAAATTCGATCAACCTGATGCTCTATATGTAGAATCATGCACGCCGAGGTAAGCGGCTTGTTCTATAGTCTGAGTTCGCTTAGGTCTTTCGTTTTGCGGTGAGTTTTCAGGCCCCAAGGCAGTAGGGACGTTCCAATGAAGACAAAACCCCGGGAAGATCAGATCCTGAGAGAGTTGCGGCGGAAGGGAAGCCTGTCGCTCGATGGGCTGATCGCGGATCTTGGTGCGTCGGCGGCGAGCGTGCGGCGCGATCTGGCCAAACTGGAAGCAAGAGGGTTGGTGCGGCGAACCCACGGTGGGGTAACGCTGGTCGAACCGCTGCTCTACGAGCCCTTTCGTTACGATTCCCTGTTTCAAAATCGGGAGCAGCATCGCCCAGCGGAGAAGCGCAAGATCGGATTGGCGGCGTCTGAATTGATTTGCGAAAACGAGACGGTGGGATTTACAGCCGGCACCACAACGACGCACGTGGCCCGAAATCTGAGGAACCGGCACAACATTCGCGTGATCACGAACGCGATTAATATCGCGATGGAGTTGAGCAATTGTCCGGGGTTAAAGACATTCGTTACCGGAGGATTTGTGCAGTGGGCGGGGTCGTTCTCGTTAGTGGGACATGCTGCGATCACATCGCTGAAGGACATTTATATGGATCGAGTGTTTGTGAGCGTGTGTGGAATCGACCTGGAGCGCGGCATCACGGTGATCGAACCGGAGGAAGGATTAACTTTTCGCGCGATGATTCAGCAGGCCAAGCAGAAGATCGTGGTGGCCGATTCAAGTAAGATCGGGATGGTGACGCCGGCGCTGATCTGTCCGATCTCAGACATTGACATGCTGATTACCGACAAACGAGCTTCCGACAAGTCGATTACGCCCTTCCTGGAGCGGGGCATTGAGGTGCAGCTCGTGTAACTTATGGCGATCCGTCTTTCGAATCAAAGAGCTGGAATTCGCGAATATGGGCCTCGGCAGACGAAGACAGTATGTTGAGGCGCAGTCGTGAAGCGGTTACAGGCGCGAAGTGATCGATTCGCCTGTGCCCGACGGCATTGCCTTTAAAGACCTGAATCCACCTCCCATTTCGATAAATCTCTATGGCGTAATTCTGGATGTGTTGGCCGGCATTCAGCCACTCCATGGTGAGCGCGCTGTCGAATGTGATTGGAGTTGCGAAAGTCACTTCGATGACCCCATGGTGCGAGCCGGTGGGCGCGGACCAGAAGGTGTCCAGATTGCCGTCGAGCGCTAGTTCCACTTCCGGGGCCGCCTTGATATGTTTCACGACAAGATTCTTGCTGTAACGCTGGCGGAGTGCGGCGCCCACTTCCTTCAGGCGCTGCACGTCGGCCTCGGGTAGGAGGCCGCGACGGTCGGGCGCAATGCCGAGGACCAACTGTGCTCCTCTGCCGACCGTTTGGTCGTAGGTTGCGATCAGCTCGGGCACGCTCTTGAGACTGGATTCATCGTTGGGATGCCAGAACCAATGGCCTTTCCGCAGTGGAGTATCCGCCTCAACGGGGCGCCAGCGGAGATATCCGTGGCGGTCGATCACATTCCAGTTCTCGTACGGAACGATTCCATCTTCATTTCCCACCCAGCGAATATCGCCGTAGTCAAATAGCGCCACGTCGGCAAACACCAGCGTGTTGGGTTGGTAGGTGCGGAGTTCCTCGATGATGCGGGGAAAGTTGTATACGTGACCGGCACTACCGGCACCGTCAAGCCAGAACTCCTCCAGATCGCCGTAACCCTGGGCGAGTTCGTCGAGCTCAGCGGAGTAGTACGTGTCGTATTCGGCCGAGTTGCGGTAGTGGGGCTCGTGGCGATCCCAGGGAGACAGGTACACGCCAAACTTTAAGTCATATTTTCTTGCGGCTTGCTCGACTCGGCGAACCATGTCTCCTTGGCCGTTTTCCCAGGGGCTGCTCTTTATGCTGTAGTCGGTCTGCGCCGTGGGCCACAGGCAAAAGCCGTCGTGATGCTTGGCAACGAAGACCACGTACTTGATTCCGGCCGATCGCAGGGCCCGCATCCATTGCTCGGGATCGAATTGGGTGGGGTTGAATACTTTCGGGTCAGCGGTGCCGTCGCCCCATTCGCGGTCGAGGAAGGTGTTTGGACCGAAGTGAATGATGGCACCCATCTCCAGGTCCTGCCATTCGAGCTGCTGCGGAGAAGGTTTTATGTCGGTGAACGTCTGCGCGTGGCTCTGTGCGAGCAGGATCAGACCGAACAGGACAAAGTCTCGCGCACGTCTAAGGACTAGCATGCGCAAATCGTAACATCCAATCGCGTTCTCGGCCGGTTGCGCCGCGCATGTTCTTTTGCAATCTCTGCGGATAATAACCGGCTCATCGCAAAACACGCGGAGGATTCCGAAGAGCGCGGAAAAACGCCACTGGCCGGTCATTCATGCTGCGCATGGTTGAGAGCCCCTTTATCGACGCGCACGTAGGCGCTGCCGAAGGCGGCGATCTCAAAGGCATGCGCTGGGTTGATGACTTGTCCCGCGGCATCACTCGAAAGGACTGAAACGGGAGAGCCGTTGTTCCAAAGAAAATCAAAGCTTTGGATCTTCTCGGTTGGGTTGTGGAGATAGACCAGCCAGCTTTGTCCGCCTGCAATCGGCTTGATCGAAGATACGAGGACGTTGGGCGTAGAAAGGCGCAGTAGGGAGGAACGCGCTGGAGTCGAAGTGTCCGCCAGAGAGACGACTAGCGGCTGCCGCCGTTCTGTTCCGAATTTCGCGGCATCGACGGCATTGAAGGCAGCATGGGGCAGGATCGAGTAAGAGAAGGTTACGGCGCCTTCCTGATCTGCTTTGTAATTGGTGTGCCAGTAGTTGTTCATCACGTAGGAGTAAATCGAGGACGCGGTCGTAATCGATTTCATCCAGGGCTGCTCGGCTGTGATGGCGCCGATTTCTATCAGCGGCGCGTTGGGGGAGGCCCAAGTAACACCGTAATTACCGTTGGAGATATCGACCCAACTCTGTACGGAAAAGAAATTCTTGCAAGCGCCGGCTAGCTGGTCGACTTCGGGACGAACCAACGCGTCAGCGACATCGTAGCGCAACTGGCCGCCGGGCAGAGCGAAAGGAAAGGCGATGTGCACGGCTTCCTTTTCGCGAACTGGAAGTTTATCGATATTCGTGATCAGGTCGAGGTGGTCAATACCTTCGATGAGGCGAATCTCGCTGGAATAATGCTTCGCACCGGGCGCATCGGCTTCGACCAGCAGCGAGACCACTAGATTCCCTCGCTCCTTTACTTGCACGCGAACGTTCGACACCGGCTGCGCTTTGTCAGGATCTGTTCCCAAAACGTAAAGATACTGATTCAATCCATCGCGTTGCCGAGGATCTACCAATTGAACTCCTTTTTCCTTCCAGGTCAACGCGTCGATTGCCCCGCTTTGCGGATTAACCGAGACGACTAGAAAGTCGTTCTCGAGGCGATTGGGTTGAATCTTGGGTGCACCGCGACTGAAGGCTTGTCCTCTTTCGACGAACAAGCGCTTGGCGGAAAAGGGCGCAACCTTCTCGGCGAGGACGGCAAGTTCCCCGGTGGAGAGACGCTGGCTCGGCACAGGGTGACCCTCAAGGTCAACGACGCGGTCACCGCGCGCACTCAATTCGTTCGAGAGGAATATCACATCCGTGCGCAGCCAGGAATTTGTGTTGTAGACATCGATCGGCGTTCTGGCGCTCGACGGCGCGGAGGGCGAATGCAGGACCTCTGCCAGCAAGTCACGTGATGCTCGATCCGCGTCGAGTGCGAATTGCCGCTTAGTCTCCCATTGCTGTTTGACGAACGGAAGATCCGGTTCCTCGGTGCTGTTGTGAGCTCCCCAGGTGTGCTCGTCATAGAAAGTTACGTTGCGCCATGCCGAATCGTATTCGCTGGCCGGAAAGGGAGCCGGCGAAAGCATCGACCACAAAGCTTCGCCCTGGATGAGCCGATCAACGGCGGCGCGATTTAATGCGGTTTCGAAGGCCGTGGAGGCGGCTCCATCTTCCCAGTACGGAGTGAAGTCTCCCTGCACGACGGGAAGACTCGAGCCGTACTTCTTGTCGAACTCCTCGAACATTTGCTCATGCGTCGCGATGATGAGCCGTGGCGTAACGTAGCGATCGTTCCACTGCCGGACAAAGTCGGCCAGAGTAGGATCGGGCGGGCCGTTGTCGCCAAGCGTGTAGGGAAGCTGGAATATTTCGTAGGGATAGGAAATATCGTCCAGCTTGCGCGCGAGTTTCATGATCTTGTCGTCGCCAAGTTTGCTGAGCGGTCCCTCGTGGAAACTGGCGTAGCTAGCACCAGCCATCCAGGTAAGCACTTTTTCCTGACCGGATTGGGAGGCCCAGTAAAACGGCTTGTCTCCCCAGGCTTGCAAGGTGTAGCCGATGCGATCGCCAAAGTTGGGCGCGGTGGCGAAATACTTGACGCCGCTCTGTGCCATCGCGGAAACGATTCCCCAACTGAAGCCGGGAACATCGGAGGTGACAGCGGTCGTCATGGGAATGTGGTAGTCAGCGCGCAGAGCCCGGGCAAAATCGAAAAAGTGGCTCATCTCCACGGAATTGGCCAGGCCCGTGAGCATGTTGGCGTAGAGCGCGCTGAGTCCGATGCTGCCGGAGCGGACATCAGCAAAGAATTCGTCCCGCCGGACCGCGGAGGCTTGCTTCAGATAGCTCTGCAGGGCCCAGATGGTTTCCATATTCCATTTGTAGCGGGCATCGGGAGGATAGTCCCGGGTGTCGCGGATGAGGCGCATGGCCTGCTCCAGGTTGTTCCACTGTTTGCGTTCGACGTCACGCTGCAGGTCGGTGTATCCAATGTCGTTGTGAGAGTAGGAGAGAAGATAGATATCTCTCTTGTGGACTGGCGCGATGGGAACCGTGCTGATTTCGACGACGTTGCCATTGAGATTGAACACCACGGGGATGGTGGTGGCGGAAGCGACTGCCGGGATGGACAAACGCAGGACGTTCGCGCCGATGTTGAGATCGGCGCGGATCGGTGCGTGATCGGGGACGTGAACTTCTACGGTGCGGCCGAGGACCAGGTTGTCGAGGCTGAGCCGTAACTGTTGCAGAGTATGCGCGCCCTCCTTGACGAGGGCGGGCTCGGAGCGCACCTGGGGCACGAAATTGAAACGGTGCTGAAACGTCATGTACCAGTCAGCACTGCCGGAGTTGTCGCCTTGCACTTCGAGCGTAAGCGGTTTGCCGGACGGGAAATCGCTTGCGGGGAGTTTTAGTGTCATGTAGCCGAACAGATCGCCGACGTGGTCGGTAGTTGTCGCGACAAAAGAGAGCTCTGCGCCGTCCCTCCCGGCAACGTGCCACGCTTTTGCCGTCGCGTCTTTGGCGTTCTTGAAGGTGAACCAGAGCTGGCCGTCGATCAGAAGGTTGAATGGATGACTTTCCTTCTCCGCGGAGAAACCGGCACATTCAATGCCCGCCAGCCAGATGAGCTGGTAAGAATCGCCGGAGGATTCGGGCAAGGGATCGGTTTGCCATGAGACTTTATGGGCCACGCGCTGCCCCCGAACGAGCAGGGCGGAATCGGCATCGGGATCGGAGGAGCGGTACTCGATGGTTTGTCCGTCGATGGAAGAGTGGTAGCCGTTCAGATACTTGCCGAGGGACACCGCAGCCGAGGCTGGCGTGGCAGAATCCTTCGCGTCAATCACGATCGCATTCTTGGATTGCTCCCCCATAGCATTGGCAGCGAGAAAAATAGCGAGGAGCGCTGCGGCGGCTCGTGGCTTCATCGAAAGTCTCCCGGTGTCTCAGGGGATGTTTAATTCTGTTCGTGCTTCGCGAAAGGAACATCACAGCGATAAACTCGCACACATCGTCGACAAGCATTGATCTGTCCGCTGCTTTCGTTCACGTAAGGATACGACAAATTCGTTCCGTTCTGTCCGGTACAGACTGCGCATCCAGCTGCACAACCAGTAGCCACGCTGCCAAAGCCAATGTAACTCCTAGTTCTAGCCAACGACGACGGTTCAACTCGAGGCAACGAACGCGATCAAGAGTCATGGCATATTGGAGGAACTAAGCGGTTTGCGGTTCCATTTGGCTCGTAGCGGTGATCAACAGGGACGTGATGCCCGAGCTAATCGTCCAACCGGTGGATCTGTAGCGATTGAGTGCAAAACGTATCAGTCTTCATCGCCCCTGGAAGGTCGAGAACTGATCTCTGAACTACAACAGGACCATGCTTCAATTCCGACTCTCGATCTGTGGATTCTGGGTGCTTCGCGTGAGATACCGGATCAAATCCTTTCCGGGCTCGAGCCATTGAACAGGGAACACGGAATCGATGTCCTACCTTTGGATTGCCGAGTTGACGGCGGTGGAAGTCTCGATATTCTCTGTGCGGGTATCCGAGCATCGTGGTCGAGTTCCTCAGCGCCGCAGACACTACTCTCCCCAGTCAATCGACGCTGCGATTCCAGTTCATAGCGTTCCTTCTTATTTCGTTTTCGTAGGCTGTTGGCGCTTGGTCGCAACGTAGGGTTCGAGGTTGAAGAGGTCAAATAAGGTTCGTCCCGAGAGGATTTCGGATTTGGCCTTATTCTCCTGGCTTGCCACTTCAGAGGCCAAGCTAATCGCTTCTTGCGCGTGGGTAGGCGGAATACTAACTATGCCATTCGCATCAGCCAGCACGAAATCCTCCGCGCTAATCGACAGTGTGCCGATCTGGATCGGTACGTTAATACGCCCATAGGTTTCCTTGGTAGCCCTGCGTGGGTTCAAATGCCGGCAAAATACCGGGTAACCGAGCGCTCGGATTTCCACTGGATCCCGGACTGCTCCGTCGACGATTGTTCCCGCCATGCCTTTCGATTGAGCTGAGATTGACATCAGTTCGCCCCACAGCGCGGCCTCGCCATTGGATGAGCCGCTCACAATCAAAACATCGCCAGGTTGAGCCACATGCAGTGCATAGTGAACCGTGAGGTTGTCTCCGGGTGCACCCTCGACTGTCAATGCGGAGCCGCAAATACGAAACTGAAGATCGATTGGACGAATCGAGGTCTCGATGGGAAACGAAGGTCCCAGCGCGTCTGATACCTGACACACGCTGAACTGCCGCAATTCTGCGATCGCGTCAGATGCCCGCATACCAGGAGTAACCTTGTTCTGGAGATATGGAGCCGAGGCCCTTGCCGAATTTCTTTACGTTGTCGGTGACAATCAGGCGGTTCAGAAATTTAACGCTCTTATAGCCGAGTTGCCGCGGCAGCCGGATGCGAAGCGGTCCGCCATTGCCTACGGGAAGATTGTCGCCGTTCATTCCATAAGTAAGAGATGTCTGAGGGTGCAGCGCGTCTGCCATGTCCATGCTCTCCCACCAATCGGGCTCAATCGAAAAATAAAACACGTACTTGGCTTGGGGGTGCGCTCCGACGAGATTCAGGATATAAGACAGGGGCACGCCGTTCCATTCGGCAATGTACGACCAGCCTTCTTCGCAGACGACCTCGGTGATCTGGCTACGTGATGGATAGCCCTTCAATTGGTCGACGGAAAATGTCATGGGGCGCTCGACCATGCCGTCGACGGTCAGCCGCCAATCGACAAATTTCTGCGCCTGGAAGCGCTTAAATTCTTCACTAAAAGGCGCGACCTCATTCTGCAGCGGACGCTTCGAGATTTGATTACGAGAGAATTCCCGCGCCAACGAGTGCCTGGTGAGAAGGCGTAGGGAGGCGTACGTAAGAGTCTCGCCGGGACCGTAGAGTCCGCCATGATCGGGCGGGATCAATCCATACTTTTCGGCCAAGTGGGCGGCCACCCCCAGTCCCGATACCCCCGCCGTTGCAGCGAGTCCAGTAACAATCAGTTTTCGGCGGGAAACGTCGGTCATACACGCTCCTTACGTTTGCTCGTATTGCCCGTGATCATCGCCCGCATGCGGTTGCGGAATCCTCCGCGCCAAACCATCGCGACGTGAACGAACAGGAAGAAGACCAGAACCACTGAAACAGCAAAGTGAATCGTGCGCGCGGATTGCCGCCCTCCCAAAAGAGTGACCGTCGCGGGAATGGCGGAGTCAAATGCGGGAGACATGGCCAGCCCCGTCCAGATCGCCAGCGGGAAGAGAATAAAAATCACCCAGAGATAGGTTAGCCGCTGCAGCACATTGTAGGACTCGGCATGTACATCACGGGACGGTTCGATTCCGGTATGGTGTAGCACTACACTGGCAAAGCGCCGCCATGATAAGTCGGCCTTACTCGGGAGCAAGTCTCTTTGGAAATGGGCCGTGAGCAAACTAGAAATCACATACAGTAAGCCAGTCAGCACCAGGGCCCAGGCGGTTTGAAAGTGCAGTGCCCGGCTCCATCCGTTCTGATCCGGCAACACGTAACCGTAGCCGGTGGGAACTAGATTCCTCGAAGCAGGAATTGGCAGTTTGAATAACGGCTCGGTCAACACATTGCCGGACTCTCCCCAGTAAAAGCGCGGATGAGAGACCACGATTTCAGCGCCCGACACTACCAGAGCAACAAAACAAAAGGTCATTAACCAATGAGTGATACGGACAAGGGCAGAGTGCCGAAATGCAGATGTGGCGATCGTTGCCGGCAGTGGAGAACTCGCGACATCGGCTTCGTGCGCCACTTGCGCGGATGGCAATGTCGACATTCTCCCTCTTCTCTGATCTCGGTTGTGGCTAAACTACATTTGCGGCGTGACGATCATCATGTGAAACGTTCCCGGCGTGAATTCGGGAAGGTCCCCGGGATCGGGAGGTTTCGAGCCGGGTTTGATTTGCTCAGACGGCAGGAAAAGTTTGTGGCTGACCGGGTCAAGAGCCATGGTTCGCGCCTCTCTTTCAGTCTTGAGAGTTTGCACCACCCGGTACTGATCGGGGCCCTCCTGCCTCACCACCGTGAGCGTACCGTCGCAATTGGAGGAGAAGACGAGTTTGTTCTCCACGTCATAGATCACCGCATCCGGCTCTACACCCACCGGGATCACGGCAATTTGTCTCCCCGTGTCTGCATCCGTCACGATCATGAACTTGTTGTCGCATACGGAGAATAAGCGTCTCCCCTGCGTGTCCATCGCTAAACCTGACGGGCCTTTGCAAGGCGCCAAGGACCACTCGTTCGCCACCTTCATCCCGTCCGCATCAAAGCGCACAAGCGTGCTCCTGTTTTCGATGTTTACAAATACATTTCCTTTGCCGTCGGTCGCCGCAAACTCGGGAATGCCACTCAGCGGAATCGTCGCAATAACCTTTTCCGTGGCGACATCGATCACGCTAGCGCTATGGCTGTGGGCATTAAACGCATACACCCGCTTCCTGGTCGGTTCGTACAAAACAGCATCGGGAGCGTCGCCAACCCGAATCTTATTCGTCACCGCGTTCGATTTCAGATCGAATACCACGATGGCGTTGTCCCCACCATCGCTGATAAATCCTTTGTCGAGTTCATGCGCCAGCGCAACCCCATGCACCCGCTTCAGGTTGGCGATTGAGGCTACTTCCTTATCCGAGTCGAGATCCAGGATCAGCACCTCGCTGCCACGCGTTACATACAAGTGGCGAGTGGAGGCATCTGATGTCAGGTAATCCCAATATGTTTGATCGCCGCTGAATGAGATGTGATCCGTCACCGCGTACTGTTGAGCGTTGACTGCAATTGAGCTCCATACGCAAAACAGCAACGCCATGAAACTGCGAATCCCCACCGAATTACCTCCCCCATAACCACTTGTTCTCATTGGTACAGTCGAGTCAGCGCTGATCGAGTCCGTCACTGCCCCACAGGCTTGCTGCGTTTATTTGCCATTTCTTCGATTAGCGCGAAGTGTTCCATCATCATCCTGGCCGCGGCTGCCGGATTTTGCTTGTCGATTTCGACATAAATGTTTTCGTGGGAGCGATAAGAACTCTTGTAATCGGTCAGGAGCCGGACCGTTTCTTTCCTGCTCTCCATTAGCATTTGCGACAGCATCTCGATGATGGTGGTCATGACTCCATTGCGCGCCGCCCGGACAATACAGCTGTGGAATTCGGGCTCGGTCCGGCACCACGCTTCCGGGTCGCCCATCGCTTTCTCCATCTCGCTTAGAGCGCTGCGCATGGCCTGTAAATCGTCGTGAGTCCGCCGTTCCGCGGCTAGGCTTGCCAGTTCAACTTCGAGTGTCCGGCGCGTTTCAAAGAGGTCAGTCTTTGCCACATTCTTGAGTGCCAAAGCGAATTCCAAAGGAACTCGCATGATGTCGCTCGCGGAATCCGCCAGATACGAACCAGAACCCTGTCGCGCCTTAATGACTCCCATGATCTGGAGGGCGCGCAGAGCCTGCCGCAAAGTCGGTCGGCTTACCGCAAGTGCCTCCGCCAAGTCGCGTTCGGGAGGTAGTCGATTGCCCGGAACAAACACTTTCCGCTCAATCAGATCTTTGAAACGGGCGATTAGCTCGTCCGAGATAGCTACCTTGTTGATACGAGGACCAATATCAAGCGCCAGAGGCATAAGAAGATTCTTTCGAGCTGAAATGATCGGGCAAATTTATATCGCTGTATGTAGCACTTGTCAATTGGTAAATTGGTAAGATGGTAAGATTAGAAAATAGTTGACAACCTGACCAATTACCGGATATACATTCGTCCGCTTACCCGCCTTGACTAAATCGGGAGAAAAGCGGATGCGAATCGGAAAACTAACCACATTGCTCGCTTTCGTGACCCTCGCAGCCTTTGCCTGGGGCCAGACCGCCAGCACCTCACTCAGCGGAACCGTCACAGACCCAAAGGGTGCGGTTATTGCCGGCGCAACGGTGACTCTGGCCAACCCTGAGACTGGCTTCTCCCGCGACGTGAGAACCAACGCACAAGGCGTGTATCAATTACTGCAAGTGCCCCCCGCTACCTATTTTCTGACGACCACCGTCTCGGGATTCGCCACCAAGAAACAGACCAACGTGGTGCTGATGGTGAATACACCCGCCACTCTCGACGTCGTCATGCAAGTGGCTAGTACGCAAACTGTTCTAGAAGTTGTCAGCACTGCTCCATTGGTGAACACGCAAGAGGCCAGCCTTGGGCATGCTTTCAATGGCGATCAGATCTCGTACTTGCCGTTCGAAGGAAGAGAAGCGACGAGCATCCTCAGTTTGCAGCCGGGCGTGACGTTTACCGGCAACGGTAGCAACATCAGCGCAGCCTCGGATAGCCGCAGCGGTTCGGTCAACGGTGCTCGCAGTGATCAGACCAACGTCACCTTGGATGGCATCGACGACAATGACCAGACTCAGGGCCTCGCCTTTACTGGAGCACTGCGCGCCACGCTCGATTCACTCCAGGAATTTCGCGTTACTACCAGCAATGCCACGGCCGACGCAGGTCGTTCCTCTGGTGGGCAGGTAGCACTGGTGACAAAAAGTGGAACCAACAGTATTCACGGCACCGCGTATTGGTATTACCGGCCTCCCTTCGGAGCGGCCAACGATTGGTTCAACGAGAACGCTGAAGTTTCCCAAGGACTGCCCAACAAGCCACCGTTTCTTCTGCGTAATACTTTCGGCGCAACTTTTGGTGGCCCGATCCGCAGAGATCGCCTCTTCTATTTCCTGGCGTATGAAGGCCAGCGCACTCGCGAAAATCTCCAGGTCACGCGCGTCGTTCCCAGTGACGCTCTCCGCAACGGATCGGTCACCTATTCCTGCACGCAAGATCCCACGTGTCCTTCCTCCGGAAAGTTCACGCTAAGCGCCGCCAACCTCGCCACCATGGACCCCAACTGCACAAGTTTGGGCACCTGCCCGCTCGGACCCGGTGCCAATCCTGCAGTCATGCAGCTCTTCCAGCAATACCCAGAGCCGAATACTTCGACCGTCGGAGACGGTTACGACTTTCAAGGCTTCACGTTCTCATCGCCGCTGCCGAACAAGCTCGACACTTACGTTGCGAAGATCGATTACAACCTGACGGCAAATGGCACTCACCAGGTGTTCTTACGTGGCGGCCTCATGAGCGATCGCGGCGCATCCAGATCCGATCCTACTTCCATCACGGGCACTGGCGGATCCGAATTCCCCGGGCAGCCGGCAAATATCTCCTCTCTCAATGCTTCGAAAGGTCTCATCGCCGGCTACACCAGCGTGCTGCGCCCCAATCTCCTGAACAATCTTCGGTACGGTTACATCCGTCAGGCCTTCGCCGACCTCGGCCGCCAGTCGCAGCACTTCATCAACTTCCGCGGCCTCGACAACCTGACTGCCCAGACTCCCAGCACCAACACTACCGTCCCCGTCCACAACTTGGTCGACGACATCTCCTGGACCAAAGGTGCGCACACGCTCGAATTCGGCGGCAATCTCCGCGTAATTAACAACATTCGCGAATCCAATGCCACTTCCTTCTTCACCGCGCAAACCGATTCCTTCTGGCTGGCCGGTTCTTGCATTTCTACCTGCACAACTCCCGTCAGCCTCGACCCTGCCGGCTTTGGCTTCCCCGCCGTTGATGCCAGCTTCGGGCCGAGTTACGATTTCGCGGTCACAGCGCTCGCTGGCTTGGTCACGGTTGTAAACTCCAACTACAACCTCAACAAATCACTTACCTCTTTGCCCGAAGGAACCGCGGTCCCGCGCCATTTTCGCAATCATGAATATGAGTTCTATGCGCAGGACACGTATCACCTGAAGCCCAACCTCACCCTCACCTACGGCCTGCGCTACACGCTCCTTCAGCCACCTTATGAGGCTAACGGTACACAGGTCGCCACCGATCAGAGCCTCGACGGATGGTTTAAGCAGCGCGGCGCAGCCATGCTTCAAGGCCAAGCGTATGAACCGCTGCTGACGTTCAGCCTGTCCGGACAAGCCAATGGCAAGAAGCCCTACTGGACCTACGACTACAAAGACTTCGCTCCACGCCTCTCTGTCGCGTATGCGCCCAAAGCGGAAAGTGGATTTTCCAAGCGCATCTGGGGAGGTCCTGGGAAAAGCTCCATCCGCGCTGGCTACGGCATGTACTACGATCACTTCGGCGAGGGCGTCGTAAACAGCTTCGACCAGCTCGGCTCCTTCGGCCTGACGACTACCCTCACCAACCCAGCCGGTGTGCAAACGGTAGACGGGTCAGCGCGCTACTCCACCCTCAATACAATTCCTACCAGCAGTGCGAGCACGAGCGGCGTTTGTCCTGTCGCGCCTTGTCCGCTGGTTGAGCCCGCGCCCTCCGGTTCTTTCCCAGTAACCCCACCTGCGGGCATTGCTTCCGGTTATGCGATTACCTGGGGTTTGGATGACCACCTCAAGACTCCTTACTCGAATCTTCTGGATTTTTCTATCACTCGCGAGTTGCCCAGGAGCTTCGTCTTCGAAGCTTCTTACGTCGGACGCTTCGCGCATCGGCTGCTGCAGGAAGAAGACTTCGCCATGCCAGCCGATCTGTGGGATCCGAAATCTCATGTAGATTACTTCAGCGCCGCTACCATGCTCGCCAAGCAATATCGCGCCGGCGTGCCGATTCAAAACGTTCAGCCAATCCCTTACTGGGAGAACATATACCCTGCTGCAGGTGGACCTTCCGCGACGCAAGTCGGCGCGGAGTGCGGTAACCCTGGCGCGCTTTGCGGGGCTCAGACTACCGGCGGCGTTCCCACCACTCTCACCGCCACGCAAGCGATCTACGATCTGTTTGCATTCAACGCAGGCAACGAAACTACAGCTCTCGAATACGCCGATGTCCCGGGTCTGGTCAGCGCCAATGGCTGCTACCCGGCTTGCGCTAGTGTCAATGGACAGCAGACTCCCTTCACCTTCTACTCGCCGCAATATTCGTCGCTCTACGGATGGAACACCATCGGCAATAGTTCGTACAATGCGGGCCAGTTCAGCCTGCGCCGTCGTATGTCCGATGGCCTGCAGTTCGATTTGAACTATACCTATTCCAAATCCCTCGACATCGGTTCCAATGCCGAACGCATCAACCACTTCCAAGGCAGCGGGTTTGCTAGCCAGGTCATCAACTCCTGGTTTCCAAACCAGCTTCGTGGCGTCTCCGATTTCGACAACACTCACCAGTTCAACGCGAACTGGGTTTATCAATTGCCTTTTGGCAAAGGAAAACGCTTTGCGGGCGGAGCGAGTCGCCTAGTCGACGCCGCCATCGGCGGATGGACGGTTTCCGGCCTCTGGCGTTGGACCAGCGGCTATCCCTTCTCCATTAGCAGCGGATTCGGCTGGGCCACCAACTTCGATGAACAGTCCCTGGCCGTGCTCGACGGTGCCCGCCCGCGCACCGGGACGTACATCGTCAACGGCACCCCCAACGTCTTTGGAAATCCAAACAATACGAGCGACCCCGCTTCCGCCATCAATCAATTCCGCGCTGCCCTGCCCGGCGAATCCGGGCAGCGCAACAATTTTCGCGGCCCAGGGACATTCAATGTCGATCTGTCGGCCAGCAAGAACTGGAATCTCACCGAGCGGCAATCTCTGCGGTTCAGCGCAGAAGCCTTCAACCTGACCAATACCCCACGTTTCGATGTCGGAACCATGCAACTCAATCTCGCCGGCAACAGCATTACCAACAGCGGATCGTTTGGAAATTTCAGTTCCACCTTGTCCAATCCGCGGGTACTTGAGTTCGCTCTGCGCTACAGCTTTTAGACGCTGCAGCAATGCAGCCCGCTTCCCCTGCTGTATATGAACATCGTCAATTAGAACGATGAAAGTAAGGTCGACTTCGTGGAAGGAATGGTTTCGGATAGACTCGGTTGCGTTCCCTTTACCATTCTTTCCGCGATCGTCTTTCTTAATCAATCATGAATCTCGGCCCTCGCTCTCGCCATTTCCTATTTGTCGCGCTCTGTCTGATTTTTCTCATGCATTCGGTCCGAGCGCAAAACCTCCCGACACCGCAGCAACCCTCCGCGGCGAACGCCGGAAGTTTCTCTTCCCAATTACTTCATCAGCTCGAAGCCATCAAGTCCGCTGCCCTGGCGGATGATTATGCCTACCACCAGCTCGTCCATTTAACGGAAAACATCGGCCCGCGCCCTGCTGGATCTGCGGCGGCCAAGGCGTCCGTCGAATACGTTGCCGCGCAAATGCGCGAACTGGGGCTCGATGTTCACCTCGAAGAATGCAAAGTACGCCATTGGGTACGCGGCACTGAAACCGCGGAACTGGTCGACTATCCGGGCCACGCGGTCGGAATGCAGCAGAAAGTTGTGCTGACTGCCTTGGGCGGGAGCACGTCAACCGGCGCTGATGGAATCACTGCCGATATCGTCGTGGTCAATGACTTCGATCAGCTTAAGACATTCGGGCGCGACCAAGTCGCTGGCAAAATTGTCCTGTTCAACCAGAAGTTTGACAAGCAGGCGGCGAACGCAGGCTTGGGCTTTGCCGCCTACCGCGAAACGGTTGGCTACCGTGAAACCGGACCGCAAGCTGCCGTCCAGCTCGGTGCGGCGGCCGCTCTGGTCCGCTCAATCGGCAGCGCGGATTACCGCTTGCCGCACACCGGAGACAGCGACCCCGCTGGAATTCCAGCGGCTGCGATCACCACCGAAGATGCTGACCTGATCGCTCATCTCGCCACCGAAGGTCCAGTCCGCATGCACCTCACGCTAACGCCGCAGAAATTGCCAGATGAAACCAGCTACAACGTCATCGGCGACCTGAAAGGCAGCGAGCATCCCGAACAGATCGTGATCGTTTCCGGGCATCTCGACTCGTGGGATCTCGGTACCGGAGCGATCGACGACGCGGCCGGTGTAGTCATGGCGATGGAAGCCGCGGAATTGTTTCAGCACTTGCATCTGCGTCCCAAACGCACGCTGCGAGTAGTTGCCTGGATGGACGAGGAAACCGATGGAGCCGGAAGCATTCAGTACAAGAAAGATTACAAAACCGAGTTTCGAAACCACGTCGCCGCTATTGAGAGTGACATCGGAACCGCACATCCGCTCGGATTCTTTACCAAAATGAACAAGACCGCGGCTAACGCATTGAAGCCGGTGCAAACGGTTCTCAGCAGTATCGGGGCAAGCCTGTTGCAGGAGGCTTCGCATCCACCCGGTATCACCGATATCGCTCCGATGTCCGAAGAAGGAGTGCCGCTACTCGGCATCATGCAGGATTCGCGCGACTACTACGGCTATCACCACAGCGCGGCTGACACGCTCGACAAGGTTGTCCCCGCCGAGTTGCGCGAGAACGCTGCCGCCATGGCTGTAATGGCATACGCCCTCGCGGAAATGAAGGATCCTTTGCCTCGATGAAGGTGGCGCTCGCGCACCGTTCACTAATCTGGCAGGAGAGTTGAATGACCGGTCTCTTTGCAACCAAGCCGTTAGACAAGATCCTTGCCGAGGCGAATGAGACGGGCGAGCACAGCCTGCGGCGCGCCTTAGGTCCGTTCCACCTCATTTCCATTGGAATCGGCTCCATTATTGGAACCGGCATTTTTGTTCTGACCGGAACGGCCGCCGCCCATCATTCCGGACCCGCCATTCTCCTCTCCTTTGTTCTTGCCGCCGTGGCGTGCGTCTTCTCTGGCCTTTGCTATGCGGAATTCGCATCGATGATTCCGGTGGCGGGCTCCGCGTATACCTACGGTTACGCAACTCTGGGAGAGTTCGTTGCCTGGATCATTGGCTGGGATCTAATTCTCGAATACGCCTTAGGCGCCGCAACAGTGGCCAGCGGCTGGAGCGGCTACGTACTCAGCTTTCTGCAAGATTTCGGGATCCTTCTTCCGCCTAGGCTGGCAGGTGCTCCTGGAACGGCATTCGTTCTATACCAAGGCCAATGGGAACGATTGACTGCGCAATTGCAGAAGGCGCTGGCGACCGCCCACGTTGATGCGACCTCTCTCCCGCATCAATATTCTTCATTTAATTGCATCGGTTTTTTGGGAATCTTGTTTGTCACGGCGGTTCTTGTCATCGGCATTAAGGAGTCGGTCACGCTCACCTCTGTGGTTGTGATCGTGAAGATCTGCGTTCTTCTCCTTTTCATCGGCCTCGGCGCCAACTATATTCTGAGTCATCGCGCCGAAGCCATAGCCAACTGGACACCTTTCCTTCCCTCCAATACCGGCCACTACGGCGATTTCGGATGGTCCGGCATTGCGACGGCTGCCGGAGTGATCTTCTTCGCTTACATCGGTTTCGATCAGGTATCGACGGCCGCTCAGGAATCTAAGAATCCAGTCCGGGACTTGCCCATCGGCATCCTTGGGTCGCTGGCGATCTGCACAGTGATCTACATCCTGGTTGCGGGGGTTCTGACTGGATTAGTCAAGTACACGGCTCTGGATACGCCTGCTCCGATCGCCATGGGCATCGAAATTACGGGTGTTCGATGGGGAAGCACACTAGTCAAGCTAGGGGCGATTTGTGGACTCAGTTCCGCCATGGTGGTCACTCTGCTTGGTCAGTCGCGCATTTTCTTTTCGATGTCACGTGACGGCCTACTTCCCCAGTGGGCCAGTGCCGTACATCCCCGATTTCGCACTCCCTATATTTCGACAATTGTTGTAGGCGTGTGTGTGGCTTTGGTCGCATCACTCACCCCAATCAATGTGATGAGCGAATTAGTTTCCATTGGAACGCTCCTGGCATTCATAATCGTCTGCGTTGGTGTTTGGATTCTGAGGAGAAAGGGGGTGGAAGTTCCGCGCGCATTCGTGACACCATGGATTCCGTTCACTCCCATCGCGGGCATCGTCGTGTCGCTTCTAATGATGTTAAGTCTGGGATGGGAAACTTGTGCCCGATTGATCGTTTGGCTGGCTGTTGGAGTGATTGTTTACTTCTCCTACAGCCGCAAGCACAGCAAAGTGCAAAGGATACGCGCCGAAGAGTCCAGGACATAGTGAAGGACGTTTCGCCTCCAAATGGACCCTATTCCTTGGCAGCACTGAGTCGTCCCGAACTGAATAAGGCCGAACCTTTACCTAACTCCGTGGCAAGACGGGCTCCTATATTGGCTTGTTCGCCTCTTAGAGCCGCCGACATCTGATGGCAATTTCCTACATCGAGTACGGAAAAGTTCTGTTTGTTGAGAACAAACACGCCACCGTTCTTGGCCACATCATCTTTTTGCTGGGCCTGCACCGTCACCCTGGAGTCATCAAGCAGTGCCTTGCAGTAATCCTTGGTTAGTTGCTTGGACCTGGCTACTCTTGCAGTAAGAAAGAAAACATCCGCTGGTTCTCCCAACGTGTGACCACCGAACCTCAAGTCTGGTGAAGACTGAGAAAGAACTGTCACTGGGAGGAGAGAGCATAACCAGAACGCAAGGTTTCTTCCAATCGAGTCATCGTGGATTTCCTGACGTGCTAATTCTACACAGCGATTGCGTACGAAGCGACCCGAAGAACCGCCACAACTACTGCACCCGTCTCTTGGCGACTTTCTCTAATGACGATTTCAAGGCCCATCCGAGTCATCATTGACGCCGGATGCGATAGCCTTCTCGCAAAGGCCCTTGATGAAATCTTCAATCGTCCAATCATCCTTCTCGCGGGAGTGGATTAGGTAGTTGTAGAGTTGGTGCTGCAATTCATTGAACGCCATCAGGTGCGGAATCGGCTCGGCCTGCCCTGCAAGAGGGCAGCCTCCTCGGGCAGACACGGTCATCGCCCATCCCAAGTCGATTAGCCACATGACACGCTGCTCCCGACTCAGCGGCACCACAACGTCCAACACTTCCTGAATTGTCAAGGAATTCTCCTCCTGAATTGAACAAAACAGGTTTACCAGACAGGGTTCAGCATCCGTCTCTGAGCGTCTCGATTGCTTCGGAAACTTGTTCTGCACTGCAAACGCCTTTTTCGGGCGCGAGGAAACTCAGAATCGAAATTGGAGCGTTCAGTTCCGAGGCGGCAAATACTTTGTGGTGTCCATCAAGGAGATAGTGCGACAAACACCAGTGCTCCGTGATTTCTGGACTCCCGCTCCAATCGGCTGGTTGTTTAACATCCAAGATTGAAACCGCGAGCGCCGTGGGGAGCGCTCCTCGCGATAATTCTTCTTTGTAGGAACTGACCGTTTCGGCTCGAAGGTAGTTCCTCGGGAACATAGGAACCACGAATTCAAAGAAGCCCCGATGATTAGACATTCTCGATGTGCCAGTGCGGTAGTATTCCGCTTTTGCATAGTGCGGCATGCCCCAGAACCCATCAAGGCCCCACAAGGCTATCTGTTCGTCAAAGAAGTAATCCCCCGGCTTGGAAGGAACCACAAGACGCGGTACGCACTTCAACAGCAAAGCGTCATATTTTCCGGCTGGTAGTACGCTGGTGGCAGTCTGTACAACGTCGTCCTCAATATGCTGTAGCCCGCAACGGAAGCGGTCGGAAAGTTCTCTCGGCGAAACTTTATCGTTCGCACCCTCAAGGCGTTCAAAGACGATGGGGCATGTTCCGCAGATGTTGCCGATGTGAAACGCTTTTTTGCCATCGAGGGTGATGAACCTGTCCCACACGGCCCATTGGCCGCCACCTTCGGTAGCAAACCCGACCCGTGCATCACTCATAGTGCTGGACGCCTGAGTCGCCGCAAGCAACATGCTCATGAGCCAACCATCTTTCCTTGTGTTGTCGGAATTACGTAATGCTTGAACAGCATGCTATCTCAAAAACCGGGGCGGCGACCGAGTCTACGAAATACACAGTTTGGACGCGGGATTTCGCTCCACCACGATTGCATATTCGATTGCATAATCGGCCTACGGACTGGCCGAAAGGTGCTATATGAGGCGGCTCGGAGCAGACAGAACAAAATAGACGTGCAAGGAAGACGGTCTCTAACGTGTTGGAAATGCGGACAAATCGGGCAGTAAATATGGCGGAGAGGGAGGGATTCGAACCCTCGGTACAGGTGTTAGCCCGTACAACGGTTTAGCAAAGCATCGGGCTTCTTTTCTATGACGTGTATTCAATCACTTTGCACGTTCTGAGGACTTCTGAGTCGTAGTAGATGCGCCCCACAATCATCTTAACTGACACCCAATCTGTCACCCAAGAGCGAGGACTCGTTCCATACAAACTAGTACCCTAAACCATACGCCACACCAGAAGGGCTTTCCCAAGGCCGCCAGCCGGTGGAGTGTTTGAGTCCGAGAACGCTGTGACGTGCCAAAGCGTCAAGTAGCCAACTCCTGAATTCCAGTCGGAATTCCCTGTGAACCTTCGGGATGATGAAGTTGCCGTCATTTCGCTCGCCGTTTGGCCTTCTCCTTCGACTGCTTCTTCCCGGATTTGTCCTTTGTGCTCTTTGACAGTGTTCCGGCTCCAACCGGTTCGCGAACCTTCTTGCCGAGCAACGAAATCACCTTCTCGCGCCAGTTGCGCATCAGGCGTCCGCCAGGCAGGCATTAGAGTGTACGATTCTGCGACCTAAGTTCCCTTATGGCAGATAATAACGGAACGAGGTGAACACCATTGTATCCAGACCGTGAGGCTCTCCTCCCGCACCGGACCACGCCTGCCGATCCACGTAGGACACTTGCGGACCCCACTGGATGCGGCCGAAGTTTATTTTCTCCTTTGACCCGTCGTAGACCTTGAACCAAAAGCCAGCCGTGCCCTCGACTAAGTACCGAGTGTCCGCCGTGCATTTGGAAAGACTACCCGGGATGAAGCCACCGCTGCCCGGAATGGTTTCGCTAAAGCAACCGGAGTTATTAAAGCCCCCGCCAATGGCACCAGGTCCACCCGCACCATAGCCAACATATGCGTTATAGCTCGTGCTATTGGGATTCGAGTTCAGTTCGAAGCCCCGATTTACATACTCCAAACCGCCATTGAAGTAGATATCAAGCTTGGGGCCGTGAAACTCAAGAGTTCCCAACCCCTGGTAGCTACGGAGCAGCCGAAGCTGGCCGTTAGCGCGGATGGTCGTATCCGGCAAGCCACCGCTTCCGTAGCGGCCTTCACCGTTTCCGCCGAATCCATGTAGGCCGATGTCGACGCGCTTATTTAGGAGAGACCAGCGCGCGTTGGCACCGAGTCCGTACCCGTCGCTTGAGCTGTTGTAGGCGCCCAACACGCTCGGTCCAGCCGATGAAGCACCGGGGCAAGTGAGAGCCGGATTCTCATCTCCGCAGGGAAAGACTCGGTCGCGGAAGCGGCTGTACACGCCGAAGACTTCGTAGTGCCCGAAGCCAGGTTCAAAGGCAGCCTTAGCGACTATGTCCGGCGAGGGATTAAAGGAGTAGGTCGCCGCGTAGGAGCAGATCGTCACTGGCGTGAGCGGGTTGTTGTTCAGCAAACTCGTGCTGCAGTTCGTCGCGGCCGAGTTGTAAAGGCCGCCGCCGTTGCCGGAAGACCCGAGCAAGTAGTTGGTTCCATTGCCATGGGTAGTAACGGTCGCTTGCGAGTTCTCCACCGCGAGGGCCAGCCAGACCTTATTATCAATGTTCTTAGAGACACGCAGTCCATACTGTCTTGCCCAACTGAAGCCCACGTTATACTGAGGATCGATGGTCATGGGCAGCGCTTCGCTGCGGTTGTCGACACCATGTTTGGTCTCCGTAACCAAGCTCCACATCTGACCGCCCGTAAAGGTGAATCCATTGTCAAGCGCAACCTGGCCCCACGCTTGACGTTGCCGGAGCGTGTAGCTGTTGCTCTGGTTGTTATTCGAAGTTACTCCGGCAGAAAGGAAGTCGGCCTCAACGTAGCCCGAGAGCTTGGCGTCTTTTACGCGTCCCTCGGCCAGCATGGAGATACGCGACTGGCGCCCGGAGCCGAAGAACTCGGACAGTTCGTTCTGGGACGAACCGGGCATCGGCACGGAATTGAATGGAGTGTTAATGTCGGCCCCAAGCGCTCGCGAGCGGCGCACAAACTCTGCCGCCATGAATCCACCCGGTGTGATGGCAATGCCCTTGAATCGGATCGCCGCCGGAGTATCGTTGCTGATGGTCTTCTGCGTCTCCTGCAGCGATACAACGGTATTCGCCATCCCGGTCTTCAAGTCGGTGACGTCCGCCTTCAGCGTGGCCACAGTTTCCCGTTGCTGCGTGGTCTGAGCCTGCGCGGTATCCGCCTTCCCGGCTGCGGCGTTGGCAGCGCTTTCCGCCTGGTCCAACGCCTGATCTTTGCGATGAAGTTCCTCGCGCAGTTGTTTGATCTGTTCCAGCAATTCACTCTGCTGGGCCGCCATCTCATCCCTTAATGCCTGCACCTCCGCCTCGGTGGCCGCCGGACTTTTCTTTGGCTTCGGTGATGTGCCGGTCTGTCCGAGTGCAACCGTCACCAACAATAAACTTGCACACACTTGCAACGCACCCTTCATCAGGTTCTCCTTTACCTTGGTCCTTCAACCACACCGGGATTACGTCTAGATGTCATAGGAGTACCATCTGCGAAAACAGACGCCCTTTAATGGGATGATCAGCCATCACTGAATGCCAGAAAGCAAGAAAGCTTGTGTCTCCCAGGACATTTGTACGGATGTGAGGAAATAGTAGCGACGAATCCTAATGGCGGGATGTTACAAAGCAGTTACAAGAAGGTGAATTTCTGATAAACGACCGGCACGATGTGTTTGTCCGGGCAGCGATCAACGTAGTATCACACCCCGGAGTGAGATCTTCTCGCGGATAGGCTTCGAGCTGAGGTATTTACCAGTCCTTATATTTCGTTCCGTCGAGAGCGGTTTTGTCTGACTTTGTATATACGTCGAAAACCGCTTGCCCGCCCCACGAATCCGAATCTGGGTCGTCCTGGTTCGATCGTAATCCCCACTCGAAGCTATTTGTCATAGGATCTCGGGGGATTCTCCGCAGGAACCTGGCTTTCTTTCCGCCGTTCATCGTCACTCCCTTAACCAGCGTGTCCAAGTCGGGCGGATAACCGAGCGAGTCTACCTCTGTCTGAAAATAGCTAAGGTCCGCGCTTGCTTTATACCGATCAATCGCGTCCCGAAGGTCCCACAGGGCGTGCCTCAGTTCCTTTTCCTTCTCGCGTTGAATCTGAACATAGACGAGGGGAGCGGCCATCATCGCCAGCACTGAAACAATGGCCGTGACTACGATCAATTCAATCAGAGTAAACCCGGCAGTCTGGCTCCGGATACTTTCTTTGCGGCTGAGTCGTATCATGCCTCGCCCCTACGTTCCTGTTTCGCGCCGGCTTTGTGGATCAATGCTTTTTCGCACTTGCCTTTTCTTCCTTGTCAGCACGGGGCAGGACTGAGAGCTGCTGCTTCAACCAATCCAGATTGCAACCGTACTGAAATGCAGCCATCAACTCCTCTTTAGACTTGTATTGCACCAGCGCAGTTCCTGCAGGCGCACCCTTACGGATCTTGTCCTTAACGGCAATAGGTGTTTCCGGGTTGATCAGATCATCTTGAAAACGGAATTTGTTCGCCTGAATGTTCGGCAGCCATGCCAGCGGTTCGAGAGGCGAGACGCTCTTGAGGAACTCCGGCTTCACATAATTAGGGCGCTCATCCGCCGGCGGGAACGGCGAGGTGCTCATCCACATTGGCCAATCGGCCCACGGATCGAGCACGTCAAGCACCTTGATTCGCGGATCGACCGCCGAAGCCAGAATTCCAATCGTTCCGCCCGATCCATTGCCAAACATCCCGATCCGCCTCGTATCCAAGTCGCCCCGTTTTTCCAGATAATCGATCATCAGCTGTACGTCGTGTGCGGTGGCGGCGAGGCTCTCCGGCAGTTGGCTCAAAAACCACTGAGCCATGGGCATATCATGATAGCGTTGACCGGTCAGTGCAGAAGCAAAGCCTACAACGGCGAAGCCTCCTTTTATAAACTCCTTCTGGACACCTTCCAATTTGTAGGGATTCAGGTCATTCGGGTATCCCCACAGGTTCAGAATTACAGGGGGCCTGGTGACGCTCGTGGGCTTGATCACATAAACCTCGATCGGATCGCCGGGACGCCAGGTTAGTCTCCGCAACTCCACGACATAGCCTTCGTGAGTCGAGTCCACTGCCGGACCTTCCACCGTAACGGGCAGCATGTGGCTGGTCTTTAGGCTGGGGGTGGACCAATCTTCTGAAAAATTAGCTAGAGCTGCCTCAGATTCGGCCCTGCTCCCGGGCAAAGTCTTAATGATTTGGCCCTCAGCCGGCGCCAGGGCGAGGATAGCGATCACCAATGACCCGAGAATTCCACGGGAAATCGACCGGAGGACGAGCAGGAGCAATCGACGGAACATGACCCTTTCCTTTGAATGCGTTGGCTTTGACTCGCGGGGGCGCCGAGATGAAGGAGAATGATCCCACAACTTCTTTTCAATTCTGTTAATTTTTGCCCGCAGCCCTACATCTTTTCATTCAGTCTGACCAATGACGGGCAAAGAAAAAAGGGCGGCTGTACGAAACCGCCCTTCTGGTCGATTCAACGTTGAGTTAATTGGCTGGACGAAGAGCAGGCGACAGGTTTGATCCCGTCGGGTTCGTGCTCTGCGTGCCAGACTGGACCAGTTGAGTGGTCTTGTCGGCAATGCCCAGGCTGCTCGCGTCGTAGATCAGGATCGCGCCGCCCATATCGCCTCCCACATCAGCGGTGTTGGTGTTAACTGGGGCCTTCCCGAGGGCTCTGTCAAGTCCGTCAAGCTGCTGGTAGTGTGAACGCCACACCAGCAGGCCCGGATCGGTGTAGGCCGCCGCACCGCACGTGGTGTTGGTAGGCGTGACGATCTTGAAAGATGGAATATAGTCAGGAGTCGTGGTCACCGCGTAAATGTTGGATGCCCTAATCAGATTCGTGACATTGGTTTTCTCTGCAGCTCCGTACGCCAGCCGCAAAACCGACCACGCACGGTAGCTTCCATTGCGGACGTTCGGGAAGGAGTATCCATACTTCCAGATTTGGTTTTCGCAGGATCCAGTGGCGAGGAGTCCATTCTCCGTAGACAAGGGCAGGACTCCGAGCTTACCACCGTAGTTGGATGGCAGTGGTTGTCCCGGATCGCCGATCCCCTGATAGCTGGTGAAGATGGGATCGACGCCGTTGAGGGTAATGTAGCCATAATTGGCTGAGTCGGCTAGGTTCTTGATGTTGCCATAGCTGTAGAACGCGTAACCAATGCCGTCAGCATTGCTGAGAGTGTTGGAGAATTTACCGCCGCAAGCTGAAGGTGCGCTGGTGTTGCTGCAAAGAACGGAGTTGACCTCTTCGCCCGTTCCGATCGCCCGGAAACGGAATCCAGAGCCACCAGCGGCGGCTTTGCCGAGGGGGTTGTTCGTACCGCCGGCAGTCGGCGTACCGACGCCGGTTTCCTGGCTTAGACCTGCCACATTCTGGGCCAGAGCGCTGTTGCTGCTATACAGCGTGGGATAACGGAATACGGTTGCTTCGGTCGTGTTCATGGTGCCGGAGAGCGGTTCGCGCAGGAAAGCGTTGATGCTGCCTGCCGCCAGACCGAACGCGCTGGCGTCAGTTTCTGTGCCCGAGAAGACGCGCTGCAGTTGCTGCTCAGTGGCATTAGCCAAGCCGGCCAGTTTAGCCGTGCGGCTGAAGACGAACACGATCGGAGCAGCGCCGATGCTCGATACGCTGTAGGTGGGAATTGCCGTGCAACTGATCGGATCCTTGCCCAGAATGTTAAACGCGAGTACGTTGGCCGCGTCCGTCGAGGTTCCAGTCTTCTGGAACGCCGAGTAAATCTGGGTGCCGACCGCCTCGGCACTGGTCAAAGGAGTACAGGCCCCAGTGGTTGAGGTAACGTAGTTGGGCGCGATGCCTGCCGCGTTGTTGGCGTTATACCCTAAGCCGTCCAGACCATCGGAGTTCGATCCACCCGCGGTGCTGGCGCCGAGCGCAGAGTTCACGCGGTTAACGGCAAACCACGCATCTTCCGGGCGGATGTCAGTTGCGGCCACATTCACAGCCATGTTGGCCGCGTTTTCGACAATGCTTAAAACGTTGCTGGGAAGGGTAGGTGTGTCAGCACCCCAGAATGAGGAGGAAACCAACTGCGTAGCGGTTGCGGTCCATTCCGCATTGGTTCCAGAAATGTCGACCAGCTTGCAGGCCGGAACCGCGAAGAAGCAGCGGTTGCCCACAACCGAGTCTACGTTAGCGTAAATCCAGACGTTCGGCCCGCCAGCAGCTGTGCTGCTGTCCCACACCACCCAAACTTTGGCCGCGTCATTATTGTTAGGAGTTACGCGCGTATCCTGCAGAACCAGGTTCGCGTTGCTGAACGACCAGTGAAACGTTGGAGCCACCGCGCCGGTTGGGCCCGAGCCGTTGTTGTACGCCCCCAAGCCGACGGTGTTGAACAGCGCCGACGACCCGGCGATGATCACCTTGGTTGCGCCGAACGCCGTCGGTACCAGGCCTATGATCACGGCCAGTGTCAGCACCGTGAGGACTGACTTCCTGTAAAGCTTCGACATATTCTATTTTCCTTTCAACAGAAGTTGTGAAACTGCGATTCGAATATGCACGGGCACAGCACTATCGTGGGCGCCGCACACTACCGGGCGAAAGACCTTTCGCTAACTCGAACGGACCAACAAAACGTAAGAACCAGAGCTGAGCGGTACCTGGGAATCCCAGCCGGTCGAAGATGTTGCATGGAACAACCGCGAGAACTATAAGGCCCATAACCCAAGGGCGTGTTACACCCTTGTGAGAAGTTGGTGAAAATTAGATGAATGGCGTGTTACAAAACGCAGGGCGACCATTTGCTTCTATGGATAAAAAGGAGAACTACGCTACCTGGCTCCTGTCATCGCGAGAGTGTCTCTCAATACCGTGATCGAAAGGGCTGTGATCTTGTGACGCAGCCCACGCTCGCTGACTTAGCCGACTGCTATGGTTTGAGCCTCACTGACGGGAAAGGACGTTCGCACCTTCCAGGAAAATTCATGCACTTTTAATATCCGTTCTTAAGTGCCCATGTAGAATTCGCGCTTGCCAACCAAGCTGAATTGTTCTGTGTCGGAGAAATCGTTTTGATTTCCTTAATCTGCAGGGGTGCCGTACCAGCTTTAACGGCACTGCTTATAGTTCTGTTCGCCGGCCCAATGAGTGGCGCCCAGCCACAAGCGAATCCGGAGGCCGACAAGGGTTCCATCGTCGGGACTGTGACCGATGCTTCTCATCAGGTCGTACCCGGTGCTGAAGTCATACTCACTAACCTCAGTGTTGGCGGCGTGAAACTCTTCATCCCGATTAATGCGAACGGAGAATTCTCGGAAGGTAATCTCTACCCTGGATATTACGGCTTAACGGTAAGAGCGCCGGGGTTCGCTGACAAGGTGTGGGACACCCTAACCGTGAAGCCCGGTAATAAGTTGCAGCTTGACGCCGTGCTAAATGTAGCGCCCGCCCCGGGTACCGCACCAACTGCTGAACCGGTGGCTGCTGCTCAGGATCAGACTGCTGCCACGGGTGGGGAAGGGTCGATCACAGGCACGGTCACCGATGCCACACAAGCTATCGTGCCCGATGCAAAAGCGGTTCTGACCAGCGCCACCGGAGAAAAAAGAGAATCTTCGGTCAACGCCAAGGGCATTTACATTTTTACTCACCTTAAGCCCGGCGATTACAGACTTACCATAACCGCTCCCAATTTTGCTGACTATCCGTTCGACACCCTGAAGATCACAGATGGAATGGAGTTGACCCTCGATGCGACGTTGCATCCAGCTGGGGAGAGGACCGAGGTCAGCGTAGAAGCTTCCTCGGTTGGCAAGGTAGAGACCGAGACTGCGAGCGTCTCCGGCACGATTACCGAAAAGGAAGTCGTTTCGATCGGATTGAACGGTCGAAACTTCACCCAGTTGATTGCGTTGGCTCCTGGCGTGAGTAATCAGACCGGGCAGGACGAAGCTAAAGTGGGTGTGCAGGGTAGCGTCAAGTACAGCGTCAACGGAGGTCGAGTCGAGTACAACACCTTCGAAGTGGATGGAAGTGACGTCCTGAACACCGGACTAAATGGTGCATCCAGCACATTGATGGTTTATCCGAGCCTGGACGCAATTCAAGAAGTGAAGGTGTTGACTTCGAACTACGGTGCCCAATACGGACGCACTGCGTCCGGCACCGTGCAGGTGACGACAAAGTCTGGAACGCCCTCCTTCCATGGTAACTTGTACGAGTTTCTCCGTAACGAGAAATTCAACTCCCGCAACTACTTCGACGCAGAGTACGTTGTTCCACCCGCACCCGGTTCGACGGCCCCTCCGCAGCTCTTCGGCAATCATGCTCCTCTCTACCGGCGGCAGGATTTCGGCGGCACCATTGGTGGCCCTCTCTATATTCCGCACGTATTCAATGAGAAGAAGGACAAAACATTCTTTTTCTTCTCGGAGGAAATGCGGCTGGAAAAAACCCCGGTTGATTACAACCAGGCGGTCCCCGGCCTGAAAGAGCGTGGTCTCATTCTCACGTCGAATGGAATTCAGCCGAACCTCGTCCCAAATGTCCTCGGAAATGGAGTCTATCGCTCCTTCGATTTCACTGACGTTTGTGCACCGTCCGGAGCGACTTTCACCCGCGCCGCATACCCCGACTGCCCTACCGACTTGAACGGCAACCCGCTCCCGTTTCTTGGTCTTCCTGGTTCCGGATATGGCGTGGACAAGAATGCCATAGCAATGCTGAGTTCTAACCTGATCCCGCTTCCCAACTCTCCCTACGGCTGCAACATCTTTCTGCCCAATGTGGGTTTGAACGTTGCGGAGCTCAATCCCTCAGACCCGAACCATTGTTATGTCTCGGCGGTTTCGCCTTCTACCTACTGGCGCGAAGAGTTGTTCCGCATCGACCAGACCATCACCAGTAAACTTCGACTGTCCTTTCGATACGTTCACGACGAGTGGGATACAACCGTACTTACTCCGCAGTGGGGCGTGGTCCGCGATGCCTTTCCAACGATTCAGAACCGGTTTTATGGCCCCGGTGTCAGCTTGATAGCAAACATATCAGACGCGATCTCTTCTACGCTGCTCAACACCATTGTGCTGAGCTATACCAACTCGGGTATTACGTTGGTGGATGAGAACGGACCCGGGAACGCGCGGTTCCAAAGAGATCCCTCGCTGGGCCAACCTTTGGTTACCGATCCGGCCAACCCGGGTCAATGTAACCCCCTGATTAGCGTGGATCCGGCTACCGGCGTTCCCGAATGCGGTATGGGATACATCTTTAACAATGGATTCGGCGGCAAGATGCCCGGACTGAATTTCTCGGGTACAAATGCCGCGTACGGCGGCGAAGGATTCGCAGTGGATCCTTCCTATATGCCTTGGGGACACACGAATCCGACCTATGCAATTCGCGACGACGTTGGTAAGTCGCTGGGCAATGGGAAGCACACGATTCAATTCGGGGTGCAATACATCTATTCTCAGCGCAACCAGAACAACAATGCAATTGGCGCGGCCTCAGGCGACACTCAGGGATTGTTGACCTTCAGCAATCTTTCCCACAGTACGGGAAATGCTTTCGCCGACTTCATGATCCAGGAGCCGCTTTTTAGCGGCGCCCAATACCAGGGATTCATTCAGAGCTTCACGCAGGATTCGACCAACCGACGCTACGATCAACGTTTCCAGATCGCAGAACCTTATTTCCAGGACGACTGGAAAGTCACACCCCGGCTCACTCTGAACCTGGGTTTGCGAGTCAGTTTGTTCGGCACCTACCGCGAGAAGAACCATAATGCTTGGAATTGGGTAGCCTCGAACTTTGTGCCCGGTGATTTTTCCGTCGATCCGGTTTATGGCGAGCTCCTATACAAAGGAAGCACCGTTCCCATCTCCCAGTTTGTCCCAGGTAGCCCGGTTGTCCAGGGCCTCGGTCTCCTCCAATGTGGCCAGGGAGGAATTCCGGAGGGCTGCATGAAGGGGCACCTGTTCAACCCTGCGCCGCGGGTCGGTTTCGCCTGGGATCCCAAGGGTGATGGCAGGACCTCAATTCGCGGGGGCTACGGTATCTTCTTTGAGCACGGTACGGGCAACGAGGCGAACACAGGGTCGCTCGAGGCCAGTGCGCCGCTGGTGCTCAGTATGACCCAGGAATTGCCGCTCAATTACCCTTGTATCGGTAACATTGGGTACGGCTCGCAATTTAACGGCGCAAATCCATGCCTGAGTCCGATCGCCCAGTTCTTCCCCAACTCCATCCAACCCCAGGGCGGCGACGCCTTTCCAATCGATGTGACCGGAATTCCGACCAAGGTAACGTGGCCTTACGCTCAGCAATGGAGCTTCGGAATTCAGAGAGAATTGTCGCATTCGCTTGTGCTCACGATGGCCTACGTTGGAAGTCAGGGAACAGACCTTGCAGTTGAGCGGCAGCTGAATCAGTTGCAACCGTTACCATTAAATCAGAATCCTTTCGGTCCCAATGAGCCCCTAACCATTGCCGATTGCACGGCGGCTCCTCCAGGCTACGGCAGTTCTAATCATCCAGGGGACGGGCTTACGCCTTTTCTCCTTCAAGGTGGGGCTCTCGTTACTCCCACCAGCCCCGCTTATGTGCACTTACAGGCAGCATGCACCAATCCATTCATTCCCAACATCAACTCGCTGCCGGGCCACGGTTATCCCGGCCTCGGCCGAGTGTTGTCCCTCCAAAATCTGGCCAGCTCAACCTATCACGGTTTGCAGTTTACGATGCGGCATGTAACTGGTCCACTTACCGCCGGCATATCCTACTCCTACAGCCATTCGATCGATGATTCGTCTGATAGAAGCGATCCGGTGTTGGTGAACTCGTTTGACCTTCGCGAGAACCGCGCCAGTTCGAATTTCGACGAACGCCACTTGGTCAACCTCAGCTACGTCTACCGGCTACCGCTGAGAAACCTTGTCAGTAGTATTCATGACTGGACGTGGAGTGAGAGCTCGAAAAGCGAAACTCCGTCCAAAGACTGCTGTCCTTTGTCCAATCTATTCTTAGACGGATGGGAACTTTCTGGTGTGACCATTGCCCAGTCAGGCATACCGTTTACGGTTATCAACAGCGCCGGCAACACGGGGATTTCACTCACCGACAACGCTGGTGTTGCGAGCAACTTCGGTATCGCCGCTTCGTATCCTGACGTCAACAAATCTCTGCCGGCGACGATCGTTCGCTCGAACCCGCAGAGTTTTGGCCCGCTTATCGGCAACCCGGCACAGTTCGTTGCCCCGCGCGGACTTACGTTTGGCGATGCCGGCCGAAATTATCTCAACAATCCGAGTCGTCTCAACTTCGACTTGTCGTTGATTAAACATACAAAGATTCGCGAGACAGGGGAACTTGAATTTCGCGCCGAGGCGTTCAATATCTTCAATCACACAGAGTTTCGACTCTACGATGTGGACAATCCGGGCAGGACCGGGAATAACATCGTCAGCTGCTATGCGGGGCAGTTCTATTCAGCTGGTTTTGAAGGCAAAGGAACCGACTGCATCACCGGAGCTTCCTTCTTGCACCCGATTGATGCCCATCGGCCCCGCACGATTCAGTTGGGGCTGAAACTCGCATTCTAGGACTGAGCGACATGCGGACACTGAGCAAACCGAGACCGAGTCGACCAGCGTCGTCCACGCCTTTCCTGATGCTTGGACTGGCGCTAGCGGCGGTGATAATGACGACTGCCTGCGGCGGTAGTTCGAGCAGTTCCGGGTCCCAACTGCCACTTAGCCTTTCGGGAAACTGGCAGTTCACAATGGCGGGGCAATCGAACGCGGACCCCGCGAAGGCTTCGTTCTCCGGTGGACTTCAGGGAGGCTTCCTGGTTCAGAATGGGACCTCTGTATCCGGACAGATCGACTTCTTGATAGTGACAGAACCGCCTTATGGCACCGGAGGCAGTCCGACACCTTGCAATAACGGAGTTGCACCTATATCCGGGACAATCACCGGACAGACCGTAAATCTGACCGCGACTTCCATCGGAGCGCAGACGTATACCCTTACGGGAACTCTCAGTTACGACGGTTCGACGATCGCGGGTACTTACACATCAACCGACGGCCGAGGATGTGGCATTGCCGGTACGCAAGCGTGGAGCGCAATGCTCGTTCCCCTGCTCAATTCCACGTCAATTCAAGGGACTTTCCACAGCATGGGTGGAAGCGCAGGTCTTAGTCAGCAGGAGTTCTTAGTATCTGGCCAACTATTTCAGGGACCGAATACCGGAACCAGCAGCGCGACCTTATCGGGAAATCTTAATTTCGGTTCCAGTGGCTATCCTTGCTTTAGCTCTGCGGCTGTTACAGGTCAGATCAGCGGCAATGCGGTTTACCTGCAGATTCTGGGATCTGATAATACGACCGTGGGCCAGGTCGGGCAACTTCCCACTGCTTCCAGTTCAGGACTACAAGCTCTGACGTTAGTATCCACCGCAGGCGGCTATGTTCTTCAATCCCTCACTGGTATTGGATACTCCGTATTCGCACCTGGTTGCGGCGGGGGAACGCTTCAGGCTCCGGCCGACTCTGGTAGCGTTTGTCTTGCGGTCACCAGTACGACTGCTTGTCAACTGCCCTTGATCATCAATCCTGCAGCGTTGGGTTTTCCTCCCGCTGCCCTGGGATCTTCTAACACATCTCTAAGTGTTGCGCTTCAAAACCCCAGTAGCACGGCGGTGATTAACGGCCTCAAAATCACTTTGACGAATAGCAGTGGGCAAAACAACTTTACAGCAAAGGATACTTGCGGACCGGGCGGCACTGCCTCGAGCGGGCAGATGTTTACTCTTCAGCCCAGTCAGATATGTAGTATTTCGGTCAACTACTCGCCCCAACAATTATGTCCATCTGGGAGTTCCGACGCGCAGTGTCTGAGTGCAACCTTGGATATTGCTAGTTCATCACTCCAAACCGTTTTTAATGTGCCAGTAACGGGTGGTGTAAGTGCGGACCTTGCCGCTAGTCGGGTTCCTGGTCTGCTCGTTAAATCTCAGGAAGTCGAAAAGCATGCTCAGTAATCTCAAGGCGGCATTCATGTTTGCGTCCTGTTGGCGGAAGCTCCTGGTTCCGTTACAGGGAACGTTAATAGTTGCGTGCGCCCTGGTTCTCTCAGCCTGCGGCGGTAGTTCCAAGACAAGTAGCTCTGCGGCGGGAACTCTTTCCGGCAACTGGCAATTCATGATGAACTCCCCTGATCCTAACTATCCCACAGGTACCCAATATGGATTGCAGGGTGGTTTTATTCTGCAAAGCAGTGGGACGGTCACCGGCCAAGCGCTGTACTCCGTGGCATTCGACCAGGTTGTGAACGGCTTGCCAGTCGTCTGTAACAGCGGTTCGGCGACCATCAGCGGAACGATAAGTGGCGGAACAGTAACTCTTACTGCAGTCGCTGGTGTACAGACGTTTCAACTGACGGGAACTCTTAGTGCCGATGGTTTGAGCATTACCAATGGTCAGTTCACTACGGCCGGTGGGGGAATGATCGACCAGAATGGTCAATCAGCCATCTGTGGTGCGGCCACGACGCAGGGCACTCCTGTGGCATGGACTGCGAAGTTGGTTCCTCCTCTTACCGGCTCGGTGACCGGTACATTTCACAGCTCGGCTCTCCAAAACCAGGAGTTTCAGGTAACAGGCACATTTGTCCAAGGCAACAACATAGGCGCCAGCAGTGCCAACGTGGCGGGGAGTTTGAGTTTCCTGAACGCTACGACTCAGCTTTCGAACTATCCTTGCTTCTCGAATGGATATGTCAACGTAAGCGGCGAAATTAGTGGCAACACTGTGATCCTGCAGCTGATCGGAACTGACGGTTCTGAGGATGGCCAAATTGGTGTTTCAGTCGCCGATACTGCCGGCTCACTATTGTCACCAGTAACATTCGACCCCGTTGCACCAAGCGGAAACGTTCTCCATTCAACCGGGATTGCTTATCAGGTAAACACAAAATCTTGCACTGGTGCGAGCGTCGATCTGGGGTACATATGCCTGGCACTCAACAATGCCTCACCTTGCCAGCAGCCAATTACTCTGAGTCCTGCTGCCTTGGTGTTCTCCCCTCAGTTTCTCGTTTGCACAACCGCAGTGTGTTCAACGGGTCAACTAGGCAATCCGACGACCCAAACAATCACACTGATGAACAACCAGCCGACGAGTGCGCCCCCCCTCACGAACCTCGATTTGACGTTTTTTGCGACCGACGAAACGGATTTTACCGGCATTCCTAATTTTTCCGAAGCAGATAACTGTTCCGGCTTTCTGGCTTCGTCTACATCTGGCCAGTCCTGCACTGTGACGGTTACGTTCACTCCTCAAGAGAGCTGCCCATGGATCCCCAGTTCAGGTATCCCGGCAACTTGCCCGATTTCGCTCGGCGCTCTTCTTACGGTTACCAGTACGGTTACGAACGACAACGATACTTCGTTTACGGTACCGATTACGGGAACCGGGCTCAGTTATCTGCAGCCCTCAGTAGCTGAGCTCGATTTCGGAGCCCAGGCACTGGGTCAGGTGAGCGAGCCGCAGCTATTGTCGTTCACGAACCAGAGTGCCAATCCGGTGCAGATCGTCGGTCCTGCCAGTACGCCTTGCACCTTTTCGCTCAATCCGGTTACGGCGTTGCCAAGGCCGATTGTGAACGGCGGAGCAGTGGGAGGAATTCAAGTCATAACCGCTACCAGTGGATCTATTTCGGGAGTGCCGCCTACGATCGATTATTCCTGCGACGCCGACAAAACAACCGGAGCACCGAACTTCCAAATCTCTTCGGACAACTGCACAGGCGCATTCCTGCCCTCTCAGACCAGTTGCAGTGTGGGGATTTCCTTTAGTCCACAGCCATTTGCCTATAGCGGGCAGGCCCTCGACTATTTTCTGGAGTTGAATACCGTAGAGTGTTTCCCAGGGGGGGCTTCATCGGATTGTGAGATTGACAGCGGTCGTTTCCCGGTCGAATTGAAGGCGAATCCTTCCAGCCCACTGCGCATGCTTCCGAGTGCAGGACTCAATTTTGGCGGCGTATCGTCTGGAACTACCAGTCCTGCTCAAACGATCACTCTGTTGAATGACCCAGCCGATCCAAAGGCTGGACCCGTGTCATTCCTCGGACGAATCACAGTTTCTGGCAGCTACAGCGAGACCGATGATTGTCCGTCCAGTCTCGCATCGGGAAGTAGTTGCACGATCAACGTTAGCTTTAGGCCGTCATCAAAAGGCAACAGCCCGGGAACATTGGGAATTTTCTATACCTTGGGATCGTCAGGCACCCCGGGCAGCCCCCAATTCGTCTATCTGCGCGGGACTGGAAAATGATCGTTGACTTGTTAGGTCGCTAAGAATTAATCGCTTTGCGAATGAAACGCCAAGCTTTCTCACTTTCAAATGTTTTTTTGGGCCAGGACGGCGCAACGTAGGCCTGATACACAACAGGAGGTCGTCAGTGTTTGCTCGGCGATGGAAACTCGGTACCACTTTCACGTTGGCTTTAGTGCTAGTTTCCGCTGCGTGTAACAGCGGAAGCACTGCTAACGTTCAGAACCCTCCACCACCGGTCACCCAGGCGGTCGCCATCACATTCCAGTCGTCGCCCCCAAGCGTTGTATCCGTCGGGTCGACCACCAGCCTCACAGCAGCCGTGACGAACGACAGTTCGAACGGTGGAACCGGTTCGGGCGTTGATTGGACCATCACCTGCGGAGACGGTAATTGTGGTGCTCTGAGCGCGCCTCACACGGCAAGCGGCGAACCAGTCACCTATACTCCTCCATCCGCTCTGCCGGGAAATAACGAGATTGTGAACATCGCTGCGTTTGCCACTGCCGATCATACTAAGAATGTCCTTGCTTCGATCACGGTAACTGCTTTCGGCAGCAACCTGATGGGAACTTATGTGTTGTCGGCTCAGGGTTCCCAGAACAGCGCGCCATTTCAAGTGGTCGCCGCTCTTGTCCTGGATGGAAGCGGGAACATTATCGCCGGGGAATCAACGTTTGACTTCTTGGACCCTAATACCGGCTCGGTTACCTCTTCAACGGGTGCAATTGTCGCGACAGGGAGCAGTTACTTTCTCGGTCCCGATGGGCGAGGAAGCATAACGATTAATAGCAACAATGCCTCGATCGGCCCGCAAACCTTCAGTTTGGCCTACCTGTCTAACGCGCACCTCTTCGTGGGAGCGCAGCCCAGCAATAACAATCCCCTGATTGTGTCCGCTAGCGGAACCATGAACCTCCAGACGACCACCGGATTATCCGCGCCTTCAGGCGGGTATGCCTTTGTCTTGAATGGTACCGATTTTAATGGATCGGGGCCTACCGGTATTGGGGGAGTATTCAATGTCGATAACCACGCTAATAATCCCAACAATATCTCTGGAGCAAACAGCATCGCTGACGAGGACAGTTATGCGGGCGGGTCTCCAACGTTTTATCCGAGAATGGCATTAAATGGGATAGTCGGCGCGCCAGACCAATTTGGAGCGTTCAGCCTCTTATTGAATTTCAACAATTTCAACCTCACGACTCCATCGATTAATGTGACCGGCTACATCGTTGATGGAACTCACGTAATGTTAATCGAAACCGATTCAGGCGGGGCCGGTTCACTCGCAGGAATGGCTATTGCCCAAGGCTCGGCGACCGGAAGTTTCGTCTCGCCGGCCTCATTTACCGGGGCCTACGTATTCGGTTTGGAAGGGGTGGATTTTGCTTCGACCCTGCCGGATACTTTTACCGCAGCGGGAGTGATCAACCCGGACGGCGCTGGTTCATTGATGACCGGCTTTGCGGACTCTGCGTTTCAGTCGTTACCCAATCCGATAACCGGTATCGGTCCAGCGCAGATCAGCGGGCCATTTGGTGGGATCTATCTATCCTCCGCTCCGACCGGCCGTTACCAGGCATCCTTACAGCATTTCCCCACACCAAATCAGCCGTATAATCCTCAGCTTATTTTCTACCTGACGGAACCCGGTTCTCCAGCTTTGGTGCTGGCTGTTGGAAATACCTCTCAAAACTATTTGTTCCCCTTTTTCGCGACGGGTATGGCTTACCCGCAAGCCACGGATCCGCTTAGTTTTTCCGGGTCTTACGGTCTGTACTTCAACCAGCAAAATGGCACGGAATACGACGGAACGGGTGTTATGAATGTGTCCACGTCCTCCTATGCAGGCACAGTGGACGTCGGGCCGGCTACTGATCAGGATTTCTCGGGTAATTTCAGTTCGACCAGCTGTTCTTCTGCGGTCAATGGCTGCTACCCGGCGACGTTTGCGAACAGCGTCGGGAGCACGGGGCTACAGGGTTTAAACCTGAACAATTCGTCCATTGCATTTACATCGGACATCTATATGATCGACTCCACTCGAGGCTTCTTTGTCGAAAACGACCTGGCCCAGCAAAGTACGCCGCAGGTGTCATTCGGTTACTTTGCGGTGTCCCAATTGCCCCAGCAATCGGGGGCGGCCGCAAGGAAAGCTCGCCATAAGTAACAAGGCTTGACATGATCGCTGTTTTACACAAAACAAACCGAACTCCATGACAATCAAAGTCTCGCTGATCCCACGCTCACTCGATTCGAGTTGGAAGTGCGGGACGTGAGCATCCCGCCCATCGAGCGCAGATTCCTTCCGAACAAGGGGTGGAAGCGTACCGATGCTCTAAAGTATGGCCAAGCGGTTGGACTCTCGCCACAGAATCCCAACATAAAATGTCTCTTCGAGCCAGTCTGTTGGTCAAACGCTCACTTTTGTATCCCCACGTTCTGCGCGTGCGTCCGACTACCCCTCTTGGTCCCTTGCCTCAGTGGAAAATGCGCAAACATGCAACCAACATGCAACCCGGGAACGCGGGAGATGGACAAAACATCCGGGTTTTTAGAGGCAGGAGCTTTGTGCAAATAACTGAAATTGGGGACGTTAGAAGGAATCTGGCGGAGAGGGAGGGATTCGAACCCTCGGTACAGGTGTTAGCCCGTACAACGGTTTAGCAAACCGCCGCATTCGGCCACTCTGCCACCTCTCCGACCTTGTCAAACTAAACAGTTTGAATGGTAACTGACAGTCCAACGCACCGTAGTTTGCTGCACCGCTCCCCTTTGTGCATGGGGCAAAGCCGACAAGCTGTCTGCGCGCAGCTTAGGGTGGTGGACATATTCGCTATTCGATAGCATACACCGACCTGCCTGTCGAGGAAAAGGAGGATTCCCTGAATTGCCACGTGATCCACGAGCCGTCACCGGTCGCATGCGGAAGAGCGGGACGAGTAAACTTAACGGTCCAAGCGAATTGAATTCTTGGTCAGGGCTGAAACCGAGTCAATCTCCTGTGCACATTTCAGCCGAGAGGGGGGCCGATGTTCATTAAGTTGACGATTGTGAAACCAGCGGCTGTGGCGGCGGCGATTTTAGCTTGTGCAATCACCGTACGAGCCAGCGCGCCGCTCGTCGTGACGAATCTGCGTTGTGAGTACAGAGTGGATCCTCTGGGAATCGACGTGCAAAAACCGAGACTGAGCTGGCAGCTTGAGAGCCCGGAACGAGGAGTGATCCAGGCCAGCTATCAAGTCCGCGTAGCGGCATCCGAGGCGGACTTGGCAAAAGGCAAGACGATTTGGGACAGCGGCGTGCAGAATTCGAACGCATCGATTCAGGTGGAATACGAAGGCCCGGTGCTGGAGAGTATGCGTTCTTATTTTTGGCAAGTGCGGGCCGCGGACAATCACGGGCATCTTTCCGAATGGAGCCGTCCCCGCCATTGGGAGATGGGGTTGCTGAATGCCTCAGACTGGAAAACGCAATGGATCACGCCCGATCTGGTCGAGGACGAATCCAAGTCCAACCCTGCGCCGCTGTTGCGCCGGGAGTTTTCACTGAAGAAGAAAATTGAGCGGGCGCGCCTGTATGCCTCTGCCATGGGGCTTTATGAGATAGACCTAAACGGAAAGCGGGTCGGCGACGAGTACCTCACGCCGGGATGGACCTCCTACGATTTTCGCTATCAATACCAAACCTATGACGTAACCAGTCTTGTCGACCGAGGCGCGAACTGCGTTGCCGCAGCACTGGGCGATGGATGGTTTCGCGGGCGCACGGGTTGGGGATCTAAGAGAAACAATTACGGAAAGAAACTGGCCTTGATCGCGCAGTTAGTAGTTCGTTATACCGATGGGAGCCAGGAGATCGTCGGAACGGACGGAAATTGGAGAGCATCGACGGGAGCGATCCGGGCTTCGGATATTTATGACGGTGAGATCTACGACGCCGCCTTGCAACCGCAGGGCTGGACCAAGCCTGGCTTCAACGACACAGCTTGGAAAGGCGTGACTGCCTTGCCAGCCCCCAAAGCCAGGCTCGTCGCTTCGGCTGGACCTCCCGTGAAAGAAATCGAAGAAATCAAGCCCGTCAAAATTCTGAAGACGCCCTCCGGCGATACCGTTCTCGACATGGGGCAGAACATGGTCGGTTGGGTCCGGTTCCGGGTTCATGCGCCAGCCGGCACGACGATTACGCTGAAGCACGCTGAAGTTCTTGACAAGGCAGGGAATATTTACTTCGCAAACCTCCGTAGCGCGGAACAGACCATCCGCTACACAGCCAGTGGACAAGGGACCGAAACCTTCCAGCCGCACTTTACGTTTCAGGGATTTCGTTACGTGGCCGTCAGTGGCTGGCCGGGGGAAGTTTCTCTCGACGACTTTACAGGGATCGTCGTTCACTCGGCTATGGAGCGCACCGGTTCGTTCGAAACCTCGAACTCGCAATTGAATCAACTGCAACACAATATCGTGTGGGGGCAGAAAGGAAATTTTGTCGACGTGCCGACTGACTGTCCACAACGGGACGAACGGCTGGGATGGACCGGAGATGCCCAGGTATTTGCGCCGACCGCCTCATTCAATCACAATAGCGCAGCTTTTTATACAAAATGGCTGAAAGATCTGGCACTCGACCAGGAAGACGACGGCGCCGTTCCGTTTGTGATTCCCAACGCGCTCTCGCACGACACCAGGAAGGCCGAGGCCGCATCTGCCGGCTGGGCCGATTCGGCTCTGGTAGTTCCGTGGACCGTATATCAGGCCTATGGTGATAAGCGAATTCTCGAAGAGCAGTATCCCAGCATGAAGGCCTGGGTTGAATACATGCGACGCCAGGCTGGCGATAAATTTATCTGGAGTAGCGGCTTCAGCTTTGGAGATTGGTTGGCCTTCGCCACGACAGATTCGGACTATCCCGGCGCGACCACCGACAAAGATTTCCTGCAGACTGCCTACTTCGCGCATTCCACAGCACTGCTCGCGAAAAGTGCCGCAGTCTTGGGAAAACAGGAAGACGCGAAAGAGTACGGGCAGCTCGAGCAACATATTAAGGATGCGTTTCTGAAGGAATTTGTTACGCCGAGCGGGCGGCTTTCGCCCAACACTCAAACCGCTTACGCAGTCGCTCTGGAATTCGGCCTTCTTCCAGAGTCGATGAAAGCCAGCGCCGCGGCCCGCCTTGCCGAGGACGTAGAGAAGTTTAAACATCTGACGACTGGATTTCTGGGAACGCCGTTGCTCAATCAGACTCTGAGCGACTTTGGATATCTCGACGACGCGTACATGTTGCTCAACCGCACAGAGTACCCATCATGGCTGTATCCAATCACGAAGGGTGCCACTACGATCTGGGAAAGATGGGATGGCATTAAGCCCGATGATAGCTTCCAGGACCCTGGCATGAATTCGTTCAATCACTACGCATATGGTGCGATCGGAGAATGGATGTACCAGGTTGTGGGTGGGATTCGCATCGATGAAGATTCGCCCGGCTATAAACACATTTTGATTCAACCTCAGCCCGGAGGCGGGCTAACGTTCGCCCGAACCACCATCGAAAGCATGTACGGTAAAGTATCTTCGGAATGGCGAATTGCCACCGGCACGATGTCGCTAAAGGTGCAAGTACCCCCCAACACTACCGCGACGGTGCAATTGCCCGATTCAACATTACAAGGCGTGACCGAGAGCGGGAAGCCGATTGAGGGAAGCCCAGGCATCAAAGGAGCCCGGCAGGTGGGGAAAGCGGTTGTCGTGGACGTCGGATCGGGAAGCTATGACTTCGAAAGTCGTCTGAGCCCAACTGATGCCCACAAGCAGGCTGCCGCGGATTAACTGTCGAGTGCGGTCGAAAGGATGGATCGCCGTGAGTCCCGTCCCATTCCTTTTCTTACTTGCCTTTCGCATCGTCCTCTTTCTCCTGTCTGTTCGCGGCTGACTGAACTCTTAAATCCGATCGCTCGGATCTGTTGCGCCGCTTGACCACTTGGAGAGAAACCAGCCTGGAATAGTTGTTAACAATCTATTAACTATGGTCCGAGCTCTATCCGCATCACCACAGCGGCAAATACAGGGAAGACCGGATGATGCGTTGACTTACTCAGCTCTATAACAACTCTTAAGGGAACTCCTGGCAGAAGCGAGTCCCCCAAAACAAGACCACCGAAAGAGCGAATCCGCATGCCGACAGATGGACGATCTCCCGAACGCAAGAGCGATCTTGAGGCCAAACTCGACGAGTTCGGCACGGACCCGAGCCAGGTGGGCAGCCAAAGTGCCGGCCAGTCCGGCGGTTCGCAGGGGCTGTCCTCGGTGGAGGATGCCAGCGATGAGTCCGTCGAAGAGCTGGCTGACTCTGACCAGGCTTTGGAATCCGCATCCCTCGAAGGCATTGAGGATGCCGCCGATCATCCCGAACGCCCCACCATACCCATCAGGAATATGGCCATCCGGATGACGTGCCACCCAAGCGAAGCAATGTCGCATGAAACCCCTGGCCGCATTTAATCCGTGGTCTCAACTAAGGCGAACAAGATACCAAATGCAACAGACTTCCAGCGCAGGCATCCCCCTCCGGCAATTCGGGCGCTCCGACGCCAAAATCTCAATTCTCGGTTTCGGCGGTCACCATCTCGGCGAGGCTCCGGACCAGAAGACGGCGATTCGCATTATCCAGGAAGCCGTCGATGGAGGAATCACCTTTTATGACAACTGTTGGGAATATCGTCGCGGCAAAACTGAGCTTTGGATGGGTGCCGGCCTCAAAGGCCGCCGCGACAAAGTTTTCTTGATGACCAAGACTTGTCCGCACGGCCGTGATGCCAGCATCGCCCTGCAAATGCTGGAAGAGTCCCTTCGGCGTCTGCAGACCGATCACTTGGATCTCTGGCAAGTCCATGGAATGGCATTTGAAAACGATCCTGACTTATTCATCCGTCCCAACGGGGCCGCCGAGGCTCTGGCCAAAGCCAAGAAGGACGGCAAAGTACGTTTCGTCGGCTTTACCGGCCACCAGAATCCTCAGGTCCACTTGGGAATGCTTAATACTAACTTCCCTTTTGACTCGGTTCAGATGCCGCTAAACGCCTTCGACCATGGGTTCACCCGCAGCTTCGAGCGTCAGGTTCTTCCGGAGTTGAATCGTCGAGGCATCGCTGCACTCGGCATGAAGCCATTGAACGGGCATGGTGAGCCCATCAAAGCTGGCGCTCTGTCAGTCGACGAAGCTCTGCGTTACGCCATGAGTCTTCCAGTCGCGACGACCATCACCGGTATCGACAGCCTTGAGGTTTTGCACCAGAACCTGCAAATCGCCCGCGACTTTACTCCGATGGCCGCCGGCGAAATGGATGATCTCCGGCAACGCTGCAAGCAGTACGCCGCTGACGGACGCTACGAACTCTATAAGCTCTCGTTGAAATTCGACAATCCGGAAGCGCGTCTTGCACACGGATTTCCGCTCGACACCAAGCAGATCGAAGTGCAGGACATGTTGGGAGCGGGCGAGAACACAGGCCATCCTTTCCCGGAAAAAGAATTTTGAGGAGGATCCATTGGACCTCAAGCTGCAGTCGCATCTCAGTCGAAGAAAGTTTATGCAAGGAGCCGCGATGATCGGAGCCACTCCGCTGATCGGCCGCCGCGGTGATGCCGCCGACGAGAAATCGGCGGCTCCGAGCCCCGATGGTTCCGTCCCGAAGAAGACGCTGGGGCGCACCGGCATCCAGGTATCCGCCCTCGGTCTCGGCGGTTACCACTTGGGATCAGCCAAGACCGACCAGATTGCGAACGAAATAGTCGCCAAAGCGCTCGATCATGGAATCGACTTTTTCGACAATGCCTGGGAGTATCACGATGGCTTCAGTGAGGAAAGACTGGGCAAGGCACTGAAGGGGAAGAGGCAACGCGCCTTTCTCATGACCAAGGTTTGCAGCCACGGGCGCGACAAAAAAGTCGCAATGCAAATGCTCGAGGAGTCCCTGCGCCGTCTGCAAACTGATCACTTGGATCTTTGGCAGATCCACGAAGTGATCTATGAAAACGATCCGGATTTAATTTTCGCTCCGGGCGGCGCTGCCGAGGCTTTGCTCGAAGCCAAAAAGCAGGGCAAAGTGCGCTTCGTAGGATTCACCGGACACAAAGACCCCGAGATTCATTTGAAGATGCTGTCGCACGATTTTCCGTTCGACACCGTGCAAATGCCGCTGAACTGCTTTGATGCCACATTTCGCAGTTTTGAGACGCAAGTCCTTCCCGAGGCAGCTCGCCGCGGAATCGCTGTGTTGGGCATGAAAAGCCTCGGGGGCAGCGGCGAAATGGTCAGGCATGGAGGAATTACTGCGGAACAGGGACTCCGTTACGCCATGAGTCTGCCGGTCGCCACCACGATCAGCGGCATTGATTCGGTGGAGGTTCTTGAGCAGAACTTGGCCATCGCAACGAATTTTCATCCCTTCACGGCAGCGGAGATGAACGATCTTCGCGAACACTGTCGGCAATTCGCCTCCGATGGCCGATACGAACTTTTCAAAATGACGACGAAATATGACGGGAAAGTCGGACGCGAACAGCACCATTTTCCAACGACTGAGGATTTGCCCCTCTGATTTCCGCGATCGCGAAACCGGAGTGCCTTCAAATTCCATACACTGGAAACCATGTGCCAGTCTCGGGGGATTACCCTATTCGTTGTCGGCATGCCGCGAAGGACAATTTTTCTGTCGAATGAATCGATTTCCAGAAGGCGCGACGTCCATCTGTTAGATCTCGTAATCCGACAAGAACGCTCACCGGAGGTTCCATATGCGACATACAATCTTGTTCCTTTCCGTCCTGCTCCTCGGCGTGTCTTGGGCTGTCGCGCAGGACGGTGCAAGCCAGACCAGCCAGTCCGGACAAACATCCTCCGCGGGCGGCGAAATGACCGTTCAGGGTTGTTTAACCGGCGCCAGCGGCAGCTTCACTCTCACCGACCAGAACGGTACCATCTACCGCCTCACCGGAGACACGGCCAAGCTGAGTGAGCATGTCGGCCATGAAGTGAAAATCAGCGGCGCGGCCTCTTCTGCTTCCGCGCCGAACAGCGCAGAAGCCTCGGGGACGGCGGACGGCAGCAACTCCGGGCAGACGCTCCAGGTGAGCTCGGTGAAGCACATCTCGAAGACCTGCCAGTCTACCGGCGCGACTGCCAAGTAGTCGTCGGCATACTCGGAGTCAGATTAGCCCAGCGCATGCTGGGCTTTTTTCATACGAGTGCCCCCCGAGCGGCATAGAGAAAACTTTGTAGGCCCCTTTGCAGGATGTTTACCCGCGCTCTACAGACTCGCGTCGATGGCTACCGCATGCAATTTGACTTAAACCGATACTGGCGAAGGTAAGCCTTGGCGCTGTGAAAGCTGGCTTGCCGCTAGGCGGTGAAAAATGGCGGCGCCCCCGGTTGTAACTTTGAAAGTAAGTTTCGCTCTCCTTGTCGTCCTCTCTTGGGCTGGCACGGCAGGTGCCCAAACCAGCATTGATGATGTGCATGTTGCACCGCGTCACACCGCCGCGGTGCTGAGTAGCGCGCTCAATTCCACTCGCTCAGCCGAGGGATCGGCCCTGCACGTCATTAAAACCGAAGCGAAGCTCGTGTTAGTCCCGGTCGTTGTCACCGACGGGATGCAGCGCTTCGTGAATGGCCTTCACGAAGAGAACTTCGAGATCCTCGAAGGCAAGAAGCCCCAAGTCATCCAGAGTGTGTCTAGAGAAGACTCGCCAGTCTCCATTGGAATCATCCTGGACACAAGCGGCAGTATGGGCGGCAAAATGGACCGGGTGCATCAGGCCGTGACCCAATTCTGCGAAGCCGCCAATCCCCAAGACGAGTTTTTCATGATTGAGTTCTCGGACGAGCCGCGCCTGGTGACCGATTTCACTACTGCCTCCGACGATCTCGAACACGAGTTGCTCTTCGCTCGCCCCAAAGGCCGGACCGCTCTGCTCGATGCTATCTATATGGGATTGCATCAGATGAAACGAGCAAAATATGGCAAGAAAGCGCTGCTCATTATCTCCGACGGAGGAGATAACCACAGCCGCTATGGTGAAAGAGAGGTAAAGGCTGCGGCCAAGGAATCGGATGTGATGATTTATTCGATTGGCGTTTTTGATCGCTACGTTCCCACCACCGAAGAATTGCGCGGGCCTTACCTGCTCTCTGAAATCGCCGAGCCCACCGGAGGTCGAGCCTTTACTTTGGAATCCCCGTCCGAAATGCCAGCCGTGGCTCAACGCATTGGTGTGGAACTGCGGACTCAATATGTCTTGGCGTATCGTCCCCAGGAAATGTCGCACGACGGAAAGTGGCACAAAATTAAGGTTAGACTGAGACTACCTAGGAAGTTGTTCTTGCAGGCTCGGGCCAAGACCGGGTATTACTCGACCCCGCAATAGATCCCCAAGTTTTCCAACGGGCCTGCCGGGAAGGGTCACGTTTGTGGGCCCGTTGCCCGGCGGTCATTGCTGACAACTCCACTGAAATCAATCGCATCACAGTTCAACAACTTGTGGACAGTTTGCCTGCAACAGTCCCTTTTCGGCGCAGGATAACAGACCTTTGCTTTACAGACTGAGTAGACATCTATGCGTTCTTCAGTTTTCGGGTTCTGGTTGGTCAGCGCCGCCTTGGCTTTTGCGCAACTCGCACCCCAGACTCCCCAAGCCGCCTATGAGGGTCAAAATGTAAGTGCTGTGTCCCTGATTGCCAATCCTCATCGCAATCTGGACGCGCTGCTGCCCGTTGTCACGCAAAAGGCTGGCGCCCCCTATTCCGAAGAGAACATTGAGCAGAGCGCCGAGGCCCTGAAGAAAGCAGGCGGCTTCCCGCAGGTTCGGGTCAACGTCGTCCCCGATGTCTCCGGTCTTCGAATCAATTTCCTGCTGGAGCCCGCCTTTTACCTAGGCGTGGTGGAATTTCCCGGTGCCGGGAAAGATTTCTCGTACACGCGGCTGCTGCAAATCGTAAATCTGCCCGACGAGGATCCCTACGATCCTTCGCGCATCCCCGTTGCCATAAAGGCGCTTACAGCTTTTCTTCAAAAGAGCGGCTATTTCCGGGCCCGCGTTCAGGCCCAATCTCAGATCGATGATGCCCATCAACTCGTGAATGTCAGCTTCGCGGTGCAAATGGGAAAACAGGCTCGCATCTCATCCGTCAAAATCGAGGGACCCGATCCATCCGAAGATGCCCGCCTCCAAAAGGCAGTCCGGTCACTCCGGGCGCGTCTCTCGGGGGGACTTCTCAAATCGGGCAAGCCCTATACTCCCGAACGGGTCAGCTCGGCTACCGCCTTGTTGAAGAGAATGCTTTCGAGGCAGCACAGGCTGGAAAGCCGGATTCACGAGAATCCGCCTCAATATGACTCGGCCACCAATCGCGTCGACGTCTCTTTCACCGTAGAGCTTGGGCCGGTCGTTATCGTCCGCACCGCGGGCGCTAAGCTCAGCGTGATCCCGTTCCTCGCGGGACGACAGATAAGAAAACTCATTCCGATTTACTCCGAGGGCACCATCGATAGTGATCTGGTGGAGGAGGGGCAGCGCAATCTGGTCGACTACTTCCAGCAGAAGGGATATTCCGACGTCACCGTAACCGTCGACTACCAGAAGCAGCCCGATCAGATTCTCGTCGTCTACAACGTCGATCGCGGTAAGAAACACAGGGTCGGTCGAATCTTTTTCCACGGAAATAATCAGCTGGCTGCGAACGACCTTCTGAATCAAGTGACCGTGAAGCGATCGCACATCTGGACTCACGGAAGCCTGAGCCAAAAACTTCTGAAGCAGAGCGCTGGGAACATCGAAGCGCTCTACCGCGATCGGGGTTTCGAGGAAGTAAAAGTAACTTCACGGACCATCGACCGCGAACCGAAGATTGACGTCGCCTTTGAGATCGAAGAAGGCCCGCAGACAACGGTTGGAAACGTTCAGGTAGACGGGAACCAACACATTCCGTCTGCGCAGCTGGTAGCTCCGAAGGGATTCGAGCTGCGTGCGGGTACTCCTTATTCACCCCGCAAGCTCGCGGAAGACCGGAATCGCATCTCGGCGGCCTATCTGAATCGTGGATATCTCAATGCGGAAGTAAAAACGACCGTTGAGCGAACTCCCGCTGACCCCCACCGCGTAACCGTTTCCTACCAGATCGCTGAGCACCAGTTGGTGCGAGTGTCCGAGGTTCTCTACCTTGGACAAAAACAAACCAGAACTTCGTTGATTGTCAAGACAGCCCAAATTCCGCCCGAGACTCCGATGCGCCGGGCCGAACTGCTCGAAGCTGAAAGCAAGCTCTACGACTTGAATGTCTTTGATTGGTCCAGCGTCGGGCCGCGAAAGCCCATCTCGGATCAGACCGATGAGACCGCCTTGGTAAAAGTGCACGAGGCGAAACGCAACGAGATCACTTACGGCTTCGGGTTCGAAGTGTCTCACCGCGGAGGAAATGTTCCCACCGGTACCGTCGCTCTTCCAGGCGGAGGCGGAACGATCGGTTTGAACGGATACCAGATCGCTCCCAGCCAATCCACTTTCGCGAGTCCACGAGGTCTCGTCGAATTCACCCGCCGCAATATGCGCGGGTTGGCAGAAACGGCCAGCGCTTCCATTCTGCTGTCACGACTGGACCAGCGTCTTCTCGCCACCTACGGCCAGCCCCACTTTATCGGTTCCCAATGGCAATCCTTAACCAGCTTTTCACTCGAGCGAAACAGCGAGAACCCGCTCTTTACCGCTTCCCTCGGAGATTTGTCGTTTCAAGTTGAGCGACTACTCAGCCGCAAAACGAATACTCGGTTGCAGTTGCGCTACGATTTCAATAAGACCGATTTATCCCACATCCTCGTTCCTGAACTTGTACTCACTCAGGATCGCAGTGTGCGCCTGTCGACGGTCTCCGCCACTCTGATCCGCGATACGCGCGACAAGCCGCTCGATGCCCATCGTGGGATGTTCTCTACCCTTAATCTCGGAATTACCCCGACCGCAATGGGCTCCAGCGCGAATTTCGCCAAGCTGTTTGGCCAGTACGCCTATTACAAGCCGGTTCATTCCATGGTCTTTGCCAATAGCGTGCGACTAGGACTCAGTTCTCCGTTTGCCGGAAGTTTTGTACCCACGAGTCAATTATTCTTTTCCGGCGGTGGCACCTCTCTGCGCGGCTTTCCCATTGACGAAGCAGGCCCCCAGCGCCTCGTTCCTTTTTGCAATGTGCTGCAAGGGCAATCCGGATGCGTGGACGTCACCGTGCCCGTCGGCGGCCGTCAGCTTTTCATTCTGAATTCTGAGGGCCGCTTTCCGCTGCATATCAGCAAATCACTTGGAGGCGTTGTCTTTTATGACGGCGGGAACGTTTACAGCGCGATCAACTTCCGCAACTTCGTCAATAATTACACCAACACCGTTGGTCTCGGACTGCGCTATGCGACCCCTATTGGTCCAGTACGCTTCGACATCGGCCGCAATCTCAATGTCGTGCCTGGTATCAATCCGACGCAGTACTACATTACGATCGGGCAGGCTTTTTAAGGACGCATCATGAAGTTAAAACGGACCCTCGGCTGGACGCTCGCAGGCCTCATCACGTTGCTCGTCCTCGTTTCCATGGCGGGTTACTTCTATCTCAAGAGCAGCAGCTTTCAAACTTTTGCTCTGCGCAAGATTGTCGAACAAGCTGACCTTGCCACTGGCGGAAGGACCGAGATCGGTCATCTGGATTTTGATCTCTCGACGCTTGCTGCGCATTTGTACAACATCACGATGCACGGTACGGAAGGCCCCAATCAGCCACCTTTGCTGCACGCCGACGAACTGACCGTCCGTATTAAGATCATATCGGCTCTGCGTCGCCAGGTCGCTCTGCGGGAGATTGTGCTCCAACATCCCGTCGTACATCTTCAAGTCGATCGCAACGGAAAGAACAACTTACCCGCCCGGCCGCCTAACCCAAACAGCAGCAGTACCAGCGTCTTCGATCTTGCGGTAGAGCACGCGCAGCTTAACCACGGAGAGATCAATTACAACGACAAGAAGACTCTCCTCGACGCAGATCTGTATGAGCTTGGTACGAACATCCGCTTCGAAACGTTGGCCAAACGTTATGACGGTGAGCTCTCCTACAAGAACGGCTCTGTGCACTATGCGGGGTACGCCCCCTTCTCTCATAGTTTGAATGTGAAATTCCGTGCCACAGCGGAGAAATTCGAAGTAGCGCCTGCAACGTTGAAAATAGGATCGTCCGCGATAACCCTGAGCGCTGAGCTCTCCAACTATGCTCACCCCGTTGCCGACGGCACCTATCAGATTCAAATCCACACGCAGGACTTTGCCGGCATGTTGCCGAGCGTTTCTCCCGCAGGCGACGTATTGCTAAATGGCCGGCTGCACTATAAAGACGCCGGTGGACCGTTTCTCCTTCGCAATGTCTCGATTGATGGCGAAGTCACGAGCGAGAGTCTCGCGGCTGCCACTGCGGGAAGACGCTTAGATCTTCGCCGCGTGAAGGGCGCCTATCAGTTCGCTGGCGGCAATCTGCTCATTCCAAGCCTGACGACGGAATCAATGGGTGGCCGAATCTCGGCCATGGCTGAAGTGAGGCACCTCGATGCGACCCAGGAGGCGAATGTTCGTGTGTCGTTGTCCGAAATCTCACTAAGGGACATTCAACGCACGCTGGGCGCTCAGCCACTTCAAGCTGCCGCGCTTTCCGGAACCGTCAGCGGCAAAGCCGATGCTGCCTGGAAAGACTCAATCACGAATGTGAGTGCGCACTCGGATTTGTTCGTGCAAGCCAAGGCGAGCAGTCGCTCCCATCCTTCGGCCCAGGACGTTCCAGTCGATGGAGCGATCCATGCCGTCTATGACGGCGCACGACAAACCTTGCAATTACGCGATACGACCCTCAAGTTGCCTTCAGCCACTCTAACGGCGCAGGGAACCGTCGGCGATCGATCCAGCCTCCAAATGCAAGTCATAGCGACCGACCTTCACCAGCTGGCTTTGCTGGCGGCTTCGTTCGTTCCCTCGCGGACAACGATTCCTGCAATCGCAGGCTCCGCCACCCTGAACCTGCTCGCGAAGGGCTCGATCAGGAAACCTGCAATCACCGCCCAGCTGACTGCGGCGAATCTTCAGGTGGAGGGAAGTGAGTGGAAGACCGCGAAGATTTCGCTGCGCGGCAGCCCGTCGGAGTTCGTCATCGAGAGCGCTACTTTCGTGAATGCCCGCCGCGGCTCCGCCACACTCTCTGCCAGCATCGGCTTGCGCGACTGGTCGTACAGCAGTTCGAGCTCAGTCAAAGCCAATCTTGAGGTGCAGCAGCTCCGCTTGACTGATCTCCAGGGCATGGCGAAGCAACATTACCCAATCTCCGGGGACGTTTCGGCCAAGCTCTCGCTGACAGGTACGCCACTGCGACCCGCTGGATCAGGCTCCATTCAGCTCGCGAATGCCATCGCCTATGGAGAGCCGATTCAGACGCTGGCGGCTAAGTTTCGCGCTGAGAACGCCTCGGTCGTTTCATCATTAAACATTTCAACCGCCGCCGGCGCCGTAGATGCAGATCTTTCTTATACGCCGCAAACGAAGGCCTACAAGGTTCGGCTGAACGCGCCTTCGGTGGTTCTGCAAAAGCTCCAGAGGGTAAAGGAAACGAGCCTACCCGTGAGCGGCACTCTGACCGCTTCCGTGAATGGCGAAGGCACCCTGGATAATCCCCAACTCACTGCAACCGTGCAGTTGCCACAACTGCAGGTTCGACAGAACTCGATTTCAGGGCTGAAGGCGGAGGTTCAAGTCGCTGAACATCGCGCCGACATCAATTTCGAGTCGGTGATTTCCCAGGCGTCCATTCATGCCCACGGGCGCGTGAATCTGGAAGGAGACTACGACACCGATGCCGTGATCGACACGGGGACCATTCCACTCGATACCCTACTTGCGGCCTACGTTCCCGCCGGGATCAAAGGCCAGACTGAACTGCATGCGACCCTGAAAGGTCCACTCAAAGACAAGTCCAGGTTGCAGGCTCACTTGTCGATTCCTGTTCTGAAGGCGACCTACCAATCGTTGGAAATCGGCATCCCGCAGCCCATTCAGGTCGACTATGCCGACTCGGTCGTGACTCTGCAACCAGCGGAAATTCGCGGCACCGGCACGTCGTTGCGCGCTCAAGGCCGCATCCCTATCGGCGGCACCAGCCCCGCAACGCTATCCGCTCAAGGTTCGATCGATGTCCGCATCCTCCAGATTGTTGCGCCCAGCCTGCATAGTTCAGGCAACGTTACTCTCGATGTTCGCTCCTCAGGCCCCGTCACCGCACCCGCGATTACGGGCCAGGTTCAGTTTCAAAATGTGGCGATCAACACGCCGGATGCCCCCATTGGTATTGAAAAACTGAATGGCACTTTGGACCTCAGCAACGACCATCTACGAGTCACCAAAATGACAGCGCAGATGGGGGGCGGCCAGGTCTCGGTCGGCGGATCCATCGCCTACCGGCCAAGTCTGCAATTCAATCTCGCCGTGCAGGGACAGTCGGTGCGCCTTCGCTATCCCGACGGCCTCAGATCGGTGCTCGACGCCAACCTTGCCTTCAGCGGTACGACTCAGGCCTCAACTCTGAACGGGCGCGTGCTGATCGACAATTTGTCGTTCACCCCGGACTTCGACATTTCCAAATTTGGCGACCAGTTCAGCACGGGCAATGACTTATCACAGCCCGGCTTTGCCGACACCATCAAGCTCGGCATCAGTGTGCAATCGCAGCAGAATCTGAACGCCATCAGTTCTCAGATCAGCATTGCCGGACAAGCCGCGCTTCAAGTTGGGGGAACTGCGGCCAATCCCGTGATTACCGGTCGCACCACCTTAACCGCCGGTGAGTTGTTCTATCGCAATGTCCGGTATCAGTTGCAGAAAGGCGTGATCACGTTTGATGATCCCAACGAGACGCGTCCCGTGTTGAACGTCTCAGTAACCACGACCGTCGAACAATACAATCTGACTCTCAACCTGCGCGGACCATTGGATAAGCTCACCACCTCGTACGTCTCCGACCCTCCTCTTGCGACCGCCGATATCATCAACCTGGTTGCGCGTGGCAAGACCACGCAGGAGCAGGCTGCGAGCAGCCAGAGCACGGATTCGATGATTGCCTCTCAGGTCGCGAGTCAGCTCAGCGGCGGCGTACAGAAGCTTGCCGGGCTTTCCAGTTTGGAGATCGATCCGACGCTCGGCGGAAATAACCAGAACCCTTCGGCCAGGATTGCGATTCAGCAACGAGTTACCAGGAACCTTCTGTTTTCGTTCTCGACCGACGTCTCGCAGCCGGGAAGCGAGATCATCCAGGGGGAATATCAGATCAATAAGCGCTGGTCCGTTAGCGTGGAACGCGATCAACTGGGCGGCGTGTCAGTGGATGGACGATACCATACCCACTTCTGACACTGAGGCTCCTAACTACGCCGTTACGCAGCGTGATCGAGATCATCCCGGTTCCCTCACCGACTTGTTCCCTGGCGTGGCCTTCGGTCTGAGGGATCCCTCCTCCGTCTCCTTCGCTAGTTCGGCATTGATCTCGGCGCCTACCAGCAAGACGAAGGTTATCCAATACAGCCAAGTCATCAGGGCGATGAGCCCTCCCAGCGCTCCGTACGTTCGATTGAAATTGGCGAAGTGGCGAAAGTAAATCCCCAGTAGGAAAGAGAGTCCGATCCATACCGCCACCGAAAGCACGGCTCCCGGAAGTGTAGCCGCGAATCTCTGCTTGATGTTCGGAGCAAGGTAGTAGAGTATCTCGACGGCCAGCACGGTGAAACCAATCGCGATCATCCAGCGCAGGAACGGCCACAACATCGCGAACAGACTCGACAGAAGTAGTCGCGCCGCGATCCAATCCCCAAAACGCGGACCGACCACCACCACCCCGAGTGCGACGAGGATCAGTCCTCCGGTGATCGCCGCCAATCCAATCGCCAGCAGGCGAGTCTTCCAATAAGGACGATCGTCCGGGGCATCATATGCGATATCCAAGGCTTCAATCATCGCGTCGAACGCTGACGATGCAGTCCAAACAGTCCCTAATGTCCCGAGCGACAGCCAGGTTCTCCCATGATTAGAAAACACGTCGCCTAGAACCGAATACACAACCCCCATGGCTTCGACGGGCAAAAGTTCGCCCATCAGAATCAGGAGGCGTCCGAAAAGATCTGGCAGAGGAAGGAGGCTCAGCGCAGCGGAGAGCGCGATCAGTGCGGGAAAGACCGACAAAACAAACCAGTAGGATAGGGCCGCTGACACTTGCAACGTATGGTGCCGAACCAAGTCTCGGTAGGCACGCCCGAGCGCGCGTTGGATGCTGCTAACCCGCACGGTTTTCCCATGGTGCTTCTGTTTTTATAGTAAGCCCATACCACGAAAGCGGTACGCCACCCATTACGAAATGATGGTCATGATTTCCAGATCTTCTGGTTTGCTCTCACAGTGCACGAGAACGGATTCGCTTCTACGTTCCAGCAGCAGGTCCACGGCAGCCTTCCCGCAGCGGAGATTGCGAATGGAAAGCTGCGAGATTCCTTCGGGAAGATACGGCCGATCGAATACGATTCGGCCTCGCTCAGCCTGAACGGAAATTCCGAGACACCCTTCCAGAATAAAAAAAGGAGCTGCTGCCGACCATGCCTGCGGCGAGCACGCCACTGGATACAATGTTGGTCCCTCAGTGGGCCGCCTTTTGAGCCCGCAAAAGAGTTCCGGTAGACGGTGCAGTTCGACCTCTCCGCTCAAATCAAGCAAAGCAAGCAGAATTTCGCCTGCTCGCCTCTTGTCCCCGTACTTCGCCAGGCCGTTCGCGATGATGGAATTGTCGTGAGGCCAGACGGATCCGTTGTGATACGACAATGGGTTATAGCGAGCCTCCGTTGTAGCGACGGTTCGAATTCCCCATCCCGTGAAAGAGTCTTCACTCCCCAATGTCTCGGCTACGCGCCGAGCCCTTTCCGGTGACGCGATACCGCTGAAAAGGCAGTGCCCTGCATTGGAAGCTCGCACTCTGCAAGGTTGTTTGCGGCCGTCCAAAGCGAGAGCGTAAGTGCCGAGCTCGTTGCACCAGAATTGTTCCTCGAAGCGTGTCCGCAACGTTTCTGCTTGCACCTCGAGCTCGCAAGAGTGGTCGACATTCCCGAATAAGCGGGTCAGCCGCGATGCCGCCAGTTTCGCAGCGTATACATAACCCTGTACCTCGCACAGGGCGATAGGTGCTTCGGCGATCTCGCCATCGGCGTGGAATATCGAGTCATTGGAGTCCTTCCAGCCTTGTTGCACCAGTCCCTTGTGCGAATGACGTGCGTATTCGACAAAGCCATCGCCATCGACATCTCCGTACTGGTCAATCCAGTCGAGTGCTCGGACTATATTCGGCCATATTCGCTCTAGAAACGGCCGGTCGGCGGTCCGATCGAAGTAGGCGCCCGCAAGAACAATAAACAGTGGGGTCGCATCAACGCTGCCGTAGTAGCGGCCAAACGGAACTTCCCCCAGCGCCGCCATCTCGCTGCGCCGCATCTCGTGGAGAATCTTGCCCGGTTCGGAATCCGCGACCGGATCCACCGCATCCGCCTGTGACGACGCCAGGAATTCCAGCACACCCTTCGCAATATCCGGATTGAGCCACATCATTTGGAGAGCGGTGATGATTCCGTCTCGGCCAAAAACTGTGCTGAACCACGGCACACCGGCGTACGGATAGTTTTTTTCGGGATTCCCTGCGATCATCATCTCGAGATCGGAAACCGATCGCGCAATCCAGTCACTCAAGCGCGAGTTTGAACTCGTAATCTGCGGAAACGCGCTCGCGATCCCAGCCAGTTCGAATCGAGCGGCCGACAGCGCGTCGCTATAGCCAATAAAATCGCGCGACCGGTCTACCTTGCAGCAGATTTCCACCTGCAGCGTCACGCGTTCTTTGGGACGCAAGCTGACCTCGAATGCCAGGCCGGTTCCAGATGCGCGTTGCGGAACAACATCCGTCTGGATGCAGGTCTCTCGCAGAACCCGGTCTAATCCCTCGTAAGACAGAATGACGGAATTGTCCCGCACTTCGTCCTTGAGTCGCCGGCCTCGCCGTTCTCGTACCGTGCCCCGCACCTCAAAGATGTCCGCGAAATCTGCATCGAATCCAATGCCGACCGGAATCTCTAATTCGTCGAGTCCATGATTTACGAAAAGCAGCTTTTCGAAGCAGGAGTCGCGCCACAGGAATCTTGATCGAACCAGATGAAGGACTCCGCGCGAAATTGCAATCTCTCCTTCCCGCAGGACATCGAGGTTCGCCAAGTCGGCCGTAAATAGGAAGTTATTAGTCGCCACCGTAGAGCTCAGCAACAGCGGCCGCGCATTCCACAGCCTCAGTGACAAATCCGACAGGTGCCGCATCCCGTCGTAGAAGAGGCCCTGCTCTCCCAAACCGGAAGTTTGAACATCCCCCAGCCGGTCGAACACGAAAAACATCCTGCCGTATTTGAGGACACGAGCGCGATCGTCCGCCGGCGACGAGGTCGTTGCTATGTAGTACTGGGGGCTGGCGATTCCACTTCCATCCAATTCAATACTCCCTCTTCGACCGTCATCGTGGCCGATGCTGGATGAACGAGCTGCTGGTAAAGACCGAGATAGTCCCGTGCCATCCGGTCATCCGTGAAGTTTAAGTCGAAGTGTCTCCGGCATTCTTCCCGATCGATCTCACCAATCCGCTTCACTGCACCGACCGCCTCGTCGACGTTGCGAACCATGTAACCAGCAACCCCATCAAGAATAATCTCGGGCACGGATCCGTAGGGGAAAGCGATAACCGGAGTACCGCATGCCATGGCCTCGATCATCACCAATCCGAAGGGCTCCGGCCATTCAATCGGGAACAGGAGCGCGATAGCGTTGCCCAGGAACTCGCCTTTTTCCGACGGTCCAATTTCTCCGATGAATTCAATCAGAGGATGTCTCAATAGCGGCCTGATTACGGCCTCGAAGTATTTCTGGTCTGCTCGATCTACCTTAGCGGCGATCTTCAACGGCACATTCGAGCGGATTGCAATTTCAATTGCTCGATCCACACCTTTTTCCGGAGAGATGCGCCCCAGGAAGGCAAGGTACCGCCCTTCCGAGTTGTTCAGCGAAAGCGAATCGGGCGGCAATCCGTGGTGGACGGTTCCCAGCCAATTCACCCACGGCAAGGGCCTTCGCTGCGCGGCCGAAATCGAAACCAAAGGCAACTCCCTGAACTCTCGATACAACGGAACCAAATCGGCCAGGTCAAGGCGGCCATGCAACGTAGTCATACACGGAATCTGCTCTCTCCGACTCCGCAGAAAATGGAGGTAGTCAATATGAAAGTGAATCAAGTCGAAATCTTCTGCATGCCTGAAAACTTCTTCCACCATCAAGATGTGATGTGCCAGCGGATCGATGCAATTGGCATCCAGTCGAAGAGCCTCGTTGCAGGCCGGCATCAAGCGCGCATTACTGACCGAATCGCCACTGGCAAATAGGGTGACATCATGCCCCAGTTCGACCAGTTTTTCCGTAAGCCACGAAACCACACGCTCAGTACCCCCGTAAAGGCGGGGAGGGACGCTTTCATAAAGTGGCGCGACTTGGGCAATACGCATCCGTTCGGCTCCTTGAAGATCCGCAATCGTCGTACTCGCATCTATGCGAACTAGGTCAAAGAAGAAGGCAGGTAACTGTCTCTCCCGTTGCAGCTTTAAGATGTGTTCTACCCCGATGTGGTTGGCGAATCGAGCCACGCAAAAGCGACTCTGCCCTGAACCAAGCTCCTGTCGATCATCAATCTGGTATCAGGGATTGCCGGCCACCGATTAAGGTGGGTGCCGTATTGTTCTGCTCGCGCCGGTCTCACTACAGTGGATTGTCAGCGCTGAGCTGCAAATAATTCGGTGTTGTTGCCGGCCTACCTCCGCTCGTTGCCGTTGCATCCTTCTACCGTAAGAACGCGCCGAGGTTTGAAGAACAATGAGCGTAGCCGCATTCGCCCCTTGCCCCGACCGCTCCCTTAGCTTTTCTCAACAGCTGTTATTAGCGCTCGTCGCTGCCGCCATCACCTTATCGACAGCTTGCGGTAGTGGTTCAACCAAGTCCGTCACGACCACTCCTCCTGGGCCATCGCAACCAAATTATCCTTCCGTGCCGCCAGTTGCGATTAATTGGTCGCCATCAACCAGCCCTCTGCCGGCACCGGACGCGACAACTACGTTTCCCACCTGGACCGGTTCTAATGATTTTCCCCTGACCGTTTCCAGTCCGCTGGCGAATGCGACGCTGACCTCTCCGGTAAATGTAGTTGCATCGGCAACTCCGACCAACCCGATCTTCTTCATGCGGGTCTACGACGAAAACAGCAGCGATCCGACCAGCAGCATTGCCGACTATTTCACCTTCGACAATTCGATCAACACCCAGATTTTTCTCGCGCCCGGCCCCCACACCTTGGTCGTGATGGCGGAAGACAGCCAGGGCTACGTTTCGGCTACGCCGTTGTCGATTACGATCTCCGCCCAGGCACCTTCTACCAATGGACAGACGACCATCAGCGGAATTCAGGCGATGTCCGGCTGGCAATCCTGCGGCGGTCTCTTTCCTCCAGGATCGGGCCGAGCCGGACAAATTTGCGCCGCCGGCGGTGGAACCCCGCAGTCCACACTTACCCAGAATCAGACCTCTCCAGCGATGGATGGCAACTCGGCGAAATTCAGCATCTCCTCCACCGGCCCGAATACTCCCTGTGCCGGTTACTGCAACATGCTCTACTTCAACCCGGTCGCCGGTGGCGACAACGTCAGCCATTTCACCTACGACCTCTATTTTTATATCGACAATCCCCTCGCTCCGCAGGCGCTGGAATTCGACATCAATCAGACTTTCGGCGGCAATCGCTGGGTTTGGGGATCGGAGTGCAACTTCAACGGCTCGCACAAGTGGGACATCTGGAACGATGCACCCGACACCGGCTGGATCCCGACCTCGATTCCTTGCACTCCGTTTCCTGCCAACACCTGGATTCATCTCGTCTGGCAGGTAGAGCGCGTTGGAAACCAGGTGCACTACATCAGCCTCACGGTCGGCGACCAGACCTACAACGTCGACACCTATTACCCCAACCAGGCGGACTGGACTCTTGAAGAGATCGATAACGCCTTCCAAATGGATCTGGATGAGAAAGGAGATCCATACAACGTTTGGCTCGATCAGGTAAGTCTCACGGCGTACTAAACCGTCTCGCAAGATAGCGGCCACAACATTCATTTTTCGCGTCGAGGTAGCAATGCAGGAGAACGTAAGCCGGATGCCGCGAGTTGCGATGCTCATAGCATCCTTAGTTTTGGCCGCGATTCTAGGCGTAATGGGCGGCTGTCAGGGCTTGCCCAAGAATGTCGCCGATTGCGCCATCACTCCCACTCCGCCGTCGAATACCTCGGTTGTGCCCCCCGCGCAAGAGCCTCCACCTGCGGCACTCTGCGGATTTCCCTTGACCATCTCAAGCCCCGGGAATGGCACTAGCGTGAACTCGCCCGTACCGATTGTTGCCGTGGCCACTCCGCCGGATCCCATCTACACCGTGCGGCTCTATGTCGATGGCGAAGCCGTTCTGTACACTCCTAACGTCAATGTGAACCAGCTCATCTGGATGCCGAACGGGCAGCACACTGTCGAGATTGTCGCCGAAGACGTGGCCGGCTACATTGCGACCACTTCATTGCAATTGAATGTCATTGGCCAGGAACCTGGCGCTCTGAATCTGCAGGACTCGCCGAACTGGGTGTCATGCTCCGCGGTTCTGACTTCCGGTGCAACTTGTGCGGCAGGTTTGGGCGTCGCTGTTTCCACCCTCACGCTTCACCAGTCCACGCCCTCGCTGGATGGTTCGGCCGCAAGATTCAGCCTCGCTGGAACTCACGCCTACTCGAATGAGCTCTACTGGACCCCAATTGGCGGAGGAAATAGTGTCAGCCATTTTGTTTATGATCTGTGGTTTTATGTGGACGTCGGCGATGCTCCCCAGTCTCTGGAGTTCGACGTCAACCAGGCTTTTGGCGGCACTCGCTGGACCTGGGGGACCCAGTGTGACTTTAACCAGACTCACCACTGGGATATCTGGGATCCGCTGAATGAGGTCTGGCGCCCCACCTCCGTTCCCTGCAATCACTTTCCCTCGAATACCTGGATCCATCTGATTTGGACCTTGGAGCGAGTTGGGAATCAGGTGCACTACATCACCGTGAGCGTGGCGGACCAGACCTATAACGTGGACACTTACTACACTGCGCAGCCCAATTGGTATCAGGAAGAAATCGACATTGCCTTCCAGATGGACGGAAACTACGAGCAGCAGCCCTATAACGTTTGGCTGGACGAAGTGAACCTTCTGGCCAACTGATCTCTCCGTCCCGCTCAGCCATTGCATTTGCTCCTACAGCAATCGCAACGCTTGCCTACAGAAAATCTTCGATTCAATCCGGATTCGGTCGAGCACTACGCTTGTGCCGAGGAGGTCACCATGCCGGAAAAGGAAACCATCGAGCGCGCTCACGAAGACGCCCGCGAGGGAAAATCGCCCAGCACGCAAGCCGGAGAATTCGTTCGCGAGGAGATGCACCACATCCGTGAGGGCAAGCACGGCGCTGCTTCCACCAAGCAGGCCATCGCGATCGGACTCTCAAAAGCTCGTCGCGCCGGTGTAAAGTTGCAATCGCCAAGCAGTCGTAAGACATCACAGAAGACGACCGCTCAGGCCGAACGCGATTATCGCAAGGGCCAAAACAATCCTCGTCGCAAACCATCCCCCACGCGTTCGCGGGCAACGTCGCAAGCGTTAAAAAAGGAAGGTCATTCCGCCGCCTCCCCGAAATCTCTTGCGAAACAGGCCCGATCTGCGGCGCGTAAGCGTAGTTCAGCCGCACGTCATGAGTCCGCAATGAAAGCCAGCCGCACCCGGAAGCGCAATCAGGCGGCCTGATCATTGAGCGAGCATTTGAGCCGAAGAGTCAGGAGGCTAATGAGCAATGATCCGCAAATTGACTACCGGAGAGTATCGCTTGTACTCGCGCAAGAAGAATCCTAAGACCGGCAAGCGCAGAAACCTCGGCACATTCACCACGAGGCGGGCTGCCGAAGCCCACGAAAAAGCCGTTCAATATTTCAAACGGCACTGACGTCTACGAGACGGAGGTCCCCATGTCAGCCCGAAGAGCGTCGGCCCGAACCACCAGACGATGGGTGGCAACTGTCAAAACCGACTCCACTCATCCCCCCAAGCACCTGTTCACCAAGGACGCATCCACAATCGCGCGAACCCTCGCGTCCAAACGAGTCTCCCCCAAAGGCCCAGGCTCTGGAATGCGCATGCTGACCTATTTCATTAACCGGGCAGGACGCGGGCTCACCCCCTCGCGGCAAGCCGAGCTACAGAAGGCAAAAGCGTTGCTTTCCAAGCAAATCCAGAAATCCAAAGCATCCAATTCCCGTAAAAAAGTCGCGTAAGCGAAAGTCTCAGCTCTCGCTCTGAACTCACGCCTGTCCTCCAGCCTGCAGGGGCCTTTCTGCCGCCAATTCATTTTGCTGCGGTATTAGCCCTAGTCATTCCACCTGCGCCGTGTTTCCAAGGTTTTCCCTTTGACACTCGGGTAAAGCCTGTATAGAGTGAACTTACTCCGCTTAGCAGTTTCCGCTTATGCCTAAACTCCGCTCCGGGCGCACCAAGCGGTCTTAGAACGATCAGGGTGTTCCCGCAAAAGATCGTGGATTCCCTCTATTTTCAGCAGCTTTAAGGATCCAGAATTTCATTCCGATCGGAGAAACAACTCCAAATGAAGAAGCATGCCTTCATCTTGATGTCTATTTTCGCGTTTGCTTTTGCCTCGGGAGCGGCTTTCGCGGGCGTGACCGTTCAGAGCCCAGGCAACAATACTACCGTCGGCACCACTGTAAGCTTTGTCGCCACCGGATCCACATCGTGCTCAAAGGGCGTCGGCTCCATGGGCGTTTACCCCGCCCCTTACCAGTTGGCCTATACCGTCAGCGGCTCTAAGCTGAGCACGACCCTTCCTTTGAATCCCGGAACTTATAATGCAGTCGTCGAAGAATGGGACAACTGCGGCGGTGCTTCTACCGCTACCGTCACTATTACCGTGAAGAGCGGCGGCAGCGCCGTCTACGTTACCTCGCCCTCGAACAACAGCACCGTCAACTCTCCGGCGAATTTTTCGGCGACGGCAACCACCACCTGCTCGCTCGGCGTGGCTTCAATGGGTATTTATACCGCTCCAGGTCAGTTAGCCTATGTCGCGAACGGCGCCAGCCTGAGCACGAGTCTCTCCCTGAGTTCCGGCACTTACAACGCGACCGTGGAGGAGTGGGACCGTTGCGGAGGCGCCGCCAGCACCCCGATCACAATCACGGTGAATGCTTCAGGACAAACTTTCTGGAATCTGCACAGCAGTGGCGGATGGACCGGCTACGCCCAGCAACCGCCAAATTATGGCGATTGCACCAGTTGCACTCCGAGCGGTCCCGGTACCACGTGGGCCATGTATCAGGGCGTCAAGTCGCCAACGCTTTCCGGCAACTCAACCCAGTTCAACCTTGGCGGCAATATGGACTATACCGACGTCCTCTGGAATAACCATTTGATCGGCGATCTGTCGTCCCAGGGACTCCCCGACACGAATCACACCCTCGTGCCGCAATATCACAGTTTTACCTATGACGTTTATTTCTTCGGCGGCAATCTCGCAGCCTCGCAGGCCCTGGAGTTCGACATCAACCAGTTCTTCAATGGTATGGGTTTCACCTGGGGTCATGAGTGCCGTGTTGCCGGCGGAAACGAATGGGACATCTGGGACAACACCCATTACAAGTGGGTGCCCACCGGCATCGCTTGCTACCCCCTGGAAAACCAGTGGAACCACCTCGTCATCCAGGTGCAACGCACTTCCAGCAATCAGTTGCTCTATCAGTCGATCACGCTCAACGGTGAGACTCACGTTCTCAACTCGACTTACTCGCCGTTCCCCGCTCCTGGCTGGTGGGGAATCACCGTCAACTACCAACAGGACGGAAATTACGCGCAATCGCCCTACACCGTCTATCTCGACAAACTCAACTTTACCTACCAGTGAGGATGATCTCTCCGCCCAAGTCGTTGCTGAGCCCTGCATTTCAATTGTCAGCGATGATGGCGCCCTCCGGGCTGTTCGGGAAACTGAACGGCCCGGCCGGGGCCCGGGTTCTAGCGGGTCGTCTGATTTTCCCCTGTGTTCCTCTGTGCCCTCTGTGGTGAAAGCCTTTGACTTCCTCGCCCGGCACCAAACCTCATGCCGAATTGAAGCCGAACAGAACGATCCCCATTTTCAATGCACACGTAGCTTTTCCTTCTATCTCCGCGCTTAGAGATAGCCTTCTCTACTCGCTGGTGTAGTTGATTTCCATCCGCCGCACTTGAACGCTCGAAACATAAAGAGCGATCAGCGCCACGGTCAAAATCCCGAATATTGCCAGCGGGGCTGAAATCGGGTCCGCATTCGAAATCAACAGCGCAATGACAGCCGGCGCGCCCGGCGGACTTGGAATCTCCACGGGACACAGCGATTTGAGGTAGTAGATTACGCTGAACTGTTTCAGCACTGCGGGCAAGAATGGATTGATGCCTTCCCAGATCAAGATCGCGGCCGCCGGCAGAATCGGATTGCGAAACATCATTCCCGCAATCAGGAAGAACGCCCCATATCCCACGCACGCCAGCGCAGTAACTCCTATGTAAATCGCCGCATGCTCCAATCCGTGATTGTGATAGAGATAAATGTCGCGCACGCCTGGCGGAAAATGCCACAGAAACGCGATCGTCTGCAGCACTTCGCTGGTCACAAAAATCGTGCACGTCGCCAGCAAGCCAGCCAGGAACTTGCCCACCATCAACACTTCGCGCCGAACCGGTGACAGAAAGTAGTAATGCAGGCTCTTGTCGAGAATTTCTCCCCGAAACAGATTCATGAAAATTCCGAGACACCCGAAGAACACCGCCAGCCGCAGAAAGAAAAACTGGAAAACGCCCGCGAACATCACCGAACTCTGCCCTAGGGCATAGCCCTCCCGCAGATCCAGGCTGTCGACCTTGCCATCCGCCAACCCGACAAACAGGTCGTTCTGCCCGTCGGAATAATGAAACCTCTCGTGAAGAACATCCACGTTCGAGGCACCCTCTACTTGTCGGCTCTCCGTCCAATGAAACTCTTCCGGCGGCTTTCCCAGGATCGCCAGAACTTGCGGATAACTCATCCCCGGCTTGACCGCCAACAGATCCTGGTAGGTCAGCGGCTTCTCACTCCGGCGAGCCACTCCCGCTCTCTGGCTATGTTCGTGGGACATGGCAAATGCATATAACACGAAGATTAGAACCGGCAGCGCGGCAAGCAGATAAATCCAAAGCCCTCGCTTGGCGAAGAACGTCTTCCTCATTTCCAGGCGCACGATGGCCTTGATCTGCGTCCACCAGATTCCCCTCATCGCACCACCTCTTCATTGCCGATCAGGTACTCATACACCGAGAGAACATCGTCATCAGCCGGAGCCACCGACTCAATGTCGATCCCACCCACCGCCAGATCGTTCAGTGCCAGATAAAAGCGGTCTGCATCGCGCGTCTTCAGCAGCACTCCCCGCTCATCCTTGTGAATCGAAACTTCGATCGTGTGCTCATACTCCAGCATCTTCGCCGCCAGCACGCGTGGCCGCGTGCATCGCACCAGAATCTGCGTGGGATGTTCCTGAATCTCGCGCCGCACATTCTGGATTTGTCCCTCCGCCACCACATACCCATTGCTGAGCAGGATCACCTGATCCGAGATCACATCCACTTCATGCAGAATGTGGCTGGAGATAATCACATAACAACCCTGCGCCGCCTTCGCGCGAAACAGCGCAATCATCTCCGACCGCGCCAGCGGATCCAGACCGTTCAGCGGCTCGTCGAGCACCAGCACTTTGGGATCGTGCGCCAGAGCCTGCGCCAGCCGGATCCGCTGCCGCATCCCTTTGCTGTACCCTGCGACATTTCGCGTGGCCGCTTCCGTCAGATTCACCCCTTCAATCGCCTTCCACGCCAGTTGTTCGGCTGTCTGCGCATCGCGGCCGGCCAGCCGCAAATAGGAATACACGAACTGATACCCCGTGAGCCCCTTCGGAGACGAATCAAACTGCGTGGAATACCCGACGATCTTAAACAGATTTTCCGGGTCGTTCGTCCTGTACCCAAGAACTTCGATCTGCCCGCGCGACGGCCTGACGAGTCCTGTCATCAGATTCATCAGCGTCGTTTTTCCCGAACCGTTCGGCCCCACCAGCGCAGTGATGCCCGCCGGGATCGAGAGGTTCACCCGGTTCACGCCCAGAATTTCTCCGTAGAACTTCGACACGTCCTCGAAGACAATGCGATCGCTCACTTGATCACCTCATAAGCGCGCACCTTGCGCAGCAACAGTCCCAGGCTGAGCGCACAATACACAAGCAACGCGATCCAGGCCTCTGCAACCGGAATGGCATGCTCCGTATCCACCCGGAACAATGCATTCGACACGGTGGACATCAGATACGCCAGATTGAAGAAGTGGCCCAACTCGGTCCTCAGCACAGTGTTGATCGCCTCGGCAAAGCCGGCTCCGAAGAACATCACGCCCAGCAGCAGCGCGCCCGCCACGATCCTCCATTTCACCCAGGCCGACAGCGCCATCGCGAGCAGTGAGAGAATCGCAATCCAGATCAACGAAGAAACCACCAGGCTCCCCGCGATCCACAGGTTCGACCAGGCCCAGCTTGCGCCCGCGAGACTGGCCTGCATCGCAAACAGCAGTAGCCCCGGGATCCACGTAATTTCCGACAGCAGAATTGCCAGTACCGACGATTTCCCCAGCACATATTCGGCCCGCGAAAACGGCCGGCAAAAATACAGAGGCAGCGCTCCATTCGCCAGATCCGGTGAGATCAATCCTGGTCCAGCAAACGCCGTCATGAGAAAAGCCAGCACGCTCTGCACCCAGAGGTAGCGATAGAAGAACGCGTTATCGATCGAAATGATTCCCTTGGGTACGCCCAGTTGAGCCAGGAAGCTAGCGCTGTGAGCCACATAGATAAGGACCAGGCAAACCACCGGATAGAAAAAGCAGGCCACGAAAAACCCAGTCTGGATCCTCGAACGAAAGAGATTTTTCCTCGAATAGCGAAACAGCACCAGGAAGCGCGACCAGGCCGGCGTCAAGCTGCCCGAGTATCGTTTATAGCTGCGCCGATAAACTGCCATTAGCTCTCCATCGCCTTCAGGAAAATGTCTTCCAGCGTGTCGCGCCGGAAATTCAGTCGCCGGATGCGTACCTGGCGTTCCGCGGCAATCCGGTAGATGTCGCGCGTTTCGACTCCATCCGCCAGCACCATCTTCATGCGGTTCGCCGCGACTGCACATTCGCAGCCCAGTTTTTCAATTGCTTCCGTGAAATCTCCATTCGCGCCGTACGTCTCCAGTTCGAGGAAGCGTTTGTTCGCTCGGCGTTCTTCATCCAGATTCGAGTAATGCGCAATCCGCCCACTTTTCAGGATGAGAACCTCGTCGCACGTATCCTCCACATCGCGCAGCAGGTGCGAGCACAGCACGATCCGCAACTCTTTGCCGTCCCGAATCTCGCGGATCATGCGGATCATGCGCTGTCGCGCCGACGGATCCAGTCCGTTGGTCGGTTCATCCAGAATCAGCAGGTCTGGTCCGTGGACGATCGCCTGCGCCAGCTTTGCCAGTTGTTTCATCCCCAGCGAATACGTTCCCACCGGCCGGTACCGCGCCTCCGCCAGACCCACATAAAACAACGCTTCGTGCGCGCGTTCCAGAGCGACCGACGAAGGCAGTCCCGACAGTTCGCCCATCATCTGCACATACGACACCGCGCTCATCTTCGAGATGAACGCGTCGTTCTCCGGCATGTAGCCGACTCGGCCGCGGATTTCCCGCAGATCTTTTCCAATGTCGAGTCCAAACATTCGTGCCGAGCCACCAGACGGTTTGTAGAAACCAAGAAGGGTATTGATCAGAGTGGACTTGCCCGCACCATTCGGTCCCAGCAAGCCGATGGCACGTCCGCGCAGGGAAGCCGTTAGATTCTGCAGAATGTCGCGATTGCCAAACCGGACGGAGAGTCCTCGCAGTTCAATCAACGGCGGAGCAGCAGGCGGCGTTTCTTGCCTTTCGTCGTCTGCTGCTCCGAGTTGTGAAGTCGTGCTCACTGGGTTGGTGCTGTTGAATGATTCAAGCTTCCGCCCAACATCATTTGCGGGAAGAGTGGCCCATTATGCCCCAACGTGAGCAGTGTGCCCAGATCAAATCCCATGAAGCCGGTATTGCTGGCCACCACGATCCGATCCGTCTCTCCGTAGGCGTAAATCAGGCCCGGTGCCGAGTTCGCGGTGAGCGCGTCGATCGACTGGCGCTGCTGCGCCGTCAGCGCTCCGCTGGCTTTCATTTGATCAACCAGCGGTCCTACCACTGGTCCGATGTTGTGATAGAAAATCGCCGAGAAGTTCGTGTACCCATCACTCGGCAGCAACGCCTGGAAAGTCGACGAACGGGTCAGCGTAAATCCTGCCTCGCGCGATTGAATCGCCCGCGAGATCGTCGCCATATCCGGCGCCGCGATCAGGTAGTTGTCCGCGAACGTGTAATCGATTTCCGTGTTCGGCTGCTTCGGGCTGCTGATCACGTAATACGTCCGCGACCCGACTTGCCGGCTCGTCAGCTGCATCGAAAGTCCCTTCGCGCTGCCCTCGCGATTAAAACTATCGATCAGCTTTCCAATCGTCGACTGCAACGTTGCCGGATCGTACACCTCGACGATCAGCTTCCAGCGGGGCGTTGGCAGCATCGGGCCGTCAAACGCCATCGTGACTTCCCCACCCAGCGGGGCAGCCATGTCATTCAGAACGCTCACGCCCGTCTTCGATTCGAACTCCGCCAGGCCCTGCGAGAAGTTCGCGTCGCTGCTTCCAATCATCTGGAAGATTTCTTCCATGATGCTGCGCGGGTTCTTCACCACTGCCGTCGTCACCATGCTGGCGTTCGGCGACACGAAATCGAGCGAGCCCATCGAGGCTGGTGCCGCCAGCCACGACGCCACGCCCGTTCTCTCCGAGCTGAACATCAGGTCGGCGCGCGTTTCCGGCTTGTTGCCCACTTCGCGATGCTCCATGGTGAGGAACCGCACATTCCCGATCCCGGGTGGCAGATCGTTTGTGCCGCTACCACTCGGTACGTGCTTCTGGAGAATTTGTTCCATATCTGCGCAGAAAAGCCATTCCGCTCCTTGCTCATACGAATGAGCGATTTGCTGGTAGAACGGAGTTCCCGCCAGATTGCTCGTCGCTCCCTGCTTCGCTCGCGCGGCCGCTTGCTGCAGTTCGGCCAGATCCGGACTCGCGATCATCAAGTCGTTGCTTACCCAAACCAGCAGCGGCTGCCCGGAGACTGCCGTCGCCGAAAATGGGTCCCGAATGGTCTGCAGCACAATCTGGTTCTTGCCAGAACTCAACTGCTGGTTCTGCGCCTGCAAGAAATCCTCCAGACCCGATTGCTTTACTTTCGCCAGAACGACCGGCGCACTATAAGTCGTCCCTGTCTTGCCAATCGCAAACACAACCTCGTCCCCCAGATAGCTGCTGAAGGTCTTCACCCGGTCCAGCATGTCTTCGAGCTTCGGACCGTTCCCCTTCTGCTGTTGCTTCCACCAATTTCGCAGATCCGGACTCTCCTGCATCCGATCCTGAAACAGCTTGCTCGCCTCGGTCAGTGTGTTGGCAAGATTTGGAATCGCCGCATACACCACCGTGTTATCGGGAACGTAAGGCAGCAGCTCCGAGCTATAACGCAACCCCGGTCCCGGGATCGCCGCAAACTGCTTCTGCAGAACCGCGAAGTCGCCCAGCAACGCCAGGTACTTTGCCGAATCCTTGCTCCAGGCAATCTCGTTTTGAATCGGAACCCGAGACACGCTGGCGCTGGAAGTCGTTTCTTCTCCCGGATGCAGGTCGGTCGTGCTGTCTCCGAAATCGACCCGAACCACGCCTTCGATCACGGCCACGCGCGATCCCTTCGTTCCATGGTTCACCGAAAAGATCGTGCCCTTTACCGAAACCAGTCCATCGTCGGTTGCCACATAGAGGCGCCCGGTGCGCTGCTTCGCGGCCTGAACAATGACCTGCCCGCCATCCAGATGAATCGTCGTGCCCTTCCACGCCCGCGACACCGAAACATCCGACCGCTCTCCCATCTCCACCAGAGATCCGTCCAGCAGCCGCAACACGGCAGTCGACCCCTTTGCCGTGCGGACCTCGTCCCGATTCCTGATCTGGTAGCCTGTCCGAATCAATCGCGACTCTACGCCCGATCCCTCATAGAGAGATCCGTCCACGCGCTCCACCGATGCGCGAACCGGATTCTGTCCCGGAAGCAAGCCATTGGCGAAAGCGAATACACCGACGGCCACCACGGCCGCGGCTGTCGTCCCCATCGCCCAACGCCACGCCACCGAACCGGCCGGCTTCTTCTCCAAGCGCCGGACAATTTGCGTTCGTCCCGATCGAGCACTCTGTAGTGCATGCCGGCACTCGACACAGCTGTGCACATGATCTTCGAAGAGCAATACGCGAGCTGGAGCGAGCTTCTTTCCCAGGTAAGACGGGATCAGAGCCTGAAAGTCTTCGCAGCCGCGAATCGTGTGAGCGCTGCCTTCTACCGTCGCAGGATTTGCGGTCACGCTTTTCCATGCCCGCTCGCGCGCTTCGCTCACCACGTTCTCATCCACGTGCTCATTGCGGATCGTCGACAGCAAACGGTCAAACTTCTCGTTCGTCATGATCGTTCTCCTAGGTATGCTCCCAATTGCTTGCGAAGCTGTTGTCGCGTGCGGTGGACAATGACTGCCACGAGCACTTGCGAAATGCCCAGCAGTTGCGCAATCTCCCGATTGCTAAGACCTTCCAGAAAACGCAGGGCGAAGATTTCCGCCGGCCGCTGCTTCAGTTCAGCCATCGCCCGCCCTAAAGCCTGCCGCAGCGCTCCGTCGTCGTGTCCGACCGATGCCGAATCCTCCTGCAACTCCACGGTGCGGTCCGAATGCCGCGATCGAATCACGTCCAGCGCCGCATTGATCGCTGCCCGGCGCAGGTAGCTTTCCGCGTTCTCCAGCGCTTGGGTTCCGGTTTCGCGGCGCAGCAAACGCAGAAACACCGTCTGCAATACGTCCTCGGCATCCGACGCGTTACCCGTGATGCGGTACGCCGTGCGGAATACCAGGCCGTGATGCGCCCGAAACGTCTCTTCGAATTCGCCGGGGATAATGATTGCCGGTTCCTCTGCCAGTGCGCTTCGCAGGTTACGCCTCCTGATGCCCGTTTCATAACTAAAGACGGTGGAAGTCTCACCTTTATTACAACTTGCCGTCTTTAATATCTGATTGTCGTTATCGCCGGAGGTGAGCTGTTTCGTAAGTTACTTAGTATGAATGCATTAGGAGCAGTCGGCGCTATTCTTGGATCGTCCGGCCACCCGGGCAACTTGGCAATCCTGTCATGCAACTAACAAATTAGTTGACCTTTTTCACCCCGAAACGTCTTTATCAGTGACGCCCGAGGAGGAGCATTGGCCCGCAACAAGTCCGCAACCCTGACCGAAGCCGAGTTGCGCATCATGAACGTGCTTTGGGATAAGAACTCGGCGACCGTCCACGAGGTCCTCGAGGCTCTCCCCGAAAAGCCCGTGCCGGCCTACAACTCCGTCCTGACCATCATTCGAATTCTCGAAACCAAGGGCTATGTGCAGCACGTGAAAGATAAGCGCGCCCACGTCTATACGCCGAAGGTCGACCGCAAAGATGCGACGCGTTTCGAGGTTGGACATCTGGTCAGCCGCTTCTTCGGAAACTCTCACGAAATGCTGGTTCTGAATATTTTGGAAGACAACACCATCGATGCCGCCGAGTTGGAGCGACTTCGCAAACTGCTGGAGAGGAGCAAATAGAACTCCCATGACTCCAGCTATTCATGCCGTCGCTCAGTTCTCCGCGCTTCGCGTTGTCGACTCGTTAGTCGAAGGCAGTCTCATCGCGCTCTTCGCAGCTTTGGTCGTGCGCCTTCCCCGCCGGCAGAATGCCGGTACCCGTTTCGCAGTATGGTTCGCCGCGCTTATCGGAATCGCCGCCGTGCCATTCCTGGGCGCCGGATCGTTGTTCCATCGCGGCATTTCAGCTGCAACCCCAGGCCCATCGGCGATCACCATCCCAGAATCGTGGGCCCTCTATCTATTTTTGACCTGGGCTGTGATTGCGGCCTGGCAATTCGCCGGAGTCGGCCGCGCCCTCTGGCATCTGCATGTTCTCCGTAAAAGCTGTGAACCGGTGGATCCCGCCACGCTCGACCCCCTCCTGCGAGAAACCTTGCAGCGCAGCCGCACCCATCGCCGAGTGTTGCTCTGCACCTCCGATTTCGTCCGTGTGCCCACCGCAATCGGTTTGCTGAAACCGGCCGTTGTAATTCCTCGCTGGGTGATGCGTGAGCTCTCTCCCGAGGAAGTGAATCAAATTCTGTTGCACGAACTCGCCCACCTCACCCGGTGGGACGACTGGACCAATCTTGCCCAGCAGTTGGTAAAGGTCGTTTTCTTCTTTCATCCTGCGGTCTGGTGGATCGAAAGAAAAGTCGGCTTGGAGCGCGAGATGGCGTGCGATGACGCCGTTCTCGCCGAGACTGCCAGCCCCCGCGCCTACGCAGAATGCCTGGCGCATTTAGCGGAACGAAGCTTCGTTGAGCGCAGCGTCGCCCTGGCACAAGCGGCTTTGGGCAAAATTCACCAGACCTCTTTGCGCGTGGCGCAGATCCTGGACGTCAATCGTCCCGCCGGCCCCGCCCGGAGACCGGTGGTCTCGTTGGTGGCGGCCTTCGCAATCGCTTGCGCGGCGTTCGCTGCAAGATCACCCAAGCTGATCGCCTTTCAAGAAAACGATTCGACTCGCGAGGCCGCGACCTCTCAGACGATCGCAGCCGCAACTCCCGATGTCGAGAATGATTTGAACTTCCGACGGCTTCCGATCGTCAACCTGAGCGCAAGAACACCAGTGCGGCCGTTACCCGTCACGCAAGCGAAGTTGACTATCGCGTCGGATCGCCGCAATCCTGTAGCGAAGCATAGAACGAAGGACGGAACCAAGCCAAAAGAAGTCTTGCTGACTTCCAACGCCAAGTCGTCCGCCGACAACCTGATTCATCGCACCAGTGTTGCACCGGCTGCTTTGCCTATCACCGAAACCGTGTTCTTCGTAATTCAAAGTGCACCGACGAGCGACGGTTATCAAATTCAGATGTGGCAAGTCATGGTTCTGCGCGAAGTAGTTCCACCTGCCAGCAGAATTCCGCGGAAAGAAACGTAAACGGATGAGACGAGCACGAGAACACCAAATCCCGCTCTGTGAAACTAAAGAATTAGTTGTACACAAACTCTCGAAAGGATGTAACTCAATGAATGCAACTTCGAAAGACAGCATCAAGAAATGGACGAGGCGCCTCGCCATGCCCGTACTCGCCTTGGCATTGGCCGCTTCGTTCGCAACCTACGAATGTGTGAAACCGGCCGCCGCGCGGGCATCTTCGGCCGCTCCTTCGGCCGCTCCGCTCGACACCAACAGTGTGAGCGCACTGCTCGAACTCGATAAAGCAATGGAAACCCTGGCCGCGCGCGTCACCCCCGCGGTCGTGAACGTAACCGTTACCTCGCGCACGAAACCCGACGCCACAGAAAAAGAGCTCCCGGACGGATTACAGCAGTTCTTCGGGCAGAACATGCCTTTCGGACAATTCGGTCCCAACATGCGCCGGCAGCAGCCGCAGATTGAGCACGGCATGGGCAGCGGTGTCGTAATCTCTCCCGATGGATATATCGTCACCAACAATCATGTCGTCGACGGAGCCGTCGACATCCGCGTCACCACCAGCAACCGCCGTGTGATGAAGGCGAAACTCATTGGCACCGATCCCCTTACCGACCTCGCGGTCTTGAAGGTGGATGGCACCGACCTGGCCAGCGCCCCTTGGGGAGATTCGAAGGAAGTCCGCCCGGGTCAAACCGTGCTGGCCTTCGGCAATCCGTACGGCTTCCGCTTCACGGTCACGCGCGGCATCGTCAGCGCCGTGAATCGTGCGAACCCCGATCCCACGAATCCCAGCAAGCCCGGGGAGTTCATCCAGACGGACGCAGCCATCAATCCCGGAAACTCCGGTGGCCCGCTGGTAGATGCTCGTGGCGAAGTCGTCGGCATCAACACCTTCCTGGTCTCGCCGTCCGGAACATTCTCAGGGATGGGATTTGCCATTCCCTCGCAAATTGTCCGGCCGACGGTCGAGACTCTCATCCGCTACGGCAAGGTTAGCCATGGCCATATCGGGATCGGCATTTCTGATGTCACCCCCGAGAACGCCAAATTCTTCGACCAGACCAAAGCCGAAGGTGGAGTCGTCACACAAGTCGAGCCCGATTCACCGGGTGCGAAAGCCGGACTGCAGATCGGCGACGTGATCACTCAAATCGACGGCCAGAAAGTAACCGACGCGGGAGAGCTCCAGGTTCTCGTCGGGCAGAAGCAACCGGGCAGCAAGATTACCCTCACCGTTCTTCGCGACGGCAAGAGCATGACGGTTCCAGTCACCCTCGAAGAACTGGGCAGCCGCTCAGGCGAAGACAACCCGGCCACGGGCGAGGGCCGAGGCAAAATGCGTTGGGGTCTCGGCCTTGCCAACCTCACGCCGGAAATGCGCGATCAGTTGCAGGCTCCGCGCGAGCTTCATGGCGTCGTCATCGAGCAAGTCCAACCCGGCAGCCCCGCGGACAACGCTGGACTGCAGCAGGGGGACGTCATCCTCGAAGTGAACCGTCACAAAGTCCAGAATGCAAGCGATGTGCAACAGGCCCTCTCGAGCGTCGCGAAGGGCCAGGACGCACTCTTGCTCGTCTGGTCGAATGGCGGCAATTCCTTCCGGGTGCTGCATGCGCCTGAAGGCGCGTAAACCAATAACCGCAGTTCTCAGTACTCGGTTCTCAGTCGAGAAACATGGTTTTTACTGAGAACTCAGAACTGAGAACCGTAAACCAAGGCGCCGCACTTTCTCGAAAGATGATGAGAGTGCGGCGCTTTCTTTTTGCCTCTGCAGGTTTTCCTTCGTGAACCTTCGTGCCCTTCGCGGTTAGAGGTTTCGCAGTGATCCTCAGCAGAGCGTCTGTCGTACCATAAGATCCTATGGCCCGACTGTTCGATCCCCTCAAGATCCGCCAAATCACCTTTCCCAATCGCGTTTTCGTCTCGCCAATGTGCGAGTACTCGAGCACTGACGGATATGCCACCGACTGGCATCTCGTCCACTTGGGCAGCCGCGCTGTGGGCGGAGCAGGCTTGGTTCTGACCGAAGCCACCGCCGTTCTCCCGGAAGGCCGCATTAGCCCGCAGGATCTCGGCATCTGGATGGACGACCACATCGAGCCCCTCGCTCGGATCGTGCGATTTCTTCATAGTCAGGGTAGTGTTGCTGGCATGCAGCTTGCCCATGCCGGACGCAAGGCCAGCACCTACCGCCCGTGGGATGGCCAAGGCGCCATCCCTGAAAGCGCAGGCGGTTGGCAGAAAGTTGTCGCCCCGAGCGCAATTCCGTTTGCTGATTCTTATCCCATGCCGCAGGCTCTGACGCGTGACGGCATTCAGGAGGTCGTCCACGCCTTCGCCGCGGCGGCCCAACGGGCATGGGCAGCGGGAGTCCGCGTCATCGAAATCCACGCCGCGCATGGATACCTGCTTCACGAATTCCTGTCGCCTCTCAGCAACCAACGGTCTGACGAATACGGAGGCTCTTTCGAAAATCGCTCCCGCGCGTTGCGCGAGACGATCGTCGCTGTTCGCAAAGTCTGGCCGGAGGCTGCTCCATTGTTCGTGCGCATCTCTGCAACCGATTGGGTCGATGGTGGATGGGATGTTCAGCAGTCGGTCGAACTCTCTCGGCAACTCAAGCAACTTGGCGTCGATTTGATCGATTGTTCTTCCGGCGGCAACGCGGCACGAGCGACGATTCCCGTAGGTCCGGCATATCAGACGCCCTTCGCCGAACAAATCCGGCGCGAGGCGAATATTCTGACCGGCGCTGTCGGAATGATTACGTCTCCTGCTCAGGCGGAACAGATTATCGCCGGTGGCCAAGCCGATGCCGTGCTGCTCGCCCGCGAATTTCTGCGCGATCCGTATTTCCCGCTACACGCTGCGCGCGAGTTGGGGCACGCGACGTCTTGGCCGGTTCAGTATCTTCGCGCCGCTCCCGACGGATCAACTCCCCGGCCTCCCCGAACTCATGAAGCAGAATGACTACACCAAGAAGCTTGCCAGCGCCAATAGCGGTCAGTGGTAGTGGATCAGTGCGCGGATGCTGACGCCGTGCTCTTGAGATAGCGGCTCGCGAAAGTCACAAACGTCGGCCAGTTCGGCGCCGGTGTATGTCCTCCGCTGTGCTGACGAAAGGCAATATCGCCGTCGATCAGCGCGGTCTCGATCGGCGGGAAATCGCTGGTTCCCAGATCCTTCTTGCCCAGCAGTTTGTATACGGGGCCGGCGCCAACCGCAGCTAGGAACATTCCCTTCGCATCAACCCAGCCATCTCCAGTCCTCGCACCTGCGCCAATGAACACCGGACGCGGTGCACACAGCGCGATCAACTCGTGCGCATCGATTGGCAAATCATTCTCGGTCAACGGGCCGGCATACTTCAGAAAATTGCCGGCCATCCAGTGATACTCGCCAGTTCCCGCGATGTTCCCGATCTGCTCTCCAAAATTCCGGCGAAACAGTTTGGCGCCGCCCTCACCAGACGAACTGATGTAGGCGATTGCGAATCGCGGATCGTTCGCCATGGCCACCAACGCCGCCTTGCCATATCTCGAATGACCCTCGATGCCGACTTGTTTCGCATCGACCGCCTTGTCCGTCTCAAAATAGTCGAGCGCGCGACTCGCGCCCCACGCCCACGCCCGTAGCGCGCCCCAATCGTCGAGCTTGCGAGGCTGGCCCTGATTCACGAGACCAATCACTCCTTGAGTCAGCCCCTCGCCGTTATCCGCCTGCACGCTCGTCGGAATGTATTCGGCATATCCCCAACCTTTTGCCAGTACCTGCTGCTGCCACGTTGGCCCCGGGGCCTTCGCATTGAAGATGTCAGGATATCGTTTCATCAGCACCGCCAGGACTTCCGGACTCAATGCGAACTCCATCATCACCGGTACCGGGGTGCTCGCATTGGCGGGTGTCGTCAACGTCAGATTGATATTCACCGTCACTAGCGGATCAACCGCATTGTCCACATGTCCAACCAATTTCTTGGTGAGGACCGGTATCTCACCGTTCATTTCCCTCGTCGTGCTGACGAGTTCCCAGTTCACGTGCGGCGTATGCTTCGGCATGCGACCATAAATTTCGCGATCGAAATCCTCCACGATCTCCGGCCGCCTTTTTCCCCACCATATTTTCGCGGAACCGACTCTGTGTCCGTTGTGCAACAACAACGGATCGGGAAGCCTCGGATGTGTGCCCGCCTTGGACTCGTCGTAGTTTGCGGCGTTCGGCGATTTAGGATCTCCATCTGCGCCGCGGCGCAGCGAGGCGATATGCAAAAGTTTCATCATGCGCTGTTGATCTTGCTCGGAAGTGAGCTTCTCGGGCGGGGATTGGTTCGTTCCAGTCGCCTGCGCCCCTAGGTATGCGCCCTGCAACATGACGACAGCAAGAAAAGCCGTGCTAAGCCGGCTGTGGAGCAATGGAATTTTCAAGATTGTGCTCCCGAATGCAGGCTAGCACAATCGAAATGCGTGACCCGAAAGTCCGCGCGGCGGAATCGGGCTGCGGTAGCTTGGGTCCTTGCAGTTCTTAATGGTTTGCCGTTTCCGCAGAATGAAATGGTAGAAAAAACGAAGTCCCGGCAAACGGCCGGGACCTCTTTGTAGTTTGCGCTACTAAAAACTAGGAAGCGCGGCGCTGCTGGTCCAGGTTCTCGTCTTCTTCGTTCTGACCCTGGCCGCCCTTTTTCTGCTGATTCTGTTGACCGGGTTGTCCACTCTGCTGGCCGCCCTGGCCCTTCTGACCGTGCTGGCCGGATTGTCCACTCTGTTGCCCGGTCTGTCCGCCCTGCTGGCGGTTCTTCTCCATATCGTCTGCCATTTGAAAGTCCTCCCTTTGCGGTGCGCTACTTGGCGCACCTAAATAACCTGCTCTAGCTTAGTTGCGACTCTAGGGTCGAAGGGTTGGGACAAATGGCTCCTTGAGCCGGGAAACGAAACAGTTACGGTGAATATGCTGCTACTCCTGTCCGGATAATTGAATCGAGGGGCTTGCCGGCGGAGTCATGCCCTTCAGTTTTTGTAGTTCATCCTGCGTTTTATCCCATGCGGCAGGCTTCCGCTTCGTAGCCAGCGGAGCGTTCGGATCCGCATAGAACGCGAGAATGTTGTCGCGCAGCTCCGGCGTGATCTGTTGAAAGTTGTCGCGCGCTAATTGATCGAGCAGGCGCGCGTATGCGTTGTCTGTCAGCACGTATTCGCCTGCATGCGTCATCTTCCCGGTATCGAAATCCGTGTTGTCCAAGTGAAGATCTTTCTCGGCTACTTCTTTGAGCAGGCCCCGGTAATTATCAAGAGTGCGGTTCACGCTGGCGATATAAAGATCTTCCGTCTTCCGCGTAGGAATTTTGAAATCGAGCGCCTTGAACGGACCCACCTTCGGAACGAAGCGAAGAAAAAATGCCAGCACGCGGGTACCGAATCCGGGGCGTCGATATCCTTTTCCCCACTCCTTCTGATAGTTGGCTCGCGAAAGATAGTAGCGAAACTTTCTCGAGTTGAAATTCGGGGTCTCGCTCACAATTTCTTTCTTTCGGGCCAGCAACGCGACTCGTGTCATCTCCGGCACGATATTGCTGATGGCGCGCCGGAATGTCCCGATGGCGAGGTCTTCGTTCGACACCACTTGGCTAAGAGGTACCCCGTAAGTATCCTGAAAAGCCCTCTCCAGCACAGGTTTCGAGATTTCAAATCCGATGAAGTCGTGAAAACGGTCCGAAGTGTAGCGATTTTTCGCCACCTGCGTCACATCAAATCCGAATTCCGTTCGGATGTGCGCTTTCGGATTGTCGGCGTATGTCACTTCGTTCCCAAACTTCTTGCGCAATTTCGGAAATTCAATGGCCACCGACTGATTCACCGTCGGATGTCCCATGTTATCCGCCGAGTAGTGAGCCAGCGCCCCCAGCGCGAATGCATATTCATTGAGATCGTTCGATTCGTTGATCATATTCACAATGAAATCGCCGCTGCGCACGTAATGCGTGAGATCGCTGAAGAATTTGCTTCCGAACGGATAGTAGCCCATGTCTTGCACCAGCGAGCCCCCGTAGGCAAAGGCATGGGCTTTCTTCAGATCGTCTGCGCTGGCGCCAGGGAATCGCTTCAATAGCAGAGGCTGGATGTCATCTTTCCACAACAGGTCGACGACTTCCTCATGAGTGAGGACGGAGTAGGCACCGCAAACCGTCGTCATAGTCGCGAGCACGATGATGCCGAGCGCAAGCTGCTGCCAACCACGTAGGAGTTGTGTCATAAGGAATTGCCGCGCGCGATCAGCCGAACATGACCTGTGTGGTCAGACATTGGGAGGCTCTCCGTTGCGTCCCCAGTGTAAAGGAGGGCAGCATTGTCCGGCATTCCTTAGTTGCCAAGACTGGGCCAAGGTTGGTCCGGATCAATGGTTTCTTCCCGCCCTGGTCCTCGTAGAAGTCTCCGCCGGGGCTGTATTGTCTCAGGGCGTACAGCTATATTCCCGCGAGGATACAAGTTTCGCGTTAATGACAGTAAGGCTGCCGCGGAATAACGTGAACGCTGGTTCAATTCGTCCGGATAGTTCCGGGCCGAATGAAACGAGGATCAAACGGCGGTAGCCGCGAAAATTTAAAGAAGCTGAGGAGAAAGAAAAATGAGTATCTGGACAATATTGTTCGTAATTCTGCTGATCGCTTGGATTACCGGCTTCTCGGTGTTCCACGTCGCCGGAGGGCTAATCCACCTGCTGCTGGTCTTCGCGGTGATTTCCCTGATCTTGCATTTTGTGATGGGAAGATCCGCTGCCTGAGTAAGTTTCCCAGGGCAGAGATTCGTACCCAACAAAAACAGAGGTCATAAGAAAGGGCCAGCAAGATTGCTGGCCCTCCGTTTTTGGTCGATCTTTGCGTTCTTGCTCCTGGCCTATTTGTTCATGCTGTCGTTGCCGCCTGCCATTTTCAGCGACACAACGTTGACTGAGCTCTTGTCGGCCGACAGCTGTGCTTTCAGGTGCACGTGGTGTCCCTCGTGACCTTTCACGGCATCGGGATTGTCGATGGTGTAGCTCTTGCCGTCCTTGTCGCTCACAAAGCTCTTCCCGTCATCACTGATTTTTCCCATCATGCTCGAAGCCTTCATCGAGGCGCCGGCTTTCATGTTGTTGTCCGGTTGAGCGGTGTCTTGAGCCATGAGCCCAATGGACGCGAGCAGGGCGAACGCGAAGATCATCGTCATCAGCTTCTTCATCTCTGTATCTCCTTATTTTTTCTTTAAGTGAAAGTGGGCTTTGGCCAGCTACTGCCCAACGTACCAACTACCCAAGATCTGAATCGGTAAGGGGTTCTGAGATTCGTGACGAGAGTGGACATCCATTTCAAATCTCCCATTCACGCTAAAGCGGTCTTGCCAGTGCATCAATACAGCAGATCACGTATGTACCCGCGGCATAAAACAAAACAACCCAGGATCATGGTTAGCCCTCTAAGCCATGCCGAGGCAGGCTTGGATATCGAACCTGACGGCAGCAGCAGTTCGAGACAGTGGTTAGGAATTCGGCGGTCCGTTTTCCGATCGATCCATGCGAATCGCAAGTGAGATTCCTGCGTACCTACAGGACGATCGGCCAGGAGAAATGCAAATGCAGATTCGCTCCGTTCGTTCCGTGCTGTTCGCATTCGTAGTGCTGGTTATGTCGTCGGCTTCGTTCGGCCAACTCCGCATCTCCGTAGGTTTCGGTCCACCGGCGTTGCCGGTCTACGAGCAGCCTGTGTGCCCGGGCGATGGCTACCTTTGGACACCCGGTTACTGGGCCTGGGACCAGGATGATGCTGATTATTATTGGGTCCCTGGAACCTGGGTGATGGCGCCAGAGCCTGGTTTTCTCTGGACTCCGCCATATTGGGGCTGGGCTGATGGCGGATTCGTTTTCTACGATGGCTATTGGGGCCCGGAGGTCGGGTTCTACGGCGGAATCGACTATGGCTTCGGCTATTTTGGCCGAGGATTCGAAGGCGGCCGCTGGGACAATGGACACTTTTTCTATAACCGCGCCGTGAGCAACATCAATGTCACAACGATCCACAATGTTTACAACACGACCGTTGTCAACAACTACAACTCGAGCAACCACGTCAGTTACAACGGAGGCGAAGGCGGCATAAATGCCCGGCCAACTCCCCAAGAAGAAGCGGCGGCGCATCAACGGCATCTTCCGCCAGCGTCGGCCCAGAGGGAACAAGTACAGGCCGCCCGCGGGAATCCACAGTTCCGGGCTTCCGCGAATCATGGCAAGCCGCCGGTTGCCGCCACCGCTCGCGCCGGAGACTTTACCCATGAGGCCGTTCCTGCGCGCGAAGCCGGTGCTCCTTACCACCCACCGGCGAATCGTGGAGCAAACCAAGCGCGTCCCGGGAACGAAGCACGTCCGGCGGCCAATGAATCGCGTCCTGCCGCAAATGAGGAACGTCCAGCCGCGAATGAAGCGCGCCCTGCCGCCAACGAGGCACGGCCCTCCACCGCAATTCACCCCAAGGAACTTCCACCCATGGAGCGTCCTGCTGCGCCGAACACCGGCAACGCGAAGCGGGATCAGAAATACCAACAACAGCAGCAAAAGCTGGAGCAGAAGCAGACCCAGGAGCGCCAAAAACTGCAGGCCCAGCAGGACAAAGAGCACCAGCAACTGGCGAAGCAGAACGCGAACGACGCCAGAAAGCAACAGACTGAACAGAAGCACCAGCAGCAGACTCAGCAGTTGCAACAACGACACATGCAGCAGCAACAGCACCTGCAGCAGCGGCAAATGCCGGCCAGCCGGCCAGAGGCCGCTCCTCCTAAGAAGAAGTAGTTCGTGATTCTGCAGAACCAGGCGGGACTTGCGCTAACCGGCGCGGTCCCGCCTTTGCTTTTGGTGAGGTTGTAAGGCTACGCGCTCTGGACTTCACCCCCAGTGACGCCTAGCGCGAAACTACGGATTTCGATTGCTTCCGGCCGTTGCTGGGGGTCGCGTCTGCCTCACTCACGAACTCTTCAGAGGCACGCGCCTCCGCCAATCGCCGGATGTGCAGCAGAGCTTCGGCCAGCGTGGTCGCGACCGCGTCCGTGCATGCCGTCCCCACCCGCTCCTGGGCTTTGAGGACGCCTCCGGAAAATCCCCACAATCCCACGACAATGGCGAGATCCGGAAACTTCTGGTGCAGCCGTTTGCAAAGGGATCGCGCCTGCCCTACGGCAAATGGCGGAAGTGCCGATACGCAGGCTACCTGAAAGCCGCCTCGCCCTACCTGCTCCAGCATATCGTCGACGGCTCCAATTGCAAGGAAGCGAGTCTGTTTGTTCCCCGCTTGTCGCAGCACATGCGCCAGCATCATGCCGACCAGTTCGTCAGCTTCATCCCTTGCGGGAATGCATACGACATGCGCATCCGCGAATCGGGAATCGCCGCTGCTTCCAGAATCTTGTGGATTCGGCTGGACCGTGCGGTCTGCCAGATCATCGATCAATTCCCGCGTAGTCTGAGAAATGAATTCGCACGAACGCTCTCCGAGAGCATCCGTATGGCGATCTTCTTCTGCCAGCCTGAGAGCGGGAATGATCACGCTTTCATAGAGACTATCGAGAGGCTTATCCCGAAGGTATTCTTCAGCGACATTCCTTGCTTCATCCGGATCCATCGCCAACAAGCGCTGATAAAAGACTTCTTCCGGATTGAGCGCGGGCGCATCGCCGAGCAGCACTTCCAGAAAACTCATCTGAGGTACATAGCGACCGACCAGAATCAGACAGACCGTCAGCGGAGTCGAAAGAATCAGGCCGACCGGACCCCATAATGTCGCCCAGAAAATAGCTGCCACCAGAATTGCAAGAGACGAAATCCCGGTATGCGAGCCGTACAGCCACGGTTCCACGAAGTTCGCTACGATCAGCTCCAGAACAGCGAACAAGGCGAAAGTGAGAATCGTCTGTTTCCAGCCCGGAAATACAGCGGCTGCCATTGCCATCGGAAAAGCCGTCGCGACCCACGAGCCGATATAAGGAACAAACCGCAACAAAGCTCCCAGCGCGCCCCACAGCAACGCGTGCGGTACTCCGATCAGGTACAGCCCCAGCCCGAAAAGAATTCCGAAGCCGGCGTTGACCAGGAACTGGAGCAGAAGGTAACGGCTCAGTCGGTCGCTCGCATCCTCGAGCGCCTGCGTCATCACGGTCAACTGACCTTGCCCGCCGAGTCGAATCAGCCGGTTCCGCAGGTCTTCCCGGTTGATCAGCATGAATGCCACAAACACGATCACGAGAAATGCGGTTTCGAGCGGACCTGCGAGCGGCCCAGCGAGGGTACGAAGGTCTTCCAGGAAATTCGATGGCGGCGCGGTTACCTGAACGGGAATGGGCCTGGAAGGATGTGGACCGCCATCCTTATTCCTTGCCGCTTTGGCGGCTTCAGCAGGCGCGACTGCGAGTTCCTTATTCAACTCCCGGACCGTGTCGGTGGCCTGAATAAGGGGAGCATTTTTCTGCGAGTGCAGGGCGTGAATCTTTTCTTCGATATTGTCCCGATAGTCGGGGATGCGCGACGTGATCTCCAACAATTGGCCGGCGACGCTCCATCCCACGATTGCCGCCAGGGCGAAACAAAGAGTGAGAACGATTAGAACGGCGGGGATCCGGCCGAGACGGATTCGTTGCAGCCAGCCCACGAACGGCGTCAGCATGAAGCTGAGAACCAGCGCCAGCGCTAGCGGAATGAGAATTTGTCGGCCAAAGTACAGCATCGCAATCGCGGCCGCGACTGCGATGACGATCGACGATTTGGAGGAAGCCGTCAGCCTTGAGGAATTCGTGGAGCGGACCAATTCCTACCTCCAGTTCGGCTCTCTGCGCCCAACAAAAGTGTGGCGAATGCTTCGGGTTCTAGTCAATTCGCCCGGCGCACTGCGAATGCTCGCAGTTGCAGCCAATTTCCGCAGTTTCCTTCGCCGATTCACAGTAGGGACTGCAATACTTGCTGTCCGCCGCCGCCTGACAACTGCAATTTTCGTGGGCGCATTTTTTTTCGTTTGCCATCTTCGATCTCCCTTTCTCTCGCCGGTTGCAATCCCTCGCGAAACGAAATTCGGGACCGCGCTTGCATACTGCTCGCGGCCCCGATTGCAGAATTCTGCTTAGCTAGACAGCGCGCGGCAGTCGCACGTCGTCAGCGGCTTCGTCCGACCCCGCTTCGCCAGCTGACGAAATATCCTGAGCTCCGGTGCGCTTCAAAAGCTCTTTCGCACGTTTGGTCCAATCCGAACTGTCCGAGTGAACGGAAAGCAGAATGCCTCCATCTTTCACGCGTCCTTCGAACCGCTTCGCTTCATATTCCGGGATTCCCATTCCGATCAGAGCGCCGGCGATTCCACCCACCGTGCCTCCGACGCCGGCGCCAGCCAGCGCCGCCATGATTGGGCCCGCGGCGATGAAAGGTCCCAGCCCCGGTATGGCCAACGCACCAATGCCAAGCAGCCATCCCATCGCGCCGCCGAGCACCGCTCCGGTCCCAGCGCCGGTCGTTGCGCCTTCGGGCGCTTTTGTATTTTTTTCGTGTGCGAAGTCTCGGGTGCCAGCGCTCTCCGGAAACAGCACCGAAATGTCCGTGTTCCTGAATCCTGCAGCCCTCAATTCATCGACGCCAATCTCCACGCTCGTGATCGATGGGTAGATGCCGAATACAGCCGTATTTTTCCCTGCCATGATGAAATCTCCTTGGATTAAGTTCGAAATGATTCCGCGCGGATTTCGTGTTTTGAAACCGCAATGTCACCCCTCTTCGCAGCATAGAAGCGGCTTGTTTTCGCTGCCTATCGGGTGCGGTCTCTACGGCGCGGACGGAATGCCTGTAGGTATCCGCAAACGCCGGGGCGAGACACCTCTCAGAGCAGCGCTCTTGACTCAGGAGGCTACCCTCCGGTTTCAATTCGCATCCAACCACCACTTTCAGGAGATCTCTCATGAAGAAACCGATATTCAATCTCACAAACGTTCTGGCGACTGCAGGTGTTCTCTTCGCAAGCTACGTATTCTTCTCGTCGCTTCCTGATCTGCGTCGCTACATCCGTATCAGCACCATGTAGCGCACCGCTTCGATCGGCGAGTTCGTTGTCTTGGCGGCAGAGTCCGTATCAGGACCGCGGACGCTCGCTCGCACTGGCCGCCCGCTGCGCCGATACCACTTGATTGGCGCCATACTTTCCACTCATGGCGTAGCCCCGGATCCGCATCATCTCCGTCACCATTCGCATGCCATCCGCCAGAGGATTGATGCGCGTGCGATCGTCGTGACCCCACCGCACCGGCACCTCTGCAATGGAGAATCCAAAGCGCTGCGCCAGGAACAGGATCTCTGGGTCGAATCCCCACCCCTCGATCCGCTGCAGTGGAAACAGCGCTCGGGCTGCCTTCCCGCGGAAGGCTTTGAATCCGCATTGCGTGTCTTCAAATTTGAGGCCTAGCACGACCCGCAGGAACCGGTTAAACACTCTGCCCAGCGCTTGCCTCGCCAAAGACTGGCGCTGCGTTTGCAGTTCACTCCGCGCCCAGCGTGAACCGATCGCGATATCGGCTCCGGCTTGCAGCGCCGCCAGAAGCTTGGGCGCCTCTTCAATGGGCGATGACAAGTCGGCATCTGTGAACAGAATGGTCTCCCCGTTCGAATTGAGCACTCCGTTCTTCACGCTATAACCTTTGCCGCGATTTCCCGGGTTCTCGATCAACCGAACGAGTTCATGATTGCGCGCATAATTTCGAACCAACTCGGCGGTCCCATCCTGCGAGCCGTCGTTCACGACGACCACTTCCGCATCCCAAGCCTGCGCTTGGACAAAGGATAAAACTCGATCGAGAGTAGAGCCGAGCCGGGCGTGCTCGTTATAAGCAGGGATCACGATGCTGATGTCAGGAGAAGAAGTCACGGCAGGGTCACCTTTGGATGAGTTCGCCAACCCGGAGAGCGGGACCGAGATCAGCCTTGCGGATGCGTTGCTTAGAGATGCAAGCGCTGCAAGGGGTTGCGCTCGAAAAACCCGAGTCACTGCCTGGGGTTGGACCTGGTCCCGGCGTGCCTTCACTACAGGAAATACCTTAGGGTTTCGCCTCCGCGCTTCATGCTCCAATACCCAAGTCAGGTTGGAGAAATGGGGTGTTTGGTCGGACAACTGCCTCCCCTTTTCTCCCCCCTTAAGAGTGAAATGTGTCGGTAGATGCGCCTTTTTGTTGCATGTGCATCCTTGGCCGGGACTTTTTTCGGCTGAGAGAGCTGTCGTGTCAGCCCCGCGAAGCACTCCTTAATTTTCTTTGGGTGAGATGATGAAACGATCCGCACTGAATGAGCTTCCGCAGAATGCAGCGGAAACCCTGCCTCCCATTTCCCGGAATAACGGGAAGAACAATGGCAAGCCCAAGGCTTCCGATGAGTCCCTCGATCTGACCGTCATTCTGACCAGCCTGCAAAGTATGCGCGATGGCGACTTCACCGTGCGCTTGCCCGGCACCTGGGTGGGACTGGCGGGTAAAGTTGCAGACACCTTCAATGAAATCGTCGCCGCCAATCAGCACATGGCACAGGAACTGAAGCGCGTCGGACAAGTAGTCGGCAAGCAGGGAAAGACGCGGGAGCGCACTCGATTCCACGAATCCAGAGGTGCCTGGGGCGAGATGGAAGTTTCGGTCAACACCCTCGTCGAAGATCTTCTCCGTCCTACTGCCGAAGTCACGCGCGCAATCGCAGCCGTCGCACAAGGCGATCTGACTCAAACCGTCCGCCTGGATGTGGATGGTCGTCCCCTCGAAGGCGAGTTCCTTCGTTCTGCCAATCTTGTCAACACGATGATTCAGCAGCTCGGCGTCTTTACCGCCGAAGTGACGCGCGTGGCGCGTGAAGTAGGCACCGAAGGCAAGCTCGGCGGCCAGGCGCAAGTGCCTGACGTCGCCGGTACCTGGAAAGATCTCACCGACAACGTAAACCTGATGGCCAGCAACCTGACCGGACAGGTGCGAAACATCGCCGAAGTTGCGACTGCTGTGGCCAGCGGTGACTTGTCACGCAAGATCACGGTCGATGTTCGCGGCGAAATTCTCCAGCTCAAAGAAGCCATCAACACGATGGTCGACCAGTTGCGCTCGTTCGCCTCGGAAGTAACGCGCGTGGCCCGCGAAGTAGGCACCGACGGCAAACTCGGAGGCCAAGCGGTTGTGCCCGGCGTTGCCGGCACTTGGAAAGATCTCACCGACTCGGTCAACGCCATGGCCGGAAACCTGACCGCTCAGGTCCGCAACATCGCCGAAGTCACCACCGCTGTGGCCCGCGGCGATCTCTCCCGCAAAATCACGGTCGATGTGAAAGGCGAAATTCTCGAACTCAAAGACACCATCAACACGATGGTGGATCAGCTGAACGCGTTCGCCGGCGAAGTAACCCGCGTGGCTCGCGAAGTCGGTACGGAAGGCAAGCTCGGCGGACAGGCGCAGGTCTTCGGCGTCGGCGGTACGTGGAAAGATCTCACCGACAACGTGAACTTCATGGCCAGCAACTTGACTGGCCAGGTTCGGAACATCGCAGAAGTCGCAACCGCAATCGCGAGTGGAGATTTGTCGCGCAAGATCACGGTCGACGTGCGCGGCGAAATTTTGCAGCTCAAAGAAACCTTGAACACGATGGTCGACCAGCTCAACCGCTTCGCCGGCGAAGTAACCCGCGTGGCCCGCGAAGTCGGCACGGAAGGCCGCCTCGGTGGTCAGGCCAACGTCCCTGGCGTCGCCGGTACGTGGAAAGATTTAACTGATTCCGTCAACTCGATGGCCGGCAACCTGACTGGCCAAGTGCGAAACATCGCGGAAGTGACCACGGCCGTGGCTCGCGGCGATTTGTCGCGCAAAATCACGGTCGACGTGAAAGGCGAAATTCTCGAACTCAAAAACACCATCAACACAATGGTGGACCAGCTGAACGCGTTCGCCGGTGAAGTGACCCGCGTGGCCCGCGAAGTCGGCACGGAAGGCAAACTCGGCGGTCAGGCGCAGGTGCCGGGCGTTGCCGGAACATGGAAGGATCTCACCGACAACGTGAACTTTATGGCCAACAACCTGACGGGCCAGGTGCGGAACATCGCCGAAGTCGCCACCGCCGTGGCTCGCGGCGACTTGTCGCGCAAGATCACGGTCGACGTGAAAGGTGAAATTCTCGAACTCAAAGACACCATGAACACCATGGTGGACCAGCTCCGTTCTTTCGCATCGGAAGTGACGCGCGTCGCTCGCGAAGTCGGCACCGACGGCAAACTCGGCGGCCAGGCGCAAGTCCCCGGTGTTGCCGGCACGTGGAAGGATCTCACCGACTCGGTCAACTCGATGGCCAGTAACCTGACGGGCCAGGTGCGAAACATCGCGGAAGTGGCCACGGCAATTGCCAGTGGCGACCTCTCCAAGAAGATCACGGTGAACGTGAGCGGCGAAATCCTTCTGCTGAAGGAAACCATCAACACGATGGTGGACCAGCTGAACGCGTTCGCCGGCGAAGTGACCCGCGTGGCCCGCGAGGTCGGCACGGAAGGCCGCCTCGGTGGTCAGGCCAACGTCCCTGGCGTCGCCGGTACGTGGAAAGATTTGACCGACTCGGTCAATTCGATGGCCGGCAACCTGACTGGCCAGGTTCGAAACATCGCCGAAGTGACGACGGCCGTGGCCCGCGGCGATTTGTCGCGCAAAATCACGGTCGACGTGAAAGGCGAAATTCTGGAGCTCAAGAACACCATCAACACGATGGTGGACCAGTTGAACGCGTTCGCCGGCGAAGTGACCCGCGTGGCCCGCGAGGTCGGTACCGACGGCAAACTCGGCGGCCAGGCGCAAGTGCCGGGTGTTGCCGGTACATGGAAGGATCTCACCGACAACGTGAACTTCATGGCCAGCAACCTGACTGGTCAGGTGCGTAACATCGCGGAAGTCGCTACAGCCATTGCCAACGGCGATCTCTCGAAGAAGATCACGGTCGACGTGCGCGGCGAAATCTTGCAGCTCAAAGAGACGCTGAACACGATGGTCGAGCAGTTGCGTTCGTTCGCTGCCGAGGTGACCCGCGTGGCTCGCGAAGTCGGCAGCGAAGGCCGTCTTGGTGGACAGGCCAACGTCCCGGGCGTCGCTGGAACGTGGAAGGACCTTACCGACTCCGTGAACGCCATGGCCGGCAACCTGACGGGCCAGGTCCGAAACATCGCCGAAGTCACTACGGCCGTGGCTCGCGGCGATTTGTCCCGCAAAATCACGGTCGATGTAAAAGGCGAAATTCTCGAACTCAAGAACACCATCAACACGATGGTCGATCAGCTGAATGCATTCGCCGCCGAAGTGACGCGCGTCGCGCGCGAAGTTGGTACCGACGGCAAACTCGGCGGCCAGGCGCAGGTTCCAGGCGTCGCCGGAACGTGGAAGGATCTCACCGACAACGTCAACGTGATGGCCGTCAACCTCACCGAGCAGGTGCGCGGCATCGTGAAAGTCGTGACCGCCGTCGCCAACGGAGATCTCACGCAAAAGCTGACGGTGAATGCCAAGGGCGAAGTCGCAGCCCTGGCGGAAACCATCAACAACATGACCGGTACGCTCGCCACGTTTGCCGACCAGGTAACCACCGTCGCCCGCGAAGTGGGCGTCGAAGGCCGTCTCGGCGGCCAAGCCAACGTGCCCGGCGCAGCCGGAACGTGGAAGGACCTTACCGGCAACGTCAACCTGCTGGCCGATAACTTGACCAACCAGGTCCGCGCCATTGCAGAAGTTGCAACCGCCGTCACCAAGGGTGACCTTACGCGATCCATTCAGGTGGAAGCCAGCGGCGAAGTCGCAGAGTTGAAAGACAACATCAATACGATGATTGACAACCTGCGCCTCACCACCGATCGCAATACCGAACAGGACTGGCTCAAGACCAACCTCGCGCGCTTCACCGGCATGTTGCAAGGGCAGCGCGACCTGGCGACGGTCGGACGCATGTTGCTTTCGGAACTCGCCCCGCTGGTGAACGCGCAGCAAGGCGTCATCTACCAGATGGAGACTGAAGACTCGGCGAGTATGGTTCTGCTGTCCGCCTTTGCCGATGACGGCGAAAGCGGCCACCTGCGCCGCTTGAAGCTGGGTGATGGACTCGTCGGACAGGTTGCGGCCGAAAAGCGCCGCATGCTGATCTCCGACTTGCCGGAGAAGACGGTTCCGATTCGATCGGGACTGTTTGAAGCGGTTCCGCGGAATGTCATCGTCCTGCCGGTCCTGTTCGAAGATCGAGTGAAAGCCGTGATCGAACTCGCGTCTTTGAATGCTTTCACCGCTTCTCACCTCGCATTCCTGGAGCAGCTGACCGCCAGCATCGGCATCGTGCTGAACAGTATCGAAGCGACCATGCAGACCGAAGGCCTGCTGAAGCAGTCGCAGCAGCTTGCTGCCGAACTGCAAACTCAACAGAAGGAATTGCAGCAGACCAACGAGCAGCTGGCGCAAAAAGCGCAGCAGCTTGCCGAACAGAACGTCGAAGTCGAACGCAAGAACCAGGAAATCGAGCAGGCGCGCCGGGCGCTGGAGGAAAAAGCCAAAGAACTGGCTCTCACCTCCAAGTACAAGTCAGAATTCCTGGCGAACATGTCGCACGAGTTGCGCACGCCGCTCAACTCGATCCTGGTGCTTGGCCAGCAGTTGAGCGAGAACCCCGATCACAACCTCACGCCGAAGCAGGTCGAGTTCGCGCGCACCATTCACGGCGCGGGCACCGACTTGCTCAATCTGATCAGCGACATCCTCGATCTCTCCAAGATCGAATCCGGAACTGTGTCCGTCGAGGCCGAAGAAGTCTTCTTTGCCAACTTGCTCGAAATGGTCGCCCGTCCCTTCCGCCACGAGGCGGAAAATCGGCGGCTCGCCTTCGAGGTGCAATCGGATCCTCACCTCACTCGAAGCCTGGTCACCGACTCGAAGCGTCTGCAACAGGTTTTGAAGAACCTGCTTTCGAACGCCTTCAAATTCACCGAGCACGGTTCGGTCCGTCTCGCCGTCAAGGTGTCTCCAGGAGGATGGAGCCAAGATCATCCCATCCTCAGTGGCGCAGCGTCGGTTGTCGCGTTCGAAGTTACGGACTCGGGCATCGGAATTGCTCCCGACAAGCAGCGCATCATCTTCGAGGCCTTCCAGCAGGCAGATGCCAGCACCAGCCGCAAATACGGCGGAACCGGATTGGGTCTCGCCATCAGCCGCGAACTTGCCAGCTTGCTGGGTGGTGAGATTCAACTTCGCAGCACGCCGGGACAGGGCAGCACGTTCACGCTGTATCTGCCGCTGACGTATGTGGGCCCGTCGGCGCCGAAGTTGACGCCGGATTGGAGAACTCCGTCCACGCCGCTTCAGCTGTCGAATATCGTGGTCTCCGAGCATCCAGTCGAGGCCATTGCCGACGATCGCGATAACTTGCAGCCCGACGATCCGATTCTCCTCATCGTCGAAGACGATCCGCATTATGCTCGCGTGTTGCTGGATCTCTCCCGCGACAAGGGATTCAAGGTTCTCGTCGCCTTGCGTGGAGCCGAGGCTCTGGCGCTCGCCCGCGAGTTCCATCCCACCGCGGTTTCCCTGGACGTGTTCCTGCCCGACATGCTGGGCTGGACCGTGTTGAATCACCTGAAGCAGGATCCGGCCACGCGCCACATTCCGGTGCAGATGCTGACCCTCGATGAGGATCGGCATCACGGCCTCGCGCGCGGCGCATTTGCCTTCGTGACCAAGCCGACGAGCCCCGTGGAACTGGAATCGGCGTTATCGCGCATCAAGGAGTACGCCGCTCCGCGCCGCAAACGCCTGTTGATCGTGGAAGACAATCCTGCGGAACAGATGAGCATCCGCGAATTGCTCGGCTATGACGACATCGACGTCACGGTCGCTGCCACCGGCGCCGACGCCCTCGACATGGTGCAGAACGAGGCATTTGATTGCGTTGTGCTCGACCTGCGACTGCCCGACATGACGGGCTTCGACATCCTCGAGCGCATTCGCGATATCCCCGACGTGAGCGACCTGCCAGTGGTTGTATTCACTGGCAAGGAACTGTCCCCCGAAGAGGATGCGCGCCTGCACACGCTGGCTCGCAGCGTGGTGGTGAAAGGCGTCGAGTCTCCGGAACGCCTGCTCGACGAAACCGCGCTCTTCCTCCACCGCGTCGTTGCCGATCTGCCGCAGGAAAAGCAGAAAATGCTGGATCGGCTGCATCGCTCCGATGAAGCTCTGGTCGGGAAAAAAGTGCTGGTGGTCGACGACGACATGCGGAACATCTTCGCCCTCAGCAGCGTGCTCGAGCGGCGCGGAATGGCCGTCCTCACTGCCGGCACCGGCCGGGAAGCCATCGCCATGCTGGAATCGACTCCCGACGTTGCCATTTGCCTGATGGACATCATGATGCCCGAGATGGATGGATACGCGACCATGCAGGTGATTCGCCAGAACCCATCGTTCCGGAGGTTGCCGATCATCGCGCTCACCGCGAAAGCCATGAAGGGCGATCGTGAAAAATGTCTCGAGGCCGGGGCTTCCGAGTACCTGGCGAAACCCGTCAATACGGAACAATTATTGTCGGCATTGCGGATGTGGTTGCATCGATGAGTTCTGGTTCGAGCAACGGTGGTGCGAGTTACCCGGCACTGACTGGGCCCAGGGAGTCGCTTGAAAAAGCAATGAGCGTCCACGACAAAGTAAACATCCTGATGGTCGACGATCAGCCGGGCAAGCTGCTCAGCTATGAGGCCACTCTGGCGGAGCTGGGAGAGAACCTGATCAAGGCAACTTCTGCCAAGGAGGCTCTCGAGAAGTTACTCAAAACCGACGTGGCTGCCGTCCTGATGGATGTCAGCATGCCGGAGATCGACGGCTTTGAACTCGCCGAGATCATCCGCCAGCACCCGCGCTTTCAGAAAACCGCGATCATCTTCATCTCCGCCGTGCACTTGACCGATCTCGACCGCCTCAAGGGATACCAGCACGGTGCGGTGGATTATCTTTCGGTCCCGATTGTTCCCGAAGTGCTGCGTGCGAAAGTGCGAGTCTTCGCCGAGCTGCACCGCAAGAAGCAGCAACTCGAACGGCTCAACGCCGAACTCGAACAACGCGTCGCCCAGCGTACCCAGGAACTGGAACAGAAGGCGCTGGACCTGCAGAAGCTGAACAGCGATCTTGCGCAGAAAAATCAGGAGCTCGATGCGATTGTGCACACCGCTCCTGACATTATTTTCAGCCGGCAGGCCGATGGCAGCAGGGACTACATCAGCAGCCGGTTTTACGAATACACCGGTGCTCCCCCGGATTCGGCGGTTGGATTCGGCTGGTTAGAGTACCTGCACCCCGACGACAAGGAAGAGAGCCTGGCCCACTGGATGCGCTGTGTGCAGTCCGGCGAAGCCTACGAATCCGAATACCGCATTCGCGGCGCGGACTCCCAGTATCGCTGGTTCCGCGCGCGTGCCGTGCCTCTTCGCGACGCGCAGGGCGGCATCATTAAATGGTATGGCACCTGTTCCGATATTCATGACAGCAAGCTGCTCGAGCAGTCGATCCGCGACAGTGCGATTCAACTGGAGCGCATGGTCGAGAGCAGAACCCTCGAATTAAGACGGCTCTCCGGTCGCCTGATGACCATGCAGGACGAGGAGCGGCGCCGCATCGCCCGTGAAATCCACGACGGCCTGGGACAGGAACTCGCCGCCGCCAAAATGATCATGGACGGAATCCTGGCCAAGGACGTTTCCGCCACCATGCGACAGGCATCCGCAGACGCGAGCCAGTTGGTCGATCGCGCCATCCAGCAAGTTCGCACCATCTCTCACTTGCTTCACCCCCCACTGCTCGACGAAGTGGGTCTGGTTTCTGCTCTGCGCTGGTTTCTGGAAGGGCTCTCCGAACGAAGCGGCATCGAGGTTCGTTTGGAAGTCGATCCTCCCGATTTGGGCCGGCTGAAGTCGGAGTTGGAAACTGCAATCTTCCGCATTGTTCAGGAAGCCCTGACCAATATGTTCCGCCACTCCGGCGCTCGCAACGGCAGCGTGACGGTGATCGAGAGAAACGGCAACATCGTGGTCACAGTCCGCGACGACGGCAAAGGGGTGGAAGAGCAGGTCGTTCAACAGCGCCCGGAGAGCGTTGGCGTGGGGATTGGCGGAATGCGGCAACGCGTCAGCGAACTCGGCGGAAGTCTTCGGCTGGCGAATGCCAATCCCGGTACGATCGTCGAAGTGGTCATTCCCTCGCGGCCGCTTCGAGTGCCTGTCACCGCCTGATCTATCTTTCCCGCCGCTCTCTCGTTATGCCGCTTTCCGTGTCTCCACTTTTTTTTCTTCGGCCTTGATCTCTACCTGCTCGTGCTTGATGTCGAGCCGCAGCCGGTTGTAGATGCTCATGTACTGGTTGGCGACCCAGACGAGGGCAAACAACGCAGTCGCGTATCCGCGCCAGTCGGGGAAAAGCAGTTGGAAGCGGGTTACTACCAGAACCGCTGCCGCAACGTAGTGACTAAAACAATATTCGCAGGTGAATAGATAGAAGAATTTCCGCCGGACCAGCGACCTGGACTCGGCGCACTCGCGTTGGCAATACTGGCGCGGTTCGCGAAACACTTCTTCATGCGTTACGGTCCAGGCAATACACGCCACCGGAATTCCCAGCACCAGAAGCCACGCCACCTGCAGATGTAAGCTCATCATCGGAATTTGGATGCAATCGTCGGGAGCGGGGTCGATGCCGCACTTTCGCCAACTAGGTGGCTCGAACCTGCCCATAGTTCAGCAGGCTGACAATGAACACTCCGCCGCAGATGTTCCCCAGTGTCGTCGGCGCCAGCCACTGAAAGTAACTTCGTGCCGACACCGATCCGAACTCGACTGCGGCGAGAATCTCGCAACTGCTTGCGATGCAATGCGAGAACCGTCCGATTCCTACGATGAAAGTCAGCAGGTAGATGACCGCCAGCTGCCCGATCGTCCAGTGGCTCGCCGTCACGGTCCACGCCACTAGCGCAATCAGCCATCCACCGATCACACCACTCCAGAAAAAGTGCGCTGGATCGCCCGTTACCGCCGCAACTCCCAGCTTGACTAGCTCCGCAAGCGTGTCCGGATGCAGTGCTGGGGACTTCGCCACCAGTAACGCGAAGATCCATGCTCCCAGAACGTTCGCCACAAACACCACGCCCCACAGCCGCAGCATGCGTAACAGATGCCGGCGTTCATCCAGAACCAGCACTACGGGATAAAGAGTGTTTTCGGTAAAGAGCTGCGCCCGTCCGATGATGACTGCGATGAACCCCACCGGATAAGCCAGAAATGAAACCAGAGACTGCCAGTTGCCGTCTCCGACGAATGCGCGCACCGATGCGACTCCGAGCCCGGTTAATCCCATCGTGATGCCGCCGGCAATTCCTGAAAACGCGAGCTTGGGGATGGAACGCCGCAATTCTCCCCGCGCGTTCTCGAGTGTCGCCTGAAGAATTTCCTGGGCCGTAAATCGCCGGGTTTCGGCGCTGGGCTCGTCGCGGTGTGTGGTCATGGAGATCCTCGGTCTAGACGAATGCATCCGACTCGGTTCACAGCGTGAGCCGCATGGTGAGATACGAGTCGAGATAGATGCAGAAGTCGCCACAGGCGGATGCCGCCAATCTTGGAGTCGAACCCCTTTCAACCATGTGGGCTCGCCTCTCAGCGATCAGGATTTCTCTTTTACATAGATCCATTGATTCCTTTGGGTCTGGGTTTGCCCTAAGCTCGACATCACAGGGTGCGAGCAGGCAGATCCCTTAAGGAGTGACTGCACACGGCGGCCCTCGTCGGGCCTTTGCAGTTTGACTGACTTGGAAGCCGTCTCTGCGTGCTCGCATCCGCTTTTTTCTTCAGCGTCTTACTTGCGATTCCCCACCCTCTCTAAGGCTTCCAGTTGATTGTTCGTGGTGCAACGAAGACCGATTCTTTGTGAGGAGATCGCTTCGGCTGCTGGGGCAGGAGTAGCTCGTCAAGCCGATTCACTCAAAGGAGAACCATGAAATCACTGAAATCCGTTTCCTTCACGTTGATCGCTTTCGCAATCGCCGCCACACTCGCATGTTCGAATCATCCAAAGGCGCCCGATGTCTCCACCGACATCCGGCACGCTCTCGATCAGGCCGGCCTGAATGACGTTCATGTCAGCCAGGACCGCGACAAAGGCGTAGTTGATCTCACCGGCAAAGTTCAAACCGATGACGACAAAGGTCGCGCCGAATCCATTGCCCGCTCCATCGCAGGGAGCCAGGTTGTCTCCAACGAGATCGGTGTCCGGCCGAATGGTGACGACACAGCGAAGAAGGTCGATTCGGATCTCGACTCCGGCATCGACAAGAATCTCAGCGCCATGCTGGTACAGCACAGAATGAAAAAGGACGTCAGCTACGACGTGAATAACGGCGTGGTGACTCTGAAGGGAGATGTTTCTTCTCAATCCCGCCGCGCCTCCGTTGAGAAACTTGCCGAGCAAGTGCCCAACGTGAAGCAGGTCGTCAACGAACTCGAAGTGAAGAATCAAAGGGCAACATCAACGAAGTAGCAGTTGAGCCGCCACGGCCTGCTTCCGGCAATCCGCGAAGCAGGCCTTGAATTTGCCATGCCGGCGCCGCATTCGTTGAAACCATCGAGCTGACTGGAGAAAGGGACAACGTCGAATGGTAAGGATTGCAGATGGAGAGGCGCCAAAATTCCAAGCCGCGCCCACCCGGACCATTCGCTTTGCGTCCCTGGTGCTAGTGGTCGTAACCATCGTTGCCCTCGGCGCGGTGGCCTACTTTACTGAGCGCGGCATCGTCGCCCGCCGCGATTCGGTGATCCACACCTACCAGGTTCACTCCCAACTGGAGGAGCTTCAACTGGAACTCATGCGGGCTAAATCCGATGAAGCCAGCTACCTTCTGATACGAAACAAGAATCAGATTCCCCGGTCGCAACGCCAGGCCGAACTCGCGCGCCAATCCGTTGACCTGCTGCGCAAGTTGACTCGCGATAACCCCAGCCAACAGGCCCGCATTGATCAGCTGGTCCCGCAACTGAATGAAGAATTAAATCTGATCGAAGCCCAACCGCCGATTCCCGACAACCAGCCGCGTCTTTCGCTGCGTGAGGAAAGTCGCCAGGATCAGATCAGCGATCGTGAGAAACCGATCAACCGCATCATTCAGAGCATGCAGGACGAAGAACAATCGTTGCTCACCGAGCGCTTGACCGCCTGGAACTACTTGTTCAAGCGAAATGTCTTGATGCTCGCGTTGGCGTTTGCGGTCGTGACCGTCATGTTGGCCTACAACTTCTGGCTTCTCATCACCGAAGTCAGCAGGACCAAGGATCGGGAAAAGAGAGTGCAGGCCAATGCCGAGTCCTATCGCCTGATGAGCGCGCGAATTCTGGAGCTCCAGGATTCCGAGCGCCGCCGCATTGCCCGGGAGCTTCACGATAGCGTGGGGCAGTTTCTCGCCGGCCTCAAGATCAACCTCAGCCAGCTCGAGAATGGCAGCCGGGTGGATTCTGCGAAGCTCGTGAAGGAAACCATCGAGCTCACCGATTACACCATTCAAGAGGTCCGCACCATTTCCCACCTTCTGCATCCTCCCTTGCTCGAAGAGTTGGGATTTCTATCCGCCGCTCGCTGGTATGTGGACGAATACGGCAAGCGCAGCCAGGTTCGAGTCGCCCTGGAAATCGCGGAACCCATCGAGCGCTTGCCGCGAGACGTCGAGATTGCCTTGTTTCGGGTCCTGCAGGAAACCCTGACCAACGTCTATCGTCATTCCGGCGCCCGTACGGTCGATGTTCAGATCAAGTGCCTCGACGGCCACGTATGTCTCACCGTTGCCGATGACGGGAAAGGCATTCCCCAGGAGGTCCTTGCCAGGTTTTACGAAGGGGCCGCGCCAGGAATCGGCTTGGCAGGCATGAGAGAACGTCTCGCCGAATTCGGTGGACAAATGAATGTCCACTCATCCAGCGCCGGTTCAGTCGTAGAGGCCACGATCCCGACGGCGAATCCGGTCCGAGCGGCTTCCTGAAGAAAAAGAGAGGCGCATGAAACCCATCCCGGCATAGGCGGGTTTGGGTCCAATAGAATCGCCCAGCGTCATCCCGAACTGCCCGCGTTTTCTCCAACGGGCCGAGGGATCCCCCCGCATTGATGATGCGGGAGATGCCTCCCTCCGCCTGAAAAGCGGCTGCGGTCGGAATGACGCCGAGGGGCTGAGGGCGACTCGAGTTCAAAGGCTATCCGCTGGTTGCGTCGAAACCGCCGATTATGATAACTTAACTAATTGTCCCGGACATCTGGAAGGGATCAGAGGGATTAGTTTGCGCGAAGGCGCGTCTTTCCCCCGAATTTTGCTGGCGTAGCTCAGTCGGTAGAGCATCTGATTTGTAATCAGAGGGTCGGGGGTTCGATTCCCTTCGCCAGCTCCAGTGAACGAAGAGAGACAGTTTTCCGGCGGCAGCGGCGGACTCGGTTAGCGGCGCAACAGGTTTTTCCAACGCACTCCATTCGGATCTTTTCCGGCGTGCAGTGATCTTCGCGGTGCCTTGAGCGCGAATCCTTGGTTTCCCTGTTTAGCGAAAGTCGTTTCGAAACTGAAGTGTGACTTGTGCTGCGTGTTGTCTGCGGGTTTCGCGCGCCTTCCGGAGAAAAGTGGTCCTGCCGGACGGGGCGCATCGGCCGCATCGCCCGAGAGTTTGCACAGGTGGGTGAGTGGTTAAAGCCAACAGACTGTAAATCTGTCCCTCCTAGCGAGGTACGAAGGTTCGAATCCTTCCCTGTGCACCATTGATTCTGTGAGCCGCTTGTCCATCGCGCTGGTCTGTTACGGAGTGCTCGGTGCGCTGGCGTGGACCACACTTCCCGACCCGAGGTTTCGGGCGGGAACTCTGGCGATCCTGGTGCTGCTGGCAGTGAAATCTGTATTGCGCCGCAACGACGTGCTGCATTCGGACAAGAGCCAGGACGCGGAGTAAGGGTTTGCTGACGCCTGACGCCCGAGGGCTGACGGATGGTTTTCAGGGCCGATGTAGCTCAGTTGGTAGAGCACTCCCTTGGTAAGGGAGAGGTCACCAGTTCAATCCTGGTCATCGGCTCCAGATTTGAGGCGATTTGCAGGCGTGAGCGAAGCGGGAGCCCACAGCCGAAATCCTGAGCGTTCTTTGCGAAGGATCTCACGCAGGCGGAGAGGGTTTGTGGAAGGGCGCGGCTTTAGCCGCGCCAGCTGAGCAGGGGAGTAACTCAGTGGTAGAGTCACAGCCTTCCAAGCTGTTGGTCGCGGGTTCGATTCCCGTCTCCCGCTCCAGAGATTTGGTTTACGAACTTTGATTTCGTCCGGGAGATGACAGTGCCTTTCGAGCAAGCTGATATCAAGATCGAGAAGGCGCAAGAGTTCTCCCGGCTGCAAGCGGCGGTGGAGCAGGCGTTCCTGCCGGAGCAGGCCGAGCGGTTCCTGAAGCAGATGGATCGCAAGGGAATTCGCATTCGGGACTTCGGCGGTGTCCTTGCCGAGCGGGTGCTCGAAGGTTTCGCCGAGGCGGGGTTGAATGCGCAGCAGTTGTATCAGTCGCTGCCCTTGTCGGACCAGGCGCAGATGCGCGAGCTTTACCTCTCGAAACTCGAGGGTGTCGACATCGCGCTGCGGCACAAGTTTAAGAAGCTGTATCAGTATTATTGATCGCGTTTTGCGGGCTTGAGCGAGCAATCATCCTGAGCATAGTTTGCGAAGGACTGGTTTTTTGAAAGGGTGCGGCTTGAGCCGCACCGTAAGAGTTTAAGAGCAATCATCAAATGGGGCTTTAGCCCCTGAGGACGGAAATGGCGAAAGAAAAGTTTGATCGGAATAAGCCGCATTGCAACGTCGGGACGATTGGGCACATTGATCATGGCAAGACGACGTTGACGGCGGCGATCACCAAGGTTTTGTCGAAGCACAATCCGAACATCAAGTTCCGTTCGTTCGACTCGATCGACAACGCGCCGGAAGAAAAGGCACGCGGAATCACGATTGCGACGGCGCACGTCGAGTACGAGACGGCGAACCGGCACTACGCGCACGTGGATTGCCCGGGTCACGCGGATTACATCAAGAACATGATCACGGGCGCGGCGCAGATGGATGGCGCGATCCTGGTGGTGGCGGCGACGGACGGTCCGATGCCGCAAACGCGCGAGCACGTGCTGTTGGCTCGCCAGGTCGGTGTGCCGTACATCGTGGTCGCGCTGAATAAGTGCGACGCGGTCGATGATCCCGAGTTGCTTGACTTGGTGGAACTCGAAGTGCGCGAGCTGCTGAAGACCTACAAGTTCCCCGGCGACGACGTGCCGGTGGTTCGTCTGTCCGCTCTGGGAGCCTTGAACGGCGAAGAGAAGTGGGAAAAGCAGATTGACGCGCTGATGGAAGCGGTGGACAAGAGCGTGCCGCAACCGGCGCGCGAACTGGACAAGCCGTTCCTGATGCCGATCGAAGATATTTTCTCGATCTCCGGTCGTGGCACGGTAGTCACGGGCCGCATCGAGCGCGGCAAGGTGAAGGTGGGCGAGGAAGTGGAAATCGTCGGCTTCCGCGAGACGCGCAAGACGGTGGTGACGGGCGTCGAAATGTTCAAGAAGCAACTGGACGAAGGCATGGCGGGCGACAACGCGGGCTTGCTGCTGCGCGGCATTGGCAAGGACGACGTGGAGCGCGGCATGGTGCTGGCCAAGGGTGGATCGATCACGCCGCACACCAAGTTCAAGGCGGAGGTCTACATCCTGACGAAAGAAGAGGGCGGACGTCATACGCCGTTCTTTAAGGGATATCGTCCGCAGTTTTATCTGCGCACGACGGACGTGACGGGCGTGGCGGAGTTGCCGGCGGGCACGGAGATGGTGATGCCGGGCGACAACGTGAGCCTGGTAATTGAACTGATCACGCCAGTGGCCATGGAAAAGGGCTTGCGCTTCGCCATTCGCGAAGGCGGCCACACCGTGGGTGCAGGCACGATCGCGGAAATCATTCAGTAAGGCCGTGTGGCTGGTTGTGTGGAGCGGGCACTCCTGCCCGCTGGTTTTGTGGCACTGCAGGCAAGCGGGCAAGAGTGCCCGCTCCACGCAAAATGTGAGTTCGAAAAGGTAGAACGAGTCCCAAAGGTTAGGAGCGGTTGAAATGCCCCGAGAAATCGTTACATTGCAGTGCGGTGATTGCAAAGAGCGGAATTATTCGACGACCAAGAACCGGAAGACGACGACCGAGCGGCTGGAGTTCAAGAAATTCTGCCGCCGTTGCCGCAAGCACACGCCGCATAAAGAAGTGAAGTGACGCTGTTTAGCGGGCGTGAGCGAAGCGGGAGCCCGCTGGCGTCATCCTGAGCGTTCTTTGCGAAGGATCTCAGGTCAAATACAGGGGCGTAAGCTCAACGGTTAAACTGTCGGTCTCCAAAACCGAACTTGGGGGTTCGAATCCCTCCGCCCCTGCCAGAATTTTTGGAGCGGTAACGGAGCAAGGCCAGGAGTAGTGATGTCAGTCGAGACGAAGAAAATGGCAAATTCACTTGCAGCACCCGGTGGCAACTTTGGCGATCGGATGAAGTCCTGGCCGGAGCGTGTCCGGACTTTCTATAACGATGTGCGCACGGAAATGCGCAAGGTGACGGCGCCCAGTTTCAAAGAAGTGCGCGCCACCACCACCGTGGTCGTTATCACGGTCTTCATCTTTGCGCTTTACTTCGCCATCATCGATTACGTCATTCAGCATGGCGTGACGGCGCTGTTTGCCGCCTTCAAGGCGCACTAACGAAATTTGCAGAACGAGAAAAGCCCCCATATGCAGGACGAAGAAAAAAACGAAACCCCGAGCAGCGGCGAAGCCAGTCAGCCACCCGCCGACGGATCTACGGCCACGGCCGAGGCACCCAAGAACCCGAACATGAAGTGGTACATCATCCACTCCTACTCGGGCTTTGAGCGCAAAGTGAAAGAGTCGCTCGAGTCGCGCGTTGCGGCCTTCGGGCTGCAGGACAAGATCGGCAAAGTGCTGATCCCGACCGAGTCGGTCACCGAAGTTCGCGGCGGCAAGAAGTACACCTCCGAGCGCATGTTCTATCCCGGCTACGTGCTGGTGGAAATGGACATGGATGATCACGTCTGGCACGTCGTCAAGTCGACGCCTCGCGTCACTGGATTCGTCGGCACCGGCCAGCAACCCACGCCGCTTTCGGAAGAAGAGGTCCAACACATTGTCTACAAAGTGGCCGACAGCCGCGAGAAGCCCAAGCTCAAGGTCAAGTTTGAGAAGCAGGAATCGGTCCGCATCACCGAAGGCCCGTTCGCCAGCTTTACCGGCATTGTCGACGAAGTGAACGAAGACCGCGAGACGTTGAAGGTGATGGTCACAATTTTCGGCCGCTCCACCCCGGTGGAACTCGAGTTCAACCAGGTAGAGAAGGTCGCGTAGTTGAGGGTGGGAAGCACTGACAAAAGAGGCACTGACGAAAGAAGTACCGTGGAAGAGCGGCGCTTTAGCGCCGCGTAAAGGGCAACAACGGAAGGGGCTTTAGTCCCGGAACAAAAAGTCCGCAGAAGGTTGAGCCGAAAATCCTAGACTCACGCTGCCGACGGAAGAGAGATCATGGCAAAGAAAGTTACAGGTTACGTCAAGCTGCAGATTGCCGCCGGCAAGGCGACTCCGGCGCCTCCAGTGGGTCCGGCGCTCGGTCAGGCCCAGATCAACATCATGGAGTTCTGCAAGCAGTTCAACGCCAGAACCAACCAGAAAGAGATGGAGGGGCTGATCATCCCGGTCGTCGTTTCCGTATACAACGACCGCTCGTTCACCTTCATCACCAAGACGCCTCCGGCATCGATCCTGCTGAAGCGCGCCGCCGGCATCGCCAAGGGATCGGGCACGCCGAACAAAGACAAGGTCGGCAAGGTCACCGCCAAGCAGGTGGAAGAAATCGCCAGGCAGAAAATGCCCGACCTGAACGCGGCCTCGGTCGACACTGCAATCAAGAGCATTCGCGGCACCGCAAGGTCGATGGGAATTGAAGTAGTTGGCTAGGTTCGGGATTGTGTAGGGACGGGCACCTTCGCCCGTCCAGCAAGCGCAGCGAGCATGGTTTTCGCCGCGATCTGATCGAATGTGGTTAGATTTCGCGGGCAAGAGTGCCCGCGCCACATCAAGAGTTTGTAGTCAACAACACCACGGCTCTTCGATTCAACGATGAGCGGTGGGAGACTAAGGAGCAGTAATGAAGAAAAAAGAAGGAAAGAACATCACCAAGGCGCACGCCGCGGTTGAGCAGCGCCCCTATATTCTGCAGGACGCAGTTCCTCTCCTGCAGAAAGTGAAATACGCGAAGTTTGACGAGACCGTTGAGGTCACGCTGCGCCTGGGAGTTGACCCCAAGCACGCCGACCAGATGGTCCGTGGCACCGTCGTTCTGCCGCACGGTCTGGGCAAGTCGAAAAAAGTGCTGGTCATCGCGACCGGCGACAAGATTAAGGAAGCCGAAGCGGCTGGAGCCGATTTCGCCGGCGGCGAAGAAATGGTCGAGAAGATCACCAAAGAGAATTGGACAGACTTCGATGCCCTCATCGCCACTCCCGACGTGATGAAATCCGTCGGACGTCTCGGCAAGGTTCTCGGTCCCAAGGGACTGATGCCCAATCCGAAGACCGGCACTGTGACTTTTGACGTAGGCAAGGCGGTCCAGGAAGTGAAGGCCGGCAAAGTCGAGTTCCGCACCGACAAAACCGCTCTCGTGCACTGCCCGGTCGGCAAGATTTCGTTCACGCCCGACAAGTTGATCGAGAACGCCACGGTGCTGATCACCAGCGTGATCAAGGCTAAGCCGTCGGTCGCCAAGGGCAAGTACATCAAGGGCTGCTACCTGAGTTCGACGATGGGTCCCGGGATTTCTCTGGATGTGACTCCGATCGAGACGGCAGCGAAGGCCTAAGGTTTGGTTGTGTGGGACGGGCGCTCTCGCCCGTCCAGCGTCGCGAAGCGGCGCTTCAAGAGATCGAAGACTGACAAGATTCGAGGAATGGAACAATGGCGGTTACCAAAGCAAGAAAATCAGAGCAGGTCGAGAAGCTAAGCAAGGACCTGCAGAACGTTTCGAACGTAGTCGTCGCGACCTACACCAAGATGACTGTGGCCCAGGACTACGAACTGCGCAAGGTTCTGCGCGGCGCGGGAGCCAAGTACCAGGTTGTCAAGAACACCCTGGCCGAACGCGCTGCCAAGGGCACGAAGGTCGAAGGCGCCCTGAAGGATCTGGCCGGCGTTACCTCCATCGCCTATACCACCGGCGATCCAGTCGCGATGGCCAAGGCCCTGACCAAGTACGCCAAGGACACGCCGGAGTTCACCTTCAAGATCGGCGTGGTCGAAGGCAAGGTCATCAACATTAAAGAGATCGAAGCCTTGGCCACGATGCCGTCGAAGGAAGAGCTGTATTCCAAGCTCCTGTTCCTTCTGAACGCTCCGGCCCAGCGTCTGGCAACTGCGATCAATGCCACGCCGCGCAATCTGGCGGTGGTGATCGATCAGGCGGTCCAGCAAAAGAAGTTCAAGGAAGCATAAGAGATTTGTGTGGAGCGGGCACTCCTGCCCGCTGGTTTTCACCGGGTGGTGAGAGTTCGCGGGCAAGAGTGCCCGCGCCACATCGAAAAAAGTTTGGCTGTTCGCAAGTCAGGGGTTGCGCGGTTCGTTTCCAGGCGTTGTCTGGCGCTGGGAAATCGGGCCTGACGCACTGGAAACCGTGGCTTGCGGGCGGCGAAAAAAAGAGACTAAATAACGGAGAATCAATATGGCGGATTTAGCACAGATCGAAGAATCAATCGTAGGCCTGTCCCTGCTGGAAGCGGCAGAGCTGGTCAAGAAGCTGGAAGCGCGTCTGGGCGTGTCGGCAGCGGCGGCGGCTCCCGTGATGGTTGCGGGCGGCGGCGCGGGTGCGGCGGCAGCGGCTCCGGCCGAAGAGAAGACCGAATTCACCGTCGTCCTCAAAGAGGTCGGCGCCAACAAGATCAACGTGATCAAGGCCGTCCGCGAAGTCACCAGCCTGGGCTTGAAAGAAGCCAAGGAACTGGTCGACGGAGCCCCCAAGAACGTAAAAGAGGGCGTTTCCAAGGAAGAAGCCGAGACCATCAAGAAGAAGTTCACCGATGCCGGTGCCGTGGTCGAAGTAAAGTAAGGGTTCTTGTGGGGCGGGCACTCCTGCCCGCCTGCCGGTACCGTGCAAAAGGCTGGCGGGCAGGAGTGCCCGCTCCACAAAACCCGTGCAAAATCGATTATCTTGCACGTTCCTACTTGTGAGTCCTGGGCGGCGATGTTAGCATCTACATAACGTCGCTTCCCAGGGCATCACTCAAGCGCGAGCGAAGCTCGTGAGAAGTTTAGGCATGCTGCTCCGCGGGCAGGCGGGGCGGAAACAGGCCGAATAACTGGCGCGAAAGAGTTCAAATTTAGATTGGCTAAACGCCTCGGTTGGCGTCTGCGGGAACCACTGTCCCTGCGGGCGCCCCGTCGTCTTTTAAGTTCCAAGTCGTTCCGGCTCTGCACCTGGTAGTTCCCGCGGCGCGATAAGCGCCCTACATTCCGCGGTTTGAGCGCGACCTTCGGCCGCGCGTGAGATTGGGAGTTTCATAACGATGAAAAACGCCTTCCGTAAACGCTTTGATTTTTCCAAAATCCCGGCCACTATCCAGATCCCGAACCTGATCGAGGTTCAGAAGCGCTCTTATGACCGCTTCCTCCAGATGGACAAACTCCCCAGCGAGCGCGAAGACGGCGGCTTGCAGGCGGTGTTTCAGTCCGTGTTCCCGATCACCGACTTCCGCAACGTATCACAACTTGAGTTTGTGGATTACGCCATTGGTAACTGGGAGTGCAAGTGCGGCCACCTCAAAGGGCTGCATCACCTCCGCACCACCTGCAAAAACTGCGGAAACACCGTTATTACCGATCCTTTCCATCCCGGCGAAGTTCTGTGCAGCAAGTGCGGAACCTACAACGCCAATACCCCTGACTTTTGTAACAAGTGCGGCGACCCGGTCGGATTGCAGTTGAAGTACGACGTGGCGGAGTGCGAAGAGCGTGGCATGACCTATTCCGCTCCCCTCAAAGTCACCATGCGTCTGACGATTTTCGATAAGGACGCGGAGACCGGCAACCGCTCGATCCGAGACATTAAAGAGCAGGAAGTCTTCTTCGGCGACGTTCCACTGATGACGCAGAACGGCACGTTCATCATCAACGGCACCGAGCGCGTCATTGTCAGCCAGTTGCACCGTTCGCCCGGCGTCTTCTTCGAGACCGCCAACAACCGCACCTACTTCCTGGGAAAGATCATTCCCTACCGCGGCTCATGGGTGGAATTCGAATACGACCAGAAGAACGTGCTTTATGTCCGCATTGACCGCAAGCGCAAGTTCCTGGGCACGATCTTCCTTCGCGCTCTCGGCCTGCGCACCGGTGAAGACATTCTGAAATCGTTCTACACCGTCGACCGCCTCGCCGTCCGCGACAAGAAGCTGTACTGGACGCTCGATCCAACCAGCGAAAAGCCGACCAACCTGCTGGGCATGAAGCTCGCCCACTCGATCAAGAACAAGTCCGGAGATGAAATCGCGCACTCCGGCCGCAAGATCAACGCCCAGATCCTCAAGGAAATTCAGAAGGCGAAGATTACCGAAATCGAAGTCGACATCACCGACCTCGAAGGTGCGTGGACCGCCGGCGATATCGTCGACACCACCACCGGCGAAGTTATGCTCGAAGCCAACTCCGAGCTGACGGCCGACAAGGTTTCGAAGATTCTCGACTCCGGCGTCGTGGAAATGAGCTTGTTCTTCCCGGAGCGCGACGATGTAGGCACGGTCATCAGCCAGACGCTGAAGCGCGACGCGATCAAGACTCCGCAGGAGGCCTTGATCGAGATCTACCGCAAGCTGCGTCCCGGCGATCCGCCGACGCTCGACACGGCCACTGCGCTGTTCCACGGCATGTTCTTTGACCCGCGGAAGTATGACTTCTCGCGCGTAGGCCGGTTGAAGTTCAACATCAAGCTGTTCGAGAACCAGGAAGCGACCTCGCTCGACAAGCGCACGCTCGATCCGGATGACTTCTACGCCACCATCGCGTACCTGCTCAAGCTCCGCAAGAGCATTGGCGCCGTTGATGACATCGATCACCTCGGCAACCGCCGCGTCCGCGCGGTCGGCGAGTTGATGGAGAACCAGTTCCGCATCGGCCTGGTCCGTATGGAACGCGCCATCAAAGAAAAAATGTCCGTCTACCAGGAAATGTCGACGGCCATGCCGCACGACCTGGTCAACGCCAAGCCGGTGATGGCTGCGATCCGCGAATTCTTCGGATCGTCGCAGCTCTCGCAATTCATGGATCAGACCAATCCGCTCTCCGAGATCACGCACAAGCGGCGTCTCTCGGCCCTTGGGCCGGGTGGTCTGTCACGCGAACGCGCCGGATTCGAAGTCCGCGACGTTCACCCCACGCACTACGGCCGTATCTGCCCGATTGAAACGCCGGAAGGCCCGAACATCGGCCTGATCTCGTCGTTGAGCTGCTATGCCCGCATCAACGACTACGGCTTCATCGAGTCGCCCTACCGCAAGATCAAGGGTGGACGCGTCATCGACTACGTCACCGTCGTCAACGTGGGCGACAGCGACTATAAGGTCGGCGATCACATGGAGAAGCATGAGATCGAGAAGATCAACCACGACCTGAAAGAGAAGAAGAAGAAGCCGGCGACGATTGAGCCTTTCTCCTTCTATTTGTCGGCTTGGGAAGAAGATCGTCACACCATCGCACAGGCCAACGTGGAGCTCGACGACAAAGGCAAGATCGTTGCCGAACTCGTCAACGCCCGCAAGGCCGGCAACTTCGTGCTGGTGAGCCGAGACGAAGTCGACTACGTCGACGTCAGCCCGAAGCAGCTCGTTTCCGTAGCCGCCTCGCTCGTGCCGTTCCTTGAGCACGACGACGCGAACCGTGCCCTGATGGGCGCGAACATGCAACGCCAGTCCGTGCCGCTGCTCCGGGCGCAAGCCCCGATCGTCGGTACCGGAATGGAAGGCGTTACGGCCCGCGACTCGGGTGCCGTGGTGCTGGCCCGCCGCAATGGCATCATCGACTCGGTCGACTCCGAACGCATCATCGTCCGCGTCGAAGGCGAGCATCATCCCACGCAGCTGTCGCGTGAAGTTGGCAGTGACATCTACCAGCTCACCAAGTTCAAGCGCTCGAACCAGAACACCTGCATCAATCAGAAGCCGGTGGTGCGTAAGGGACAGCGCGTGCTCAAGGGCGAGATCATCGCTGACGGTCCTTGCACCGATCACGGCGAGTTGGCTCTGGGACGAAACGTCCTGGTCGCTTTCATGCCGTGGCGCGGTTACAACTTCGAAGACGCCATCCTGGTCTCCGAGAAAATGGTGAAAGAGGACTACTACACCTCGCTGCACATCGAGGAGTACGAGATCGAAGCCCGCGACACCAAGCTCGGTCCGGAAGAAGTCACGCGCGATATTCCAAACGTCAGCGAGTCCATGCTGCGCAATCTGGATGAAGCAGGCGTGATCCGTATCGGCGCCTCGATCAAGCAGGGCGACATCCTCGTGGGCAAAGTTACGCCGAAGGGCGAGACCCAGCTCACGCCGGAAGAGAAGCTGCTTCGCGCGATCTTCGGCGAAAAGGCCGGCGACGTGCGCGACGCTTCCCTCTACTGCCCGCCGGGCATTGAGGGTGTCATCGTCGATGTGAAGATCTTCTCGCGCAAGGGCCAGGAAAAGGACGAGCGCGCCAAGGCCATCGAAGCCACGCAGATCGCGAAGTTGGAAAAGAACCTTTCGGACGAAATCCGAATTCTGACCGACGAGCGCTTGAAGCGTTTGGACAACATCCTGGGCGGCAAGGAAGTCCAGGCCGACCTGCACGACGAACGCACCAACAAGCGCCTGCTGGTCAAGGGCAACGTCCTCAACCGCGACGAGATCGAACGCATCTCGACCCGGAACCTGAAGCGCATCAAGTACGCGGATAAGGATCCGCGCGTCAACGAGCAGATCGACGAGATCGAAGAAATGACCTCTCGCCAGATCGACGTGCTGAAAAAGATCGTCAACGAGAAGAAAGAAAAACTCACCAAGGGCGACGAGCTGCCGCCGGGCGTGATCAAGCTGGTCAAGGTCTACATCGCCATGAAGCGCAAGCTGAGTGTCGGGGACAAGATGGCCGGCCGTCACGGCAACAAGGGCGTCATCGCGCGCATTCTGCCGGAAGAGGATATGCCGTACCTCGAAGACGGAACGCCGGTCGAGATCGTCCTCAACCCGCTCGGCGTGCCTTCCCGTATGAACGTGGGCCAGATTCTCGAAACCCACCTCGGATGGGCGGGTTTTGTCCTCGGCGAGAAGATCACCAACCTGCTCAAGGAGAACACGCGCACCGAAGCCATCCGCCGCGAGTTGAAAGTGTTGTTCAAAGACTCGCAGTTGTCCGACATCATTTCGGACATGACCGACGAGGAGCTGGAATCCGTGGCGCCAACCCTGGCCAAGGGCGTGTTCATGGGATCGCCGGTATTCGATGGCGCCAAGGAAGGCGAGATCAAGGCGTTGCTCGAACACGCCGGTCTGCCGACCTCGGGCAAGACGACGCTCCACGATGGCATGACCGGAGACAAGTTCGAACAGCCGGTCACCGTGGGCTACATCTACATGCTGAAGCTGTCGCACCTGGTGGACGACAAGATTCACGCTCGCTCCATCGGGCCGTACTCGCTCATCACCCAGCAACCACTGGGCGGAAAGGCGCAGTTCGGCGGACAGCGCTTCGGAGAAATGGAAGTCTGGGCGCTCGAAGCTTACGGTGCAGCCTTCATTCTGCAGGAGCTTTTGACGGCGAAGTCCGACGACGTTTACGGCCGTACCAAGATTTACGAGGCCATCGTCAAGGGCGAAGCCGCCATGGAGCCCGGCGTACCCGAATCGTTCAACGTGCTGATCCGCGAATTGCAGTCGCTCTGTCTCGACGTCGAGTTGATCAAGGCGTCCGAGAAAAAGCCGACCGCCAGCGCAGCAGCCGACTGAAGGCAGTACTCGAGTCCCGGGAGCCGAGTACCGAGAAAGTTTGTTCGGCTCCCGCAGACTCAAGCAGATTCTAAGTTTGAAAAGAAAAGTTCCGTCGATGCAAAGCTCTCGAATCGAACGGGACACAAAACGCGGTACTAGGTACTCGCTACCCGGTACTGGTCGAGAGCAGGAAGCGGAGGATCCCCTTGTTTCGTTCGAGCCCATTCGAAATGGCAAATGTGATCGCGGACTTTGACGCCATCCGTATCAGCCTGGCCTCTCCGGAGAAAATCCGGAGCTGGTCGCACGGCGAGGTGACCAAGCCCGAGACCATCAACTACCGTACCTTCAAGCCCGAGCGCGATGGACTGTTCTGCGCCCGCATCTTTGGACCGGTCACCGACTGGGAGTGCCTCTGCGGCAAGTACAAGCGCATGAAGCACCGCGGCGTGATCTGCGACAAATGCGGCGTCGAAGTCACGCTCTCGAAAGTCCGCCGCGAGCGCCTCGGCCACATCGAGCTGGCCTCGCCCTGCTCGCACGTGTGGTTCTTCAAGGGACTGCCCAGCCGCATCGGGCACCTGCTCGACATCTCGCTGCGTGATCTCGAATCCGTCCTTTACTTCGAGGCCTACGTCGTCGTCGAACCTGGCGACGCTCCGGTCAAAGAGCGCGAAGTAATCAAAGACGAAGCCAAGTTCCGCGAGCTCGACCAGCAATACCGCCCCGCCGGTTTCAAGGCCATGATGGGCGCCGAAGCGATCAAAGAATTGCTCAAGCGCGTCGACACCGACGGCCTGTCCGTCGAACTGCGCGAGAAGATGAAGAACGAGAGCTCGCTGCAGAAGCGGCTCAAGTACGCCAAGCGTCTGAAAGTCGTTGAGGCCTTCCGCAAGTCCGGCAACAAGCCGCACTGGATGATCCTCGACGTCATCCCCGTCATTCCACCGGAGCTTCGCCCCCTCGTTCCACTCGATGGCGGCCGCTTTGCCACGTCGGACTTGAACGATCTTTATCGCCGCGTCATCAACCGCAACAACCGGTTGAAGAAGCTGATGGATCTGCACGCTCCGGAAGTCATCGTGCGCAACGAAAAGCGCATGTTGCAGGAAGCCGTCGACGCCCTGTTCGATAACGGACGCCGTGGCCGCGTGCTGCGTGGCGCCAACAATCGCCCGCTGAAGTCGCTCTCCGACACGCTCAAAGGCAAGCAAGGCCGTTTCCGCCAGAACCTGCTCGGCAAGCGCGTCGACTACTCCGGGCGTTCCGTCATCGTCGTCGGTCCCGAGCTCAAGCTGCACCAGTGCGGCCTGCCCAAGAAGATGGCGCTCGAACTGTTCAAGCCGTTCATCTATCACCGCCTCGAGCAGACCGGCAACGTCACCACCATCAAGCAAGCGAAAGAGATGGTCGAGCAGCAGGAACCGATCGTGTGGGACATCCTGGAAGAAGTCATTAAGGATCATCCCGTCCTGCTGAACCGAGCTCCTACCCTTCACCGCCTCGGCATTCAGGCGTTCGAACCGGTGCTGGTCGAAGGCAAGGCCATCAAGATTCATCCGCTGGTCTGCACGGCGTTCAACGCCGATTTCGACGGCGACCAGATGGCGGTGCACATTCCGCTGTCTCCAGAAGCCCAGGTCGAAGCCAGCGTCTTGATGCTGGCGTCGCACAACATTCTTTCGCCCGCTTCGGGTCATCCGATCACCGTGCCCACGCAGGACATGGTTCTCGGTCTCTATTACCTGACGAAAGCCAAGCCGGGCGCGAAGGGTGAAGGCCGCGCTTTCGCTAACATTGAAGAAGTTCTGATGGCGCTCGATGCCGGGGAAGTCGAAACGCTCAGCCCGATCCGCCTCCGCTACTCGGGTGAGTTGATCGACCTGACCACCGCGTACGACGATCAGGACATCATTCACACTGAGCCGGTACAGATCGAGCGAGCCTTCGTCAACACGACGGTCGGCCGCGCCATTCTCAACGACCAACTGCCCGAGGGCATGCCCTTCATCAACGGCCTGCTTAAGAAAAAAGGCATCGGCGCGCTGGTCAACTACGGCTACCTGCGCTTCGGCCTCGAAGTCACGGTCAAGATGCTCGATGAAGTCAAGACGCTGGGCTTCAAGTTCGCCACCCGCGCTGGACTGTCGATCGGCATTGACGACATGGTCATCCCTGACAGCAAGAAAACCTTGGTAAGAGACGCCGAGAAGCAGGTGGTCAATGTCCAGCAGCAATATCTGGACGGCGCCATCACCAACGGCGAACGCTACAACAAGGTCATCGAAATCTGGTCGGGAATTACCGAAAAAGTGGCCGACGAGATGTTCGGTGAAATGCAGCGCCGCGACAAAGAAGGCGAGATGAACCCGATTTACGTCATGGCCGACTCCGGCGCTCGAGGATCGAAACAGCAGATCCGCCAGCTGTCCGGCATGCGTGGATTGATGGCCAAGCCGTCGGGCGAAATCATCGAGTCTCCGATTACCGCCAACTTCCGCGAGGGACTGACGGTGCTCGAATACTTCGTCTCGACCCACGGCGCCCGTAAGGGATTGGCCGACACGGCGCTCAAGACGGCCGATTCCGGCTACCTGACTCGCCGCCTGGTCGACGTGGCGCAAGACGTCATCATCAGCGAGTACGATTGCGGAACCGTCGACGGCATCTACGTGCAGGGTATCGTGGAAGCCGGCGAGATCATCGAACCGTTGCGCGACCGCATTGTGGGCCGCGTTTCGCTCGAGAAGATCAAGGACTATGACGGCAACGTCATCGTCGACATCAACCAGGAAATCACTGAAGACCTCGCGGGAGCGATTCAGGCTGCCGGCATCGAGCGCGTGAAAATTCGCTCCGTGCTGACCTGCGAATCGAAACGCGGTGTCTGCGTCATGTGCTACGGCCGCAACCTGGCTTCCGGACGCCTCGTCGAACTCGGCGAAGCCACCGGCGTCATCGCGGCGCAGTCCATCGGCGAGCCCGGAACCCAGCTCACCATGCGTACCTTCCACATCGGTGGAACCGCATCGCGAGTTTCCGAGCAGTCGCGTCTCGATGCCAAGAACAACGGCAACGTGCGCTTCATCGGACTGCAGACCGTCAAGGCGAAGTCGGGAAACCTGGTCGTCATGAACCGTCAAGGTTCAATCGCAGTGGTCGACGACAAGAACCGCGAACGCGAGCGCTACTCGGTCGTGTACGGCGCCAAGCTGCTGGTTAACGATGGCGATCCGGTCCAGCTCGGCCAGGTTATGGTCGAGTGGGATCCTTACACCTTCGCCATCCTGACTGAAATCGGCGGCACCGTGCAGTTCAAGGACTTGCAGGAAGGCGTGACTTTACATGAAGAGGTCGACGAAGTTACCGGACTGTCGCGTCACGTGGTCGGCGATTCTCCCGACGAGAAGCGCCAGCCCGCGATCGTGATCAAAGGAGGCAAGACCAGCAAGCGTTATCTCATGCCATCCCGCGCTCACTTGATGATTCAGGATGGCGACGCCGTTACGCCGGGCGATGTGTTGGCAAAGATCCCGCGCGAAACCACCAAGACGAAAGACATCACCGGTGGTCTGCCGCGCGTGGTCGAGCTGTTCGAAGCCCGCAAGCCGCATGAAACCGCGGTCATCAGCGAAATCGATGGCACGGTCAAGTTCGGCGAGGTTTCGAAGGGCCAGCGCAAAATCTACGTGGTCGCCGATAACGGCACCGAAAAGGAATACTCGGTTCCGCGCGGCGTTCACATCAACGTGCAGGAAGGCGAGCGCGTGAAAGCTGGCGAACCTTTGATGGACGGCCCGCTCAACCCGCACGACATCCTGGCCGTCCTCGGCGAAAAAGAGCTGCAGGCTTACCTGGTGAACGAAATCCAGGAAGTCTACCGGCTCCAGGGCGTCAACATCTCCGACAAGCACATTGAAGTGATTGTCCGGCAGATGATGCGCTGGGTGAAGGTCGAAGACGTGGGCGACACCCGGTTCCTGCTCGAAGAGCAGACCGACAAGTTCGCCTTCCGCGAAGAGAACGAGCGCGTGATCAAGGAGGGCGGCAAGCCGGCTACCGGACGTCCGCTGCTCCTCGGTATCACGAAAGCTTCGCTCTCCACCGACTCGTTCATCTCAGCGGCGTCGTTCCAGGAGACCACGCGCGTGCTCACCGAAGCCAGCATCAACGGCAAGGTCGATCACCTGCGCGGCCTGAAAGAGAACGTCATCGTCGGACGCCTCATCCCTGCCGGAACCGGCATGGAGTACTACCGCAACGTGCGCCTCTCGCCAGAAATGGAAGAGGCTGCCGCCAAGGTACAGGCGGAAGTCTCGGCGGCGTACGAAGAAGCCGAGCGCGCTCTCGAAATGATGCGCCACGAGGGCGAAACCGACGAGCTCACCGCGGAACTTCCCGCGGCCGAGTAGTCAAGACAAAGGGAAGCTTCGGGGGCGGTTTTCTTCGCCCCCGAAGCCGCTTCCAACGTCATCTAACTTTCAATGCACGCTAGCCCCCAGCGATTGCGTATTGAGGAACCTGCTGCACTTCCCTCTTTGCGTGTAGTACCTCCCGGCCCTAAGCTAGGGCAGAGCATGCTACGCTTCCTTCGCCTCCTACGGCTGGCCTTCTGGCGCGCCTTCGCCCACGATGCCTTCGCCACCGCCAAAGCCGCGGCCTATTCTTCCATCTTCACTTTTTTTCCGGTGTTGCTCATCATCGGATCGGCCCTCGCAAGCTTTCGCAAAGGCGCTCCCTACCTGCGCGAAGTCTCCTACGCGCTTGGCAGCATTCTTCCGGCGGGCGGTAACACGGCCCTGGATTTTCTGAAGGGCGCCGCCAAGCATCCTGTCGGCGTCCTCACGACCACCTCCCTCGTCACGCTGTGGACGGCTTCCGGCGTCATGATTTCCTGGATGGACGGCTTCCGCCGCTGTTACGAACTGCCCAAGACCTGGGGCCTCGTCCAGGAGCGCCTCATCGCCTTCTTGTTGGTCGTGTTCGCGCTGATCCCCATGACGTTTTCCACCATCCTCGTCGCTGTGGGCAGCAAGTTTGAAACTCGGCTCGTCCCCTACCTCGATCCCGACTTCAGTCCCTATGTCCTCCTGTTATGGGGAGGAATCCGCTGGGTCATTGCCACGCTGACCAGCATCTCCGTGATCGCCCTCATCTATCACAATGCGGTTCCCCGAACGCAGCCGTGGCACAGCGTGATTCCCGGCGCCACTCTCGCCACCGGTTTGTGGTTCTCGGTCACCATCGGATTCCGCGCCTACCTGCAGCACATGAGCGACTTCAACACCATTTATGGATCGCTTGGCGCGGTCATGGCTCTGCTCGTCTGGATGTACCTGATCTCCCTGGTCGTGCTGGTAGGCGCCGAGTTCAATGCGCTGCTGTTCCCCCGCGCCATGCTGGGCAAAGAATTGACGGCGATCAACAACGCCAAAGCGTAATCGTCGTAAACAGTAAATGGGGAGTCTGTCATGCTGAGCATAGAACGAGGTCGCGAATGCGAACTCGTTCGCAGTCGAAGCATCCCTCCCGGCAGAATGCTGCCGGGGATAAGGGATTCCGCGCCCGGAATGTCAAAACACGAACCGCTGCACTCACCCATCACCGCATCATTCGCAGTTTAGAATAGAGTTCCTATCCCACCAGCAGTTGGGTTCTAACAGGAGAACAATTGAAGGCGAATCAACCAGACCCCGGCACCGGTGACTCCGCACCTTTTTCACCCCGCCGCGCCAAGATCATCTGCACCATCGGCCCGGCCTGCAACAACGAAGCCATGATGCGCGAGTTGCTCCGCCTTGGCATGGATATCGCCCGCCTCAACTTCTCCCACGGAACTCACGAAGATCACGCTCACAATATTCTCCGCCTGCGCCGCGCCGCCGAGCGCGAAGGCCGCACCGTCTGCATCCTGCAGGATCTCCAGGGCCCCAAAATCCGTACCGGCCTGCTCGAACAACGCAAGCCTGTCCTGCTGAAAACCGGCTCGATCGTGACCATTACCCCGCAGGAGATTCCCGGAAACGCCACCCGCATCTCCACCACCTTTCCCGATCTCGCCCGCGAACTTCGGTCCGGCGCCCGCATCCTGCTCAGTGACGGACTGATCGAATTGCAGGTGCGCTCCGTTCGAGGAAAAGACGTCCTCTGTGATGTCATCAACGGCGGCATGCTCGGCGAGCACAAAGGCATCAACCTTCCCGGCATCGCCCTCTCGATCCCCGCGCTGACGGAAAAGGACCGAAAAGATCTGGAATTCGGCCTCAAACATGGAGTGGACGTTGTTGCCCTTTCTTTCGTCCGCACCGCCGCCGACGTCACCGCAGTCAAGAAGATCATCGCCAGCCACCCCAGCGACGTTCCCGTGATCGCGAAATTGGAAAAGCCGCAAGCCATCGATCACCTGGAAGAAATCCTCGACGCCGCCGACGGAGTCATGGTCGCCCGTGGCGATCTCGGCGTCGAGATGGCTCCGGAAAAGGTTCCGGTCATTCAGAAGCATGTGATCCGCCGCGCCGCCATCTGCCGCAAGCCGGTCATCACTGCGACCCAAATGCTGGAATCGATGATCGAGAATCCGCGTCCCACGCGCGCCGAGGCCAGCGACGTCGCCAATGCCATCTTCGACGGCAGTGATGCCGTTATGCTCTCCGCCGAAACCGCCAGCGGACAATATCCCCGCGAGTCGGTCTCCATCATGTCGCGCATTGTGGTCGAAGCCGAATCCAACATGCAGGATCTCGGCCAGGTCCGCCGCCGTCGCGAGCGTCGCGCCTTGTCCGTCGCCGAAACCATTTGCGAGGCCATTGCGCACGCCGCCGAAGACTTGCCCATGGGCGCCATCGCCATCTTCACCGAAACTGGCAACACCGCTGAAACG
>CAVXVD010000099.1:0-76193 GCA_963765015.1 uncultured Acidobacteriota bacterium | reverse complement strand
TCGTGATGACGAAGGCATCGAAGCCGTCGCCCGGGCCTCCTGGCTTGAGCGATTGTGTGATCAGGCTGACAATGTCAGTGCCCAGCGAATTCATCTTGCTGTGGAATTCCAGGCAGGCGACGCCGTCGCCCAGATCTACCAACGATGCTCCCGAATTCTTCTTCACTACGGCATTCGATTTTTTCGCAACGGTAACCGACCAAACTCCCGCCGGGACCTGCACCGGCTCCCAGACCGCTTTGTCGATGTTCCAGTACTTTCGGCCGGACGGCGCTTTGGAGTCGTCTCCGTACCATGCCTTCTGCCCGGAAGCCAATAACTTCTCCGCATTCGCTGCCACCGGCTTGCCTTCTTTTTTCATGCGGGCCATGGTGGCTTCGACGCCAGCGGCGTCCCAAAGTTCGAATGGTCCGAGCTCCCAATTGAAGCCGAGGCGCATGGCCCGATCGATTTCCACGACCGAGTCGGAAATTTCCGGTACGCGGTTCGCGCAGTAGGTCCATAGATCGGAGAGTGCAGCCCACAAAAATGCCCCAGCCTTATCGGCTTTTTGCGGAGCGGCGCCGTCGATGCCCAGGAGCGTGCGCAGCCGCGTCCCGGTGTCCTCAATGTTTTTGGCCATGTCGAGGGCGGGAAATTTCGGCCGCTGCTGCGGGTGATATTCGAGCGTCTTCCAGTCGATCGCGAAGCGCTCATCCTCTTTTCCTTCGCCGCCCCGTGTTTTCTTATAAAAGCCGCCCTTGGTTTTATCGCCAAGCCATTTCTTCTGCAGCATCTGGGTGAAAAAGTCGGGCAGGCGAAGATCGCTGCGTTCGTCGTGAACATTCGTCGTCATGTTGCTGACGACATGACCGAGGATGTCGAGCCCTACCAGATCAATGGTGCGGAAGGTCGCCGTCTTCGGCCATCCCACGGCCTGTCCGGTCAACGCGTCCACTTCTTCGATGGTCAGTCCCATTTCCTGCATAAGCCGCATCACGTTCAGCACCGAAAACGTTCCAATGCGATTGCCGATAAAGTTGGGCGTATCTTTCGCCATGACGACGCCCTTGCCGAGTCGTACATCGCAAAAGAGGGCGATGGCGTCGATTGCAGTGCGATCAGCCTCCGGGGTCGGAATCATTTCCAGCAGGCGCATGTAGCGTGGCGGATTGAAAAAATGCGTGCCGAACCAGGCCCGGCGGAAATCGTCAGAGAATCCCTCGGCAATCTTGCCCACCGGCAACCCGCTGGTATTGGTCGTGACGATTGTTCCCGGTTTGCGGGTGGCTTCTACCTTGCGTAGCAGCGTCCGCTTGATCTCGAGGTTTTCGACGACCGCTTCGATGATCCAATCGACGTCGGCCAGCTTCTTGAGATCGTCCTCGAAGTTGCCCACCGTTACCAGGCGGGCCAAGGATGGATCCATAAACGCGGCCGGTTTGGACTTCTTGGCGGCATCGAGCCCGGCAGCCGCGATCTTGTTTCGCGACGCAGCGTCCGCATCGGGGGGAACGATATCCAGCAGATGGCTGGGGATACCAGCATTGGCAAAATGCGCTGCGATCCGCGCGCCCATGGTCCCGGCGCCGAGTATCGCTACTTTACTGATCCGCTTCATGAATGGGCCTCGGATAAAAGAGGGTGATGAGGAGTTTCAATCGTTACTGCACAAGGCTAATTTGTAAGGCTGCAATAAGGATCGAAGTCGAAATTCGTCTTCGATCATGATGGATCGGCGAACTCAGACCGACGAACTCGCCATGGTAATCGCTTTGGGGGCCAATTATCTACTTTGCTCTTTCAGTTCGGGGTGGGCTTTGACGTATTCGAGGGCCTTGCGCGCCATTTGCTTTTCGCCACGATAGGCGAGCAATTTCGCCGCTTCTTCGAGTGGGACCCAACTGGCGCGCGCCACCTCCACGCGCATGTCCTCCGAAAGATTATCGATCCGTCCCGACTCATAGCGAAGCAGGTAGAAGCTGACAATCTTGAATACACGCTCGCCATCGCCCCACGACCGCACGTACACATATTTGATGTCGGCAAGTTTCGTGATCGGCGCAGCGGTGATTCCGGTCTCTTCGCGGACTTCCCGCAAAGCGGCCTCGAGGGCCTTCTCGCCCGGATCGACCAATCCCTTTGGCAGACACAAAACAGCCTTGGTTTTCGCCCGAACGGCTCGCTTCCCGGATCGGCCGGCACTCCGGACCCGACCGGCAACTCGATGGCGGCCATCCACCAGGCACCGTCTTTGTAGCGCACGACCACCCCTCCGGCTGATATCTCGCGAACCATATAGTCCGCAACTTAACAGGAATACAGGAACTTCGTCACCTGCCTGTCACAGAGAGGGTAACCAGTTACCCCTCCCGCAGTTCTCTCCAAGGTAATCCTTGGTGGCACCCTTGTGCCGTTACAAACCTGTTGGCAAATATGGCATCTTACTTGTTAAGTAGGGGTTCAGCGGTTCCGGCCAACATGGCTGGAGATGTGGGGTTCGCCGTGAATAGTCTGGGGAAGATTATTCGGTCCGTGCAGGCCTTTGGGCGGGAGCTATCCCGCAAGCCTATTCCAGTTTCTGCTCCGAACACTCCTACGATTGGTCTTGCCCTGGGCGGGGGATTTGCCCGTGGGATTGCCCACATCGGTGTCCTCAAAGTTCTCGAACGGGAAAATATTCCGGTCAGCGTCGTCGCCGGAACCAGTGTGGGAGCGCTGATCGGCGCCTGCTACTGCAGCGGGCTTACGCTCGAGCAAATGGAAGACGTGGCCCACAACACCCGCTTCACCACCTTCGCGCGCTGGACGCTCTCCCGTTGCGGCTTCGCTTCGAATGACCGCATGATTTCATTTCTCACTCGCACCTTGAAATGCAAGACTTTTGAAGAGCTGCGAATTCCACTGGGTGTGGCCGCCACGGATTTCAATACCGGAAGAGGCGTGGTTTTCCGCTCTGGCTCGGTCATCGACCCGGTGCGCGCCAGCTGTGCCTATCCCGGGATGTTTCTACCGGTTGAGATCGGCGGCCGTTATCTGGTCGACGGCATGCTCTCGCACCCGGTCCCGACGCGCCCCTTGCGTGAAATGGGCGCTACGCGCGTGCTGGCAGTCCACTTGAAGGGCACATGGGCCAACGGCGGAGCGCCCCGACATCTATTCGATGTGATCGGACAGTCGTTCGCGATCGCGCAAGATGCAATGGCGTGTCTGTGGCGGGAAGCCGCGGACCTTGTAATAGAGCCTGATGTTGCCGGATTCGGCTACGACGATTTTAAGCGGGCGGACGACCTGATCCGCGTGGGCGAGGGCGCAATGCGAGCGGCGCTGCCCGAAGTGCGAAAATGGCTGGAAGTCCCATCCCAAGCTACGGTGGGGGCGAAGAAGACTTTGCCGCTGCCGAGCCCAGAGCCCATGCCTGCCGATTAGACTGCCGGCGAATCGCCTGATAGCGCGGCAGAGAACGTCTCAGCTTCTTGCTGTATCCTCTTCCACGCCTTCTCTACGTGCTGCATCTTCGTGTTGGTCTGCCCCACACACAGTCGCAGGGTCAGCTTTCCGTGAAGCTTGGTGTGCGTCAGGAACAGATCTCCGCTGCGGTTGAGCCGATCCATGATCGCCTGATTGGCCGCATCGCCTGCCTTGTGGCGAAAGCAGACCAGATTCAGTGGGGCCGGCGCCGCCAATTCGAAGTGATCATCGTCTCGCACCCAGTTCGCGAACTGCTGTGCCAGCTTTACGTGCTCGCGAATGTGATGCTGCAACCCTTCCACGCCGTAATGGCGAATCACGAACCATAACTTCAGTGAACGGAACCGGCGTCCCAGTTGAATGTGCCAATCTCGGTAGTCGATGACCGCCCCCGACTCCGTCGCCTGATTTCGCAGGTATTCCGGCAGAATGCTCAGAGTTTGAATCAGCGCCTTCCGATCGGCGACCCAAAAACAGCTGCAGTCGAAATTCGTGAACATCCATTTATGCGGATTGAAGTTGTAGCTGTCGGCCGACTCCACGCCATTTTGAAAATGGCGAAACTCCGGACACAGCATGGCAGTGCCCGCCATCGCCGCGTCCACGTGCAACCAGAGTTTATGACGTCGGCAGATTTCGGCGATCGCCCCAATGGGATCCATCGCGTTGGAGGATGTCGTGCCTACGGTGGCGCACACAAAGAACGGAGTCAGCCCCGCCCGCAGGTCAGCCTCAACTTGCTCCGCGAGGGCGTCCGGACGCATTGCCAGATTGTTATCCACTTCAATCGTTCGAAGATTGTCCACGCCGATACCCGAGATCATCGCCGCTTTTTGCAGCGACGAGTGCGTCTGCGTCGAAGCGTAGGCGACCAGCTTTCCGTCGCATCCTTTCTTGTTGCTGACGTAGTTCGTGGCGCGCTCCCGGGCCGTCAGCAGCGCGCACAGCGCGGCGCTCGAAGCGGTATCCTGAATCACCCCTCCGCCTGCTTTCGACGACAGGAATTTCTCCGGCAATCCGAGCATCCCCACCAGCCAGTCCATCACATGGGTCTCGAGCTCAGTACAAGCCGGACTGGTCGACCACAACATGCCCTGCACGTCCAGCCCTGAGGAAAGTAGGTCGCCCAGAATTCCCGGCCCAGACGCGTTGGACGGGAAATAAGCGAAGAAGTTCGGCGACTGCCAGTGCGTGACGCCGGGCAGAATCAGCCGCTCGACATCCCCCAACAGCGCCTCAAATGGTTCGCCCTGTGCGGGAGGAGCGGTGGGCAGTGAGCCGCGAATCTCGCCCGGCTTGACCTGCGACAGTACCGGAAAGGTTTCGACTCGCGATTGGTAGTCGGCGATCCAGTCCACCACGGCATGACCGTGGCGCCGGAATTCGTCGGGCGTCATGTGAAAAGATTTTTCGTCGGACAAGTGGCCCCTCGGATATGAAAACAAGAATTACGGCTAGTGATGTTCCTTCGTGAACCTTGGTGCTCTTCGTGGTTATCGCGTTTCGGTCAGCGGTCCAAAATAAACTCGAGTCTTGTAATCAAAAGCGACGGATGCATTAGTCGCATGCTGGTCGAAGATCCGCCGCAACTCCCCCAGCATCGGTGCATGCTTCAGATGCCCCGGCCCGGGGGCGTAGGACGACGAGAGCAACCGTCCCTCCAGTCCCGCATAATCGAATTCCTGCCGCATCGCAAACACTCGCTGTTGAAACGGCGCGGGATCAAAGAATTCATTCACCGCATCCGTGGTTCGCTCGTGCCGCACGTCTTCGTAGTCGGTCCCGTACGTCAAGAGCAACTGCTCATAGTCGTGGAGAAATGGCGTCGCATCGGTGATCCGTTCGTTCCACAAAAGTACCAGCCATCCGCGCGGTTTCAGGATTCTTGTAAATTCACGCCGGGCTGGCTCTCGCTTGAACCAGTGCGCGGCCTGCGCCGCCGTGATGAAATCCACGCTGGCATCGGGGAGTGTCGTGGCCTCCGCGGTTCCCGCAACGCTGGTGAACTTGGGGAACAATGCCAGTAACCGCTCGCCCGCCTGCCGCATATCAGTGTTGGGTTCAACGCCGAAAACCGGATTGCCGTTTTCCAGCAACGTGCGCGTCCAGATTCCAGTGCCGGAGGCGATGTCTGCGACCAAATGGCCAGGCTCCAGGCCGCACTCCTTTTTAAGTACGTCCAATGCCTCGGCAGGATATCCCGGCCGGTAACGGATATAGTTTTCGACGCGATCGGAAAAGCGGCTGGTAGCGTTGGATGCAGGCATAGAGTGCGACTCGGCAAGATTTTTCAACTTGCCAGAAATTCATTCTAACGGCAGGATAGAGGGGTTGTCCCTCCCCGCCGGGTCGCCGCATCTCCGGGCTGGAGATTCGCGGAAAGCAAAACAAGTAGACTCGATTCGGCTCGCAGCCAAATTACCATGCGCGTGGTGATCAAAGTCGGTACCAGCCTCATCGCTCCCGGCGGGCAGATTGATATCAACCTGCTGCGCGGCATGGTGGACCAGTTCGATCTCTCGAAGAACGAATACTTGATCGTCACATCGGGCGCGATTGCGGCTGGCATCTCGGGACTCGAACTCAAGAAACGCCCCACGGATGTACCGCGCATGCAGGCCTGCGCTGCCGTCGGGCAGAGCAAGCTGATGCATACCTACGAGCGCCTGTTCTTTGGAAAGAAGGTGGTCGCTCAACTGCTCCTTTCCAGCGACGACTTCACTTCGCCGGTGCGCTACCGCAATCTGCAGAATGCGCTTGCCGAGTTGCTCGCGCTGGGAGTGGTGCCGATTGTGAATGAGAACGACAGCGTCTCGGTGCGCGAACTGGAGGGTGCGTTCGGCGACAACGACGAACTGAGTTCGCTGCTCGCCACCGCCGTGAAGGCGGACTGGCTGCTGCTGTTGACCAATGTCGATGGCTTCCTGATTCCGAATGGCCGAAAGAAGCCGCGATTGCAGCGCGTGATCCGCAAACTTACGCCGGCGCTCGAGGCGCAGTGTAACGGAAAAAGTTCGCTGGGCCGCGGCGGGATGATCTCGAAACTGCGAGCGGCGAAACTCGCCAGCGAAGGTGGAGTCCACGTGTCGATCGTGAATGGCCGGCATCCCAAAGCCATTACGCTGGGGATGGAACGCAAGATCGGAACCTATTTTCCTCCACAGAGGGGCCGGTAATGTCTGCCACTGTGACGGCCGCGTCCACCCGGGAGAAACTGCTGCGCGCCCGGGCTGCATCTTCCAAGCTTGCCCTGCTCTCCACGGAGAAAAAAAACGCTCTACTCCTCGCGATTGCAGATGCGATCGAAGCGCACGAGAAAAGCATTCTGGCGGCAAACCGCCGCGATGTCGACAGCTCCGGCCTCGAAGGGGCCATGCGCGACCGCCTGTTGCTGACTCCGTCGCGGGTAAAATACATGGCGCGGGGAGTGCGCGTCGTGGCGGCGCTTCCCGATCCCGTCGGCGAAACCCTTGCGGAATGGACCAAGGAGAATGGCCTCCGCATCCGCAAAATACGGGTGCCTCTTGGGGTCATCGGCATCATCTACGAATCCCGCCCGAATGTAACGGTCGATACGGCGGTGCTCGCCCTCAAGACCGGGAATGCCATCGTGCTCCGAGGCGGCAAAGAGGCGGCGCAGAGCAATCAGTGCTTGGTGGAAATCATGGCCGCGGTGCCCGGTGTTCCGGAAGGCGCGATTGAACTGTTGGATTCGAGCAGTCGTCAATCGGTGCAGGAATTGATCAAAGCTCGCGGCATGGTCGACGTGATCATTCCCCGCGGCGGCGCAGGGCTTATCACCTTTGTCACGGAGAATTCCGCGGTGCCGGTTATCGAGACCGGGGCAGGGAACTGCCACATCTTTGTGGACGCCTCTGCCGATTTCGAGATGGCCGACCGCATTGTGCTGAATGCCAAGACGCAGCGTCCGTCGGTGTGCAACGCGGCCGAGAAGCTTTTAGTTCACGAACAGGTTGCCGCCGAATATGTGCCGCGAATCGTGAAGAAATTGATCGATGCCGGTGTAGAAGTGCGGGGCGACGGCAAAGCCCGCACGCTGGCTGCCGGATTGTCCATCGGCCCGGCAGCGGAGAACGACTGGTACGAAGAGTATCTAAGATTGTGCATGGCGTTGGCGGTTGTCGCCAATGTGGACGATGCCGTAAGCCACATCAATAAGTACTCCAGCAAGCACTCCGATTCCATCATCACGAGCGATGAAGCGAACGCCCGCAAATTCCTGGGTGAGGTTGATTCCGCGGCAGTCTACTGGAATGCTTCCACGCGTTTCACTGACGGCGCCGAATTCGGTTTCGGTGCGGAAATGGGCATCAGCACCCAGAAACTTCACTGTCGTGGCCCTTTCGCGCTCGCTGAACTGACATCCTCAAAGTACGAAATCATCGGGACCGGTCAGGTCCGCTCCTAACGAATCAAGACAAGCGAAAAGCAAGCGAATTATATGGGCGAAGTTACACTACCATCCGGTCGGCGCGGGTCTGTGCTACCTTACTAACTTTCACCGCCGGAGCCACATGAGACTCGTTTCTGCGGCAGTCCTTTCTTCCGTCATTTTGCTGTTCGGTTCGTCGACGAAAGCCGGCGGCAATGGGCCTGCTCTTGCCAATTCGCCTGCCATTTTCGGCTTTCGCGACTCCTCATCTGAGGCGGCAACGGAAAGGCACTTTCTGTCGGTCCCCGATGCCAAGCTTGCTGAGGAGCATCTTCGCATCCTCACCCAAGTGCCGCACATGGCGGGCACGCCAGAAGACAAAACGACCGCCGATTATGTGGCCGAAAAATTCCGCGAAGCCGGACTTGAGACAGAGATCGTCGAATACAAGGTCTGGATGAACTATCCCCAGGAAATCAGCGTGGATCTGACGGAGCCCGCCGGAGTGGAAATGCACGGCCCAACACGGGAGCACGTTGAGGGCGATCCTTATCAGGATGATCCCCGGGTTGTGATGCCGTTCAATGGCATGTCGCCCTCGGGAGACGTCGAAGCCGAAGTGGTATACGCCAACTACGGCACGCCGGAAGATTTCGAGAAGCTCGAGAAATTGAAGGTGGATGTCCGCGGCAAGATCGTGCTGGTTCGGTACGGACAAAACTTCCGCGGAGTCAAGGTATTCGTGGCACAGGAGCACGGCGCGGCCGGAGTAATTATTTATTCCGATCCAGCCGACGACGGCTGGCGCCGCGGCGACAAATACCCTTCCGGGCCGTGGCGTCCCGACACCGGCGCGCAGCGTGGGTCAGTGGGATACATGTTCGAATTCCCGGGAGATCCGACCACACCGGGCGTTGCGTCGGTGCCATCTCTCCCCGCGTCGCAACGTATTCCGGCGCAGCAGTCGTCGCAGCTCCCGAAAATTCCCGTGACGCCGCTGTCATATCACGACGCGTGGCCTGTACTGCAGCATCTCGGCGGACCCGATTCTCCGCGCGAGTGGCAGGGATGGCTGCCCTTTACCTATCACGTCGGTCCGGGACCGTCGCGCTTGAAGATGCATCTCAAGCAGGACTACCAGTTCCGAACGCTCTGGGACGTGATCGGTCGCGTGAGAGGCAGCCAGTTGCCGGAGCAGTGGGTCGTTGCGGGTAATCATCGCGATGCATGGGTTTATGGTGCGGTTGATCCGAACAGCGGGACTGCCGCGATGCTCGAGTCCGTCCATGGCGTTGGCGAATTGCTGAAATCAGGCTGGAAGCCGAAACGAACGATGGTTTTCTGCAGTTGGGATGGCGAGGAAGAAGGCCTGATGGGTTCGACCGAATGGGTCGAGCAGCATGAAGTGGAATTGCGCAACGCTCCTGCCTACTTCAATGTGGACGTCGGCGTGTCGGGAGCGAAGTTCGGAGCGTCGGCAGTTCCGAGCCTCAAACAGTTTTTGCGGGATGTCACCAAAGCCGTTCCCAATCCGAAAGGAGGGACGGTTTACGAGGCGTGGCAGAAGGCGTCGCAGCCAGAACCATCAACGCAATCACCTGGGGAATCGGTTGCGGACAACCGGCGTCTCCCGGTGGCGCAGGTGAAGGGCGACGTGCCGGTCGGAGACTTGGGCAGCGGTTCGGATTACACGGCCTTCCTTCAGCATCTGGGGGTCCCGTCAACCGACGTAAGCTCGAGCGGACCCTACGGTGTCTACCATTCCGTATTCGACAACTTTGCCTGGTTCAAGAAATTCGGCGATCCGGACTTTGTCTATGAACAGGAGATGGCGCGCATTTTTGGACTCGAGGCCATCCGCATGGCCGATGCCGATGTGCTGCCGTATGACTACGACGAATACGGGAAGGAGATTTTCGCTTATTTGGACGCGTCGCGAAAGCGGGCGGAGGATAAGTTCGGCGATTCGGCACTCGACTTCGGACCGGTGAATGCCGCCGCGCGTCATTTTGAGTCCGCGGGCGCGAAGATTTTGTCGAAGCAGAAGAATCCTCCACGCGATCCGGCGCAACTGAACCAGGCCTTGTTGGGCGCAGAGCGCGCGTTGTTGATGCCGGAAGGCCTGCCCAATCGTCCATGGTTTCACCACGCAATTTATGCGCCCGGGGAATACACGGGATATGCGGCCGTTGTGATTCCAGGGGTGAACGAGGCACTCGACAAGGGCGACAGTGTTCGTGCGCGCCAGCAGTTGGCAACGCTGGCGGCTGCACTGGAGCGGGCGGCGAAAACGCTGGAGGGATATCGGTAACATGCGAAGTAAAGTTGAATCTTCAGCTAGCAAGGCCGCCCGACCGAGGAAACACCTGTGCTGCAACAAGACGGTCAGCCAACCCTCGGAGGGATGCACTGTTCTCCTTCACTTTGGGATCATTCGGGAGTGGGGAGACAAGAAATTGCTGGAGCCTCGACAATTTCTGTGGGCGCATCGCGATTGTTTTCGGAAGGTCGTACCTCTTTCTGAGTACGTATTGGGTACCGTATGACCTCTGCTCATGCTCTCGGGCAGTTCCTGCGCACGCTGCCGGCTTCGGCGGTGGCGACGTTCCTCGCGCTATTTCCCATTGTGGATCCGTTCGGAGGCGTTCCCATTTTTTTCACCATGACTTCGACGTGGCCGGCGCAGGAACGGCAGCGGACTGCTTGGAAAACCGGAATGTGGGTGTTCGTCATCCTGGTGGTGTTTCTGTTCTTCGGGCGGTTCGTTCTTTATTTCTTTGGGATCTCGCTGCCCGTACTAAAGATCGCTGGTGGGCTGATTGTGGCGAATACCGCTTGGGGCATGGTGACGTCGACCTCCCGCATTACGGCTGAAGAAAGTCATGAAGCCGAGAGCAAAGAGGACATTTCTCTGACGCCTCTGGCTATGCCGCTCATGTCCGGGCCGGGAGCGATCGGCGTGGTAATTGCGCTGGCAGCGCATGTGGACAATGCGGCTGCGTATTTCGGCATGGTGATCGGAGTGGCTGCGGTTGCGCTCGAGCGTATCCCTGTTTTTCTGCCTGGGCGGACCTCTGGTGCGGCGGTTGGGTCCAGGCGCGGTGGGTGCCATCAATAAGATCTTCGGTTTTCTGATTCTTGCCATCGCCGTCCAGTTGGTCTGGGACGGTGTCGCCGCAGTTCCAGGAAAGATCAGTTTTTGAAGTCGGCGACACCGTCCCAGACCAACTGGACGGCGATGGCAAGAATCAGAAAACCGAAGATCTTATTGATGGCACCCACCGCGCCTGGACCCAACCGCCGCACCAGAGGTCCGCCCAGGCAGAAAAACAGGGATACGCTGAGCGCAACAGCAGCCACTCCGATCACCATGCCGAAATACGCAGCCGCATTGTCCACATGCGCTGCCAGCGCCATTACCACGCCGATCGCTCCCGGCCCGGACATGAGCGGCATAGCCAGAGGCGTCAGAGAAATGTCCTCTTTGCTCTCGGCTTCATGACTTTCTTCAGCCGTAATGCGGGAGGTCGACGTCACCATGCCCCAAGCGGTATTCGCCACAATCAGCCCACCAGCGATCTTTAGTACGGGCAGCGAGATCCCAAAGAAATAAAGAACGAACCGCCCGAAGAACAGAAACACCACCAGGATGACGAACACCCACATTCCGGTTTTCCAAGCAGTCCGCTGCCGTTCCTGCGCCGGCCACGTCGAAGTCATGGTGAAAAAGATGGGAACGCCGCCGAACGGATCCACAATGGGAAATAGCGCGAGGAACGTCGCCACCGCCGAAGCCGGCAGCGTGCGCAGGAACTGCCCGAGAGCATGAGCAGAGGTCATACGGTACCCAATACGTACTCAGAAAGAGGTACGACCTTCCGAAAACAATCGCGATGCGCCCACAGAAATTGTCGAGGCTCCAGCAATTTCTTGTCTCCCCACTCCCGAATGATCCCAAAGTGAAGGAGAACAGTGCATCCCTCCGAGGGTTGGCTGGCCGTCTTGTTGCAGACACAGCACAGGTGTTTCCTCTGTCGGGCGGCCTTGTTAGCTGAAGATTCAACTTTACTTCGCATGTTACCGATATCCCTCCAGCGTTTTCGCCGCCCGCTCCAGTGCAGCCGCCAGCGTTGCCAACTGCTGGCGCGCACGAACACTGTCGCCCTTGTCGAGTGCCTCGTTCACCCCTGGAATCACAACGGCCGCATATCCCGTGTATTCCCCGGGCGCATAAATTGCGTGGTGAAACCATGGACGATTGGGCAGGCCTTCCGGCATCAACAACGCGCGCTCTGCGCCCAACAAGGCCTGGTTCAGTTGCGCCGGATCGCGTGGAGGATTCTTCTGCTTCGACAAAATCTTCGCGCCCGCGGACTCAAAATGACGCGCGGCGGCATTCACCGGTCCGAAGTCGAGTGCCGAATCGCCGAACTTATCCTCCGCCCGCTTTCGCGACGCGTCCAAATAAGCGAAAATCTCCTTCCCGTATTCGTCGTAGTCATACGGCAGCACATCGGCATCGGCCATGCGGATGGCCTCGAGTCCAAAAATGCGCGCCATCTCCTGTTCATAGACAAAGTCCGGATCGCCGAATTTCTTGAACCAGGCAAAGTTGTCGAATACGGAATGGTAGACACCGTAGGGTCCGCTCGAGCTTACGTCGGTTGACGGGACCCCCTGATGCTGAAGGAAGGCCGTGTAATCCGAACCGCTGCCCAAGTCTCCGACCGGCACGTCGCCCTTCACCTGCGCCACCGGGAGACGCCGGTTGTCCGCAACCGATTCCCCAGGCGATTGCGTTGATGGTTCTGGCTGCGACGCCTTCTGCCACGCCTCGTAAACCGTCCCTCCTTTCGGATTGGGAACGGCTTTGGTGACATCCCGCAAAAACTGTTTGAGGCTCGGAACTGCCGACGCTCCGAACTTCGCTCCCGACACGCCGACGTCCACATTGAAGTAGGCAGGAGCGTTGCGCAATTCCACTTCATGCTGCTCGACCCATTCGGTCGAACCCATCAGGCCTTCTTCCTCGCCATCCCAACTGCAGAAAACCATCGTTCGTTTCGGCTTCCAGCCTGATTTCAGCAATTCGCCAACGCCATGGACGGACTCGAGCATCGCGGCAGTCCCGCTGTTCGGATCAACCGCACCATAAACCCATGCATCGCGATGATTACCCGCAACGACCCACTGCTCCGGCAACTGGCTGCCTCTCACGCGACCGATCACGTCCCAGAGCGTTCGGAACTGGTAGTCCTGCTTGAGATGCATCTTCAAGCGCGACGGTCCCGGACCGACGTGATAGGTAAAGGGCAGCGATCCCTGCCACTCGCGCGGAGAATCGGGTCCGCCGAGATGCTGCAGTACAGGCCACGCGTCGTGATATGACAGCGGCGTCACGGGAATTTTCGGGAGCTGCGACGACTGCTGCGCCGGAATACGTTGCGACGCGGGGAGAGATGGTACCGACGCAACGCCCGGTGTGGTCGGATCTCCCGGGAATTCGAACATGTATCCCACTGACCCACGCTGCGCGCCGGTGTCGGGACGCCACGGCCCGGAAGGGTATTTGTCGCCGCGGCGCCAGCCGTCGTCGGCTGGATCGGAATAAATAATTACTCCGGCCGCGCCGTGCTCCTGTGCCACGAATACTTTGACTCCGCGGAAGTTTTGTCCGTACCGAACCAGCACGATCTTGCCGCGGACATCCACCTTCAATTTCTCGAGCTTCTCGAAATCTTCCGGCGTGCCGTAGTTGGCGTATACCACTTCGGCTTCGACGTCTCCCGAGGGCGACATGCCATTGAACGGCATCACAACCCGGGGATCATCCTGATAAGGATCGCCCTCAACGTGCTCCCGTGTTGGGCCGTGCATTTCCACTCCGGCGGGCTCCGTCAGATCCACGCTGATTTCCTGGGGATAGTTCATCCAGACCTTGTATTCGACGATCTCTGTCTCAAGTCCGGCTTCGCGGAATTTTTCGGCCACATAATCGGCGGTCGTTTTGTCTTCTGGCGTGCCCGCCATGTGCGGCACTTGGGTGAGGATGCGAAGATGCTCCTCAGCAAGCTTGGCATCGGGGACCGACAGAAAGTGCCTTTCCGTTGCCGCCTCAGATGAGGAGTCGCGAAAGCCGAAAATGGCAGGCGAATTGGCGAGAGCAGACCCATTGCTGCCGGCTTTCGTCGACGAACCGAACAGCAAAATGACGGAAGAAAGGATTGCCGCAGAAACGATTCTCATGTGGCTCCGGCGGTGAAAGTTAGTAAGGTAGCACAGACCCGCGCCGACCGGATGGTAGCGTAACTTCGCCCATACAATTCGCTTGCTTTTCGCTTGTCTTGATTCGTTAGGAGCGGACCTGACCGGTCCCGATGATTTCGTACTTTGAGGATGTCAGTTCAGCGAGCGCGAAAGGGCCGCGACAGTGAAGTTTCTGGGTGCTGATGCCCATTTCCGCACCGAAACCGAATTCGGCGCCGTCAGTGAAACGCGTGGAAGCATTCCAGTAGACTGCCGCGGAATCAACCTCACCCAGGAATTTGCGGGCGTTCGCTTCATCGCTCGTGATGATGGAATCGGAGTGCTTGCTGGAGTACTTATTGATGTGGCTTACGGCATCGTCCACATTGGCGACAACCGCCAACGCCATGCACAATCTTAGATACTCTTCGTACCAGTCGTTCTCCGCTGCCGGGCCGATGGACAATCCGGCAGCCAGCGTGCGGGCTTTGCCGTCGCCCCGCACTTCTACACCGGCATCGATCAATTTCTTCACGATTCGCGGCACATATTCGGCGGCAACCTGTTCGTGAACTAAAAGCTTCTCGGCCGCGTTGCACACCGACGGACGCTGCGTCTTGGCATTCAGCACAATGCGATCGGCCATCTCGAAATCGGCAGAGGCGTCCACAAAGATGTGGCAGTTCCCTGCTCCGGTCTCGATAACCGGCACCGCGGAATTCTCCGTGACAAAGGTGATAAGCCCTGCGCCGCCGCGGGGAACGATCACGTCGACCATGCCGCGAGCTTTGATCAATTCCTGCACCGATTGACGACTGCTCGAATCCAACAGTTCCATCGCGCCTTCCGGAACACCGGGTACCGCGGCCATGATTTCCACCAAGCACTGATTGCTCTGCGCCGCCTCTTTGCCGCCTCGGAGCACGATGGCATTCCCGGTCTTGAGGGCGAGCACAGCCGTATCGACCGTTACATTCGGGCGGGATTCGTAGATGATGCCGATGACCCCAAGAGGCACTCGTATTTTGCGGATGCGGAGGCCATTCTCCTTGGTCCATTCCGCAAGGGTTTCGCCGACGGGATCGGGAAGCGCCGCCACGACGCGCACTCCCCGCGCCATGTATTTTACCCGCGACGGAGTCAGCAACAGGCGGTCGCGCATGGCCCCTTCGAGGCCGGAGCTGTCGACATCGCGGCGGTTTGCCGCCAGAATGCTTTTCTCGTGCGCTTCGATCGCATCTGCAATCGCGAGGAGTAGAGCGTTTTTTTTCTCCGTGGAGAGCAGGGCAAGCTTGGAAGATGCAGCCCGGGCGCGCAGCAGTTTCTCCCGGGTGGACGCGGCCGTCACAGTGGCAGACATTACCGGCCCCTCTGTGGAGGAAAATAGGTTCCGATCTTGCGTTCCATCCCCAGCGTAATGGCTTTGGGATGCCGGCCATTCACGATCGACACGTGGACTCCACCTTCGCTGGCGAGTTTCGCCGCTCGCAGTTTCGAGATCATCCCGCCGCGGCCCAGCGAACTTTTTCCGTTACACTGCGCCTCGAGCGCCGGCGTAAGTTTGCGGATCACGCGCTGCAATCGCGGCTTCTTTCGGCCATTCGGAATCAGGAAGCCATCGACATTGGTCAACAGCAGCAGCCAGTCCGCCTTCACGGCGGTGGCGAGCAGCGAACTCAGTTCGTCGTTGTCGCCGAACGCACCCTCCAGTTCGCGCACCGAGACGCTGTCGTTCTCATTCACAATCGGCACCACTCCCAACGCGAGCAACTCGGCAAGCGCATTCTGCAGATTGCGGTAGCGCACCGGCGAAGTGAAGTCGTCGCTGGAAAGGAGCAGTTGAGCGACCACCTTCTTTCCAAAGAACAGGCGCTCGTAGGTATGCATCAGCTTGCTCTGCCCGACGGCAGCGCAGGCCTGCATGCGCGGTACATCCGTGGGGCGTTTCTTGAGTTCGAGTCCCGAGATGCCAGCCGCAATCGCGCCCGATGTGACGATCAAGTATTCGTTCTTCGAGAGATCGAACTGGTCCACCATGCCGCGCAGCAGGTTGATATCAATCTGCCCGCCGGGAGCGATGAGGCTGGTACCGACTTTGATCACCACGCGCATGGTAATTTGGCTGCGAGCCGAATCGAGTCTACTTGTTTTGCTTTCCGCGAATCTCCAGCCCGGAGATGCGGCGACCCGGCGGGGAGGGACAACCCCTCTATCCTGCCGTTAGAATGGATTTCTGGCAAGTTGAAAAATCTTGCCGAGTCGCACTCTATGCCTGCATCCAACGCTACCAGCCGCTTTTCCGATCGCGTCGAAAACTATATCCGTTACCGGCCGGGATATCCTGCCGAGGCATTGGACGTACTCAAAAAGGAGTGCGGCCTGGAGCCTGGCCATTTGGTCGCAGACATCGCCTCAGGCACTGGAATCTGGACGCGCACGTTGCTGGAAAACGGCAATCCGGTTTTCGGCGTTGAACCCAACACTGATATGCGGCAGGCGGGCGAGCGGTCACTGGCATTGTTCCCCAAGTTCACCAGCGTTGCGGGAACCGCGGAGGCCACGACACTCCCCGATGCCAGCGTGGATTTCATCACGGCGGCGCAGGCCGCGCACTGGTTCAAGCGAGAGCCAGCCCGGCGTGAATTTACAAGAATCCTGAAACCGCGCGGATGGCTGGTACTTTTGTGGAACGAACGGATCACCGATGCGACGCCATTTCTCCACGACTACGAGCAGTTGCTCTTGACGTACGGGACCGACTACGAAGACGTGCGGCACGAGCGAACCACGGATGCGGTGAATGAATTCTTTGATCCCGCACCGTTTCAACAGCGAGTGTTTGCGATGCGGCAGGAATTCGATTATGCGGGACTGGAGGGACGGTTGCTCTCGTCGTCCTACGCCCCCGGGCCGGGGCATCCGAAGCATGCACCGATGCTGGGGGAGTTGCGGCGGATCTTCGATCAGCATGCGACCAATGAATCCGTCGCTTTTGATTACAAGACTCGGGTTTATTTTGGTCCGCTGACCGAAACGCGATAACCACGAAGAGCACCAAGGTTCACGAAGGAACATCACTAGCCGTAATTCTTGTTTTCATATCCGAGGGGCCACTTGTCCGACGAAAAATCTTTTCACATGACGCCCGACGAATTCCGGCGCCACGGTCATGCCGTGGTGGACTGGATCGCCGACTACCAATCGCGAGTCGAAACCTTTCCGGTACTGTCGCAGGTCAAGCCGGGCGAGATTCGCGGCTCACTGCCCGCGGCTCCTCCCGCACAGGGCGAACCATTTGAGGCGCTGTTGGGGGATGTCGAGCGGCTGATTCTGCCCGGCGTCACGCACTGGCAGTCGCCGAACTTCTTCGCTTATTTCCCGTCCAACGCGTCTGGGCCGGGAATTCTGGGCGACCTACTTTCCTCAGGGCTGGACGTACAGGGCATGTTGTGGTCGACCAGTCCGGCTTGTACTGAACTCGAGACCCATGTGATGGACTGGCTGGTGGGGATGCTCGGATTGCCGGAGAAATTCCTGTCGTCGAATGCAGGCGGAGGGGTGATTCAGGATACCGCTTCGAGCGCCGCGCTGTGCGCGCTGCTGACGGCCCGGGAGCGCGCCACGAACTATGTCAGCAACAAGAAAGGATGCGACGGAAAGCTGGTCGCCTACGCTTCGACGCAGACGCACTCGTCGCTGCAAAAAGCGGCGATGATCTCGGGTATCGGCGTGGACAATCTTCGAACGATTGAAGTGGATAACAATCTGGCAATGCGTCCGGACGCCCTCGCGGAGCAAGTTGAGGCTGACCTGCGGGCGGGAAAGACTCCGTTTCTTGTGTGCGCAACCGTGGGCACGACATCCTCCAACGCGATGGATCCCATTGGGGCGATCGCCGAAATCTGCCGACGTCATAAACTCTGGTTGCACGTGGACGCGGCGATGGCGGGCACTGCCATGCTGTGTCCGGAGTTTCGCCATTTTCAAAATGGCGTGGAGTCGGCCGACAGCTACAACTTCAATCCGCATAAATGGATGTTCACGAATTTCGACTGCAGCTGTTTTTGGGTCGCCGATCGGAAGGCGCTGATTCAAACTCTGAGCATTCTGCCGGAATACCTGCGAAATCAGGCGACGGAGTCGGGGGCGGTCATCGACTACCGCGATTGGCACATTCAACTGGGCCGCCGGTTCCGTTCACTGAAGTTATGGTTCGTGATCCGGCATTATGGCGTAGAAGGATTGCAGTATCACATTCGCGAGCACGTAAAGCTGGCACAGCAGTTCGCGAACTGGGTGCGAGACGATGATCACTTCGAATTGGCGGCGCCGGCCCCACTGAATCTGGTCTGCTTTCGCCACAAGGCAGGCGATGCGGCCAATCAGGCGATCATGGATCGGCTCAACCGCAGCGGAGATCTGTTCCTGACGCACACCAAGCTTCACGGAAAGCTGACCCTGCGGCTGTGTGTGGGGCAGACCAACACGAAGATGCAGCACGTAGAGAAGGCGTGGAAGAGGATACAGCAAGAAGCTGAGACGTTCTCTGCCGCGCTATCAGGCGATTCGCCGGCAGTCTAATCGGCAGGCATGGGCTCTGGGCTCGGCAGCGGCAAAGTCTTCTTCGCCCCCACCGTAGCTTGGGATGGGACTTCCAGCCATTTTCGCACTTCGGGCAGCGCCGCTCGCATTGCGCCCTCGCCCACGCGGATCAGGTCGTCCGCCCGCTTAAAATCGTCGTAGCCGAATCCGGCAACATCAGGCTCTATTACAAGGTCCGCGGCTTCCCGCCACAGACACGCCATTGCATCTTGCGCGATCGCGAACGACTGTCCGATCACATCGAATAGATGTCGGGGCGCTCCGCCGTTGGCCCATGTGCCCTTCAAGTGGACTGCCAGCACATGCGTGGCGCCCATTTCACGCAAGGGGCGCGTCGGGACCGGGTGCGAGAGCATGCCGTCGACCAGATAACGGCCGCCGATCTCAACCGGTAGAAACATCCCGGGATAGGCACAGCTGGCGCGCACCGGGTCGATGACCGAGCCAGAGCGGAAAACCACGCCTCTTCCGGTATTGAAATCCGTGGCGGCCACACCCAGTGGAATTCGCAGCTCTTCAAAAGTCTTGCATTTCAAGGTGCGAGTGAGAAATGAAATCATGCGGTCATTCGAAGCGAAGCCGCAACGGGAGAGCGTCCAGCGCGCGAAGGTGGTGAAGCGGGTGTTGTGGGCCACGTCTTCCATTTGCTCGAGCGTAAGCCCGCTGCAGTAGCAGGCGCCGATCAGCGCTCCCACACTGGTTCCGGCGACGACGCTGACCGGAATATTTTCCCGTTCGAGAACTTTGAGGACACCGATGTGGGCAATCCCACGGGCAAATCCCCCGCCCAGGGCAAGACCAATCGTAGGAGTGTTCGGAGCAGAAACTGGAACAGGCTTGCGGGAGAGCTCCCGCCCGAAGGCCTGCACGGACCGAATAATCTTCCCCAGACTATTCACGGCGAACCCCACATCTCCAGCCATGTTGGCCGGAACTGCTGAACCCCTACTTGACACATAAGATGCCATATTTGCCAACAGGTTTGTAACGGCACAAGGGTGCCACCAAGGATTACTTTGGAGGGAACTGCGGGAGGGGTAACTGGTTACCCTCTCTGTGGCAGGCAGGTGACGAAGTTCCTGTATTCCTGTTAAGTTGCGGACTATATGGTTCGCGAGATATCAGCCGGAGGGGTGGTCGTCCGCTACAAAGACGGTGCCTGGTGGATGGCCGCCATCGAGTTGCCGGTAGGGTCCGGAGTGCCGGCCGATCCGGGCAAGCGAGCCGTTCGGGCGAAAACCAAGGCTGTTTTGTGTTTGCCGAAGGGATTGGTCGATCCGGGCGAGAAGGCCCTCGAGGCCGCTTTGCGGGAAGTCCGCGAAGAGACCGGAATCACCGCTGCGCCGATCACGAAACTTGCCGACATCAAATATGTGTATGTGCGGTCGTGGGGCGATGGCGAGCGTGTATTCAAGATTGTCAGCTTCTACCTGCTTCGCTATGAGTCGGGACGGATCGATAATCTTTCGGAGGACATGCGCGTGGAGGTGGCGCGCGCCAGTTGGGTCCCACTCGAAGAAGCGGCGAAATTGCTCGCCTATCGTGGCGAAAAGCAAATGGCGCGCAAGGCCCTCGAATACGTCAAAGCCCACCCCGAACTGAAAGAGCAAAGTAGATAATTGGCCCCCAAAGCGATTACCATGGCGAGTTCGTCGGTCTGAGTTCGCCGATCCATCATGATCGAAGACGAATTTCGACTTCGATCCTTATTGCAGCCTTACAAATTAGCCTTGTGCAGTAACGATTGAAACTCCTCATCACCCTCTTTTATCCGAGGCCCATTCATGAAGCGGATCAGTAAAGTAGCGATACTCGGCGCCGGGACCATGGGCGCGCGGATCGCAGCGCATTTTGCCAATGCTGGTATCCCCAGCCATCTGCTGGATATCGTTCCCCCCGATGCGGACGCTGCGTCGCGAAACAAGATCGCGGCTGCCGGGCTCGATGCCGCCAAGAAGTCCAAACCGGCCGCGTTTATGGATCCATCCTTGGCCCGCCTGGTAACGGTGGGCAACTTCGAGGACGATCTCAAGAAGCTGGCCGACGTCGATTGGATCATCGAAGCGGTCGTCGAAAACCTCGAGATCAAGCGGACGCTGCTACGCAAGGTAGAAGCCACCCGCAAACCGGGAACAATCGTCACGACCAATACCAGCGGGTTGCCGGTGGGCAAGATTGCCGAGGGATTCTCTGACGATTTCCGCCGGGCCTGGTTCGGCACGCATTTTTTCAATCCGCCACGCTACATGCGCCTGCTGGAAATGATTCCGACCCCGGAGGCTGATCGCACTGCAATCGACGCCATCGCCCTCTTTTGCGATGTACGACTCGGCAAGGGCGTCGTCATGGCGAAAGATACGCCCAACTTTATCGGCAATCGCATTGGAACGTTTTCGGTGCTGAACGTGATGCGGCTTATGCAGGAAATGGGACTGACTATCGAAGAAGTGGACGCGTTGACCGGACAGGCCGTGGGATGGCCGAAGTCGGCGACCTTCCGCACCATTGATCTGGTAGGGCTCGACATCCTCGGCCATGTCGTCAGCAACATGACGACGAATGTTCACGACGAACGCAGCGATCTTCGCCTGCCCGACTTTTTCACCCAGATGCTGCAGAAGAAATGGCTTGGCGATAAAACCAAGGGCGGCTTTTATAAGAAAACACGGGGCGGCGAAGGAAAAGAGGATGAGCGCTTCGCGATCGACTGGAAGACGCTCGAATATCACCCGCAGCAGCGGCCGAAATTTCCCGCCCTCGACATGGCCAAAAACATTGAGGACACCGGGACGCGGCTGCGCACGCTCCTGGGCATCGACGGCGCCGCTCCGCAAAAAGCCGATAAGGCTGGGGCATTTTTGTGGGCTGCACTCTCCGATCTATGGACCTACTGCGCGAACCGCATACCGGAAATTTCCGACTCGGTCGTGGAAATCGATCGGGCCATGCGCCTCGGCTTCAATTGGGAGCTCGGACCATTCGAACTTTGGGACGCCGCTGGCGTCGAAGCCACCATGGCCCGCATGAAAAAAGAAGGCAAGCCGGTGGCAGCGAATGCGGAGAAGTTATTGGCTTCCGGGCAGAAGGCATGGTACGGCGACGACTCCAAAGCGCCTTCCGGCCGAAAGTACTGGAACATCGACAAAGCGGTCTGGGAGCCGGTGCAGGTCCCGGCGGGAGTTTGGTCGGTTACTGTTGCGAAAAAATCGAATGCGGTAGTGAAGAAGAATTCGGGAGCATCGTTAGTAGATCTGGGCGACGGCATCGCCTGCCTGGAATTCCACAGCAAGATGAATTCGCTGGGCACTGACATTGTCAGCCTGATCACACAATCGCTCAAGCCAGGAGGCCCGGGCGACGGCTTCGATGCCTTCGTCATCACGAATGATGCGGCTAACTTTTCTGTGGGCGCGAACCTGATGTTGTTGCTCATGAGCGTTCAGGAGGAGGAATGGGACGACGTGGATCTCGCCATACGCCAGTTCCAGGGCATGACGCAGGCCATCAAGTTTTCTCCGAAGCCTGTCGTATCCGCGCCGTTTGGACTGTGTCTGGGTGGTGGCACCGAAATTTCGTTGCATGCCGCCGCGCGGCAACCGCACGCCGAACTCTACACGGGACTCGTGGAAGTGGGTGTCGGCCTATTGCCGGGTGGCGGAGGCTGCAAAGAGATGCTTCTGCGCGCGGTCGATGCCGCCGTTGCATCGCGCGGCAAGGTTTCCGGCGAGGCTCTGGCCGGCTCGGTCGAAATGATGGAAGCCATGAAAAAGGCTTTCGAGACCATCGCCACAGCCAAAGTCGCCACTTCGGCGTATGAGGCGCGCGGATTGGGATTTCTTGCCGACTCGGATCGCATCACCATGAACCGTGAGCGCGTTCTCTCTGACGCCAAGGCTCGGGCGCTCGAACTGGCTCGCGCCGGATACGAGCCTCCTATCCCGCGCACGGATATTCCAGCGCCGGGTGAAAGTCTTCTTGCCGCTCTCAAGATGGGAGTTCACCTGATGCGGCAGGGAGGCTTCATCACCGACTACGAAGTGAAGCTGGGTGCGAAGATTGCTGAGGTTCTCTGCGGAGGCAACGTTACTCCGGGCACTGCTGTGAGCGAGCAGTACATCCTCGACTTGGAGCGCGAGGGGTTCAAATCGCTCTGCGGCGAGCGCAAGACACAAGAGCGGATCCAGTACACACTGAAAACCGGCAAGACGCTGAGGAATTAGAGAATCATGCGAAATCTGAAATCTGCAATGGTCGTCGCGATCACCGCATCCCTGATGCTATTGACTGGTTTGCAATCTGCCAACGCTCAAAAGAATAAGGACAAGGATAAAGACCAAAAGGATGCCACTTTTCAGGAATCCGCTCCGGATGTACCGGATGCTATTGCCGTGCCCACGGGCCTTGAGCCTGTAATGTTCGTGCATGCTTCCGGATCGCAGATATATTCCTGCCAAGCCGGTGCCGATGGGAAATTCATCTGGACGCTGAAGGGGCCCGAGGCCGAACTGAAAGACCGGAAGGACAAGGTCATCGGCCGGCACTCCGCCGGGCCAACCTGGAAGTTGAAAGACGGCAGCGAGGTAACGGGAAAGGCTGCGGCGCACGTCGATTCGCTTGATGAAGAATCAATCCCTTGGCTACTGGTCAACGTTGTAACCAATGCGAAAAAGGGCGCTCTGGCCAATGTCACGGTGATTCAGCGGGTGCACACCCACGGCGGCAAGCCGGGTTCTTCCGACGTTTGCGACGAGGCTCATAAAGACGCGGAGACGAAGAGTAAGTACACGGCGGACTATTACTTTTATGCGCCCGCGAAGTGAGTTTCGCGGTTGAAGCGGGCAAGCCCTGCCGGGCATCCAATCAGTAGTCTTGCGAAGGGAAAATCGTATGCGTGAAGTCATTATTGCTTCTTCCGTTCGAACTCCGGTAGGGCGCGCTTACAAGGGCACGCTGCGTTCCACGCGGCCCGATGAACTGGCTGCGGTTGCGATCAAGGGCGCTCTGGAGCGAGTTCCGCAACTGGATGCCAGGGAAATCGAAGACGTCATCATCGGCTGCGCCATGCCGGAAGCCGAACAGGGGATGAACGTTGCCCGCATCGCCTCGCTGCGCGCCGGACTGCCGGTCGAAGTGTCGGCGCTGACCATCAACCGCTTCTGCTCCTCCGGATTGCAAGCGATCGCCATGGCGGCAGAGCGGATCATGAGCGGCGGCGCGGAAGTGATCGTCGCCGGGGGGACGGAATCGATGTCGATGATTCCCATGGGCGGCCACAAAATCTCTCCGAACCCGTGGCTGGTCGATCATTATCCGGACGCGTACCTTTCCATGGGATTGACCGCCGAGCGCGTGGCACAGCGCGCAGGCATCACGCGAGAAGCCGCAGACGAATTCTCGCTGCACAGCCATCAGAAGGCGCTGGCCGCGATTCAGTCCGGGAAATTCGATGAAGAAGTCGTACCCGTACCGGTGAGCTTCAGCACCCCCAACGGATCGAAGCCTAAGCGGCAAGAGATGGTATTCAAGACGGACGAGGGACCGCGCGCCGATACTTCGCTTGAGGCCCTGCTGGCGCTTAGGCCGGCTTTCCACGTGAAGGGCACCGTGACCGCGGGCAATTCGTCGCAGATGTCGGACGGAGCAGCCGCCGCTGTGGTGATGTCGGTCGAACGGGCACAGGCTTTGGGCATCAAGCCGCTGGCTCGTTACGTCTCGTTTGCGACCGCGGGATACAAGCCGGAGGAGATGGGGCTGGGACCGGTGTTCGCCATCCCGAAGGCACTGAAGATGGCCGGTCTGAAGCTCGCCAACATTGACGTCATTGAGCTGAACGAGGCCTTCGCGGCTCAGTCGTTGGCGGTGATCAAAGAAGCCGGCCTCGACCCGACGAAAGTGAATCCCAACGGAGGAGCGATCGCATTGGGACATCCGCTGGGATGCACCGGGTCAAAACTGACAGCCAGCATAATTCGCGAACTGAAACGTCGCAATAAGCGCTACGGCATGGTCACCATGTGCGTCGGTGGAGGCATGGGTGCTGCGGGGATTTTCGAAAATCTTTAACCACGAGGGGCACGAAGGAGACCTTTAGCGGGTTAGAATTCCTTCGTGTAACTTCGTATCCTTCGTGGTTTCCCGGTTTGAGGATTCTGTTATTGGCCTCGGATTCAGACCTATAATCTAGCTAGGAGGCTCTTATGACTCCCGCCCGCATTGCAGTTGCTCTTCTTTTTTCCTGCTCGCTTGCATTGGCGCATGACCGGCCATCTTCAGCGGCCACATTACCGGGGAACGGTGACGCCGGGAAGAAAGCCGTGGCCACTGCGCCTGAGCCGTGGAGACTCCGTTCCAGCGCGCCGGCGGCTGCCGCCGTTGAAAAGAATCCTTTGGGCCGCCTGCAAATCGACCTGTTCAAGATCGAACCTGATGGCCGCCCGTTCAAACTGGAGGCTAAAACCGATTCGAGCGGATTGGGTCCGGAAAGCCTGCTGAATGGGCAATTGCCCGACGACACTACCTGCTACGCGATTCGCAGCTATGTGGTCGCCCGCGATAGCAAGAATTCGGACTCCACCCACCCGGTGAGCTACTCGACCTGCCAGCCCGCAAGCCGTTACCGTTTGAAAACGGCGGACGCAAAGGCTAAAGAATCCGATCACTGACATTTACTGAGAGATAACAATTCTTTACCCGATTGCTATGCTCTTTGACATAGCTTGGTAGTACCGTGTAGCTGGTTAACAAGGTCCTCCGGGTAACCAGAGCATTCCTCCGCTCTGATTGGTGGGCTGATTTGGTTGGATTAAGAGGTGCTTTATGCGACTCTCCAGCCTTTGTATCGCGGCTGTTTTTCTGTTCTCTTCGGTTGCATTCTCACAACATGGAGGCGGGTCTTCGGGCGGTTCGTCCGGAGGAGGTTCCGCGAGCTCCGGCGGAGGCTCTTCGAGTTCCGGAGGAGGAGGTTCCCATTCTTCGGGGGGCGGAAGCAGTTCGTCCGGAAGCGGTTCCTCCGGCGGACACAGTTCCGGTGGATCCGGATCGCACAGTTCAGGTTCGCACGGCTCCAGTGGCTCGACCGCACGAGGAAGCACTGGCTCCGGTTCGGCGTCGAATGGCGCTAGTCACTTCGCCTTGGGAGCAAGCGGAACATCGTCACGTTTGGCGGATATGCTGCGTTCCGGCGAGATCCGCGTTGTCGATATGCGGGTGGTAAACGACAAGAACGAGACGGTTGTTCTCGATCGGAAGACGACTCAGCAAGCCGTTGAAATGGTGAAGGCCGGAAGGTCCGAGCAGCAAATCAGCAACTTCATTCGTGCTCGCGCGAATTCTACCCCCGTGTCGGCGAAGATTGAGATTCAGGAACACCGAGGTTTTCTCGGTGTCCTCCGCCATCCGTTCCGGAGAGAGCCGGTCAGGGAAGTCAAAATCGTTGGAGAACTGCGCCGACCGCCCTCTTGCAAGGGCAGTCATTGCCCAGTCTGTCCCGCGGGCCGCGCCAGCTGTGGATACCTCTACCACGAGCGTACTGCTTGCTCTTCCGGCGAGCTTTGGAATGGCGGAGCCTGTTTGATGCAGACCCAATTCCTCGACAACTGCAGCGGCCTTCGCATGACATTAGAGCGGCAGAAGCAGCGCGTGGCAGCAGCCGAATCGATGCGGCAGAATGCATGTGCAGCCGGATCTCCCGACTGTGCAAGTGCGACCACCGCATGGCAAAGCGAAGAGAGCCTGTATCGCTCTTTGAGTGCGCGCTACCTGCAGTGCCAGAGGCAGTCCACGAACGCCTATTCGATGGGCGGCTATTCCTTACGAGGATATGGGCCGAGAATTTCGTTTGATCCTTTGTGGACCGAGTCGAGCTACTGACGGCATCCGGTCGCGAAGAAGAACTTGTTGGAACACGCAAGAACCGCAGATTTGAGCCGTCACGCTGAGAGTCCGCAGTCTCTTCGTCCCTCAACTATCCTTCTCTCCCCTTGCAGCATTAGAATGCAGGCAGTATCCGCCAGCCTTTCGCAGAGTCGGCGGTTTCTTATCGAGGGTTAGACATGGCTACGACCACGGCGGTCCCTAAGAACAGAATCTCCGGCGGCAGCTTTTTGCTTGACACCAGGCTTCCCGACGAAGTTTTCACTCCCGAAGACTTCAGCGAACAGCACGTACTGATTGGGCAGACGGCGGAAGAGTTCGCCGTCAACGAGATCGTGCCCAACATCGAGAAGATCGAGCACAAGGATTTCTCGGTGACGCGGGAGTTGCTGAAAAAAGCGGGTGAACTTGGACTGAGCTCCGTCGAGATTCCCGAAGCCTATGGCGGGCTCGAGATGGACAAGGTCACGGCGGCCGTGATCGCCGACCACATCGCCAAGTACGCCGGCTTCGCCACGACGTGGGGAGGACACACCGGGATTGGAACCTTGCCGATTGTTTATTTCGGAACAGAAGAACAGAAGAATAAATATTTGCCAAGGCTTTCGTCGGGCGAGATCGTGGGCGCGTACGCCCTGTCGGAATCGACTTCGGGCTCGGACGCCATGAATTGCCGCACTCGCGCTGTTCTGTCTTCCGACGGGAAGCATTACGTGCTGAACGGCGAGAAGATGTGGATCACCAACGCAGGGTTTGCCGACCTGTTCACCGTGTTCGCGAAAGTTGACGGGGAAAGGTTTTCGGCATTCCTTGTGGAAAAAGATTTCCCCGGATTCTCTATCGGCGCCGAAGAGCACAAGATGGGGATTCGAGGATCATCGACTTGCCCGATCATTTTGAACGATTGCAAGGTCCCTGCGGAAAATCTGTTGGGAGAGATCGGCAAGGGGCATCTGATCGCCTTCAACATCCTGAATGTCGGACGCTTCAAGCTGGGTGCAATGTGCGTGGGCGGTGGCCGCGTCTCGCTCGAAAACGCCATCGGCTATGCCAAGCAGCGCAAGGCGTTCAACAAGGTAATCGCCGACTTCGGATTGGTGCGCGAGAAGATCGCGAAGATGGCGACTCTTCTCTATGTGGGCGAGTCTCTCGTCTATCGCACCGTTGGCATGATGGATACAGCGCTCAGCGAGGTCGACAAATCCGCGGCCGATGCCGCCCGCCAAACCTTGAAGGCGATCGAGGAGTACGCGGTGGAGTGCTCCATCATTAAGGTGTGGGGCTCGGAGATGATCGATTACATCGTCGACGAAACCCTGCAGATTTATGCCGGATACGGTTTTGTGGAAGAGTATCCCGCGGAGCGTGCCTACCGCGATGCCCGCATCAATCGCATCTTCGAAGGCACGAACGAGATCAACCGGCTGATCATCACCGGCTTCCTCTTGAAGCGCGCGATGACCGGCCAGTTGCCCCTTATGCCTGCCATCAAGAAGTTGATGGATGAGGTGCTCTCTGGACCGTCGGCACCGGAGGAGATCGAGGGTTCTCTGCCCGAAGAACGGAAACTCGTAGGACAAGCGAAGAAGCTGGGATTGTTCGCCGCGGGATCTGCCACGCAAAAATATATGCAGGCGATTCAGGACCAGCAGGAGATTATGGGCGCCATCGCCGACATGACGATTGAAGCGTATGCCATGGAATCCGCCGTCTTACGCACCCAGAAAATCATTGCCAGCAAAGGGGAAGCCGCAGCAGCGTTGCCGATTGCGATGACTCGCATGTATCTGTCACAGGCAATGGAAAGAGTGGAATCCGCCGCTCGCAAAGTGATTGCGGCCGTTGCCGAGGGCGACATGCTGCGGACACAACTTGCGATTCTACGTCGGCTGTCGAAATACGAGCCGTTCAATACCGTAGAACTGGGCCAGCAGATCGCTCAGAAGATGATCGAGCGGGGAAAGTACACGCTGGCTTAGGATCACGGAAATATATCGGGGAGAGCACAGAGCATGCGATGCAGATTCTCTGTGGGTCCCTGTCCCTGTGGTGAGCTGAGCTTTCGGCGAGTGAGTTTTCAAACCTTTCAAGAGCAGGTGTCTTCCATGAGCAAAAGAATGTCTGGCGTGCTGGTTATCGCACTCGCGGCGGCATTATCGGCACAATCGAACCCTGCCCCCCAGAAGGACTCGGCCACTTTTGACGCCGACGGTACGGCCCACATCACGCGCGTCGTGCCCATGCCAGCGACCATCAGCACGGAAGCTCAGACCTGGCTGGAGTCGCTGACTCGCAGCACTCCCGGCCCCGAAACTCTGGCCGAGCGCCGCGCCCGCACTGACGTCTGGCGTGCCCAGGATTCGGCTGAAGCGCGCAAGCTTTATCCAGTCACCGTAGAGGAAGCGACCACCGCGGGCGTTCACACCGACATTATTGCGCCGCTCTCCATGCCGGCCGAAAATCGCAGCCGAGTGCTCATCAATCTGCACGGCGGAGGCTTCAATTCCGACTCGGGATCGCTCATCGAAGGCGTTCCAATCGCCAATCTGGCGAAAATCAAAGTCGTGTCGGTTTATTACCGGCTGGCTCCGGAAAATCCTTTTCCCGCCGCGGTCGATGACGTCGTCGCCGTATACAGAGAGCTTCTCAAAACCTACAAGCCACACAGCATCGGGATGTTCGGAACGTCGGCAGGAGCAATTTTGACGGGCGAAGTCGCCGTTCGACTGAAACAACTCGGCCTGCCGCTTCCCGGAGCACTTGGAATTTTCTCCAGCCTGGCGGACTTCTCCCGCGTGGGCGATGCACGGCAACTGTTCACACTCAACGGCTTTCCGGGCGAGCTGCAACCGGTCGATCCGAAGCACTTACCTGACGATCAGTACGTTGGCAAAACGGAGCGCAAGGATCCCGTGCTCTCGCCCCTTTTTGCCGACTTGCATGGCATGCCGCCCAGCCTGCTGGTCACCAGCACGCGGGACTTGCTGCTGAGCGATACCGCAATTTTTCACCGCGCGCTGTTGCGCGCCGGCAACGACTCTCAACTGGTCGTCTTCGAGGCGCTGCCGCACGCTTTCTGGTATCACTTCCAGTTGCCGGAAACCAGGGAAGCGATCGAGCTAATGGCGCAGTTTTTCGACAACAAGGTTGAGCGGTAAGAAGAACCCGTACCTTCCGAGGAAATCCTGAAAATGAAATCCATACGCCTGGAGGCATCACTTCTTGCAGTTCTTCTTCCACTACTGCTGTCCATCCCGGCCGGGGCAGAGGTCACACTCCCGTCACTGCTGGCGGATCACATGGTCGTGCAGCGCGGATTGCCGGTGCACGTGTGGGGCATGGCGAGCGCTCACGAAAGCGTCTCGGTCACATTTCGCGACGAGACGCGATCCACCAGCACTGACGAACTCGGCCGATGGAGTGTTTATCTATCCCCTGGCGAAGCGGGCGGCCCGTTTCAGATGTCGGTCAAAGGGACGAACACGATCACGTTGAGCGATGTGCTGGTGGGAGACGTCTGGGTTGCGTCGGGCCAGTCCAACATGGAGTTTCCGATGCGGGAACTGACCAATGCCGACGCAGAAATCGCCGCGGCCAAATATCCGAAGATTCGCGTCTTTCGGATTGAGCATCGCCCGTCAGACTTTCCACGCTCGGATGTGGAGGCAAAGACGTGGGCCGCTTGCACGCCGGAAGTGGCAGCGGCGTCCTCAGCCGTCGCGTATTATTTTGCGCGGGACCTTCATCAGAAGCTGAATATCCCAATCGGTCTCGTGGAGACCTTTTGGGGAGGCACTCCGGCGGAATCCTGGACCAGCCTGCACTCTCTCTCGGCGGATGCATCGTTGATGCCAGTTTTTGCAGCCCGATCGCGGATGGTCGACGGGCAGGAAACAACCGTTTTGCAAATGCAGCAAGAGGAGCGCGACTACCAGCAGTCCGTCGAGCAAGCCAAGGCCGAAGGTAAGCCCGTCCCGTGGAGGAACTGGCATCCAGACTTCGCCGCATGGGCCCCAGCCGCTCTGTTCAACGGAATGATCGCCCCATTGACTCATTTCGCGATACGCGGCGTCATCTGGTACCAGGGTGAGTCGAATGACGCTAAAAGGGCTCCCCTTTACTCGCATCTGTTCCCGACCATGATCAACGACTGGCGTCGGGCCTGGGATCAAGGCGACTTCCCGTTTCTCTTCGTCCAAATTGCCAATTTCAATACCGATCCGGAAGCAAATTGGCCCGAAATCCGCGACGCCCAGCGGCGTACGCTTTCGCTCCGGAACACCGGTATGGCGGTGACAATCGACATCGGCGATCCCGGTGACATACATCCGAAGGATAAGCTGGACGTGGGATCACGGCTGGCGCTGGCGGCCCGCGCGATCTCCTACGGCGAAATACTGGAATGGTCGGGACCACTCTACCGTCAACTCACGCGGGAAGATCACGCGCTTCGAGTCTGGTTCGACCACGCAAAAGGCCTCGCCGCAAAGGGAGGCGCGGTCAGCGGATTTGAAGTGGCCGGCGCCGACAGCCAGTTTGTTCCGGCTGACGCAAAGATTGAAGGCACGTCAGTCGTAGTATCCAGTTCCTCGGTATCTGATCCAGTTTCGGTCCGCTACGGTTGGGCTGCGAATCCAACCTGCAATCTGTTCAATCGCGAAGGCCTACCCGCGTCGCCCTTCCAGGCACCGGAGTGAGTTTCGCACGAGACGGCCGGCGAAATATGCCACTTAATGTTGCGTCGAATTTTCCGGCGGAATCAGCATATAGCTAACGAATGCCAGCTCCTTGCTGTCGGGTGACCACGATGGAACGTTGATCGTTCCTTGTCCACCAAAGAGATTGGCGAGCACGGTAATTTTCTTGTCTGAGAGCGACATGAGGCGGAGCTTCACATCTTTGTTTTCCGGATGGCCGGTGACGTCGGCACCATACGTCAGAAACACCATCCACTTTCCGTCCGGCGAAATGTGCGGGAACCAGTTGTTCAGATCGTCGGAGAAGACTTGCTCCTGGCCGCTGCCATCCGCTTTCATGCGCCAGATCTGCATATGCCCGGTGCGTTCGGAGTTGAAGTAAATGTAGGTTCCGTCCGGCGAATATTCCGGGCCATCATCCAGACCTTTGGCGGTCGTAAGCCGCGTCTCTTCGCCGCCCGCTGCGGGGATCGAGTAGATGTCGAACTCTCCCTCGCGCTGACCAACGAAGGCCAGAGTCTTACCGTCCGGCGACCAGCCATGCCAGTACGACGGCGATTTCTGCGTGATCCGGCGTGGCGCACCGCCGCCAATGGGGACGATGTAGACAAGAGAATTCTTGTCTCCCTGCGAATTGTCGCTGATGGCAAGCTGCGTGGCGTCGGGCGAAATGCCGTGATCGTTGTTGCACCGGGTGACGAAACCGGTGTCAATCCGCTGGGGCTCTCCGCCGCCAACGGCAAGGCGTTCGATATGTCCGTCGCGATTAAAGAGAAAGGCGTTGCCGTCGCGCATCCAGTTCGGAGCTTCAAAGCGTCCTGGCGCGAGATAAACGACCTTGCGGTCGGCAGAGTCGACCGTGACTCTCTCCAGCGTGCTGTACAGAACCGGCTCGCCCGCCGCCGGCGGCGCCTGTGTCAGTTCAACATTCGAGAAAACCGCCTGCTCCACGACATCTTTGTCATGCGAGCACACGCCGAGTCCGACGTAGAACGGCCCGTGCAGCGGAATGCGGAGCCATCCCCCGGCAACCTTGGGCTCGCTTTCGTTTTCCGAAACCGCCATGTAGACGTAATCGCCACGTTTGACGATCCGCACCCGTTTCGGAGCGGAGACCTTCGACTGAATCTCGCGCGTGACCACTCCCTTCTCGTCGCGAAACTGCAGTGAGGTCAGTCCGCTCGCATGCAGCGCAACATCGGCATAGACCGAGCCGGCATCGAGGCTCTGGCGCAGCATGAGCACAGCCTTCTTATGTTCGTTGCCGGTTTTCGTAAGGAAGCCGATATCCGCAGTGAGCGTTACATCCCCGGAAATTTTCTTCCAGACAAACTGAAACGCGTCCGCGGAGAACCACATGTTCTCGCCGCTTCCGCTGATGGTGTAGGTGTGCTTCGCCGCATCGAAGTCGACAGACCCCGCATGCAACACGGTACCAACATCGTCGTGGCCTTCGAAGATGCCGACAGGCGCTGAGGTTTGCGCCGAGACGTAATTACTGCACAGGGCAACACCGCTAACGAGAGTGGAGATAAGCAAGAATGTGTGAAAGCTTCGCATCGAAGTTCTCCGTCCATCCGACTTGACCGGAAGGGATCAACCCGGCATTGTAATGGAGCGCGCTCTAAAGCAATAATCTCCTGCGGTCGTCGATCATCCTCCGGTACCGATCATCTTCCGGTACCAATCTTTGATCGCTTCTGGTAAAACGATCGCATGAAAACGAAATCCATTTTCGGCTTCCTATTCCTCTGCGTTCTAGTGCTTGCGGCTGGCCTTCCCGCGCAGGAGAGCGCCGCTCCGTCAGCCAATCTCGCCCTCACCCCTCCCATGGGATGGAACTCGTGGAACAAATTTGCCTGCAATGTCAGTGAAGACATGATCAAGGGCATGGCCGCTGCGGTCGTGAAATCGGGCATGAAAGATGCCGGCTATGTTTACGTCAATATCGACGACTGCTGGCAGGTAAGCCGCGACGCCAACGCCAACATTGTTGCTGACCCCCAACGCTTTCCGCATGGCATGAAGGCCGTGGGCGACTACATTCACTCCCTCGGACTCAAGTTCGGCGTCTACTCCGATGCCGGGTCGAAGACTTGTGCAGGACGTCCCGGCGGGCTCGGGCACGAATATCAGGACGCGGTGCAGTATGCCGCGTGGGGCGTCGACTATCTGAAATATGATTGGTGCAACACGACCACGCAGGATGCCAAGGCCTCCTACGCCAACATACGAGCGGCGCTCGACGCCTCCGGACGGCCCATCGTCCTCAGCATCTGCGAATGGGGGACAGCCAAGCCCTGGCTCTGGGGAAAAGAAGTGGGCGGCAATCTCTGGCGGAGTACCGGCGACATCCAGGACCGTTGGGGCGCTCAAGAGAAATGGCCCGATGGCAGTTGCTGCTCGAATGGCGTCCTATCGATCATTGATCAGCAGGTCGGCCTGCAATCCTACGCGGGTCCCGGGCATTGGAATGATCCCGACATGCTGGAAGTAGGGAATGGCGGAATGACAGACATCGAGTACCGGTCGCACTTCAGCCTGTGGGCGATCCTGGCTGCGCCGCTCATCGCCGGAAATGATTTGCGCAGCATGCGGCCTGAGATTAGCGAGATTCTCACGAACAAAGAAGTCATCGCCGTGGACCAGGATGCCCTGGGCCGCGAAGGCGAGCGAGTCGCCAAGAGCGGAGATCTGGAAGTCTGGGCGAAGCAACTCAAAGACGGAAGCCGGGCAGTGATCCTGTTAAACCGGAGCAGTGCCGAGCAGGAGATTACTGCGAAGTGGGAGGATCTTGGCTATCCCGCGAGCGTCAGCGCTTCGGTTCGCGATCTGTGGCAGCACAAAGATCTGGGTAAGGCCATTGGGAAATTCTCGGCCCGGGTCGCATCCCACGGCGTGGTGATGATCACAGTGAAACCTTAAGGCTTAGAGAACGAAGAACACGAAGGTTCCGGAGACCCGCATGTGCGGTTCTCCTTCGTGAACCTTCGTGTCCATAGTGGCTACTGGTTTGTCTTATTCTTTCGGAAAATTCGGGTCGGCTTTGACCTCTTCGATTTGAGCGGTGTGGCGGGCGCTGTGTGCCGAGATCAGCAACAGCCACTGGTAGTCATCGAGGGGACCAAATACGGGATGGTCGAAGAAATGATCCCGCAGATCGTCGTTCGTCGTGCGAATGTAATCCATCGTGGTCTTGCGGCTGTCTTCAAAGCCTTTCGTTAGATCCGCCTCCGTCGCCCAGCGGCCAGTGGGACGCAAGATTTCAGGCGCCTGAGCTTTGTGGCTGCGATCCGGCATCCGCTGCAGGATCATTTGATCTTTTCCCTTCACCTGCTCGCGTTTCTCGGGAGCGGCTGGAGACTGCATGGTCTTCTGTACTAACCCGAAGAGCGTCGATTCCGAAACCGTGATGTGCTCAGCCACCTCGGCCACCGACCAGCGGTCAGGCGCGGGCTTGAACGACCACTGCTTCTGCGACAGTCCGGCAATTGACTTGAGAAAATTGTCGCGCGTGGTTTGAAACTGTTGCAACGCAAACGCACGCTCTTCAACCGTGAGTGTGGTGGGCGCAGCCTGAGTGGTGGTCTGTGCGAATGCCGAGCACATGGCGAGGCAGAGCACGGTGGCAACACGGATCACTGGCATCTTCTTCACTGACATTAAATATCCTCCTGGAAATCTACTTAAAGATGCGGCCCGGTGTGAGTGGATACAAAAAGATCGCTACTCCTCGCCTTTCCTCTTGAGTTCTTCCATCACGCTCTGGATCAGTTCCTTTGCATCGGTCAAGCTCTTCATGATGATCTGGATATCCATGACCGGCTTGCCGGGCCAGCGCTGGCTCTGGCAGTAAACGCCGTGCTGGCCAACCAGCGCCATCGCATCGGTAATGCTGTCCATAGTGACGGCCAGTCGGCCGCGAGGCACCCCCATCATGGTCTCGTAGTGCTCCAGTTCTTCCTGCTTTTCGTCGAATACCGGCATCGGAAGATTGTAACCGAGGCGGGCATAGCGCATAATTACTTCGCTGCTGACATATTCTGCGCTTCCACGTCCAAGACTTCGACCATTCCATATTTCCAAAAAGGAGAGTTCATGCAAAGACGAATTGCCCTTCTCGTGTTCACGACACTGGCTTTCACACTATGCGCCGCTGGGCAGGCCAGCCCGCCAGCTTCGGCTACGTGCGATCTTGGCGGAGGAAAGACGATCAAAACCGATTACTCCAGCCCGCGCCTGAAAGGTCGTAAGATGGTCGGCGGTCAGGACCCTTACGGCAAAGTCTGGCGTAACGGCGCCAACTCGGCGACGACTTTCGTGACCAGCGCTGATGTCGTAGTCGGCGGAAAGACCGTGCCGGCCGGGAGCTACACATTGTTCGTCCTTCCCACGGCAGACAAGTGGACCCTCATCATTAACAAAAAGACCGGCGAGTGGGGCATCCCCTACAAATATGAAAGCGATGAACTCGCGCGCATCGATATGAAGATGTCCGCGCCCCCATCGCCTGTCGAAAACTTCACCATTGCCTACGATAAGACTTCGACGGGTTGCACCTTGCGTGAGGAGTGGGACACAACCCGCGCGACGGTCGACATTACGGCTAAGTAAGAATCGATAATTTGCGGAATGGAATTTCGGGCTTCCAGATCAGTGATGGCCGGAAGCCCGATTTCATTGACCCATTCATCAATCGACAAGCTAACTCGCGCTGGTGACAGTGCGGTGCCGGAATTTATTGCTCTACCGCTTATCTTGTCGCAATGCGTCGAATGCCCGCTGTGCCTCAGTGAGATCGGGAGAGATCTTCAGCGCCTGTTGGTAGGCGTCCAGCGCATCAGAGTTACGTCCAGCCTGTGCCAACGAGCGGCCGAGCTCCAAATATCCTTGAGCGGTAGGCTGGGCCGCAACCGATTGAGAGAGATCGGTAATGGCCTCCGGCGTCTTTCCCTGCTTCTCCGCAAGAAGCCCGAGGCCGAGCCATGCATTGAATTGGGTTGGATTGTATTGCAGAGATTGTTCAAAGCTTTTGCGCGCCTGGTCTTCCTCCTGCACCGCCATGTGCGCCGCTCCCAAGTTGGCATAAGTCAGTGCCAGCATTCCCGGATCGGAGGTCAAATCGACCGCCGCTTCGTAATGTGCGATGGCCTCTCGCATCCGATTATGATTCTGATAATAGGTTCCGAGATTGCTGTGGCTCATCGGGTCGCGCGGATTGATCCGCGCTGCAGCCTCAAAATGCGGATGTGCTTCCTCCTCTTTGTCTTCGAGGATCAGAGCTCCGCCAACATTATCCTCGGCGACAAAGTTGTTCTCGGTCACGGCGAGCGTGTGCGACCACAGATCGTAATTACTCTGCCAATATCCAATCTGCCGGTTTGTGACCAGGGCCAGTACCAGAAGCACGGCCGCTGCGGGAACTGCCGGCCAATATGCAAGGTTTTTCTGCTGCGCCCAGTCGACGATGCCAAACGCGATCATCACGAAAACGCCAATCAGCGGAATGTAAGCATAACGGTCGGCCATAGCCGCTTCCCCCACCTGCACCAGGCCGATCACTGGAACTAGAGCTCCTAAAAACCAAAGCCATCCCACCAGCAGGTAGCGACGGCGTCGGAACTTCCACACCGCTACGGTGATGGTCAACAAAACTAGCGCAGCCAAAAGCACGCGCCAAGCGGCGAGCGTATCTCCCGGGTGCGGGTACAGCGGCGCCAGCCTTGCCGGCCAAATCGTCTTCCACAAATACAGGGCGTAGGCGTAGATCGCGTTCGCGATCCGCACCGTAAAAGAAAACTCCGTTGTCGTACGGATCGATCCGCCGGCCTGCTGCGCCTGAACCGTAATTACAGCACTGGCAGCGGAAAGCGCCAGCAAAGGAAGTTTTTCCAGAACGAGGCGGGACCAGGAAAGTCCGCCTTTATTCCCTTCGCCTCGTATCCGTTCAAGCGGCCAGTAGTCTAGCAGCAGAAGCACGAACGGCAATGTGATCACCATCGGCTTCGAGGCAAGCCCCGCCGCGAATCCCGCAACCACCACCAGATAGCGCTGCCAACCTGGCTTTCGCGTGTACCACCCGTAAGCCCATAGCGCCAGGAAAAAGAAGAATGTGCAGAGCACATTCTTGCGCTCCGCGATCCAGGCGACCGACTCGACGTTGATCGGATGCAGTGCGAACAGCGCAGCGACAAACAGACTCGGCCCCAGGCGGCCTGTCGCCCACATCAATAGCAGGAACAGCAAGACCCCATTGACCGCGTGCAGCAAAATGCTGGTGAAATGATGACCCGCAGGATTCAGGCGAAATAGCGTGCAGTCGAGTTCATGAGACATCCACGTTAGTGGATGCCAATTCGCCTGCTCCGTCGACGTCAGCGCCCACCGAATCGACTCCGTCGTTAAACCCTGCCGAACGTGCGGGTTCTCCGTCACGTAGCGGTCATCGTCGTAATTCACAAAGGGATGACGGTTGACGGGGTTGTACAGTGCGAGCGTCGCCACGGCAAGCAGCAGGCACACGACGGCATTCCGTTTTTCGGTGGACGCGAACAGCTTAGGCGACTCAGTCGCTGCCGAAGGTTTTCTTGTGGGAGGCAATATCAGGATTTAACCACAGAGGGCACTGGGGGACACAGGGGAACGCGTGAAAAGGAAACACAGAAGTCACCTGGCGCGGAATGGCTAAGTTGATCGAAACACCCTCCACCAAACTACGCAGTGGGCTTCCATCGCAGCACCGGCCTGCGGGCAGCGGCGGTTTCGTCCAAACGGGAAACCCGCGTCGAATGGGGAGCATCGAGCACCATCTGAGGGTCTTCCTCCACCTCGTCGGCGATCGACTTCATCGCATCGATGAAAAGGTCCATCTCCTCTTTCGACTCGCTTTCGGTGGGCTCGATCATCAAGGCTCCCGGCACGATGAGCGGAAACGCCGTTGTATAAGGATGGAATCCGTAATCGATCAGACGCTTCGCAATATCCATCGTACGCACGCCCTTTTTCGCCTGGACTTTATCGCTGAAAACGACTTCATGCATCGTGGGCGTGGAATAGGGAAGGTCGTAGGTGCCTTCGAGACCCTTGCGAATATAGTTCGCGTTGAGGACCGCATCTTCTGTCGTTTGGCGCAGGCCGTCCGGCCCATTCGCCTGAATGTACGCGAGAGCCCTCACAAACATTCCAAAGTTGCCGTAAAAGGCCCGCACCCGCCCCACGGATTGCGGCCGGTCGTAGTCAAAAGCCAAAGTTCCGTCCGACTTCCTGGTCAGAACTGGGGTCGGCAGGAAGGGCTCCAAACCCTTCTTGATGGCTACTGGGCCTGAGCCTGGTCCTCCACCGCCATGAGGTGTCGAAAATGTCTTATGCAGATTCAGGTGCATGACGTCGACACCAAAATCGCCGGGGCGTACTTTGCCCACGAGCGCATTCATATTAGCGCCATCCATGTAGAGCAGGCCGCCTTTGGCGTGCAGGATGTCGGCAATCTTATGAATCTCCTGCTCGAAGACGCCCAGCGTATTGGGGTTCGTCAGCATCAATGCCGCAACATCCTCGTTCATCTGCGCCTCGAGGGCGGCGATGTCTACCATGCCTCGTGAATTGGATTTCAGATTCTCGACCGCGTAGTTCACCATGGCGGCCGTAGCCGGGTTCGTTCCGTGGGCAGAATCCGGAATCAGAATCTTCTTGCGCGCGTTGCCTTTGGATTGATGATACGCACGCACCATCAGGAGGCCCGTCATCTCTCCGTGCGCGCCCGCCGCGGGTTGCAGCGTGATCGCGTCCATCCCCGTGATTTCGATGAGGCATTCGCTGAGCGTCTTGATAATCTGCAGCGCGCCCTGCGAAATCTTCTCCGGCTGGTAAGGATGCCCGTTCGCAATGCCCTCTACTCGCGCCACAGCCTCATTGACCCGCGGGTTGTACTTCATGGTGCACGACCCCAGCGGATACATCCCGAGATCAATGGCGTAGTTCCATGTGGAAAGCCGCGTGAAGTGGCGGATGATTTCGATCTCGCTCACTTCGGGCAGGGACCCCAGGTCTTTTCGCTCTGCTGATCCGAGAAGCGCCGCGGTATCTACTTCCGGCACGTCAAGCGGCGACAACTTCCACGCCGCTTTTCCGGGCGACGATTTCTCGAAGATCAATCCTTCATTCTGATTCACCTGCAGCGACGCTTTGCGGGTCTCGTGCTTCATCGCGTCACCTCTTCTACTTCCTCTTTGGCGGATCGCACAGAACGTTCGCTCTCGGCAACCAATCCCACCGCAGTATCGATCGCGCTCCGCGTGGTCAGCTCCGTACAGCACCACAACGCCGCGTTCCCCAATTCGGGATAAAACTTCTTGAGTGGCAGCCCGCCAACGATCTTGTGTCCGAGCAGGCGACCGTTGATGGCATAGGGATCTTCGCTGGTCTGCACAACAAATTCATTGAAGCGCGGTGCGCCACCGAACAACACCTTGCCGTGCTTCGCAAACCGGCCCGCAGCATAGGCGGTCTTTGCCAGATTCTGCTTAGCCAGCTCCTTCAGTCCCACTTTGCCGTAGACCGTCATGAAAATGTTGATCATGAGCGCGACCAGAGCCTGGTTGGTGCAAATATTCGACGTCGCCTTCTCGCGCCGGATGTGCTGCTCGCGCGTTGCCAACGTGAGCACGAACCCGCGTCTGCCTTGTTTGTCCACGGTTTGCCCAACCAGGCGTCCCGGCATCTGCCGGACATTTTTTTCTCTGGTTGCGATCACCCCGCAATACGGACCACCGAAGCCCAGGGGAACGCCGAACGACTGCGCCTCCATCGCGATCACGTCTGCCTGCCGCGGAGGCTCGATGATGCCCAGCGATACGGCCTCAGCGATCGAAACCACCAGCATCGCCCCATGTTTGTGGGCGATGTCCGCAACGGCGGCCACGTCTTCAATCGTGCCGAAGAAATTCGGCGACTGGACCAGCACGCAGGCAGTGTCGGGCGTAATGGAGTTCTCAAGTTCCCGAAGATTCAGCCGCCCGTCGTCGCCAAAGCCCGTAATCGAGAGCGGCATCCCTTGGTGGGTCGCGTACGTCGCCAAGACCTCGCGATATTCCGGATGCAAACTTCGGGCTACCACCACAGATCGCCGTCCGGTCAGCCGCACGGCCATCATGACGGCCTCTGCTGCGGCAGTAGAACCGTCATACATGGAGGCATTGGCCACTTCCATGCCCGTCAACTCGCAGATCATGGTCTGAAATTCGAAGATCGACTGAAGCGTGCCCTGGGATATCTCTGCCTGGTAAGGCGTGTACGCGGTGAGAAACTCGCCTCTGGAAATCAGTGAATCAATAATGACGGGACGGTAATGAAAGTAAGCACCCGCGCCCAGAAAGCTGGTGTAACCGTCGCCGTTTTCGCGGGAGCGCTGGCGGAAGAAGTCAACAATCTCCGATTCGGCCATCTGGCGCGGGATGTTGAGGTCTCGGGTCAGGCGATATTCGGCGGGAATCGGCGCAAACAACTCGTCGACCGAGCCCAATCCAATCGTCTTCAACATGGCTTCGCGGTCGGCCGGAGATTTCGGTAAATAGCGCATAGGAAGTTCTTTAGATGAGCCTCGAGGTCATTTGGATTGAGGCGGCCCGGGCTCGGTTTGATCGAGAGTAAAAGTCATGGTGGAAAGCGTAGGCCCGTTCAAAAGGCGTCGGACGTTGGACTTCATACCCCGGCAAGCAGCGGCTGCGGTCTGAGGTCTGCCGGCTGAGGTCGCGTTATTCAGTGTCCCGCCTCTTCCGCTACGAACTTTTCATAATCTGCTGCTGAGAGCAGGCCGTCGAGTTCGCCAGGATTCTTCAGCGTCATTTTTACCATCCACGAGCCATGTGCATCGGTATTCACCTTCTCAGGCGACGTGGCCAGGTCCCCATTGACCTCAGTCACAGTTCCTGATGCCGGCGCGAACAAGTCGGACACGGCCTTTACCGACTCGACAGTTCCAAAAGTCTTGCCGGCCGTGAGTTCGGCACCCACTTTAGGAGTCTCCACGAACACGATATCTCCCAGCGACTGTTGGGCGTAATCGGTAATGCCAATGGTGGCAGAAGGTCCATTGACCCGAATCCATTCATGCTCTTTGGTGTATTTGCGATCGGTCGGATAAGGCATAAAAGCGTCTAGCTCCTGGCTGCTAGTGATTGATTCCTGACTTTATTCCTACACCCGCATCAAACGAAACCTAATCTGCTGAAGTCCTGACCGAGACCTTGGAACATCGTCCCTTCAGGCCGCGTTCGCGATCCAACGGAGGGCCGTGCTTCAGCCCCTCTGTCACGCTTTTTTCGGCCGCTTATAGAAAGGCGTCGGGACCACCACCGCTCCCACACCCTGACCTCGGATTTCCACCTTTACCGCGGTTCCTACCGCCGCCAACTCCGCCGGCACATAGGCCAGCGCGATATTCTTCTTCAAGAACGGCGCCGGAGACCCGCTGGTGACGTATCCAATCTCGCGGCCGCTGGCGTCGAGCACTTTGTAGCCGTCGCGAGCAATCCCGCGTTCCGTCATCTCCAGGCCCACCAGCGAGCGCTTCACCCCTGCGGCCTTCGCCTTCTCCAGCGCGGCTCGGCCAACGAACTCCGGCTTTTCCATCTTGCAAAAGCGGTCAAGCCCGGCCTCCCAGACATTAATCGTATCGGAAATTTCGTGACCGTAGAGCGGCAGTTTGCCTTCGAGTCGAAGCGTATTGCGGGATCCGAGCCCGCAAGGGACGACTCCGAACTCCTTCCCTGCATCCAGGATCTCGTACCAAACGCGCGCGCTGGTAGCTTCGTCAGTCGGAACGTAGACCTCGAAGCCGTCCTCGGCAGTGTAGCCGGTTCGGCCCATCAGAATATTGGGCAGTCCACAGAGCTTGCCGCGCGTGACCCAGTAAAACTTCACCGCGCTCAGATCAGCGTCCGTCAGTTTCTGCAGTAGATTCACTGCTTTGGGCCCCTGGATCGCAATCTGCGTGAAGTCGTCTGACAAATTTTCGACGGCGCAGTCGAACTGGCGCGTATTATCCCGCACCCAGTTGAAATCCTTCTCGCGCGTTCCGGCGTTGATGACCAGCAGATATTCGTCCTGGCCGAGACGGTGGACGATGACGTCGTCGACAAACGTCCCATTGGGATAAAGCAGCGCCGAATACTGCGCCTGTCCGATCGAGAGTTTGGAGGCGTCGTTCATCGAAATGTGCTGTACGGCAGCCAAAGCCTCGGGCCCGGCCAGACGAATATCGCCCATGTGGCTGACGTCGAAGATGCCCACGCCGGTGCGCACCGCCATATGTTCGGAGATGATTCCGCCGCCAATGGACGCCGGGTACTCGACCGGCATGTCCCAGCCGTTGAACTCCACCATCTTCGCGCCCATCTGGCGATGGACCGCGTTCAATGCTGTTTTGCGGACCGGGGGCGCCTCAACCGAAGACAAAATAAACCTCAAATAGGAGCAGTGGCTGCCTGCCAGGATGGTGTGACTGATTACCGTATCACGGGGTTTTTCGGTGGGTCAAACCTGAGTATTTTCAACGCCGAGGGCGCGGAGGACGCAGGGGGATTGGAAGGAAAATGATAGCCCCCGGGCGTGGGGAATATAAAATCCACCACGAACTCTGCGTTGAGAATTATTTCTATCGTCCGAATTGCACGGTCACGCGTGCCCCGGCGGGCACATGAGTTCCGGCAACCGGATTTTGCTGGCGGGCAACGCCGCTGCCGACCGCATCGAGCTGTAGCCCCAGTTCTTGCGCCGCCTCGACCGCTCCACGGACCGTCTTGCCGACGAAAGACGGCACTTCAATTCCTCCCTGTTCGACGTCAAGAACGACCGTCCCGCTAATCGGGAGCTTCAGGGGCGATGCCGGTGAGGAGCCCTCGGATTTTGCATCTTCGGCGCGATTGACCGCTGTTTGAGGGATCGGTTCTCGTGCGGCTGCTTGCACGACAGGCGGCTCCGCACTCGGACTAGCCGGCCCGTTCGCCTGCGCCTCATTCGGTTTCGGAGCGCTCGACGAATCGCTGTTCACTTCCGCGGTCTCCAGCGGCTCCCCCGGATGGTCCGGGGTTCCCTCTTCTAAATCCTTTTCCTTCATCTTCGCCTGGGCCAACAGCAACTGATGTTTGGGCGCCAGCGGCATGTCATGCGGCACGTGCAGATATTCGAGAACTTGTTGCGTGATGCGCGTGAAAACCGGCGCTGATACCTGGCCGCCTTGATGCAGGCCCACTGCCGAGTCAAGGATTACCGCGACCACGATCTGAGGATTGTTCACCGGCGCGAAACCAGCGAAAGATCCGATGTACTTCGTCTTCGAATAAGCGCCTGTGTCGGGATCCACTTTCTGCGCCGTTCCCGTCTTCCCTGCCGACGTATAGCCTTCGAGGATCGCTTTGCGCCCCGTTCCCTCGAGCACCACTTTCTGCATCATCGACCGCATCTCAGCCGCGGTATAAGAGGAAATCACGCGATGCGATGCTCCTGGATGAAATGCCAGAGCTTGTGGGGTTCCCTGCGGCTGCACCACGCCCGTCAGAATGTGGGGCGCGACCCAAACCCCATCGTTGGCGAACGTAGAAATCAGCCCGGTCAATTGCAGCGGCGAAATACCGATTTCCTGTCCCATCGAGATCGCGGCAATCGAAACTTTCGACCAGCGGCTCGGAGGCTTCGTCAGTCCCCTCGTCTCCCCCGGCAGCTCGATTCCCGTCTGCTGCCCGAATCCGTAAGCTCGAATGTATTTGTAGAATCGATCTTGGCCCAGACGCAATGCAATTTTGATCGATCCCACGTCGCTCGACTCGGCCAGCACTCCCCACACAGGCAGAATTCCGTGGGGCTTCGAATCTCGGATGCGCATGCCGTTGTAGACGATCGATCCCATTTGGCAGTCAAAGAGTTCGTCGGGGTTGGTGACCTTTTCTTCCAGCGCCGCCGAAATCGTTACTAGCTTGAAGGTTGATCCCGGCTCGTAGACGTAGCTGACGGCCCGGTTGGTCAGCGTCTCCGGCTTGATCTGCTTGCGCTGGTTCGGGTTGAACGTCGGACGGTTCGCCAGCGCAAGAATTTCGCCCGTGTGCGGATTTTCGACGATCACGGTTCCCGCAATCGCCTGCGTGTCATGAATCGCCTGGTCCAGTTCTTTCTCGGCGATGTATTGGATATTCTTATCGATGGTCAGAACCAGGTTCTCGCCCGGATCCGGTTGCGTCTCCACATCGGAGAACCAGTTCTTGTGCGCATCCACCGAGATGAACATCTTCCCCGCGCGACCGCGCAGTTCGTCGTCAAACTCGTGCTCGATGCCGCTCAGCCCGGAGTCTTCCATGCCGACCGAGCCCAGCACCTGCGCCGCCAGATCGCGTGCGGGATAAAAGCGCTTCGGTTCTTTCTGGAAGTGGATGCCTTGCAGCTTGAGCGAGTTGATGCGCTCGATGGTATCGTCGTCGGCCTTGCGCGCCACCCAGCAGAAGGTCTTATGCGCGCGGCAATCCGCCAGCACCACGTTGTAGTTGTCCCCGGTAATCCGGGTGATCAGGGAAACCGCAGTGGGCAGATCTTTGACTTCCGAGGGCACGGCAAATGCTGAATCGACCAGCACCGACATCGCCAACTCGTGACCCGCGCGGTCGTAGATGACTCCCCGTTTGGCCGCGAGCGGAATTGCACGCTGCTGTTGATGTCCCGCCTGCTTGACGAATTTCCCGTAACTGAAGACCTGGAGGAATACGAGGCGTCCGCAGATGGCAACGCACCACAGCAACAAAAACGCACCGAGAAGGTAGAGCCGGGAGTTCTTTTCGGGCTGAGACTGGGAGGATGCCATGGAACTCGTCGTTAGCCGTTATTTGGCTCGCTTCACTTCGGACAAACGTGGCGGCCCACGTACTGACAGGCCGCCGTCGAAGATCCCGCCAAGCTTCGCTCGGCGCGCGGACGAATGCGTCCGCCGCTACGCAATCTTTATTGCCCAGGAATCACTGTAACCGGAACTGCGCTGGCCATGACCGGTCCCTGTCCGTCGGCCGAGGTCGCATCCATGCGGATCACTTGTCCCGGCTGCGGAGGCACCAAGCCCATCCGACGCGCCAGCACGTCAATTCGCTCCGGGTCTCGCAGCGAAGCATCTTCCAGGCGCAGGGCGTGATTCATCTCGGTCTTCTCGCTCAACTCGCGCTTGGCCACCTCGATCTGATAGCCGTACTCGATCGCCTTGAAATGCTGCCACGCGTACGTGAAGACCAGCAAAAACAGGCATGCCAGCGCGGTGCCGAAGTGCTTCATCTCGCGGTTGTGCCGCGGATCTTCCACCTTGACCAGACGCGAATTGTCGATCGCCTTGGAGAAGTAAATCTCGGGGGTACCGGTCCAAAACGAACGCCGCTCCGCCGCCGGAGTCGCACTGAGAGTCATTGCCGCCGCTGCTGCTGCCATTTAAGCCGCCCCCAGAAAGATCTGATCACCCTCTACCATCGGAATCTGCATCGAGTAGATTTCATGCAGCTCTTGCTGGTAGGCAAGTTGCTGCCGTTCCGCCTCTTGGCCGACCCGCTCCGCTGTTGCCATCAAACCGCTGATCAGTGTGCCCGTGTACATAACCACAACCTCTAGTTGGATTCCTACCACGGAACCCGGTGAAACTGACCTCGGACCTCGACTTCAGCCCTCAGCTGTTTCTTGATGAGGTCCGGCGTCTGAGGTCCGACGCCGCCGTTGCTTCCCGCCCCAGCGGATCTTCGTCCGCCTTTTCGAACTTCCTTTCGAACTTGCTTCTTTCGAATCTGATCTTGTAAGGCCCGGCACGCCATTACAGCTGTGCCGGGAACTCCGGCAGGTTTTCCGGAGCTAAACTTCAAAACCCGCGTCAGAACTCGGACCATCGATCCCAGCGAACCTGCCGTCCAGTAAGTCTGAGGGCTGAGGTCTGACGCCGTCTTTCAAACTCTTTCCGCGGCTCTTAGCTTCGCGCTGCGGGCCCGCGGATTACGATCGCTCTCTTCTTCAGTTGCCGTTACCGGCTTCTTGGTTAGCACACTGAAGTAACGTCCTGCTGCGCGCCTTCGCGGAAGGCATCTTTTACGATGCGGTCCTCCAACGAGTGAAAACTGATCACCACCACCCGTCCTTCTGGCTTCAGAATCCGCGGCGCCGCTTCCAGCAGCGCCTGCAGATCGTCCAGTTCGCGGTTTACGAAGATTCGAAGAGCCTGAAAGGTTCTGGTCGCCGGATGAATCCGCGTTCTGCCTGATTCATTGGCCGGGCCGCGGCTGATATGACATCCGCAAGATGTGCGGTAGATCGTATCGGCCGCGACCGGCAAATGGCTCTGGCGATTCTCCGCGACCTCCTTTCCTCTCCGAATTCGTAAATCACATCGGCAAGCTGTCGCTCGTCGAGGTGGTTTACCACTTGTTCGGCGGTACGCTCGCCACGCGGGTCCATCCGCATGTCCAGCGGTCCATCCGCCTGAAAACTAAATCCGCGCGCCGCATTGTCCAACTGCAGGCTGCTCACTCCGATGTCGGCCAGAATCCCGTCAACCGTCCCGTGCTTCACTCCCTTCGCAATCTCTGCGAAGGAACGATTCAGCAGCGTGATCGTCGGCCAATCGTTCGCTTCCCTGTCATTCCGAGTCTGCGTTTCGGGCCCGACAGGGCCCGAAGGCGCAGGCGAGGAACCTGCTGTCAGCTTTTTCCGCGCGATTTCTAGTGCGTTCGGATCTTTATCGAGCCCAATCAAATGTCCCGGTGCGCCGAGGCGTTTTGCGATTTCGTAACTGTGTCCGCCCAAACCCACCGTAGCGTCGATATAAATCCCACCGCGCTTCACGGCTAAAAAGTCGATCGCTTCTTTTAAAAGAACCGGTACGTGGCTCACTTCCCTTCCACCACGTCCAACCCCCTGAGGGGTGTCTGTTGATCCCCCGTCCGATAGATCGTTCACTAGATGCCCAGTGTGTCGAGCGTCTTCTCATCGTCAGGCGTAAACTTTTCTTCTTCGATCTCTTTCTTGAACAGTTCCAGGTTCCTGACGACCAAGTACGTCAAATTCCCCAGAACCGCTACCTCGCCCTTGATTTGTCCCGATTCCCTCAGCAACTGCGGCAGCAGCAAACGCCCCTGACCATCCATTTCGACCTGCTGCCCGTAATAATTCGTTCGATCCAGAAATTTCTTCTTCGTAGGATTGAAATTGGAGAGCCCGGCCAACTTCTGCTCGATCCGCTCCCATTCCTCGAAGGGATACACTTGAGCAACCTTGCCATCGATGCTGGTGATGTAGAATTGCTGACCATATTTCTCGTCGATCACCCGCTTGAACTCGGCCGGGACCTTCAGACGGCCCTTCTCGTCGACCCGGGTTGGATGATTGCCGCGGAACATGGCTCAGATGGCTCGTTTTTCGTTTCAAGGAGGTAAAAGCGGCGCAGATCACGGTCAAAGTCGGGCGTTTCAGGCTGTTTGTCGTGCTTTTGGGTCGGATTCCCACCGGCTCCACGATTTCAGCTCCTGGCTCCCACGGACTCTACCGCACTCACCACTTTCTACCACTTTGTACCACATCTTAGCTGTAAGTCGTTTATTGTCAAGCAGAAACTTGAGGGCAGGAGTTCCACTTCTGCGGTGATCCGGGAAAGTACGAAGGCTTGTGGTTAACCAATCGAGCGACCACAAGCAGTTGGGTTTACGCTCTTGGTTCTTTCGCCGTTCTTTCGCTTAGATTTCCCTTGATCTCCGCGTCCCGCGCGGATTTTCTTGTGGAAATTGTTATTAGGCACCGCTCCCTACGAAGATCGCCATCCCTTCGGACAGCAACGCTCATCCAACCAAAACGATTTTTGCCATTTCCAATCCGAGGGTCGAGTTCATGAACAGGGTGCCGTTCTCCGTCTTGCTTGCCGTCTTCTTCTTTCCTGCCTTAATGTGCGCACAACAGAATCCCACTCCGCCGTTGTATCCCGCCCCGGGCAATCCAGCTGACGCTCAATCGCAGCAACAGCAAGCAGTGGAACAGAGTTCGCAAACACCGGTATTTCGCGTCAGCGTTTACGCACGGAGCGCGAGAGCAGTGAACTACCGCAATCGCGGCGGTTCTACAACCGTGGACTTCAAAGGCACCAGCCTGATGCCCGCGATCACCGGCCGTGCCAAAGTCGATGGCAAGGCGGGCAGGCTGGCAATCGATGTCGACTTGAACCACATTGATCCGCCCGCAAAATTTGGCGGCCAGTATCTAACGTATGTACTCTGGGCCGTGACTCCCGAAGGCCGAGCCGTTAATCTCGGCGAAGTTCTGCCCGGGGAAAATGGCAAAAGCAAGCTAAGCGTCACCACCGATTTGCAGGCATTCGGACTTATCGTCACCGCGGAACCTTATTTTTCGGTGACTCATCCCAGCAACCAGGTGGTTGCCGAAAACGTCGTCCTGCAGCAGACCAAAGGCTTTGAAGAGTCGATCGATGCCAAGTTCGATGTGCTCGAAGGCAAGGAATACATCATCGACGTTCCCGCAGATCAGCTCCCATCGGCGCAGGCTCAGCCCTCCGTCCCGCTCGATCTGCTGGAGGCCCGCAATGCTGTGGCTATCGCCAAAGCCGCCGGCGCCCAGCAATACGCCGACACCAGCATCCAGAAGGCGGAAGACATGCTGCAGCGTGCCGAGGATTACTACCAGCGGAAACAGGGCCGCACGCCGATCGGCACCGCCGCCCGTGGCGCCACACAAATGGCAGAAGACGCTCGCGTTCTGACTTTGCGTAGGAAAGAGCAAGAGCGCGAGGACGCGGCCCGGCAAGCCGCGGCTGACGCGCAGGCGAAAGCGGAAGCCGATGCCGCAGAAGCCAAGCAACGCGAGCAGGATGCCCAGGCTCGTGCGGACGAAGATGCCCGCCGCCGCGCTGATGCCGAACGCGCGCAAGCGGAAGCAGAGCGGCAACAGGCAGCCGCCCTAGCCCAGCAGCAGCAGGCGCAAACCATGGCGCAAGACGCGCAACGACAGCAGGCCTTGGCTGAACAGCAGGCCCAGGACGCCATCCGGCAAAAAGAAGAGATGCGCGCCCGCCTTTTGGCGCAACTCAACCAAGTCTTGCAGACTCGAGACACGGCTCGCGGATTGATTGTCAGCATGCCGGACGTTCTTTTCGATTTCAATAAGTACACGCTGAAGCCAGAAGCGCGCGAACGCCTCGCCAAAATCTCCGGCATCGTTCTTGCATATCCGGATCTGAAGCTTGAGATTGAGGGCTATACCGACAGCATTGGCAGCGACGACTACAACCAGACACTTTCCGAGAAGCGAGCCGACAGCGTTCGCGGATATCTCGTCTCTTCCGGCGTGGTGCCTGATCATGTGACTGCGACCGGGCTGGGTAAGGCGAATCCGGTCGCCGACAATAGCACGGCGGCCGGCCGCAAATTAAATCGCCGCGTCGAGATGGTCGTCTCCGGCGATGTAATCGGCTCACAGTCGCCCAATTCGCCGGCGATCGTTCCGGAACCGAACCCGGCGAACCGGTAGCCGAGGACCCTACGCCCGAGAACGTAAACCTAAGAACGGCGCGGTGAACGTTGCCGATTCAGCGGCCGCGCCGTACCATGGCCTGCAACGCCTTGGTCAGCCATCTCGAATTCGAGCAGTGGGTTCCCTTCCCGCTGTCGCATGTATTCGCGTTCTTTTCGAATCCTGAGAACCTGCCGCGAATCATGCCCGCCGCCAGTGCCACGCGGCTGATCGCACTGCATCGCGTGCCCCCACCCGGCCTATCTAACTACGAGGATGCGGGCGATAAGGCTGCAGGCGTCGGCACGACCATCGTCACATCATTCCGCGTCGTTCCTTTTCTTCCGATTCGCGCTCAATGGATCGCCCGCATCACCGAGTTCAAATGGAATCACCACTTCGCCGACGTCCAGGACGAGGGGCCATTCAAGAACTGGCATCACCGACACGAATTCGTGGGCGAAACGCGCGCTAATGTTCATGGCACGCTCGTCCGCGACTTGATCGATTATGACGTTGGATACGGATTGTTTGGGTCCGTCGGAAACGCTCTCTTCATCCGCCGTGAGATGGAAAATGCATTCGCACAAAGGCAGAAGGCCTTGCCCCAACTTCTCGGGAGACCGCATGCCTAAGAAAAACCAGTCGCTCGCCCTCAGCCTGATCGTTTTACCGTTGCTATGCCTGGCATCTGAGAGGACAGACTGGGTCCCGATCAGCCGCGACCGCTTATGCGTCACCGAAGGCGCGGTCGATGCTGCGGCGCATGCTCGCCTGTCGGTGAAGGTTCCCAAAATGCGGGCCTACGCTACGCAATGGTCAAGCCAGTCCGCCAGGTTGCTCTTTACTTATCTGGGAAGCACCAGCAAGGAATCGGCGCTCGGATCGGGAGCGATCCGCCGGCAGTTCGGACTCAAGCTACGCGCTCAGGATCCCTGCAACCTGGTCTATGCCATGTGGAGAATTGAGCCGGAATCGAAGCTGGTTGTTTCAGTAAAAACCAATCCCGGCGCACACACCAGTGCCGAGTGCGGAAACCGCGGCTATGAAAACATCAAGGCGCGCAAGACGAGCCCGATACCCCAGTTGCAAGCAGGGCAATCGCATTCGCTTTCCGCCGAAATGAAGAACTCGGAACTGCGCGTGTTCGTCGACAACCGGGAAGTTTGGCAGGGTGACGTCGGGCCAACGGCTGCGAAACTGGCTGGCCCGATTGGCATTCGCTCGGATAACGCACACCTCGAATTCGAACTACAGACCCCAGCCTCGCAGACTTCCAACGCGGGACATGTCCGCGCTTGCAAAGCCGGGAGCGGCGACGACTAGCCAAAATCCAATTACCTTGTCGGCTCGACAAATACCGCAGTGCCGTAAGCCAGCACCTCGGTGACGCCCTGCATGACCTCAGTCGCGTCGTAGCGTGCTCCGACCACTGCATTCGCGCCCAAATCAGCCGCATGCTGCAGCATCAGGTCGAAAGCCTCTTGCCGCGTCTTTTCGCACAGGTTGGTCAGCAGCGTGATATTGCCGCCCACCAATGTCTGTAATCCCGCACCAATCGTGCCGAAAATCGATCGCGAACGCACCACGATCCCCCGTACCACTCCGAGCGTGCGGGTCACATGAAATCCGTCGAGTTCAAATTGGGTGGTGACCATATTGTGGGCAACCATCCGGCCAGAACTGTACCCTGTCGCCATGAGAATGAGTCCTTTCTGTAGCTAACGAACTGATAACTATAGCGCGAGCAGCGAAGCGCAGCTCCCGATTATTGGCGGAGTAAACTCTCAACCAACAAGGACGCAAAAACTCGATCGCAGTTGCTCCTCGTGGTTTCCTTCGGTACCTTCGTGCCCTTCGGGGTAAGTCTCTTCGAGTCACTCCAGTTCCGCCGCGATGAGGAATTCTTGCGACGACAAATCGTACTCGATCCGAAGCACATTCGGCTTGCAGCAAACCTGGCAGTCTTCTACATAGCTCTGGCGGCGGCCTGCGGATTCATCCACGTTCGTCGTGTTCCACTCCCCGCAGGACGCGCATTGGAAGCCCGATTCCATGAATGTGAAGAGCATACGTCAAAGGGCGAAATCGTAATCCTCGGCGATGGCCGAAGGCAGGTCGAGTTGGCCGCCATTGACCCACCGACCGGCGTTCGGAGGATTTGGCAAGAACTTCATTGAAATAGGCAAGCGCCCCACCGCCCGGCAGGCTATGCTGATTTTGGTCATAGACTTTTACAGAGACGGCACTTCTTAAGGAGCATCCATGCAAAAACGCAAACTTGGGAAAAGCAATCTGGAAGTATCGGCGCTCGGCCTCGGCTGCATGGGCATGAGCTTTGGCCTCGGCCCAGCCGTCGACAAGCAGCAGGGAATTTCGGTGATCCGCTCAGCCGTAGAGCGCGGGGTCACATTCTTCGACACCGCCGAAGTCTATGGCCCATATACCAACGAAGAACTTGTGGGAGAAGCTCTCGCTCCCTTTCGCGCGAAAGTTGTGATCGCCACGAAGTTCGGGTTCAAACTGGATCCAGTGACCGGCAAGCAAGCCGGCCTTGACAGCCGGCCGGAACACATCAAAGAGGTTGCCGAGGCCTCACTCAAGCGGCTAAAGACCGACGTCATCGATCTCTTCTATCAACACCGCGTCGACCCGAATGTGCCCATCGAAGAAACCGCTGGTGCGGTAAAGGACCTGATCCAACAAGGCAAGGTGAAGCACTTCGGCCTCTCCGAAGCCGGCGTCAAGACCATCCGGCGCGCACATGCGGTTCAGCCCGTGACAGCCCTGCAGAGCGAATACTCGTTGTGGTGGAGAGAGCCTGAAGCGGAAGTAATCCCGACCCTCGAAGAACTCGGCATCGGGTTCGTCCCGTTCAGCCCTCTGGGCAAGGGCTTTCTTACCGGCCAGATCAGCGAAGACACGAAGTTTGACAAGAGCGATTTTCGCAACATTGTTCCGCGTTTCTCGCCGGAGAATCGAAAGGCGAATCAGGGTGTGGTCGAGCTGTTGGCCTTAATCGCAAAGCAGAAGAAGGCAACTCCCGCCCAGGTCGCGCTGGCCTGGCTTCTGGCCCAGAAGCCGTGGATCGTTCCCATCCCCGGCACGACCAAACTGCATCGCCTGGAAGAGAACGTCGGAGCTGCAGCGGTTGAACTGACGCCGGAAGATCTGCGGCAAATCGACATGGCGGCATCCAGAATCTCGGTTCAGGGGGCTCGCTATCCCGAAGAACTACAGAAACTAGTGGGCCGATAAGCATCGAGAGAGAATAATCAACATGACGAGAGATCCTTCCACAGCTCAGAAGTTGATCGGGGACATCGCGCCCGGCTTGGCCGATCTAACCGACCGCGTTCTGTTCGGCGAAGTTTGGGAACGACCCGAGCTTTCCAAGCGCGACCGCAGTCTTGCCACCGTGGCCGCGCTGGTGGCGATGAACCGTCCAGACCAGTTGCGCTTTCATCTCCGTTTCGCCGTGGAAAACGGGGTAAAGAAGGAAGAATTGATTGAGGTCATGACCCATCTCGCCTTCTATTCAGGTTGGCCCAACGCGATGAGCGCCGTCACCGTCGCAAAAGAGGCATTGTCCCAGTTCTGATTGCAACCAGTCTCAAAAACGTACGCATGGGAAAGGAGCGCACGTGGCAACGGCGAAAGATGTCCTCAAAGAACGGCTTTCCAAGGTCAGCGAAATTACCATCACCGTGACCGGCAGAAAATCAGGACGCGCCATCTCGCTGCCGATCTGGTTTGTATGGGAGGACGGAAAAGTGTACCTCTTACCCGTGAAGGGGTCGGACACCCAGTGGTACCAGAACGTCCTCAAGAATCCGTCGATGCAAATTGAGGCGGGCGGGGCGAAGGCTGAGTTTCAGGCCGTGTCCGCTGACGCGCAGCAGGTGAAATCGGTGATCGATAAATTCCGCGCCAAGTACGGGCCGGGAGACGTGAAGAAGTACTACTCAAAATTCGACGTTGCCGTAATCGCCGAGATGCGATGAACGTCGAGTATTCGCAGAGCTTCGGCTTACCGTGAATCGGTGGCGCGGGCCCCTGCTGGCGTATAACATATGCGCACGGGCTATGACCCGGCCTGAGCCGAACGGGGTTAGAACAACTGGGGTTTCGTCAAGAAGTCACCTGGAATTTTCGACATCCCTCTGGAGGGAGTTCTCTATGGTTACGCTGAATGTGAACGGAGTCCGGCGCGAGGTACAGGCGCCCGACGACACCCCTCTCCTTTACGTTTTGCGCAACGATCTCGGATTGATCGGTCCGCAATTCGGCTGCGGGCTCGCTCAGTGCGGGGCCTGTTCCGTTCTGGTCGATGGCAAGGAAGTGCGTTCTTGTATCACGCCAGTGGCCAGCGTTGCCAATCAGGAAATCACCACCCTGGAAGGTTTACCCGCGCGCTGGGCGAAGCAGCAGCACCTCTCGACCGAGGAATCTAAGAGGACCCTTCACCCGGTGCAACAAGCCTGGATTGAAGAACAGACCCCGCAGTGCGGCTTTTGCCAGAACGGCATGATGATCAAGGCTACCGAACTTCTCGAAAGCAATCCGCATCCGACGCTGGCGCAAATCAAGGACGCTTTTACGAACTCGGGCCCGTCGCCCAATCTCTGCCGCTGTGGAACCTACGTCGCAATCATCGATGCTGTAAAACACGCCTCCGAGATCATGGCGAGGAGGAGCTAAGCGATGCCCACAATGGAAACAATCAGGCGCAAAAAGCCAAGCAACGCTTTCGAACCGAAGCTTTCACGCCGCCAATTCCTCAAGGCGGGCGGCGTCCTCGTCGTGGGATTCAGCTTCGTTGGTCCCGAACTTTTGAAGGGCGCCGTTGCCAAATCTGCCGTAATGAAGAATTCGCTCGATCCAACGCTCCCTAGTTCCTGGATCGAGATCCATCCGGACAATACCGTGCTGATTCGGACGGGAAAGAGCGACTTCGGCCAAGGCTCAACCTTCACTGCCTACCGGCAAATCGTCGCTGAGGAGTTAAGCGTTCCCTTCGAAGCCATCACCACCGTAGTTGCGGGACACACCAACCTCACGCCCGACGGCAGTGGCGCCTTCGATTTCCTCGGGCGCGGAACTCCGAATATCCGCAAGGCTGCTGCTTACACCTACCAGGCGCTGCTCGATCTCGCATCAGAAAAACTCGGCGTCGCGAAGGACAAACTTTCCGTTAAAGAGGGAGTCGTTTCGGGCGGCGGCAAGACAATTTCCTACGGAGACCTGATCAAGAATCAGCAGTTGAAGCTCACCATCCCCGTGAAAGGAGACCTTACGAGCATCTTTGGATTGACCATCGAAGGCGATCCGCCCATGAAGCCGGTCAGCGAGTACACAGTCATCGGCAAGTCATTCAAGAATTCCATCATCAGTTCGAAAGTTGCTGCGAAGGAAACATGGGCGACCGATGTGCGACTGCCGGGCATGGTGCACGCCCGCGTGGTACATCCGAAGACGCTCGGCTCGACGCTGGTTTCTGCCGGTCAAATCGACAAAACCAAGTTTCCGAACTCGCAGGTCATCGTAAAGGGCAATCTCGTCGGAGTGGTCGCACCCACGGAATGGGAAGCTATTCAGGCGGCCGAGCAAGTCGCAAGCGCGACGAAATGGACCGACTGGAAGGGCCTGCCAGGCAATGCCAAGCTATTCCAGCACTTGAGAGAAGAGGCCGACTGGACCATTGCGCCGGTCGAGAAGAGCAAAGATAGCAAAGGCGATGTCGCACCCGAACTTGCGTCAGCGCACAAAAAACTTTCCGCCACCTATCAGCTGTCCTATATGAAGCACGCGCCGATCGGTCCAACCATGGCTGTTGCCGACGTCAAGTCCGATGGCATGGTTCACATTTACACGCACAACCAGAATCCGCAGGCGCTGCGGGGCGAAATTGCGATGATGCTCGGCACGACTGCCGATCATGTCATCGTGCATTCGTATCCCGGCCCCGGCCACTACGGAAGATCGAATGGCGGAAATGCAGGGGCAGAAGATGAGGCGGTGCTGCTCTCTCAAGCGGTTGGCAAGCCAGTGCGGGTGCAGTGGATGCGTGCCGACGACATGCAATGGTCCACGCAATCGGCGGCTGCTTTCTCTGACGTTCAACTGGCAGTCAACGAGAAAGGCAATATCGCCGCGTACCAGATCGACCATTACATGCCCGCCATGCAGGATGACCGGCCGGTCGGTGCGGTCCTCGCGGGCCTGCCCACGATGACGGCGCCCCAGGTGCACTCGGACGGTGTCACTTCCACCATCAACGGCATTGAAGATCCGTGGGTTTACGCTCCCGTTCCCAACGTGATCGAGCGTGGACACGGCACATTCCAGGTGGGACAGAAGGCGTCACCCCTCGCCGTCGGCCTACGCGACCACAGCATGCGCACGCCTGGGCAGTTCCAGCAAAACTATCCGCGCGAACTGGCGATCAGCGAAGCCGCCTCGCTGGCCGGGGCGGACGCCATCCAGTTCCGCATCGATCACGCCACCGAACCACGCGTAATTAACGTGCTGAAGGCCGTCCGGGATGCTTCGGCTTGGGATACGCGCCCTTCGCCCCGCCCCGACACTGCCTCTACCGGATCATCGCCAGTGCGCGGCCGCGGCGTCTCGCTCATGTTCAGGAGTGGCACCTACTGGGCTTGCGTTTGCCAGATCGCCGTCACACCCAGCACAGGCAAGATCGTCGTCGAAAAATACACTATCGCGGTCGACCCCGGCATCGTCGTCAACCCAACGCAATTGAAGCGGAATGTCGAAGGCGGCGCGGTCATGGGCATCAGCCATGCGCTTTTCGAGGAAGTCGCTTTCGACGAGAGCGGAATTACTACGGAGGACTGGAACAGCTATCCCATCCCAACCATGGCCGACATTCCAGAAATTAAAGTAGTCCTGCTCAACAACCCGAAAGTCGGCGCTTACGGCGGAGGTTCGGAAGCCGCCAATGCGCTCGGCGCCCCTGCCATCGCAGCCGCGTTTCACGACGCGACCGGCAAGGTCCTGCGGCGCCTTCCGATGAAACCGGCATACGTGCAGGCGGTGTTAAAGACATAAGCGAGGCGTCAGTCATATCGGCGCCCCTCCGCTTGCAAACGCCTCAAGGGTGTGGCTCCTGCTCGAGTTGGTCAAGCTTGTTCTTCTGGTCCTCGTTCAGGAATTTGCGGGCTTTCTTGTCGGCCTTATCGTGTACCGCCTTCAATTCTTCCTGGCGCGCGTTATCGGACAGGCTATTGTCCTGCATTACCTTTTGCCGCGCGTCAAGCATCTGCTGGAGAATGGGCCTGATTTCGGTCTGCTGATCGGCGCTGAGAGTGAGCTTCTCGGTCAGCATTTTCAGGTGTTGGTCAGCAGCCGAAGCTGTATTCTCCGCGGGAGGCTGGCCGTACTGTTTGTCGGTACCCGCTGCTCCGGAGGCGGACTGCTGTGCCGGGGAACTGAGCGCGAACATCAACGTGGTTGCAATTGCGAGTATGCGAAATTGGTTCATCAATCTTCTCCTTTGTAGCGGCGGTTTGTCTTATGATTCGCAATGTATCGCTCTCATGTCATCCCGTCGAGAGAGCGTTGTACGTTGCTGAACAAACGCGCGGTGGATGTCCATAAATGAGCGCAGCAGAGCATAAAACGCCGTGGGCAAGCCGGGAAAAAAGCGGCGAAAACCCGATCAGCGTATCCGGCGAACGCACGAGCGGCTGGGGAGTGCTCTGGTCCGGCTGATTGCAGAAAAACCGATCGATTACATCACGGTGCAGGAAGTGCTGGATCGCGCGGCCGTGGGCCGTTCCACCTTTTATCTTCATTTCCGCAGCCAGGATGATCTGCTCTTCAGCCAGTTGGAGATGTTCCTGGAAACGATGAGTACCGCGCTTAGCCGGCAAAAAGAAGAGTCCAACCGCCTGGTAGCGGTGACCGAGATGTTTGCCCACATCGGCGGCCAGAATAAGATGTATCGCGCATTGCGCGACTCGGGCCGTCTCGACGACTTCTTTGATCTCGCGCAAGACTTTTTTGCACGCGGGATCGAGCAGCGCCTCAAAGAGTCCAGGCAGGTTCCGAAACTGGCGCAGCGAGAATTGGCCGTCCGCGCCGTTTCGCTTGCCTGAAGCTTGCTGGCGCTTCTGCGATGGTGGATTGATCGCGGTGCAAAAGAACCGCCGCAAGAGATGGACGAGATGTTTCACCGGATGGCATGGGAAGGCCTCCGCCAGCTAGGATCCTTTCCCAGCGAATGATGAACGCGCTTCGAGCGGGTTCGATCGTAACTACTAGGAGGTATTCTCGAGCGATGAAAACCAACGGCAAATTAGTCTCTATGCGGCGGGAGAATCATGAAGCCGATCCAGGTGAACCCAACACAGCGAGACTCGCCCGCCTGCTTGCCGCCTACGCGCCGCACGATGGAAGTTTCGAGCTGCGCATCCCGGGCTTGCACGCCAGCCGCATGTCGCGCGCCAACACGGAATGTTTTCATACTCTCCGGTTACCCTCCTTGTGCATCGTGGTGCAGGGCGCAAAGACCGTCATTGTCGGACAAGATGTCTATGAATACGACGCCTCGCGCATGATCGTATTTTCCGTGGCTCTGCCCGTGGCCTCTCAGGTGACACGCGCCAGCTATACCGAGCCTTACCTCGGTTTCAGGTTGGACCTCGATCCCCATAAGATTGCCGAGCTGGTCTTGAGGGTATTTCCGCAAGGTCTTCCTGCCGTGCAAGAGAGAAGCGCAGTGTACGTCGCTCCCATCGATGCAAGCATTCTCGGCGCCGCAACCAGATTGATGGAATGCCTGGGACGTCCCGGGGACTCCGAGTTACTCGCGCCGCTAATCGTGGACGAGATCTTGATCCGGCTCCTTCGCAGTCCCATCGGTGTGCGCGTGGCGCAAATGGGCTTTGCCCAGTCCAGCATCGAGCGCATTGCCCAGGCGGTCTCCTGGCTTCGCGCCAACTTCTCTCAACCCATGAAAGTCGAGGAGTTGGCCGAGCTCGTGCACATGAGTGTTTCCTCGTTCCACGAGCACTTCAAGTCTGTCACTTCCATGAGTCCGCTGCGTTATCAAAAAGTGTTGCGCCTCCAGGAAGCCAGACGCCTCATGCTGTCGACCATGATGGACGCCGGCACGGCCAGCCAGCGCGTGGGCTATCTGAGCGCTTCTCAGTTCAGCCGGAATACAGCCGCTGCTTCGGCAACGCCCCGACCAAGGACATCGCCAGATTGCGTCAGGACACTCGCCTCTGGGCGTAATCGCCCGCCTGGCTTGAAAGGTTGGTGCCGTCGTTTTTGGAGATTGCTGGCCTTCGCTGGGCTCGTCTCCGCTGCAATCGGCAATCCGAAACTCTTAATTTCCCTATAATGGCCGGACTGCATGCATGTTAACCCGGGGGAGTTTATGATCTCGCGGCGACGGTTTCTGGAAGTGGGCAGCCTTACGGCAGGAATTGCGGTGGCTCCGCATACACTCGTCGCCACTGCCACAGCCGGCGCTGAGGCTGACGCACCCCTGCCTCCGTCGATCGCGTTACTCAAGTCGCGAAAAAATGAAGCGACTCCCATTTCCCGCGAAGAACGCGAGCACCGACAGGAACGCGCTCGCCAGTTGATGACCGAGAACGCAATCGACGCCATTGTGCTGATGGCTGGCACTTCGCTCAACTATTTCACCGGCATCCGCTGGTGGGGCGGTGAACGCCTGTTCGCGGTCGTTCTGCCGGCGAGGGGAGAATCGTTTTACGTTTGTCCGGCGTTCGAGGAAGGACGCGCCCGCGAGCTGATGACTAACGCTCCCGGCAAGCAGCCCGATGTACGCACGTGGCAAGAAGACGAAAACCCGTACGAGCGTATCGCGCAGGGATTGAAGGACCGCGGCATCACCACCGGCAGATTGGGGATCGAAGAGACTGTGCGCTTTGTCTTCTCCGATGGCGTCGCTCAGGCCGTTCCTCACGCCACCATCGCTAGTGCAACGCCGGTCACTGCCGGTTGCCGGATGGTGAAGAGCGAACACGAAATTGCGCTGATGCGGCTGGCCTCGCAGATAACGCTCGCAGTCTACGAGGCCGTATACCAGGCGCTTCGCGAAGGAATGACGCAGCGTGACGTCGGAGAGTTGGTCGACAAAGCCTACGCCCGAACCGGCTTTCCCGGAGATGCCAGCGTAATGGTCGGAGAGTATTCCGCCAATCCTCATGGATCGAATGCGCCCCAGGTAATCCGCGAAGGCTCGATCATCATGGTCGACGACGGCTGCACGGTCGAAGGCTATCAATCGGACATTACCCGGACATTTGTGCTGGGCAAAGCCAACGACAAGATGAAGCAGGTATTCGACATCGTGCATCGCGCTCAGTCAGCAGCGCTGGCGGCTGCGCGTCCCGGTGCCGAATGCGGTTCGGTCGACGCCGCCGCACGCAAAGTCATCACCGACGCGGGATACGGTCCCGACTACAAGTACTTCACCCACCGGCTCGGTCACGGCTTAGGCATGGACGGCCACGAGTGGCCCTATCTCGTTCGCGGCAACCCCACCAGGCTTTTGGCCAATGTGACGACGAGCGATGAGCCCGGAATCTATATCCCCGGAGAATTCGGGGTTCGTCTGGAAGATGATCTGCACGTCACGGAAAGCGGCGCCGAATTATTCACACCCCAAAGCCCATCGCTGGAGGAACCGTTCGGAAAAGCACGCTGATTTGCAGCGAGGACAATGCGAGGCGCGGCTTAGCCGGCCCGCGTCGAGCGGCGCCACTTCGCGTGCAGCCACGCGAGAATTCCCAGACCACAGATCTCCATCGGTCCCGGGGGCGAGAGCTGCAGGCGCCATAGATCGCTATAGTTGTGAGTCGCAACATACACCGCCCATATAGTCCCGGCCGCCGCAACCAGGCTCCCAAAGCGCTCTTCATGGCGAATGCTCGCCAGGTTGCCCGAGGCAGACGCCGGCTTCGAAGGTTTGTGGATGGCTACAACCGGGACATATTTATTTCGCGACTCGACGTACCCCTCGCGTCCGGCGTCCCAATCGATGTATTCAGTTTGATCCGACTTGGCCACTCACATTAAGGTGCCATAACCTAGCTCGCGAACGCTGGTTACATCGGTGCTTGTCCCCTCGTCGGCACGCGGAAACGAGCCCATTCCGGAGTATCCAAAATACGAGGGCCGCAGCGGGATCGAAGCCGCTGCGGCCCTCTCAAAAGAGTGACTCTCGTCGCCGGACTTACCAGCGAAGGTTAGCCAAATACTCGTAGCTGGTCTTGATACTGGCAAGCGGCTCCTTCGGGTGATCATGCTCGACAATGTAATGCTTAATCCCCGCCTTTTTGGACTGCGCGAAAATCTTTTTCCAGTCGATGATGCCGCTGCCCACTTCCGTCAAGTCAACGGTATCGCCGAAGTTTTGAGGGCCTCCAGCGGTGATAACGGGAAGCTTCTTCAGATCTTTCACGTGCACGAGCGGGAAGCGCCCCGGATATTTGTCAAAGTACTTGAGTGGGTCCACGCCGGCAGTCGTGATCCAGCAAAGATCGAGTTCCATCTTCACCAGATTGGCGTCGCACATTGCGAGCAACTCGTCGTAGGGCAACTTCCCGTCGACCGGCAGAAATTCGAACCAGTGATTGTGATAGGCGAACTGAATCCCAGCCTTCTTCGTCTGCTCGCCACACTTGTTAAATTTCTCTGAGGCCTGCTTCCAGATGTCGGGCGACTTGCGCAGTTCTTCTGGTATCCAGGGACACACAATGTAGTCCATCCCAATCGTCTTCGAGGTCTCGATAACTGACGGGAATTTGTCGTCGAGTTCGTCGTACTGTATGTGGGTCGAGGGTGCCTTGAGACCGTTCTTGTCGACCGCGGCACGCACCTGCTGACCGGTGCGGCCGAAATATCCCGCGAACTCCACCTCTTTGTAGCCGATCTGCGCAACCTTGGCGATCGTGCCGTCAAAATCGTCTTTCATCAGATCGCGCACCGTGTAAAGTTGCACGCCAACCTTATCGATTTTGTGATCGCCGGCGGCCCAACCCAATCGACTGCTCAGCAAAGTAGCGGCGGTAACGGTGGTAGCGGTTTCGAGAAACCTGCGGCGGTTCATGGCATGGAAACTCATGATGGCGATCCTCCGATGTGTCCGTTGGGGTGACAGTTCAAATCCGGGAGAATTATACGCGGCTGGCCAGCTTTCGGCGCACTATCACGAATGAGGGCGCAAAGCATGAGCCGAACGGAGGAAAAACGGCGAGAGGACGTTGCAAGTCCTCTCGCCCATCACACCTTATTTGGAGTCCCCAATTTGCAAATTGTTAGTCACGGAGAAGACTCCGGACACGCCGTTCGCGCGAAGGCCCGCCATATTCTTATCGGCTTCATTGTCAACCACGCCTTCGAGGGTGACGCGGCCATTCTTCACAATGATTCGGATTGGCTTCTGCACACCCAGCTCATATCTCTGGAGCGCCGGGTATTGGTAGATCGCCCGAAACAACTCCAGCCGGATCCGGTCATCCATAGAGGAAGGAGGAAGAATCTCGATCTGGTTGTCAACGCGCTCGACGCCTTCAATGTGCTTCACGGCGTTCTCGGCATCGGACTTCAGCGTTGGCCGTACGACTTGACCAATTAACGTGACCGTGCCGCCGTCTACTTTGTAGGCGATATTGTCGAACACGCCAAAGTAGGGCAGCATCATCAGCTCATGGCGAACCTCTTTTGTGACTCGATCCTGAGACCGAGAGGGTGGTTGTTGACCGTTCTGAGCAACGGCGCTCAGAGGGGAGAGTGAAAGGCAACTGGCGAGGACGAGCAGCAGCCCGAATCTCATATGTGTTTTTCTCCTTGCAGGTCGCATATGTGGCCGTTCAGTGGATGCAGTTTTCCCCAACTTGGTTGGAAGGGTGCTTGTGACGAGCAGGAATGAGGGAACCATGACTACCCCTAAGCGAGCCCGATCAACGCCCATCGGCGACGGTCAGAGCTTGCGTGATCGAAACCGGCATACTCGCTTACTGCGGAAATGATAAACCCAGAGTCAGGCCCCTGGAAGAGTCGAGCTGCCGGATGTCCGCGCAGCTACCCAGAATCCAATCGGCCTTGGCTTCCCGGAGTTCCTCTTCGTTTACGGTTGTTCTGAATGCGATAACTCTCGCTCCGGAAGCTTTTCCCGCGCGAACGCCGGCCGGAGCGTCCTCTAGGACCACACACTCCGCGGCTGGGAAACCTAGGATGGCAGCGCCCTTCAAGAATGGCTCCGGGTGCGGCTTGCCCTGAGTGATGTCGTTCGATGTCACGATTTTTTTTGGCAAAGGAAGCCCAGCGGCCTTGATGCGAACTTCCGCCAAGGCTCGCGTGCAGGAAGTGACAATGGTCCAGCGTTCGACGGGGAGACTGGCCAGCAGTTCGAGCGCTCCCGGAAGCGGAATGACCCCGTCCAGATCCTCAATTTCCCGGCGCTCGACCTCGCGGTTCTCCACCTCGTGATCGGCGTTCGGAAGATATTCGCGCACCGTCGTCAGGCTCGGACGACCGTGCGCACGAGCAACCGTCTCCTCCGGATTGAATCCGTGTTCGAGGGCCCACCGCGTCCAGACGCGTGCGACCGCCGGAGTCGAGTCGATCAAGACTCCATCCAGATCGAACAGTAAGGCAGAGCATTGAATTTCGATCATATCGGCATGAGCGCTTACCATATCTTGCGAATCGGATGAGCCTCGGTCTTGAACACTACTTTTTTCAGGTCCAGAGTGTCCGGCGGAGCGTACAGCAGGTGCAGATACTTCAGGGTCTCTGCGAAGAAGAAGCTTTCCATTTCATCTTTTTGGCTTTTCTTCTCAACATCGCTCAGCGCTGCATACGCAACGTCGGTGTGGCAATACTTCACCAGGCTGTCGAAAAATGTTCTTCCCATTGCGCGGTAATGAGCGTCGTTGGTGAAATGATAAAGGTAAAACGCCGACTCAATGATCTCCGGACGAAGCTCACATCCGTTGTATGTGCTGAGAAGCCCGCCCTGCATGCGGATGGTGATTTCGAAATTCTTGACATAAATATCGTGATCGAACGACAAGTTCTTGGCGATGTACTCGCGAGTGGACGCTGCTTCCTCATCCATACCCATGAGAATCATGGTGTCCAAAGCATCGACCGGCGACATGAGCAGAGACGAGGCATACCAGTCTACGTGAGCCCTTGCTCAGCGGTTGGAGCGCGTCATGCCCCCACGCATATCGTTTATAGCCCGTCCATGCGTGAAGAAACTCCTGGCGAACACGATCCGCCATTTCGGCATCCGTCCGGCCATCGGAGGCCGGCACCACTTGGGAAGAGAGTGTGTTCGCCGAGCTCGAGGCGCCACTAGACCCGGCACAGCCCAACGGCATCAGCGCGCTGACCGCACCGACGACCACGATCTTCACCAAAAACGCAAAGTCCATCATTGTCTCCCGCCCGATTGTAAACCAGCGGGATGAAAGCACTTGCCAACAGATGGATCTCAGCACCGCGAGACGCTTCGTGACGCAAATCACTACACACGGTAACGGCGATCACCCTTGCCGCATCACTACGGGAATACGATTTCTGTAGAAGCTTCAAGGGGTGCGCGATGTTGTTCCAGTGCGCAAATCCCGTTTGTCCGTCGCAGTCCCGACATCTCCACCCTGGAAAGTTCCTGCTGTGCATCCTTAGCCGGCGGATCACTCTCTATGCCGGACCAACGAATCAGCCGCAAGCAACCGAGGAACCGGGCCGCGGCCGCCGGGCCCAATGCTCAAAGAACGTGATGCGGCGCAGGAGGCATTTATGGCCGTTGCAGAATTGAAGACTCCAACTACTCCGACAGGGCAAACCGCTTTTCGCAGAATTCTCGTGGCTACCGATTTCTCGAAAGCTTCGCGCCGGGCTTTGTCCGAGGCATTGGCACTCGCTGCCGACAACGACGCGCGCGTTTCAGTAGCGCATGTCTTACGTTCGGACTGGCGCTACGAGATGCTTGAAAGTCCACCCGAAATTGATCTGGAGCAAGTCGACGCCGAGCAGCGACTCAAGGCGCTTATCCACGAAATGGATGCGGACGGAAAGGTTGATGCGACTCTCGTCAAACACGGCTCGGTCACCAGCGCACTGGTTTCGATCATCGCCGAGTCTCAGGCAGACCTGCTAGTGATGGGGACGCGCGGTCGAGGCGGTTTCTCCAAACTGGCGCTGGGTTCTGTGGCGGAGGAACTGTTGCGCATCGCACCCTGCCCCGTTTTGACGATTGGGCCCAACGCAACCGTGGCAGCGGACCGCGCGCAGGAATTTCGTTCCATTCTTTTTGCCACCAGCTTTGGCCGGGGATCGTCAAAAGCCCTGCCTCTGGCGTTGATCCTGGCCAAAGCGAACCATGCCAAGCTCATCCTGCTGCACATGATGTCGCCTATGCCCGCGACCTCGGCCAATCTTTCCTCGTATGCTCCAGCCACGGCTGCCGCCGACGAACTGGTGGCATGGGAAGGATCCTCTCGCAAGCGTTCTCTTCAACAGCTCAAGGAATGCCTGCCGTCCCAGATCAGCCTCGACCTGGAACCTGTATACGTTGTGGGAACAGACTTTCTGCCGGAAGGAATTTTGACGGCCGCCAGCAAATTCAAAGTCGATCTGATTGTGATGGGCGCACACCACAAGGGCTCGGCCCGCGTGGCGGCCCACTCTCCGTGGTCGGCCGTACACGAGGTCATCTGCAATGCAGCCTGCCCCGTATTGACCGTCGCGGGATAAAGCAGAAAGTGGGCTGGCGACAGAGATGCTCTGCCGCCAGCCTTTGTTTCGACGGGACAGCCGGGAGAACATTACCGATTCACGACTGGACGATCTTCTCCAGCGCCGGACGGTTCCGGATCACCAGAGTCGATCCTTTGATCTGCAGCAGCTGTTTTTTCTTGAATTCCGAAAACAGTCGGCTGACCGTTTCCCGGGTTGTTCCGATGATCTCCGCAATTTCTTCGTGGGTCAGCGTCAGCTTCACCGGTGTCGAACCATCGCTCTGTGGAGTCTTGGTCGACCAAGAAAGAAGCAGCTTGGCAAATTTTTCCGATGGTGAAGTTGCCAAACCCAGCGTGCGGATCTCTTCGTAAGCCGTGTAGTAATTGCGGCTCAGTTGTTCAGCTACCCGCAACGCGACTTCCCCGTGGTCTTTGAGAAACTGCAATAAAGACTCGCGAGGAATAAAATTTGCCTGGCCTGGCTCCATCATTTCGGCAGTTACTTCGTACGGACGGTTGGAAACCACCGAGTTCAGTCCCAGCACATCGCCGGCTTCGGAAAGTTTCGTGATGATGGTCTTTCCTTCGCGAGACGATGTGGAAAGTTTTGCCTTCCCGGCGCAAAGCACAAATACTCCGCGCGGTTGCTGCCCTTCAATGAAGAGCATCGCTCCCTTGGGATAGACAGCGGTGGATTTTATATCGTTGAGTCGTTGTCCGGCGTGAACAGAAAGATTACAAAAAAGATGTTCTTCCCTCACCGGACACGTGAGGCAGTTATCAAGAATATTTAGGCCATAAGGGGCGCGCATGAAGCACACCTACCTTTCGCCTCATTGTAGCATCGGAATTGCGCTTGTGATCCGCATCACTGAGCACAGTGATCATGCACATATTGTGATCACAGACACACGGAAGAGACTGTGCCATTATGGGTGAAGTGTAAGTGGAAACCTTGCCGACGTGGCTGCTGGAGTTATGAAAAAATGAATGCATCCGTAGGAGCAGAGTAAGTGAGCCAACTGCCCAGCCCCTCCATAACATCGCCAGTCGGGAAGCTTTATGTGGCACCGCCGCCTTCGCGGGCAGGACTGCAACCGCTGTTTCTGCCACGCTCTGTCGCAGTGATTGGCGCGACCGACCGGCCTGGGACCGTGGGCCGGAGCGTGATTTCCAATCTCCTGGAAAGTAAATTCCCGCTAAGAATTTATCCCGTCACTCCCAGCCATGGCGAAGTGCTGGGGATCAAAACCCACAAACACATTGGAGAGATTGCTGGTGGCATCGATCTGGCGCTCGTAGTCACGCCCGCGCAGACAGTGCCACAGATCATCGGGGAATGTGTGGACGCGGGCGTGAAATCCGCCGTCGTCATCTCTGCCGGCTTCCGTGAGCAGGGTCCCAGTGGAGCGTTGCTGGAAGAAGAAATTCAAACCCACCTGCAGCGCGGATCCCTGCGGCTGATCGGGCCAAACTGCATGGGCTTCATGAATCCCACGATCGGACTGAACGCTACCTTCGCGAAGTCCATGCCGCAGAAAGGCAGCGTCGCTTTTCTCAGTCAGAGTGGCGCGCTGCAGACCGCGATTCTTGACTGGAGCCAGAAAGAGCATGTCGGATTCAGCGCAATCGTCTCTACCGGTTCCATGCTCGATGTGGGCTGGGGCGATCTCATTTATTACTTTGGCGATGATCCGCACACGAAGAGCATCCTGCTCTACATGGAGTCAGTCGGAGACGCGCGCTCCTTCCTTTCCGCGGCGCGCGAAATCGCTCTGACCAAGCCCATCATCGTGATCAAGGCTGGTCGTTCCGAAGCCGCCTCGCGTGCAGCCGCCTCGCACACCGGTGCGCTGACTGGAAGCGATGATGTACTGGAAGCTGCGTTTCGCCGCTGCGGCGTGCTGCGCGTCCAAAATATCGCAGACCTCTTCTATATGGCGGAGGTCCTGAGCAAGCAGCCCCGTCCGCGCGGCCCACGCCTCAGCATCGTTACTAATGCCGGCGGCCCAGGCGTTCTGGCGACGGATGCGTTGATGGCTACGGGCGGCGAACTTACTGTCCTGTCTTCCGATTCCCTTCACCAGCTGGATAGTTTCCTTTCCCCGCACTGGAGCCGCAGCAATCCCGTCGATGTTCTCGCCGACGCGAACGCAGAACACTTTGTAAAAGCGGTTGATCTCCTCTCGCGAGATCCCGGAAGCGACGGCTTGCTGGCTGTCATTGCTCCGCAGGGACTGGCGGATCCGACCGAGGTCGCTCATCAAATGGCGCAATACGCACATACCTCGGGCAAGCCCTTGCTTGCGAGCTGGATGGGAGGCGACGGCGTTGCGGAAGGGACGGCCATTCTCAACACCGCGGGCATTCCGACATTTTCTTACCCGGACACTGCGGCGCGTGCCTTTACTTACATGTGGCGCTACACCTACAACCTGCGCGGACTTTATGAAACTCCCGCGCTGATCGAGGCAGCAGGATCTGCGGGGGGACGCACCCGGGCTTTCGAACTGATCCAGCGCGTTCGTAGTGCCGGCCGAAAGATGTTCAACGAAGTTGAAGCGAAGCAACTTCTCGCCTTCTACGGCATCCCCGCGGTAGAAACCCGCATGGCGGCGAACGAAGAAGAAGCAGTCGCCTGCGCCGCAGAAATCGGATATCCGGTGGTGCTGAAGCTTCTCTCAAACACCATCGCACACAAGACCGATGTCGACGGCGTCCGTTTGAGGCTGCTCTCCGCCGATCAGGTGCGAGCCGCCTTCCGCGGGATTCAGTCCTCCGTCACCGAGAAAGCCGGCGCGGAACATTTTGGCGGAGTCACCGTGCAGCCCATGGCACGCCGCGACGGATACGAACTGATTGTGGGCAGCACCGTGGATGCTCAGTTCGGGCCGGTCATCTTATTTGGATCGGGCGGCGTCATGGTTGAGGTATATCGCGATCACGCACTGGCGCTGCCTCCGCTCAACACTACTCTTGCACAACGCCTCATGGAGCAGACTCGCATCTTCGCCGCCTTGCAGGGTGTGCGCGGGCGCAAGCCGGTGAATCTTGTCGCGCTCGAGGAGTTGCTGGTTCGTTTCAGCCAGTTGGTAATGGAACAGCCATGGATTAAAGAGATTGAGATCAATCCATTGTTGGCGACAACGGAACAACTGCTCGCGCTCGACGCGCGGGTCGTGGTGCACGATTCGACCATGGTGGCCGAGGAGTTGCCGCGCTCCTCCATTCGACCCTATCCCATGCAATACGTCTGGGATTGGAAACTCAAAGATGGAACGGAAGTGACCATTCGTCCCATCCGTCCCGAAGACGAGCCGCTAATGGTGCACTTCCACACTACGCTTTCCGAGCGGAGCGTTTACTTGCGCTATTTTTGTTCGTTGAGTCTCAGCACGCGGGTCGAGCACGAGCGGTTGGTGCGGATCTGTTTTGGCAGCTACGATCGTGGATTCGCCCTCGTGGCTGATCGCAAACATCCGGAAACCGGACAACACGAGGTCCTCGGAGTCGGCCGGTTCAGCGCCATCAGCCGCTCCGAAGCCGAGGCCGCCGTCCTGGTCTCAGATCAGTGGCACGGCCGCGGACTAGGGACGGAACTGCTTGCGGGCGTAGCGCGAGTCGCACGCGCAGAGAAATTCCAACGGCTCTCGGGAGAAATCCTGCGCGACAACCTGGCCACGCAGGCCATCTTCAAGAAAGTAGGATTCAAGCTCAGCGCAATGGACGATCCCTCGTCGGTTTCCGCCCGGCTCGAACTCTAGCGAATCCATCCTCAGGCGGTCATCGGCTTGGTAATTTCGAGCTGCGGCTCGAACTTCAGATTGGTCCCCAGCGCTCGGGAAACCAGGCACAGCTTCTCAGCTCGCTTGAGTAGGTCGAGTGCGCGATCTCGTTCTTCGGCAGATACAATCTTCAAATTCGGACGCACTACAATCTGCGTGAACGTATAGCCTGATTCCGCCTTGCGCACTGTGCCGCTTGCCTCAACCTGCAAATCGGTGAAGTCAAATTGCGCCCCTCCGGCAATTGCCCGCAGCGTCGTGGTATAGCAACTGGCAATCGCGGCGAGAAGAAGTTCTTCCGGCGTCCAACGGCCCTCCAAGCCGCCAAACTCGGCCGGAGCTGTGAAGTGTATTGCGTTGGGCGCGGAATCGGACTTGGCTAAGCCGGTGCGTCCGGAAGTCCACCATGCTGCTACTCGGTATGCGTGCTCTTCGCTCATGTTCTTCACTTCTCCTGGGGCAGAACCGTTGTGGGACATCCAGTTAGAAACGCGCCGTGGAGGCTCGCTGTACGCGTTTCCGTTTCTGAAGGAGTCCGGCTGCTATGCCACTCCTTTTTTCTGAGACAGGCCTCGCTCTCGCTCGATCCTCTCGATCTGCGCGCGAAGCCATGCGGCCAGAGCTTCTTCCATTTCGACCTGACTACCGGTGCGATACAAATCGTCTACCGTCTGCTTTTCCTTGGTCAGTTGAATGAAGCGGCAAGGCACGCTCTCGCTCCGTTGCCCTTCTGGAACGAATTGCTCCAGCAGGCAGCTCTCGCATGGGTGCGGATGAGCCGGATCGCAGAAGTTCGGGCAAATGGGGGAATCCTCAAATATCGCCGGAGCGCGCCAGGGCGCATGAGGCGATCGTCCGTAACCGCCGTCTTGCAGGAAGCTCAGTTCGAACCGAAGGACATCTAAAATATCGCGTGCGTCTTGAGCCATAGGTCACCTCAATTGCGCTTAAGGATGCCAGAGGAAGCGGGGAGAGACCGTGCATTCGGTCACCAGGAACAGTGATTGCGGTCACAACTGAGCGTCGTGGCTCCTTAGTCCGCTCTCAGAATTGCCCCTATTTTGGAAGATTCCTGAAATGGCTCGTGTGATCGAAATCACATTCACGCGTGATTACACTCACTCTGCCCTGTTTCTTCGGCTTCCACCCGCTTCCGCAACTCTGTGACCCGCGAAACTCAGGCCTCCGAACTTCCTTCTCCCTGCAGGATAGAAATAGAAACCGGTGCCAGCCCATCGAGAAGCGGTTCTGCCAGGGGACAGCAGGGACTCATTGCCAGCGGTCTGGTTCCGGCTTTCCTTAGGTGGCAAATCACACTCCCATGTGATTTCGGTCACGCCTTTGAGGCTACGGATCAAGCCCGCACTCCGACAATCCCCCTTTGTCGATCTCGAAGATGATGTTGTGAAGCCGCTTGCGACAGCGCGCCATGGACCAGAACTGCTTAAGTCTTTGGGTCGGAGGAGCTACATGTGCAATGGGCTCCTACGGCTCATAGGCACAGCAGGGTTCGGCGGCGAACAGATCGCCGGTCACGGCATACGCACGAGCGCGCGAACCTCCGCAGATAACACGAACCGGGCAGCGCCCGCACTTTCCTTTCAGTCTCGAACTATCGCGCAGCGATGTAAACAACTCCGAGTTGCAGTACACCTCGGATAGAGGCTGCTGCATGACATTGCCAGCCGACAGCGGCAAATAGCGGCTGGGATAGACTTCTCCGGTGTGGCTGATGAACACAAAACCCTTACCATCATTGACGCCTTTGGGAGCGCAAGTGACGACATCAGCCGCCGCAATTCGCCCTCTTGATTCCCGCGCGCTCTGCTGCAGAAGATAGCGCTGGTAGTGCTGTCCCTCGGTGGTTTTAATCTGAAAGTGAACTTGCCGGGTTGCGGCGTACAGCTTGGCAAAGATCCGCTCGTGTTCCTCCGCGGTCAGTATCTGCGCATCCTCGCCCCGGCTCGACGGGACAAAGAAGAAAACATTCCATAGATCGACGTCCAGCCGCGTCAAAAGCTCAATCATGGGCTCAACATCATGAAAATTCCGCCGCGAGAAGATGGTGTTCACCTGCACCGGAAGCTGTGCTTCGTGGCACGAACCGATGATTTCAAGTGTCCGCCGATGCAGTCCGGGGATTTGCTGGTGCGCATCGTGGACCGCAGGCGTGGCCCCGTGCAGCCAGAAGGCGACTCGCATCAGGCCGCAAGCTTTCAGATCGTCGATCGCCTCTGCATTCAGGCGCGGGGTGGGCAGCAGCGTCAGCGAAGTGCGCACCGAATGGCCGGCGGCAAACTCAATCACTGGAAACAAGTCGGGCCGCAGCAGCGGATCCCCTCCCGTTAGCGCCAATAACGGCACGTGCATGCCGGCAATTTCTTCAATCAGATGAAAGGCTTCGGCAGTCGAAAACTGCAGTCGTTCACGGGGCGCACGCGCCGCCGCTCGAGCAGCCATCGGCTTCCAATCGCAAGCCCGCGTCATCTCCCACGTTACCTGCAGGGGGCGAGCCCGAAATCCAGGCGTGCGCGACCCTGAAGCGGACCCCGTGGCTTGCGCCGGGGACAGTTTCGCGCTATCGCGCGCCTCTCTCACGGAGTACACGGACGGAGCCAACGGCTTCGACATGGCGGAAATCGTAGGTTTCAGCGCCCTCAGTCGCAGTGCGCGGTCGCACCAGGTCTAGTGATGCGCATCACAATTCGTGTCAATAGCAGCCAGTGACTGTTATCACAGGGCCTCGTGACTTCTGCCATAGGTTCACCGTCACGGGCATGTGATCCTGACGCTGCGAGTGAGTTCTCAGGGTACGGGACGAAAGCACGATTCACCGCAATCGGGCCGAGTTGACTAAAGTCAGGCAACGGGCGACCCCTGCTCTGTGATATCGTGCGGAAAATTTACTTCCTCAGGAGGAAGCAACATGAAACACATTTCGTTTCGAATGGGTCTTGTCACTCTCCTAGCCTGCAGCTTCATCGCAGTTTGCAGTTCGTCAGCCGTCGCGCAAGACGCGGCCGCAACCTTCAAGTCAAAGTGCGCTATGTGCCACGGTGCCGATGGCAAGGGCGGCAAGATGGGTACCCGGGACTTCGCCTCGCCTGAAGTAAAGGCCGAGAGCGACGCCCAACTGGTGGACATTATCACCAAGGGCAAGGGCAAGATGCCGTCCTACAACGGCAAGCTGAAAGACACGGAGATCAAGGACCTCGTTACTTACGTTCGGGGTTTGGCAAAGTAACAGGAATCAGCAACGGCGGCCCTAACAACCGCCCGGAGATGGTTCAATTCTGAGAGATTGGCGGGTGAGAGCATGTCCACGCGAACATTACGAAATATTTTTGCGTCTGGAGTTGCTCTCGCCTTCCTTCTAACCGCCGTATCTCTTCATGCCGCCGGCAAACAACCCCAGAAACCTACCGCGGACGAGTGCCTCGCCTGCCACAGCGACGCCTCTCTGACACACGACGTCAACGGCAAGCCGGTCAGCCTTCACGTCGACCCTCAAGCTTTCAAAGATTCCATGCACGGAAGCATGTTTACCTGCGTCGATTGCCACACCGACGTGACGTCCTCTCCTCACGAGACGCTTCCGAAGAAGATCTCCTGCGCCAGTTGCCACGCCGATGAGCAAGCTGCGTACGATCGCAGCTTCCACGGCAAAGCCGTGCAGGCAGGCAACAGCAAGGCTGCTACCTGCGTCGATTGCCACGGCGGTCCGCACGAACTGCTCCCGGCCAGCGATCCCAAATCGCGTGTGCACCATACCAATGTTCCGGCAACCTGCGGCGCATGCCACAGTCAGAAATATGTGATGGACGATGGCGGCCAGAGCGCGCAGATGGTCGCTTCATATAACCAGAGCGTTCACGGGCACGCCGTCGCCGAAGGTTCAGAAAAAGCCGCGGTCTGCACCGACTGCCATGGCACGCACGAGATCCTCGACGCCAAAGACGAGAAGTCTCCTATCTTCAAGTTCAACGTGCCGTTTACCTGCGGACACTGCCACGACCAGATTTCCAAGGAATTCGAACAGAGCATTCACGGCCAGGCGATCGCCAAGGGCAACTGGCAGGCGCCGGTCTGCACCGATTGCCACGGAATTCATTCCATCAAGTCGCACACCGACCCGAACTCCCCGGTCTCCGCGCAAAATGTCGGCCAGGTAACCTGTGCACGCTGTCATGAGGGCGTGCGGCTCTCGCAGGAATTTGGTGTGGAAGGCCGCCGCGAGACTACCTATCTGGCGAGCTATCACGGGCTCGCGGCTCGGGGAGGTTCTCAAGTAGTGGCGAACTGCGCCAGTTGCCACGGGACGCACAGCATCTTCCCGTCCACTGATCCCCGGTCGACCATCAATCACGCCAATCTCGCCCGTACCTGCGGCCAGTGCCATCCGGGAGTGACGGAAAAATTCACCGCCGCGAAAGTGCACGTCGATGCGCCGCTCTCCGCCGACATCGGCAGCAAGGCGGTCCGCTGGATTCGCCGCTTCTATCTGAGCATGATTTTTGCTGTCATCGGAGGCATGCTGCTGCACAACCTCATCATCTGGCGATTCAAAGTGGCGGCGCACCGGAAAGAGCAGCACGCTTTCGTGGTCCGCATGCCTCTCCGCTTCCGCCTGCAGCATGCCACGCTGCTTACTAGTTTCATTGTGCTCGTGCTGACCGGCTTTGCGTTGAAGTTCCCCGACTCCTGGTTTGCCCTAATGCTGGCGATGGGCGAGCACCTGCGCAGTATCATCCACCGTATCGCTGCGGTGGTCTTGATTGCGGTCAGCATTTATCACATCTTTGACATCGCCCTGAGCCTCGAAGGACGGAAACTGGTACGCGATCTCCTCCCCACGCTGGACGATGTCCGGGGCGCGTGGCAGAATATCGCCTACTATCTTGGGCTCAGTTCCCGGAAGCCTGATTTCGCCCGCTTCAATTACGCCGAGAAAGCAGAATACTGGGCGCTGGTGTGGGGCATGATCGTCATGGCTGTCACCGGAATCATGTTGTGGGCCAAAGTCATCGTCGGCAACCGGCTTCCCCGTTGGTGGCTTGACGTGGCCACCGCCATTCACTTCTATGAAGCCATCCTGGCGACCCTCGCGATTATCGTCTGGCACTTTTATCAGGTATTCTTCGATCCTGATGTTTATCCGATGAATTGGGCCTGGTGGGACGGAAAGATGACGCTGCACCATTACCGCGAAGAGCACGGCTTGGACGAAAATCCGATGGTCGACCTCCCCAAGGACGCGATCGACGCGGATTCAGAGGCCGAGGAATCCGAACCCACTGAGGTCAAGCATGGACACTGAGAAAACGCCACCACTCCCCGTGGAACCGTGGCACCGCTCGCGCATGCTGATGCGCAATCCCATCAGCCTGGCGGGCGTAGCGCTGGCCATCGTCAGCCTGGCAAACATCTTCCTGTTTTTCATCATCGATCAGATCGCGACCAAGCCCAGCCCATACGTCGGAATTCTGGCTTACATGGTGGCACCGGCCTTCTTCACACTGGGCCTCTTGCTGATGCTGGTCGGGGTTTTGATCGAGCGTCGCAAGAAAGTTGTATCGACAGAGTTTTATCCCCGCATCGACCTGAACGACAAGGCGCAGCGGAGCGCCGTCTTTTCGTTCCTGACTTTCCTGATCGTGTTCGTGACTGTCAGCGCGGCCGGCAGTTACAAAGCCTACGAGTTCACCGAGTCAGTCTCCTTTTGCGGCCAGTTGTGCCACACTGTGATGAGCCCGGAATACACCGCCTATCTGCTCTCGCCGCATGCCCGCGTAGCCTGTGCCGACTGCCATGTAGGTACAGGTGCAACCTGGTTTGTAAAATCAAAACTGTCGGGCAGCCGCCAGGTCTTTCACGCCGTCCTCAACACCTTCCCGCGACCCATTCCGACGCCCATTCACAATTTGCGCCCGGCGCAGGAAACCTGCGAGCAATGCCACTGGCCGAAGAAGTTCTATGGCGGCCAGATGAAGATCTTCAATCACTACGCCAACGATGAGAAGAACACCCTGCACCAGGTTCGGATGCTGATCAAAACTGGTGGCGGAGATCCCACTACTGGCGCTCCGGAAGGCATCCACTGGCACATGAATATCAGCAACAAAATCGACTACGTCGCAGCCGATGAGAAGCGCCAGATCATCCCCTACATTCGCGTTGAAGACCTCCAGGGCCGCGTCACCGAGTACTACGCCAAGGATTCCACCCTCAACAAAGATCAGATTGCCAAAGCCGACAGGCACCACATGGACTGCGTGGAATGCCATAACCGCCCCACGCACATCTACGTTCCGCCCGACCAGGCCGTCGATCAGTCATTAATGGCGCATCGCATCGACGTTTCCCTTCCCTTCATCAAGCAGGAGGCGGTCACCGTGCTCGCCGGAACTTACAACACCACCGACGAAGCGGTGCAGGGCATCGCCAAGGGGATCGAGGATTTCTACGAGAAGAAGTATCCCGATGCGGCCAAGGACAAGCAGAAAGAAATCCGCGACGCCGTGACCGAAGTACAGGCCATTTTCAAACGCACCACGTTCCCCGAGATGAAGCTGAACTGGCAGACTCATCCCAACAACCTTGGTCACTACTATTTCAGCGGTTGCTTCCGCTGCCACGACGGACAACACATCAGCGCCGACGGCAAGGTGATCAGTAAGGATTGCAACCAGTGCCACACGCTGATGGGAGAATCCGATGGGACGACCAGTACAGCGGCGGCCACGGCACCCCCAACCTTCAAGCATCCGGTCGATATCGGAGATCTGACGCAAGTCAACTGCGCCGATTGCCACACTGGCGGAGTCGGCCCGTAGAGTTCATTTAACGTTTTCCATTAAGGGTGAGGTTCGCCGGTAGC
>CAVXVD010000098.1:0-20158 GCA_963765015.1 uncultured Acidobacteriota bacterium | reverse complement strand
AACCAGATACGGCATAAAGTCTGTTTTCAGATTGCTGAATCGAGAATCCAGTTCCACTCCTTTGTGAGACAGGGACGGCCTCAAGGCGCAGATGGCTTTGGGGCCGTTTGCTTTTTAAGGCGAAATCCAACCAAAGGAGAATCGATCATGGCACACAAAAAGGGAATGAGCATCAAGGGCGTCAGCGAGCACAAGGGCCGCGGCAAAAAGCGCGGCAAAAAGCGCGGCAAGAAGCACTCCAAGAAGTAACGCTGACCCCCAATGGCTACCTCAATGCCCAATCCGCAGGCGTCCACTGCCCCACCGGGCGGTGGACAGCCCGCCAATCCCCTCCAGACGACTCTGGGGAAGATTGCGATGCTGGTCAAGCAGGTTGCGGCGCAGAACACTTCCGTTCAAGAACCCCTCAACGCAGCAGTGCAAAACATAGTGCAGGCGATTCAGATGTCCGCGCAACAAGGTCCGAGTGCGCCACAACAGGCACCGGCACCGATGCAGCAATAAGGAGAAATTTATGACGGTCGAAGAAATCCTTGCCGATCTTGGAGTGACTGTAGACCCCGCGAAGGCCGCGAGCGTGGCGAAATGGAATACCACGCTTGCCACAACCGAATCCGGCGCAGCGCAGAAGCTGGCGGCTGCCGAAAAGCAGTTGCAGGACGCGCAGGCGCTTCAGCGCGTGATCGACGAGAACATCCGCAACGCTGGTTTGACCGAAACGAACATGGCTCAGTTGCAGGCGAACAACGCCGCGCTGACCGCCGCGCTCGCCTCACGCGATGCCGCGATCAAGTCGATCAAGGATCAAGGCTTCACCGGCATCAACATCCCCGAACTCCCCGCTCTGGCTGACTCCCGCCGCGAAAGACCCCGTGAAGGAACTGACCGACAAACTCATGGGCGGATTCGCCGCGATGGGCCAGACGATGAACGAGACGGCACGCTATCAACGCGTGTTCGGCACAGCGGTGCCGGAAGACCCGGCGAACATCCCCGACAGAGCTGTGGCCGCTGGATTCAAGAGCGTGCGTGACTACATGGAAAGCACCTACAAGGTGAGCGAGAAGGAACGCGACTTCGGCGGCTGACGCGGAGCAGAAGCGTCTCGACGACTTACGCCGCGACAAAGCTGGAAGAGTACAAGGCCGCGCATCCGATCACGACCGGGCACCCGGAGCTTGGCCCCGGCGTCCCGTCGAACTATCCCAACATCCCGAAGCCTTCCGATGCCAAGGGTGTCAGGGAGATGGCTGGCAAGTCTCCGATGGAAAAGATTCGCATGGCACGCGACCGCGTGAGCAGTGAAATCAAAACGCGGATGGCTGCCGCGTAAGAAGGAGTAATTCAACATGGGTTTGCCCAACAGACCCAAGTTTTAATGTTCGTGATGCCGTCTCGCGCGAAATGCTCCGCAAGGGAACGTGCATTGACTGGTTCGGCACGAACTATCCGCTGATGACGCTCTTGCGCGAGGCGGGGATTGTCGATCTCGACTTCCAAGGGACGGGCGTCCGCACTCCGGGCATCTACAACTACACGGACGGTTCGAGCGACCCAACCGGGCGCGACGATCAATCCGACCAACCAGCAGCGCGTCACGGACACGGTGTACGACATCCGGTTCATGGCAGTCGCAACCTGGTTGATCGAGCCGACCGAATACAAGCTCTACAACGCGCCCGGTGAGACGCAGGTTGCCGATCAGGAACTGATCGACAACTACTGCATGACCCAAAGACTTGAGTCGATGGTCGAGATGCAGGCGTATCAGCACGGCCAGTGGAATTCGGGGTCTGGAGTTTCCGGGGCGTCATCGGCTGGCGTCAACACCGACCGGCACCTTGCCATGAACGGCTTCGAGGAGATTTTCAACAATGGCGTTGACCCGAGCCCGTTCGGCAACTACTTCACGCTGACCGGCGGCATCACGCGCAACGGCGTCGTGGGGCAGGCGTACAACTCGACCCCGTACTACTGCGGGTCGCTCGCAGGCGCGGCAGGGTCGATCAACTACTCGCACTTCCTGCTCGCCAATGCCCGTCTTGGAACCCTGGGCGCGAAGGCTCTTTGCGGATTCACCAGCTTCTACGGATGGGGAGCGATTGCTCTTGCTTTCCGGCAGCAGGCGGTCATCCTGCAACTCGAAGTCAAGGAAGGAACCGACTTCGGCTGGCCCTCGGTGGACTTCAACGGCTGCAAGATTCACGCCGACCCGCTGGCGCCTTCGAGCGCGGCGTGGCAGACGCTTCCCGGTGGGAACCCTGGCGCTTTCGGGACGACCTCGACGGCGAAGTTCTACGACGGCGTGGGCGGCACGACGCAGCTCTCTCCGTTCCTGACCCCGACGTACAAGCTGAACGGCGTGTCGGTGAGCGCGGGTACGGCATCCCCGACCGGCTCGAACATTCCTTCAGCGACGACCATCAACCCCGGCGAAGTTTTGTGGTTCATCGATCCGTACTCGCTGGTGGCGTTGAAGCCGAAGGCGGGTTCCGGGTGGAACATGGACTTTGACGAGAACCGGATTCCGAACAACATTTCGTCCTCGATCCGCTATCTCCGCTACGCAACAAACATCTTCGGAGACCAGCCAACACACGGGCTGCCGCTCTTCGGATTCAAAGGAGTGGGACAGTAATGGCACAAGTTCCGTTTCAAGCACTCTATAACGGCCCGTTCGCGGTTTACACGTCCCCGACCGGCATGGCGAGTCCGATTACCGGCACTCCCTATCTTGGCGGCGCTCTCCACGAAGGCGACTACGTGGATCTGACGCGGTCTGAAGCCGCGATCTGGAACGTCCAGTACGGCAACAAGCTGTATCCGGGCCGCTATCGCCTCGTCCGTGTATCGGTGAACGCAACGAACACGAACTTTGGCTTTGGCTATCCGGTTGGCTACGGCCTGGGAACGTACATCGACAACGCCATCGTCGCTGCTGCGGGCTCCGGGTACACCATCACTGCGGGCGGCGCATCGAGCGGAACGGTCGTCAATCAGTTCCTCGGCGGCCGGCGGCACTGCGGCGGTTGTGAGCCTGACGCTTTCAGGCGGCGCATTGAGCGCGGCTCAGGTAACTTATGCGGGCGCGAGCATGACCTCCGTGCCGACTTTCACTCTGTCGAGCGTTCTGACAGGTGGCTCTCTGGGTTCGCTTGTCGCGCAGCAGTACGAGAGTCCGACCTTCATCAGTTCGTTCGACTCGTCCTCGTCGCAGCTTTCCGACGTGCGCGGCATCGCCTTGACTACGCTCACGGCGGCGCAGATTGCAGCCGGTGCCTGGATCGTGATTCAGGAGCTTGGCGACGCGCCTCTCTATGTGACCACGGCGACGGCAACGACCATCGGCTCGGTGGCGAGCGCGGCGACAGCGGCAGCGGTCACGACCACGACTTCGGCCACGGCTCCGACGCTCGGATTCATCGGCTACACCATTGACACCGTCGCGGCTACGTCACTTTGCCGTGTACGGCTGCGCTTGCCCGTAGTGCAGGGATAGGGGGAACGTTGAACACGAACTATGTGTATCCTTCGGCGCAGGTAGGCGAGTTTCGCAACGCTCTCCTTTACGCGAGCGGCCCCTCGTCCTACTCGGCGAGCGGCGATGTGGTCTATAACCCCGGATCGGGCGAATACATCAACTTCCCGTCAGACTGCCGCAGCGTCAGCGGGAACTATGATGTAAAGTTCACGCCAACGGCTGTTGGATTCAACCAAATCCGGGCCGGTGGTGGCGGGACATCTTCCGCTCCGACGCCATCGCAATCCGGGTGGACCGCTCACTGGAACTACGCTCCCGCGGCGTTCTCTCCCGATGGTGTTCCGCTGACACTTGGAACCTTGTCGGCAGCGGGTACGCAATCGACCTACACCGCAGCCGGTTTGGTCACGGTGGCGACAACCACGCCTCCACCTCTGGGCTCGTTCATTTCGCTCTCGAATGGCGCATCGAACTACGGCATCGAGTTCAACGGTCTGATCGTCTATGTCTCGGCAGTCGTTCCCGGAGTCAGCTACAGCTTCTACGCTGGGCAGGGGAGCGCGAATCACTACACCGTCAATACCGACACGCTGAAGTGGCAGCAGGTTCAGGTCAGCGCGAGCAACGTTCTTCAGGCACTCCCGCTGACGACGCAGATTACCGGGGTGCTGGCAACGACCGCGCTGTTGACGATCACGCAAGTCCTGACGGCAGCGCAGGCGGCTTCGCTTCCGGGGCAGTTTGTGTTGCTGAATGGGCCGTTCAAGACGGCCAGTGCTTTCGCTGCGGGCGTGATCGTGCAGGTAGCTTCGGCATCGACAACCGGATGGACTGCCAACTGGCAGGGAACGATCATCGCTCAGACATCAGCAGAGACGGCGGTAGCGTCTCTTCTGGTGACGAATGGGAATGTTCCGGTCCAGTCTTATCCGTACATCACCGGTCCGACTGCGGCGATCTCGAACGTGCTTGCCGTGGCGTCGGACACCACGCACGCCGGACTGCTGACGCTGACTGCGACGCAGGGATACCAGGCGGGACAGATCGCGGTGGTGCAGAGCGTGGCGACCGCAACGCAACTCAATGGCAGCATCGGAACAATCATCGCATCGGGCCTGACCTCGGCGCTTGTCAAGTTGAATGCGTGGTCGGTGATTACGAATACCGCAGCGGATACGGGCGTGGTATCGCTTCTGGTTACCGGCAGCCCGCCGCTGAACATGGAAGTTCCTGCGGGAACGAATTTGAGTGGGGAGACCGTTCAGTTCGCGGCTCTGGTATCGAGTTTGTAAGGCCGTCATCGCGGGTGGCCTCTTGGGGCGGGCGGGTAACCGTTCGTCCCTTTTTTACAGGGAGCGTAGATGCTTTACGACGTGAGCTTCAACCTGACGAGACTCGTCCCGAACACGCCATTGTCGCGTTCGCAGACGGCGGTCCGTCGCGGCCTTGAAGCAATCTACGATCAAACAGACTGGGGTTTCCAAAAAGGCTTTGCCGGGTGGCTGGCTCCGGGGATGGTGTTTAACGGCGTAGGGTCATTCACGACGACGCCATATTCCAATCAAGTGATTGCGGATGCGACGGCGACGGCGGCTCTGGTCGCCTATACCGGCCAGCCTTTTCTCACGCAGCTTCAATATCGCAACCCCGCGTTTGCGATCTATGACATTGTGGCCTACGACTACAACGAGATCAATCCGGGGTTCGTGACGCTAACTCTGGACCGGCCGTGGATGGAGCCGGGATCGGGGACCGGGCAGCCGTACTACATCTACCAGCACTACTTCGTCGCGCCGGTCAAGGATTTCAGGAAGTGGATTGCGATTCAGGACTTCACGAACGATCAGCCGCTCGATTTCTGGAGCATTACGCGGGCAGACTTAGCGAACATCGACCCGCAGCGGCAGGATCAGTCTTTACCGACCAACTGCGTTCCGGCGGGAATCGACCAGAGGGCCGGTAGTTCGACCTCCGGCTGGCAGCGGTTCGAGCTGTATCCGTGGCAGGGGAATCTGACGCCCTATACGCTTTCCTATCGGCGCTTGGGACAGTTGCCGCAATCGGTGAGCGACTGGATGACGATGCACCCCGAGCATCCGATCACGGAAAACATGGTCGAGTTCAAGGCAAAGGAGATTCTTCTTCTCGACAAAGCGGCGGAGATGGAAGCAAAAACGCCGGGGTCTGGAAAAGGTATGATGCTCTTGGCTGAGATGGCGAAGAAGCAGTATTACGAATACTTTGGTCAGGTCTTGTCGATCGACTTGAATCTCGACGGTGAGAATTTTACGCACGTCGATCAGCCGGGAAAGTGGAACGGCTCACAGAGCTATGCCACGTACAGCGGCAAGTTGCAAATCGGCGGCTATCCGACCGGGAGCGGGGTATAGGCAATGGGCGCGGCATTGGTCAACATTCATTCTGCGATGTTCGAGATGAACCAGTCGTTCACGAACCTTTCGTCAACGACGAGCGGGACGCAGGGCCAACCCTACTGCATTGACATGATTTCGCAGAGCGGGGTTTATGCGTGGCAGGTGGTGCCAACGGGCGCGATCAGTTCCGTATCGGCGAATCTCATGGGCTCGGTGGATGGCGCGAACTGGTTTCAACTCGACACGATGAATCAGGGCGACACCGCAGGATACGCGAACGGGATTGCCTACACGGGCTGGAGTTCGACGGCGGGCGAGATGCGCTGGGTTGCGGGGAGGCCGGTTCTGTACCTCCGCATCGACCCGGTAACGATTAACGGGGGAGGATCTGTTACAGGGTCTTTCTGTTTCTTCGATCCAAACAGGTAAAGGAGCGTTTATGGACAGCGGTCAGCAGGGAGCAATTTCAAAACAGATCGGCGCGAATATCTCGATTTCGCTCGGCGAATACGGCGATCTGCTCGTCACCGAACTTCAACCCCGGTACTACGAGCAGACCTACCGTGGCAACGTGTTCACCGTGCAGTACACGGCGGCTGCGCTTGCCGCGCCATCGGCGACGGTTGCGGGTAACTTCGCGTTCTACAACCCTCTCACATCAGGGAAGAACGTCGTGCTGCTCGACACGACCGTTGCGCTGGCGTCGTTCACGGCTTCGATCAATCCCGTCATCGTTGACTTGCAGCCCTGGACATTCTTGCCCACGGCGCAGACGCCTCTGACGCCGGTCAACACATTCATTGGGGGAGCGTCGAAAGCTGCGGCACAGGCCATTCCGCTGACGGCGGGGACGCTGGTTGGAGCTTCGACCACGCCCATCAAGGTGCTGGGAGCGTTTTATCTGGACCTCGCGGCGGGCGACGTGGCTGGCTCGTTCACCTACAACTTCGACGGCAGAATTCTCATTGCCCCTGGCTCGGGATTCTCGTTCTGCGCGATTGCGACGGTTCCGACCCACACGGTCGCCATCGACCTCACGTGGATGGAAATTCCTGCCTAGTGGAGTAGCGATGTGGCGACGTATTCATGGTTGTCGAAAACCGCTGCGATCGACGCGCTTCAGGGACGGCTAAAATCGACGACGTTCTGGACGGCGGCGGAGCTTTGGGTCGTATTTCATTCAATTCCACGCGCTTCTTCTCTCCTGCGGACGGACGGGGAGTTGACCCTTTTAAGCTCCCTGTAGACCAAGTCTCCCCACACTATTCGGTGGATCATGGATGCCGAACAGTTATGTTCTGCTCCGAGATTCTTCATGTTGTATTGGCGGCTCTTGTACTGCTCTATGATCTTGTACGCTTCCTCGTCGCTAAATCTGCGCCGATTCCCGCGCTGACCTCGCTTGGCATCTGTCATGCGCTTCATGAGTGCATGATCTATCTTTCTCCTACCGGACGCGAATGCTCGTCTCACGTTCTCTGCGGGAGTGACGTACTCCAAGTTGGAAATGTCGTTGTTGAACGTGTTTCCGTCGATGTGGTCGATAAACATTCCCTTAGGGCGTGGCCCAATGAATGCGTGAGCGACAAGCGAATGGACTGTAGCATAGTAACGCCTTCCATCCTCATCAAACATCTGCATTATGTAATATGCATGGGTTTTCTTACGATTCAATCCTGGTCTGAGTTCTTTGATCTTAAGGATGCTGCCGTCAGAGCCGATAAAATAGCATCCGTGGAGGCAGGGAATCTGTGCGTACCTAACGCCGGGTTCATGAGAGGATTGTTCAGGGGGTGTCATGGTCGCTCCTTCTTAGCGGCTAGGATTCGTCCGGTGCTTCAACACCTGACATCCCCATTATACTTCGGAGAACGCCTAAATGCCCACGTATAGTTGGCTGACACTTACGGAGGCGATAAATGCCCTACAAGGGAGATTGAAGAATAGTTCCTTCTGGACTCCTCAAGAGTTGAAAAGTTACTTGTTCGAGAGTTTGCGCCACTGGAACGGACTTACTGAGCAGTGGAATCAGCCTTTCGATCTCAACAACGCGAACGGTCAGTGGATCAACACCGGAACAGTTGCGAATTCACCGCGGATTCGCACCGTGACCGACCAGTACCTTTACGGGCAGATGTGCTCGATGCTATTGGAGCCGCAGTTGAGCGGCGGGGCATGGGCCGGGACGAATCAGTTTACCCTCCAGAATCTTCAATACTCGCTGCAAAAGCGGACGCAGGAAGTGATTCAGGCGACATCGTGCAATATTACACAACTTTCCCCGATCAACCTGACGCCGGGAACCCGCCGGTCAACCTTTCCGGATACGGTGCTGGAACCGCGCAGGATTCGTTTTCTGGCGTTGATGCTCTCTACGACAGGCACGGCATCCTCCGGCGCGTCTCAGGTCAACGTGGGCTCTCCTATGGGCATTGCGGAGGGGCAGGTAATCACCGGGACCGGGATTCAGCCGGGAACGTTCGTGACCGGGATCTCGGGAACGGAGGTTTCGATCAGCTTGCCGACCAGTGGAGCGGTTTCAGGGACGGTGCAGTTCTTCCTGCCGATCACCTTGACCCGCGAAGATGCGCTGGCCTTTCAGTCATTCGAGCCGGGGTACTTGCAGGCGGTAAGTTTTCCGCAGTCGTGGGCGATTGCGTCTGAGCCTCCGCTGGGGTTCGACGTAGACGTTGCCTCGACCGTGCCGGGGAACTTCGATGTGCTGGCGCTTTCCTCTGGCCCGACGTTCGCTCCGCCGGCCGCTTCGCTTCTTGGAGTGCCGGACGACTGGAGCCTGGTCACGATGTACGGAGCCTTGGCTGATGTGCTGGGCATGGAGTCCGAGGCGACCGACAGGCAGCGAGCGGCGTACTGCTTGGAACGCTACACGCAGATGCTCGAAATGATGAAGGGATCAAATTGGCTGTTGCAGACGTTCATCAACGGCGCGGTGTCGGATGCGACAAGTTTGGCGGAGATGGATTCGCTGGCGGTGGGCTGGCAGGAGTCTCAGCAGAATCTTCCTGCGCTGGTACAGGCGGGCATGGACATGATCGCGCCGGTTCCGGGGTCGGGGCAGTTGGTGACATTGCAACTACTCGGGAATGCTCCGCTGCTCGACGCGACGAATACTTACGTGCAGGTATCGCGCGATGATTGGCAGAGTATTTTGGACTACAGCCAGCACGCGGCGATGTTCAAGGCTGGCGGGTCCGAATTCATGGCGACTATGCCGATGCTCAAGGGCTTTTATCAGGCGGCGGCGGCAGTGAACAAAAGATGGGCCACGATGGGCGTGTTTGTCGAGATGCTGCGAGCGCAGGGACGCAAGCAAGAGGGAGCGGAGCCGAAGGAGGTAGCGGGTGCCAGTTGAGCATTTCAAATCGGAAGAGGCGTATCGAAAGTCGAGAGCGTACACGCATATTCACAACATCCCGACTCACGCCAAAGAGGTCGTGGTGGCCGGGAAAAAGCACAAGGTCAAGCATGGCACGGCCATGAAGGGCGAAAGTGGCCGCACCGCAAAGTACACAGGCAAGCGCAAGTCTCGCAAGAGGGGAAGCGGAAAGCGTTGAATTTTCGGGGCATCGACGCGACCAGTCCGATCAACAGACTCAAGGCTGGTTTCTGCACGGTAGCGGTTAACGTCCGTCGCTACCTGGCTGGCGGATTTGCGCTCCGCAATGCCCTTTCTGACGCGATCTACACGCTGTCCGCGGCGGTCCAGTCCATCGCGCGGATGAATACCACCTCTGGCTACACCATCTTTTCGACTGACAAGAATGGGAATCTGTACGCCGGGGGGCTGTCGCGGTGACAGGTCTGAGCGGCAACAAAGTATCTCTGGTGCCTTTTCAGCCAAATCAATCAACTGAGGCGGTGATGTACGCCGGAGATTCGGCGGCGGCTGGAGCGGTCACTGTTACCGGCGGCTTCTCCTGCTCTGGCATGGTCAAGGTCTTTGCCAATGGAACATCGCGGAAAATGGGAATCAAGGAACCGCAAGCCCCTCCCATCGTTGGCGTGAACACGGTCAACGTAACGCAGTGGCTCACGCTTCCGGCAACGACCCCGCCTTGGACGAATATCGGCGGTGTGAACGCCAATTACAACTACTCTGGCTCTGATACTCAACCGCCTTACCCGGCGACGATTGCTACGCCGGTAGCGGGTTCCATCGTGACTCTCACGGTGACGGGAACGGCGACGGTCAACGGATCGACGCACGCGCCGGGAGATTCAGGGCCATCGACGGCGGGATACCCCGGAGATTTCATTGCCACGCCGCTGATCGTGGTTTTTGCGTTCACGGATGTAGATCGGAAACATCATCGCTCAGGCGACGGCTGGCGGCTCTCCTCCGGTAGTGGGGAATGTTGGCGCATCGGCGACGCTCACAGTTCCAGCCAACGCAGCGCAGTTGCAGATTGGCATTAACTCGCAAGGCGGTCATTTCTCGTCCAACTCGGGATCGTATCTGGTCGAAGCGGTGGTCTCTACTTCGGCAATTACGACTGTCGCCTCTATCGTCGGACTCATCACCGCCTATGTATGGGGCGATTCTCCGCACTCTGGCGGTGTAGCCTCTTACATCTGGCGCAACCCAAATGATTCAGGAACCGGAATTCCACGAACGATCGGAACGGCGGCAGCGAGCGCATCAAATAATTCTCTGATCTTCGATTCGTCTCCTGAAGATGGGAGCGTACCCGTTCTGTGGTCTACGCTCAACGCCGCCGGGTCAACGATTGGGTCCATCGATCTTTTTTCGCCGGCTCTCGAATCTGACGGCTATCAGGACTTCAATGCCTGCGTTGTCGGGTCGATGTGGTTTCCGCAGGCCGGTACTTACGCAATCCAGATTCAGAATAAAGATCAGGTGATGTTCGGCATGGGCGGTGGGGCGACCTCAACCGGAGGAGCGGTTTACGGTCCTCTTGGCCAGTCGATCACTGTGGCGAACGGACTCCCCTTGCTTTACGTTTCAGTTGCCAGCGGCGAAGCAGGATCAGTGACGCAGACGATTCAAGTCACAGTTCCCGAGCCTGGAATCTATCCATTCGAGTTTGATTGGGATTACTGGTATCACAGTGGGCGATCTTTGATCGTCGAAGCGGCTCCGACCCCTGGCGCTGGTGTTGCTCTGATTCCGCCTCTTCCGCAGGGGGTGAGGATCAATGTCGAGTATTGGGGGAAGTACAGAGCATCGGAGACAGGGGCGCAGTCAAATCCTTCTCCGCCTTCTCCGAATCAGCAGACGCCGGTGCTTGCGAACACCGTTTCGCTTCCGTACTCGCCTGATCCGCAAGTGACGAAGTGCGACTACTACCGGCAGGATCAGGGTCTTCCGAATCCCACCTACGTGGCGACAGGTCCGAACGATGGGCTGGGAGGAACCATCAACGGCATCGTCTACAACACGGCAATCGAAGACACGCTTTCAGATATTGCCGCCGCCGCAAACGACGAGATGCAGGTGGACGACTTTGAGCCATTTCCTGCGACCGATACGCCGAAGGCGGGGATGGTGACGATTGTCGCTGGGGTGGTCACATGGAAGTCGGGAGACCAGTTCAACACGCGCTGGCTGCCGGGAACGCTGATGCTCATTGGCTCTCCGACGCAACAGGCTTATTCGCTCGTGGCGCGTCCTATCTCGGCAACGCAGATCGTCATTCCAGATGTGCCTGACACGATTGGCGACGCTGCTGGTGACGGGGTGCCGTACAACATCGCGCAGCCGATTCTCGCTCAGGAGCCTGTCCCGTATTTATTTGGCCCGACCGACAACATTCCTTTCATGTGCGGAGTGACAGGGAAAGACGGCATTATCCGCTGGTGCAAGGGAAACAACCTCGACTCCGCGCCGGACACGAATCAGCAGAATTTAACTGACCCATCGGAGATTCTGGTCAACGGCGCGATGAGCGGCGGATACGCGATTGTGTTCTCGATACGCAGAGCATGGGTCATGCAACCGAACTCGCAGAACGCGGAAGCGACAGCGACCGGCACGGCGGGGAGTACATGGACATTCCGCTCGACGAGCATCAGCCGTGGGCTTTTCATTCCGACGCTGTCTCGCGGTTGAAGGCAGCGGAAAGACGTTCTTCCGAGTCGATGACGGGATTCACTTCTCCCAATACGGTCAAGGATCGCAGTCGATCACCGATGAAACGCTGTACCCTCTGTTTCCCCACGAAGGATCGACTCCGGCCGCAATCGTTCGCAATGGCGTGACGCTTTATCCTCCCGACGACACGAAACCGCAACTTCAGCAGTTCTCGATTCAAGGCCCGTATATGTATTGGGACTACATGGGCATTGATTCGGCCTATCACACGCTGGTGTTCGACATCAACGCGATGGCGTGGGTGTGGGATATGACGACTCCCACGGCGACCTGCCACGCATCGAATCAAGGCGTCAGTACGCAGGGAGTTTTGGTCGGATGCTCAGACTCGACGATTCGGCAGTTTTCAAGTACCGGAACTGAAACCGTCAATGGAACAGTAGTGACCCCGGCAATCGGCGGAGAAGGCTGGCAGCACCTTTACGAGATCACGGTTGAATACTCATCGAGCGCCACGGTGACTTTGGGATTCACTGCCGCGGACTCGGGCAACGGCAGTTATGCTCCGAATTCAATCACTCTTCCGTCAACGAGCGGCGCGGCCACGAAGTACACAACCAAGGTGAGCGCGAACAAATGGAAATGGCTGCAATTTTCCTTTGCCTCTAACGACAGAACGTTGCAGATATATCTCGATGGATTTGTCGTAGACGTGAAAGACTGGGGCAGCAACGACGCCTACCGACCGGTGCAGCCCTTTGCTCCGAGCGGCGGGGCTGGCGGTGAGAAATGAATTCATGGTTGAGAACAAAGAGTCTTCCTCCGCAACGGCTGACGGACGGGATGATGCGCTATTACATCGACGCGGTGCGATCGGATGGGGCACAATTTCGGGCGGGGATCGATGTCCCTGTAAACACACGGAGCGAGTCTGAGATCGGCCGGATGCTCGAAAACAATTTGGATTACTTTCTCCCTAAAACCATGCGCGTGAATGTCCCCGGCGTTGATGCGCACAAGGGGGAAGATGGGTGGGTGGAAAATGGCGCAGGAAGTTAATCCTCCGAGTTTCCGGGTGCCGCCGAACCTGAAAGGGCTTGTGCATCCCGACGTAGAGCAAACCATCTACGACCACGATCAGAGCATCGTGGATCTGAATAAAGCAAACAAGTCTCTGAAGTCTCAGATCACCGCGATGCAGGCTTCTATCGCAGCCTTGCAGAAGGGTTCCTGATGGCAATAACCGAAGCCACAATAGAGAGTCAGCCGGTTCCAGAGACGATCCCCAGCCGCAGCGGCATATCGCCCATCGGGACGGCCTCGCCTAACACTGGAGCGACGGCGGCGACAAACTCCACCTATGCACAGGGAGCGTTCGCCTCTGGGATCGCGGAGCAGGCAACTACTGCGTATACGGTCCAGAACACCGATTATCAGGGGATCATCATTTTCGACACTTCATCGGCTATTGCGGTGACTTTGAATCAGGCGGTGGCTCCTAATTTTACCTGCACCATATTGAATCTCTCGACCGGCCAGATCACTTTGACTCCAGATGGGGGATTGACCGTCAACGGAAGCGCGAGTCTGACGTTGCAGGCCGGAGTGGGGTGCCAGGTATTCTTTGCCAACCGCTCATGGTTGGCCTATTCCGGGGCGACTTCGTTTCCGGTCGTTCCGGGCAACACGCCGGGGGTGGCGCATGAATGGCTTGCAAGTTACAACTCATCTACGGGCGTTTTTACGCAGACGCAACCGGCGTTTGGTGACATCTCCGGCACACTCTCCGCGCTTCAACTTCCGGTGGGCGTTCCGGTGGTCAGTTTCGGAGCGGGAGCGCCCGTCGGCACAAGCGCCGAAGGGTACATCTACTTCAACGTGAGCGGTTCGCCGTATGCGGGATACGTTTATCATTCGGGAGGTTGGCAAGCCTTTAGCTGATTTAGGGGTATTATGTAGGCAAGCCACGTAGCGCAGAGAGGAGGGTATCGTCTTCTTCGGAATCGATATGGGAGTATCGGGGCAGCAGCAGAGCCAGTACAACAAGCTCACGTCTTCGTCGGACTTTGCGACGGGACTGGGCGAAAGCGACCTCACTGCCTCGTCCAATTTTATGCAGGGGCTACTCTCTGGCGACCCCACGAAAATCTCTACGGTGCTGGCTCCGCAGACCAAGGCTATTCAGGACCGCACGCAGCAGGCGAAAGATACTACCGCACAGTTCGCGCCCCGTTCCGGGGGGACGGCGGCAACGACGGCGAATCTTGGGACCGAGGCCCGTTCGGATATTGCGAGCCTCACAGGAGATTTGACCGGAAAAGCGGCTTCGACACTTGGTTCCGAAGGCGCTGGGTTGCTTTCCGCTGGCATGAGTGGAAACATCGCCGGGTTCGATGAGGCAAGCGAATTGCAGCAGCAGAAGCTCGCCAAGTTTAACGACATCATTTCGAGCATCGCTTCGACGATTGCTGGAATTGCCGGGATGCCGGGAGTGTCGGCGGGTGCTGCCCAAGGGCTCAATGCGGCTGCTGGAGCGATCAGTTAGATGGCGACCAATCCCTATCTCGCCCGCGCTCAGGCGTTGCAGGATCAGCGGTGGGGCGACCAGACCAAATTCAAACTGGCTCCGCTATCTCAGGCTCTCACTGCGGACCAGACACGGCTTGCGCTCTACGCCGATCCGAACGACCCATCGAAAGCAGTAGCCGGGAAAGAGAAGGAATACCAGCAGACCCTCGACAACATGACGGCTACCATCGGGCAGATGCGGGGGATTCTCGGAGAAAAGCAGCCGGGAGCAAATCCGCTTGAAGCTGCGGCGGGCGACGTGCTGGCGAAGTTGCACATCACGAATCACCTCAAGAGCCACGTCGCGCAGGTGCGTGCTGAGAACGCGGCGAAGTACGAAGGCCAGAACAAGACGATGGCCGGGGAGTACGCGCAGGGAACGCCGCCGAATGAACTTGTGCAATATCGCTCTCAGCTTGAGGGGGCTGGATACACGCCAGAGCAGATTGACCGCGCAATGGAAGCGAAAGCCGGGATTGTGCCTAAGCTCGTGTCTGATGGGACTCCCTACAAGGGAACGGACGGAAAGTGGTATCAGAATTTTAAGGACTCAAGCGGCCAGATCATTCCCCGCGAAATGCCTCCGGGCTACACCGGGCCGACCGTATCGCAAAAGCCCACCATCAAGACCGATCCGGCGACGGGCCACATGGCCTACGTCTATCCCCCCGACGCAGAGAATCCGAATGGGCGAGTGGTTCCGGTTCTTGACTCAAATGGGAAGCCGTTCGGAAACATCAAGCCTCAAACGGTGAGGTACACCGTTAGTCATCACTTCATCACTTTTACCGACGCCAATGGCGAAACGCATCTCGTTCCGGTGACTACGGAATCGTCGAGCACGTTTGGTCCGATGGCCGATGAGAACCAAAAGAACGGCATCGCCGATGCGCCCGGACCCTTCTCCCTCTTCGCCCACGGGTTCGTCACCGCAGGGGCCGAAGACAAAGCATTTGAGGTCGTTGCAATCGAGTGGCGGTGAGTCCGATGGACTTCCCAAGGGAAGCATTGATTTAGGAAAGAAGGCGACCCCGGCGACAAACAAGGCGAAAACCGATTACGTCGAGGCCGTGAAGCTGTCCAGTGTCGCCGACCAAGTGGCGCAGAAGCCGGACGACGCGATCAATCAGAAGCGCCTTGCCGTGGCTCTGGAACGTGCTGCTGCGGGACGGTTCACGACGCAGGCTTTGGACTACATCATCAAGGCGGGATGGGGAAACACCATCGAGCAATGGGCGAACAATCCGTCTACCGGAGCGTTGCCTTCGGACGTAGTACGGCAGCTTGTCGATGGGGCGCATGAAAACTTGAAGGCCGCCAAAGATGCGATGGACGCAGCGGAGAACATGGGCAGCGATACCCCTGAGAAAAAAACGAATGATCCGCTCGGGGTGCTTTGATGCCCGACCAGATGACGCTGGAGCAATTCGGCGCGAAGATCAAGTCCAAGTATCCCGAGTACGCCAGCTACTCCGACACCGACATTGCGAACAAGGTCATTGCGAAGTATCCGCAATACAAATCGCAGATCGGTCCCGCTTCCGTTGAAGGAACCGCGAACGCGCCGGAGACTCCCGGCTGGAGGGACCGATTCATCAGCATGTTTCGTCCGATGTCGGAAGGCGAACGCAAGCAAGCCACCGACACGCTGGGAACATTTGCTGGAAGCGCCGCCGTGGGCGCACAGAACGCTCTGCGTGGATTCGGCGCTGGAGCGGCGGGGCTTATCCTTCATCCGATCAGTAGCCTCTACGGTTCGGCGCAGTTGGCCGCTGATGCCCTGAATCAGATGTTCCCCGATAGCGGCCTGAATCCGCAGCAGAAAGCCGCCAAAGACGCATCGCTGCAAAGGCTCAAAGATCAGTGGGAGACGATTAAAGACAATCCCGATTGGTCGCTCGGCAACTTGGCAGGCGGAATCGAAACAGGGAAGGCTTTTGGCGAAGCCGTGGGGCCGGTGACGAAGGGACTAAAGGACACCGTAGCCAAGGCGCGGGAAGGCATTCGTGGCACGACGCAATCGCTGGCCGGCGCTGGTCGCAAAGTCGTTGAAGAGCAAGTCGGTAAAACGGCGACGAGCGCGGGCGAATCCGCCAAAACGGTAGAAGAGGAGAATGGCGATCTCGCTCTTCTACCGTTTCGGCGGGATTCGCCGCGCTCGTCGTCGTTCACCGACTCGCTCTTCAACGAATCCGCGATCAGCGCCGGCCAGCGATTGCGTCTTGTCACGATGCCTTCCCGCGCCTTGGCTACGGTGTCCTTCAGTCCCTTCGTCACCGGCCCACGGCTTCGCCAAAAGCCCTCCCTGTTTCGATTCCGCCTGCCAAGTTGCCGAGCGACCAATCGGGATTGTCTTTAATCGTCTCCCACTGATCTTTGAGCCTTTGCAGCGATGCGTCTTTGGCGGCTTTCTGCTGCGGATTCAGGCCGCTATCGGGGAACATCTGATTCAGGGCATCAGCGGCCAACTGCGCCGAACCGTAGAGGCTACTGATCGGATGAAGGATGAGCCCCGCCGCCCCTGCTCCGAATCCGCGCACGGCGTTCTGTGCGCCCACTGCGGCGCTTCCAGCAAATGTTCCCAGCGTGTCGGTGGCTTGCTTGCGTTCGCCTTCCGACATCGGACGAAACATGCTGATGAATCGGTCCCTCCAGCCGGGAGTCTCCGGCGCGTTCGCGGTTCCTTCAACGGAAGCGGGACCGATCTGCGATTTGTATTGCGGATACTTCGCAATGACCTTGTTCGCAATGTCGGTGTCGGAGTAGCTGGCGTACTCGGGATACTTGGACTTGATCTTCGCGCCGAATTGCTCCAGCGTCATCTGGTCGGGCATCAAAGCACCCCGAGCGGATCATTCGTTTTTTTCTCAGGGGTATCGCTGCCCATGTTCTCCGCTGCGTCCATCGCATCTTTGGCGGCCTTCAAGTTTTCATGCGCCCCATCGACAAGCTGCCGTACTACGTCCGAAGGCAACGCTCCGGTAGACGGATTGTTCGCCCATTGCTCGATGGTGTTTCCCCATCCCGCCTTGATGATGTAGTCCAAAGCCTGCGTCGTGAACCGTCCCGCAGCAGCACGTTCCAGAGCCACGGCAAGGCGCTTCTGATTGATCGCGTCATCCGGCTTCTGCGCCACTTGGTCGGCGACACTGGACAGCTTCACGGCCTCGACGTAATCGGTTTTCGCCTTGTTTGTCGCCGGGGTCGCCTTTTTCCCCAAGTCGATGCTGCCCTTCGGCAGTCCAGAATCGCCCCCGCTCGATTGCAGCGAACGCAAATGCTTCGTCTTTGGTCCCTCGGGCGTGGGAGAAGATGGAGCAGGGTCCGGGGCATCAGCAATACCGTTCTTTTGGTTCTCATCGGCCATTGGACCAAACGTGCTGGATGATTCAGTGGTCACCGGAACCAGATGCGTTTCACCATTGGCATCCGTAAAAGTGATGAAGTGATGACTAACGGTGTACCTCACCGTTTGCGGCTTGATGTTTCCGAACGGCTTCCCGTTCGAGTCAAGAACAGGCACTACTCGCCCATTCGGATTATCCGCGTCGGGCGCATAGACGTAGGCCATGTGACCTGTGGCGGGATCGGTTTTGATCGTCGGCTTTTGCGATACGGTCGGGCCGGTGTAATCCGGCGGCATTTCGCGGGGAATGACTTGGCCGCTGGAATCCCGAAAATTCTGATACCACTTCCCATCGGTTCCCTTGTAGGGAATCCCATCAGACGCGAGCTTAGGCACAATCCCGGCCTTCGCTTCCATTGCGCGGTCAATCTGCTCTGGCGTGTATCCAGCCCCCTCAAGCTGAGAGCGATATTGCACGAGTTCGTTGGGCGGGTTCCCTGCGCGTACTCCCCGGCCATCGTCTTGTTCTGGCCTTCGTACTTCGCCGCGTTCTCAGCACGCACCTGCGCGACGTGGCTCTTGAGGTGATTCGTGATGTGGAGTTTTGACAGCGCATCTCCAGCCGCAGCTTCAAGCGGATTTGCTCCCGGCTGCTTTTCTCCGAGAATCCCCCGCATCTGCCCGATGGTAGCCGTCATGTTGTCGAGGGTCTGCTGGTATTCCTTCTCTTTCCCGGCTACTGCTTTCGATGGGTCGTTCGGATCGGCGTAGAGCGCAAGCCGTGTCTGGTCCGCAGTGAGAGCCTGAGATAGCGGAGCCAGTTTGAATTTGGTCTGGTGCCCCACCGCTGATCCTGCAACGCCTGAGCGCGGGCGAGATAGGGATTGGTCGCCATCTAACTGATCGCTCCAGCAGCCGCATTGAGCCCTTGGGCAGCACCCGCCGACACTCCCGGCATCCCGGCAATTCAGCAATCTCGAAGCAATGCTCGAAATGATATCCTTAAACTTGGCGAGCTTCTGCTGCTGCAATTCGCTTGCCTCATCGAACCCGCGATGTTTCCACTCATGCCAGCAGAGAGCAACCCAGCGCCTTCGGAACCAAGTGTCGAAGCCGCTTTTCCGTCAAATCTCCTGTGAGGCTCGCAATATCCGAACGGGCCTCGATCCCAAGATTCGCCTCGTTCCGCCGTCCCCCGGAACGGGGCGCGAACTGTGCGGTAGTATCTTTCGCCTGCTGCGTGCAGTCTGAATGGCCTTGTCTGCGGAGCCAGCACCGTAGAGGTTTTGTCGGGTCAACAGAGAAAAGCCCCTGCATAAAATTGGACGAGGCAGTGAGGTTGCTTTAGCCCAGTCCCGTCGCAAAGTCCGACGAAGACGTGAGCTTGTTGTACTGGCTCTGCTGCTGCCCCGATACTCCCATATCGATTCCGAAGAAGACGATACCCTCCTCTCTGCGCTACGTGGCTTGCCTACATGATACCCCTAAATCAGCTAAAGGCTTGCCAACCTCCCGAATGATAAACGTATCCGCATACGGCGAACCGCTCGACGTTGAAGTAGATGTACCCTTCGGCGCTTGTGCCGACGGGCGCTCCCGCTCCGAAACTGACCACCGGAACGCCCACCGGAAGTTGAAGCGCGGAGAGTGTGCCGGAGATGTCACCAAACGCCGGTTGCGTCTGCGTAAAAACGCCCGTAGATGAGTTGTAACTTGCAAGCCATTCATGCGCCACCCCCGGCGTGTTGCCCGGAACGACCGGAAACGAAGTCGCCCCGGAATAGGCCAACCATGAGCGGTTGGCAAAGAATACCGGCACCCCACTCCAGGCCTGCAACGTCAGACTCGCGCTTCCGTTGACGGTCAATCCCCCATCTGGAGTCAAGGTGATCTGGCCGGTCGAGAGATTCAATATGGTGCAGGTAAAAATCAAGGAGCCACCGCCTGATTCAAAGTCACCGCAATCCCCGATGAAGTGTCGAAAATGATGATCCCCTGATAATCGGTGTTCTGGACCGTATACGCAGTAGTTTGCCTGCTCCGCGATCCCAGAGGCGAACGCTCCCTGTGCACTAGTAGAAGTTTGTCGCCGCCGTCGCTCCAGTGTTCACGAGGAGAGGCCCGTGCCGTCGGGCGATATGCCGCTGCGGCTGGGGATCGTCTCTGGAACCGGCTGACTCTCTATTGTGGCTCCAGTGCCATCAGGAACCCTTATTGCAAGGCTGCGATAGAACCTACATAGCAGTGATCTAGACTACAGAGCTTTATTTTTTGCTTTATTCAGATAGCAATATTATGATCGTGGTCGTAGATGG